>NZ_JBQKFH010000001.1:0-120023 GCF_052119425.1 Enterococcus cecorum
CGACTTAATTATAGAGGAAACAGATGTCTTTTTCTATTATTATGAGTATAAAAAAAGATATTTAGTGTTATCCTCCGTTTGAGTAACAACACTAAATATCTTAGACCCTTTTTTTTTGATATAGTTTCGCTTGCTTCTTCTATATCTTTGAAGAATTTTTTAGAAACATGCTATAATCATCTTAAGGAAAATCTGAGGAGGAATGACGATGAAATTAACGATTTTAGGTTGCATGGGGGCCTATCCATCTAAAGGGCGCGGAACTACAAGCTATCTTTTGGAATCAGACGGCTTTCATCTATTAATCGATGCCGGCAGCCAAACATTAAGTCAATTAGAAAAGGTGATGAGTCCGCTTGATTTAGATGCGGTGATTATCAGTCATTATCATCATGATCATATTGCTGATTTAGGCGTGTTGCAATATATGTGGCAGTTATCTAACAAGCGTGATAAAAACAGAGTCTTACCCATCTATGGTCATGGCAATGATGCGTTTCATTTTAATGATTTAACCATGCCACAAGTGAGTCAAGGGCATAATTACTTGGAGGCGAATCATTTGAATTTGGGACCGTTTTCTGTTACATTTAAAAAGACGATACATCCTGTGGAGTGTTATGCGATGAGAATTGTCGAAAAGCGTAGTGGCAAGGTATTTGTCTTTACCGCAGATTCTGGTTATATGGAAAGTTTTAACGAATTTGTCAAGGATGCCGACCTATTTTTAGCGGATACCTATCTCTTTGATGGACATGAAAATCACCATGCGCATTTTACAGCAGGTGAGGCAGGTAAGATTGCGAAGGCGGCTGGTGCGAAACGTTTAATCTTATCTCATTTACCAGAAGAAGGCGACTATGATTTACTCAAGGCTCAAGCGCAAAAACAAGCAGGAGAAAATATCCAAGTATCGGTTGCCAAAATAGGTGATACTTACCAAATTTAGGAGGGATTAGGCATGATTTTTGTACCTAATGAAATCACAGATCCAAGAATTAACTTAGCAATTGAAACTTTTTTACTACAAGAGATGCAAGTAGATGAGCCGATTCTACTTTTCTATATCAATGAGCCGTCGATTATCATTGGCCGTAACCAAAATACCATTGAAGAAATCAATAAAGAATATGTGGATGAACACGGCATTCATGTGGTTCGTCGCTTTAGTGGTGGTGGTGCGGTATATCATGATTTCGGGAACTTGAATTTCAGTTTTATTATGAAAGATGATGGTGAGTCTTTCCGCGATTTCGAAAAATTAACGAAACCAATCGTGGAAGCATTACAAGAATTAGGCGTAAAAGGTGCGCATCTAAAAGGCCGCAATGATTTGGTTATCAATGATCAAAAATTCTCTGGTAATGCGATGTATGCGACGAATGGCCGAATGTTTGCGCATGGTACAATCATGTTCGACAGCGATATTAACGAAGTCGTGAATGCTTTGAAAGTGAAGAAAGAAAAGATTGAATCTAAAGGCATTAAGTCCATTCGTTCACGCGTAACCAATATCAAACCGTTCTTACCTGAAGATAAACAAAACATGACCACCAAAGAATTCCGCCAAGATATTTTATTAAAAATCTTTGGTGTCGATAGTGTCGATCAAGTGAAAACCTATGAATTAACTGATGCTGACTGGGAAAAGATTAATCAAATTTCTGATAAATATTACCGTAACTGGGACTGGAACTATGGCCAATCCCCAGCCTTTGATTTACAACGTAGCCAACGATTCAATATTGGCTCAATCGATGTGCGCTTAAATGTCGCAGAAGGTAAAATTACCGAGGTCAAAATTTATGGAGATTTCTTCGGTTTAGGGGAAATCAAAGACGTGGAAGAAGCTTTAGTAGGTGTGAAATATGAAAAATCCGCCTTACAAGAAGCCATCAGCAAAATCGATTTGAAGAAATACTTTGGTAATATCGAACCAGAAGAATTCTTAAACTTAATTTACTAAAATGAGGTGTCTTATGAACGCATTTCAAGAAAAGTTTTATCATTTTATTTTAGACCGTGTCCAAACTGACAAGGTAGAAGATGTGAAAGAATTATTGGCAGAAAGCTTTGCCAAACAATCGGAAGGTACCTTTGATGTGGCTTATCTTTTAACTTTTCAAGACAAAATCGTGCCTATGTTAAAAGAAGCCGATAAAGAAGAAGTGCTGAAGATTATGGAAGAATTTGGCAAAAAGTTCCAATAAAATCTACGAACTTAGCTGACACGATTGAAGCTTTCGGTTGAATTGATGCAAAATTTGCATGGACCTTTTACTTCTTTAGAGGAGCTATTAATAATCAAAATCAAAAGGACTGACTGCAATAGGCGCAATCAGTCCTTTTTGAATGAGGTCGCAAAACAGCTTGGCAAGATAGGAATGTCAAGCTGTTTTGCCACGATTGGTTATTCTGTTTTTTCGGTGACGTAATAGACTTTGGCGATTTGTGGATATTTCTTTTGGATTTGTTTGGTTAATTTTTCTTGATAGTCTTTCGTTAAGTCATTTTTCGTTTGAATCACGACCAATTCGATTTCCTCATCATTTAAGTATCCTGTCGCACTAGCCACATCGGTAATGACTGTTTCATCCATTTTCTGAATGGTAGCGTTGATTTTGGCGTAGTCGGTGGTATTTTCACTATTTTCTGCTTGGGTATTGGCATTTTGGTGACTTTCGATAATGCTAGAAATATAGTCCTCAAACTGTTTACCCGATAATTGAGAAAGCTCGGCGATTTGCGTGATTTTGAGTTCATACCCACTCAAGCCATAGTGTTTTAAATCATTTTGTAGTTGATCGATATGGGCATCGGTGTAGTCATTACCCGCTATCGTAAAGCGTAAAATCTTATCTTTTTCATCGATGCTTTGTTTGATAATGGTCGCATGGGTTAATTCTTCCGTGGCAAAATTTTTCACACTAGCATCTAAAATCGATTTTTGGACCAAAGATTTTGCGGAAATCACGCTTGGAAGTAAAATCAAGGCAGTTAACCCGATATAAAAAATTCGTTTATGCTTGGTTAATCTTGGCTCGGCTTCTACTTTTTGACGACTTGGCATCCGCAGTGCTTTGACTCCAGCATAAGTCGTTAAAATGATGAAGAACGCATTGATAATAAAGAGATAACCCGCACCCGTGGCATAGCTGAGATTTTTGCTGGCAATCCCATAGCCTACCGTACAAATTGGCGGCATTAAAGCAGTGGCGATGGCAACCCCGGGTACGATATTATTGATAGTTTTCTTTCTGGCTCCGATAATGCCGGCCGTACCCCCAAAGAGCGCAATCAACGCATCCCAAAGTGTCGGTGCTGTTCGGTTAATGATTTCCTGACTGGCATAACTAATCGGTGAAAAATAAAAATAAATGCTAGCAACTACGACGCTGAGCAATACTTCAATTCCGAGCGTTTTGGCGGCACGTTTTAATAGTTCTTGATCATAAATCGCTAAAGCCGTCCCAATCGCCAAAATAGGGGACATTAAAGGCGAAATCAACATTGCCCCGATAATTGTCGCTTGCGAATTCATATTTAAGCCAATCGATGCGATGAAAATGGCGCAAGTTAAAATCACTAAATCTTCTTTACTAATGTCGCTATCTTCATACATCTTATGATAAAATTCTTGGTTCGTATACGTATCTGGTGTACGCAAAAAAATCACTCCTCAAGTCATATAACTGGCCATATTTTAGCAAATTTTCACACAAAATAAAATAAATTCGCCCAAAAATATGAGCGAATTCATCTAAGGAATTAATAAGCGCGGGCAATCCAAAGGGTGTGTTTGGCAGGTTTTCCGCTGACGATATCAAATTCTTTTTGCATAGGCACTTCAAATGGAATGTTACGCGTCGTAAAGCCAGTTTCTTCTTTAATTTTCGCTTCTGTTTCTTCGGTGCCATCCCAACCGATTAATACAAAACCAGGAACTTTGCCTTCTGCTTTAGATTTTTCGATATGTGCTTTTAATTCATCTAGTGTATTGATGTCATAGTGTTCGTTTGCTTTGTTGCGTTCTTTAGCCGCTTGTAATAGACGTGGAGTCATCGCTTGTAATTGTTCATCAATGTAGCTTTCCAAGTCTTCAAATTTCACGGTTTCTTTGCCATCAAGGTCGCGCATTTTGACCATGACATGCCCATTTTCTAAGTCGCGTGGGCCACATTCCACACGGATACAAGCACCTTTAAGTTCCCATTCATTAAATTTATAGCCAGGAGAATTATTAGAATCATCTAGGCGAACACGAATGCCTTTTTGTTTTAAGGTTGCGAAGATTTCATCTAATTTTTCCATGATTGCTGGATTTTTCTTCCATGGGCCAACTGGGATAAGTACCACTTGAGTAGGCGCCACAGTTGGTGGGAAGACTAAGCCATTTTCATCCCCGTGTGTCATAATCAATGAACCAAGTAAACGAGTCGAAACGCCCCATGAAGTCGTATGTGCAAGCGTGTGTTGGTTTTCTTGATTTAAGTAAGTGATGTCAAACGCTTGGGCAAATTTGGTTCCCATGTAGTGAGAAGTACCGGCTTGAACTGCTTTTCCGTCTTTCATCATTGCTTCGATGGAATAAGTATCCACTGCCCCAGCAAAACGTTCGGAAGGTGTTTTTTGACCTTTGTAGACTGGAATCGCTAAAAATTCTTCACATAAACGTGCATATTCATCTAATACACGCATCGTACGGCGGCGCGCATCTTCTTCATCCACGTGCGCTGTATGTCCTTCTTGCCATAAAAATTCAGAAGTACGCAAGAAAGGAAGGGTCTTTTTCTCCCAGCGGAAGACATTGGCCCATTGATTGATTTCATAAGGTAGGTCACGGTATGAATTAATCCAATCAGAAAAAGCGGAACCAATCATTGTTTCTGAAGTTGGACGCAATGCTAAAGGTTCTTCTAATTTTTCATTTCCTACTTCGGTCACCCATGGTAATTCAGGGGCAAATCCTTCAATATGATCGGCTTCTTTCATGAAAAAGCTTTGCGGAATCAACATTGGGAAGTATGCATTACGGATGCCTTCTTTGCGTAAAAATTTGTTGAACTCTTCTTGGATGTGTTCCCAAAGTTCAAAGCCATCTGGACGGAAAATAATTGAGCCACGTACGGGTGAATAGCTCATTAATTCCGCTTGTTGTACTGTCTGTAAGTACCATTCTGTAAAGTCGTTGGTTTGGTTGTTTGCCATAATTTCCTCCTAAAAGATTTATCTCTTGTCAGCTCATCTTTTATCAAACGTACACAGGTAATAAAAAAAGCATCCGCCCTCATAAAAAGGACGAATGCTTGAATTCGCGGTACCACCTTTATTGGTTAGAAAATGTCTAACCCAGCTTTAGCGTCGATAAGGAAGACGAGTCCTGACTGTTTGCAATCAATCATCATTGGTAGGTTCGCAAATACAGGGGTTGCCAAAGTTCCAGCCATGCTTTAGCTCTCTATAAACATCTATTTGCTACTAGTCCAAATCTATTTCTTATCCTATACAAAATTGAGCGAAAAAGCAAGTAAAACTCATAAAAAAATAAAGGAAAGAAGAAAACAGTGTCTTTACAAAAATAATAGAAAAATTGCTATTTTAAATGTTCGTGATTTATTACTTAGTTCGTTGTTGGAAGAAAGTGAAAACATGATATTTCACCAAATTTGTACTTTCTTTCTCAAATAAAATGAGCTGTTTTTCGAATGATATGAGAGAAAAATGTTACTGAAAACGATTGAAATCTGATTGATGACTATAGTATAATAATACTTGTCAC
Organism: Enterococcus cecorum; assembly: GCF_052119425.1. Classification (GTDB taxonomy): domain Bacteria; phylum Bacillota; class Bacilli; order Lactobacillales; family Enterococcaceae; genus Enterococcus_E; species Enterococcus_E cecorum_C. The sequence continues at coordinate 5,780 of NZ_JBQKFH010000001.1, forward strand.
TGTATTACAACACATTATCGAGGAAGGGAGGATAATTTTTGATAATGTGGCAAATTACAAATGAAGAAGGTGCGAAATTTTGAAAATGAAGAAGTTGACAAAACATTTATTAGTGGCTGGGGCGGTGCTTTCCTTTGGTTGCTTTGCGCCAAAAATCTTAGCAGAACAAACGACGGTACCTGTCCAAGTGTTGGGGGTAAATGACTTTCATGGTGCATTAAGTACAACCGGAAGTTATTACTATCCAGGTGGCAAAATCTCAGGTGCTGGTGGTGCAGCTTTACTTTCAAGTAAGCTAAACCAAATGCAAGCAAACTTTGTAGCCAATCATCCAACTGGGCAAACCTTACGTGTCTCTGCTGGGGATATGGTTGGGGCTAGTCCAGCTAACTCAGGTCTACTCCAAGATGAACCAACGATTAAAGCATTCAATGCAATGAACTTCACAGTAGGTACAATTGGTAACCATGAGTTCGATGAAGGTTTAGCAGAATTTAATCGTATTTTATTAGGTCAAGCTCCGAGCGCCGACAGTAACTTTTTAGATATTGTCAAATCTTATCCACGTGAAGCTTCTAAAATGGATTTAGTCATTGCTAACTTGGTGAATAAATCTGACGGCAAGATTCCATTTGGCTGGCATCCATATACGGTCAAAACACTAACAGATGCAAATGGCAATTCTGTTAAAGTTGGTTTTATCGGTGTTGTCACGACAGAAATACCTGATTTAGTTTTGAGAAAAAATTGGCAAGATTATCAATTCTTAGATGAAGCTCAAACGATTGCGAAATACGAAAAAGAATTACGTGAAAATCAAAAAGTGAATGCGATTGTCGTCTTAGCCCATGTACCAAGTGTGCAAAGTGGCGAGACTACGACCGGTGCAGTGGCTGATATGTTAGCTAAATTAGCAACAATTGAGCCAAATCATACCGTCGATGCCGTGTTTGCTGGACATAATCACGTGTATACAAACGGGGTAAATGGTAAGACGCGCGTGATGCAGTCTACTTCTCAAGGTAAAGGCGTCGCAGAAATCACGGGTGAAATTGATGTTGCGACTCAAGATTTCGTGAAAGTACCAGATGGCCAAGTCGTACCTGTCACGAAAGAAAATCTTACCCCAGATGAAAAAGTTGCTGCGATTGTTGCAGATGCCGATAATCGAATTGCTGATGAACAAAATAAAGTCATTGGGGCAGTCGATGCAGATACCATGGTCACTCGTGAAGTCAATGACAATGTCCAAAGAGAATCCCCACTAGGAAACTTGATTACAGATGGTCAACGTGCGATGGCGAAAGAAGCAGGCTATGATGTTGATTTTGCGATGACGAATAATGGGGGAATTCGTGCTGATTTATTATTAGGCAAAGATGGCATGGTTACTTGGGGTGCTGCTCAAGCGGTTCAACCATTTGGCAATATTTTACAAGTAGTCGAAATGACCGGTGCACAAATCAAAGAAGTGCTAGAACAACAATATGATGATGAAAAATACTTCTTACAAATTTCGGGATTAAGCTACACCTTTACGGAAAATCCAACAGGGGATGCCAATCAAAAATATGTTGTGGAAAGCATGACGAAAGAAGACGGCAATCCAATTACCCCTGAAGGAAGATATAAAGTAGTCATCAACGACTTCTTATTTGGTGGGGGCGATGGCTTCAAAGGCTTTACTAACACGAAATTATTAGGGGCTATTGATCCAGATACGGAAACTTTTGTCAATTATATTCAAAAATCTTCCGCAAAGGGTAAAATGGCGGTTCCTGCTTTAGGCCGTAAGCTTTTATATCAAGAACGCGTGGCTAAAGTTGGCGAAATCCAAGGACATGATCATCTTGGTGCTTTTACGCATCAAAACGTGACAGTGAAAGATGTGGTTGTTACTGCAGTTGAAAATTCAAGCCGCTTCTATGTGCAAGATTTACATCCAGATGGTGATATCACAACTTCAGATGGGATGAGTGTCTACTTCAAGAACCATAATGTGAAAGTCGGCGATCAATTAGAATTAAAAGGAACGGTCGCTGAAGTCTTTGGTGCTGGCTATGCGGAAAAAGAACAAACTGATTTAACCATTACCCAATTACAAGCGACTCAAGTAACGAAAGTCGCTACTGCCCAAGTGCCTGCGCCAGTCGTATTAGGTGTCGATCGTAAAGTGCCAAGTCAACATATTGAAAATGATGGCTTTGTAAACTTTGATCCAAATGATGATGCTTTAGACTTCTGGGAATCATTAGAAGGGATGCTTGTTGCAGTAAATAATGCGAAAATCTTAGGCCCACAAAAGAATGGCGAACTATTTGTCTTACCTGGCGAAAGTACGGATATTTTAAATCATTCTGGTGGTTTACTCTTAGATGAAGACTATAATCCACAAATCATTGCGTTATCAACAGGTGATCGTAAATTACGTGCAAAAGCCAAAGACACTATTGAAGGAAAAGTAGCTGGTCCGGTAACTTATTCTTATGGTATGTATAAAGTGTACTTACCAAAAAATAGTGTCAAAATTAAAGACGGTAAACTTGCCCGTGAAAAAACAACAATCAAAGCAAGCAAGGATAAATTAACCATTGCTTCTTATAATATTGAAAACTTCTCAGCAAATAAAGCGTCCACAAGTGATGAAAAAGTTCAACGCATTGCCCAATCGTTTGTGAATGATTTAAATGCACCAGATATTATTACCTTGTTAGAAATGCAAGATAATAATGGTCCAATTGATGATGGCAAGACGGATGCGACTCAAAGTGCCAAACGTTTGATTGAAGCGATTGAAAAAGCAGGCGGGCCAAGCTATCAATATATCGATGTGGCGCCAGAAAATAATCAAGATGGTGGTGCACCAGGGGCTAATATCCGTGTCGGCTTCTTATACAATCCAAAACGTGTAGATTACAACGCGTCCGAAGCTATCGGTAAAGGGGACGAACTCTTTAAAGATACACGTAAATCTTTAGCGGGTTACTTTACATTTAAGGGTCAAAAATTATTATTGATTGGTAACCATTTGAATTCTAAACGTGGTGACCAACCATTATACGGTAGCCATCAACCAGCAAGTTTTGCCTCTGCGATGAAACGTGATCAACTAGCACAAACCATTGCTACGTATGTTGATAAAGCGGTGAAGAGTGATCCAAGCTTGAAAGTCGTAATGACAGGTGACTTCAATGATTTTGAATTCAGTAACACTTTAGCGATTCTTGAAGGCAAACAATTAGTGAACTTAGTCAAGACGCATCCAGCTGAAGACCGCTATTCATACTTCTATCTAGGAAATAGCGAAACACTTGATCATATCTTAGTATCTAAAGACTTAGCGAAAAATGCTGTGTTCGACATGATTCATATCAATGCGATGTTTATGCAAGAGGATGGTCGCGCTTCTGACCATGATCCGGTAATGGTGCAATTAACCTTTACGAAACAAAATCCAGATGTTGGTGAAAAAGATAAAGATAAAGGTAAGGGCAATCCAACAGCTAATCAAGATAATAATAAAGGTAAATTACCTAAGAAATTGAAAAAAGATTTACCATCTGCCGGTACGAAGATTATGGGCTCATTGGTCATTATCGGTGTCGTGCTAATCGGTGCGGCAATTATTATTCGTATCTACAATACTAAAAAAGCAAAATAAGCCTGAATAAGGGGTAGTCAGATTGGCTGCTCCTTTTTTGTAACCATTAGTCTATCCAAAACTCACTTCCATCTGTTTGGGGTGAGTTTTTTGAAAAATTCCAAGCATTATGAAAAAATATTCAGAAAATTTAGCAAAAACTATTGACTTTTAATTTTAAATTAGGTAAATTCTAATAAAATATTAATTTAATTAGGTGAGTCAAATGAAAAATAAAAAGGTTATGCATTTCGGTTTATTATTATTAAAATAGAGAACTCTTTTTACCCAACCCAACAGTTGAAATAAAAGAGTTCTATTGGCATTGCATCAAAACAACATGCAATGCCTTTTTAATTAGAGTTGTGAGAAGGGTTGAACAGCTACAAGCAGCTAAGTTTGTCCGGAATGGCAGGAAAATCTATTTTGTTTAAAGATTTTCCTAGACAGGCCGGCTTAGATGCGATGTAGCTACCCTTCGAACACGGATTATATAAGGTTGTAAATCGACTTGGTCAGCTACGAGCGGATAAGTTTGTCCAGCACGTCGGGAAAGTCCCCAAAGTTAAGACTTTCGCAGACGAGAATGTCTTACGCCGAAGTAGCTAGTCGATTTGCACCGTCAAATAAGGTTGTAAATCGACATGTCCAGCAAGTGAAAAAAAGAAAAAGGAGTGGCAGGTTCTATGCGTAAAATTCAGTTTTTTGATACGACATTAAGAGATGGGGATCAAACCCCAGGCGTCAATTTTAATACTAAAGAAAAGGTACAAATCGCCCTACAATTAGAAAAATGGGGAATAGATACGATTGAAGCGGGTTTTCCGATTGCTTCACCGGGAGATTTTGAAGCAGTGAGTGCGATTGCGAAGGCTTGTCAAAAGATGACAGTGGCAGGTTTAGCGCGTTGTCAGAAAAAAGATATTGATGCAGCATATGAAGCTTTAAAAGAGGCCAAATATCCACAAATTCATGTCTTTTTAGCAACCAGTCCTGTGCATATGGAATACAAATTAAAAATGACACCAAATGAAGTCTTGGCATCCATCAAAGAACATGTGACTTATGCGAAAAGTAAGTTTGAAAAAGTCCAATTTTCACCAGAAGATGCGACCAGAACAGAAAAGGACTTCCTACTAAAAGCTGTCCAGACTGCCATTGATGCGGGTGCGACCATTATCAATATTCCTGATACGGTAGGATATACCAACCCAACAGAATATGGTGCGATTTTTAAATTTCTGATTGAAAACATTCAAAGCAAGACGGAAATTACTTTTTCTTCTCATTGTCATGATGATTTAGGGATGGCCACGGCAAATGCATTGGCAGCTATCGAAAATGGGGCCAATCGTGTAGAAGGAACGGTCAATGGCATTGGTGAACGCGCTGGAAATACTGCACTAGAAGAAGTCGCAGTGGCTTTGCATATTCGCCAAAATTATTATCAAGCAACCAGCAAAATTGATCTAAGTGAAACCAAGTGTACCAGTGATTTGATTGCCCGACTATCAGGAATCAAGGTGCCGAAAAATAAAGCAGTTATTGGTGGAAATGCTTTTAGTCACGAGTCGGGTATCCATCAAGACGGTGTGTTGAAAAATCCAGAAACCTATGAAATCATTACCCCACAATTGGTTGGAGTGAAAACTAATGCCTTGCCACTGGGTAAATTATCTGGGCGTCATGCCTTTGCCAATAAGCTAGAAGAATTAGGCTATCACTTTGATGAAGCAGAGCGCAATCTACTATTTAAGAAATTCAAAGTATTAGCAGATAAGAAAAAACAAGTAACCGATCAAGATATTCAAGCGTTGATTGCGGATAAACAAACGCGCGAGGCTGATTTGTATCAATTATCAGCCATTCAACTACAATATGTCTCCAATGGTTATCAAGCAGCCGTTGTATCGATTACGATGCCAGAGCAAGAAATTAAGACATCTTCAGCGATTGGTGATGGCAGTATTCAAGCCATTTACAATGCGATTGATGACGTCTTTGAACAAAAACCAATCCTAACCAATTACGAAATTCAAGCCTTAACTAGTGGGGAAGATGCCCAAGCGGAGGTACGTGTCACACTCACGAATCCACAGACAGCCACACAAATTAATGGAATCGGCGTGGACTTTGATGTGTTGAAAGCTTCAGCCAAGGCCTATGTCCATGCAAGTTCAAGTATGAAGGAAAGAGGATAAGCAATGAAAAAAATAGTGATTTTAGCCGGTGATGGCATCGGACCAGAAATTATGGACAGTGCGCTAAAAGTCTTTGAAGCAGCTAGTCCAACAATTACCAAAGAATATACCTTCGAAGCACATGTCTTTGGTGGTGCGGCCATTGACAAGACGGGAGAACCTTTGCCAGCAGAAACGTTACAAGCCTGCCAAAGTGCTGATGCGATATTAATGGGCGCAATCGGTGGACCAAAATGGGAGCATGCCGAAAAAACACCAGAAGCGGGACTATTAGCCTTACGAAAAGCATTGCATTTATTTGCGAATATTCGCCCAGTTCAAGTCCCACCCGCCCTTGTGAAGTATTCGCCCTTAAAACCAGAAATTGTCGCAGGAACGGATTTGGTCGTCGTGAGGGAATTAACCAGCGGCATCTATTTTGGTGAACCGCGTCATCTGGGGGAAGATGAGGCTTATGATACGAATCGTTACCGCAAAGAAGAAATTGCGCGTATCTTACATCAAGCCTTTCAAATTGCCCAAACTCGCAATAAACGCGTGATGTCGGTGGATAAAGCCAATGTCTTAGCCACGAGTAAATTATGGCGCAAGATTGCTAATGAAGTCGCCAAAGATTATCCAGATTGCACCTTAACGCATCAATATGTGGATTCAGCGGCGATGAAATTAGTCCAACAGCCAAATACCCTAGATGTTATCGTCACAGAAAATTTATTTGGCGATATCTTAAGTGATGAAGCTTCGGTCTTACCAGGAACTTTAGGGGTATTACCAAGTGCCAGTCATAGTATTAATGGTCCGTCACTTTATGAACCAATTCACGGCTCAGCACCTGATATCGCAGGGAAGAATATCGCGAATCCTGTTTCGATGATTTTATCAGTCGTGATGATGTTGCGCCAATCCTTTAAAGAAGAAGCCCTTGCAGCGAAAATCGAGGCTGCTTGCTTTGAGGTAATGGACAGAGGGATTTTGACACCTGATTTAAATGGGACAGCAACTACGAGTGAATTTACCCAAGCCGTCATAACAGAACTAGAAAAATAATAGAGGTGAAAGCGATGCAGACACTATTTGAAAAAGTATGGCAAGAACATGTGATTAAAGGAGAAAAAGGACAAGCACAGTTAATTTATGTGGATTTGCAGATGATACATGAAGTTACCTCGCCACAAGCGTTTGAAGGCCTAAGACAAGCCAATCGTCCCGTGAGGTGTCCAGATAAGACCTTTGCGACAATGGATCACAACACACCGACTAAAGATATCTATAATATTACCGATTTAATTTCGAAAAAGCAGATTGATACGTTAAGAAAAAATTGCGAGGAGTTTGGCATTACGCTATGTGATAATGGCTCTGAACGTCAAGGTATCGTGCACATGGTGGGACCTGAAGTAGGATTGACCCAGCCAGGTAAAGTGATTGTTTGTGGAGATTCGCATACCGCCACGCATGGTGCATTTGGGGCGATTGCTTTTGGGATTGGTACATCTGAAGTGGAGCACGTCCTAGCTACCCAAACCATTTGGCAAAAGCAACCTAAAACTCTAGGCATCAAAGTCAGCGGTCAATTACCTAAAGGCGTCTATGCCAAAGATATTATTCTTGCGTTGATTCGTAAATATGGGGTTGATTTTGGAGTCGGTTATGCAGCGGAATTTTATGGAGAAACGATTGAGGGCTTGTCCATGGAAGAGCGCATGACGATTTGTAATATGTCGATTGAAGGAGGCGCAAAAATTGGCATGATTCGCCCGGATGAAAAGACTTTTGAATATATTAAAGGTCGTGAATATGCGCCTAAAGACTTTGAAGCAGCCGTAGCACATTGGCAAACGCTGTATACGGATGATGAATCTTGCTATGACCGCATTTTGACGCTAGATGTATCGACTCTAGCCCCATATGTTACCTGGGGGACGAATCCAGAAATGGGCGTGGCATTTGATGAGGCCTTTCCAGCAATCAAGGACCATAACGACACGCTAGCTTATGAATACATGGACCTTCATCCTGGACAAATGCCAAGTGAGATTCCGATTGAGTATGTCTTTATCGGTTCGTGTACCAATGGCCGTCTATCTGATTTACAAGAAGCGGCCCAATTCATTCGTGGCAAAAAAGTCCATCCTAAAGTCACCGCCATTGTCGTACCAGGCTCTAGACCGGTGAAAAAAGCAGCGGAGAAGATGGGCTTAGATCAAATCTTTAAAGAAGCCGGTTTTGAGTGGCGCGAACCAGGCTGCTCGATGTGTCTAGGGATGAATCCTGACCGCGTACCTGAATACGTCCATTGTGCCTCAACGTCTAACCGTAACTTTGTTGGCCGTCAAGGAAAGAATTCACGCACCCATCTTTGCTCTCCAGCCATGGCCGCCGCGGCAGCTATTCATGGACATTTTGTAGATATAAGAAAAGAAGTAGGTGAAAACTAATGGAAAAATTTACGATACACACCGGGCAAAGCGTCCCATTGATGAATGATAATATTGATACGGACCAGTTGATACCTAAAACTTATCTCAAACGTGTGGAAAAATCAGGCTTTGGGGAGTTTTTATTTGATGATTGGCGCTATCTAGCAGACCGCAGTTTAAATCCTGATTTTATCTTGAATCATCCGGACTATCAGCAGGCTACCATCCTAGTTGCTGGCGATAATTTTGGCTCGGGTTCTTCTCGTGAGCATGCTGCTTGGGCTTTGATGGATTATGGCTTTAAAGCGGTGATTGCCGGCAGTTTTAGTGATATCTTCTATATGAATGCGACAAAAAATGGTTTATTACCCATCGTATTAGACCAAAACGCGCGTGAAAAAATCGCCCATTTACCTAGCGATCATCAGCTAACGATTGATTTAGAAGCTCAAACTGTAAGTGTGGGTGAGGATACGTATCATTTTGATATCGATGAAACATGGAAGTATAAATTGCTTAATGGTTTAGATGAAATAGGGATTACGCTCCAATCTGCTGATGAAATCACCGCCTATGAGCAGACGATTCCTAGCTATCGTGCTTAAAATCAGTTAGTAAGTCTACCAGTTGTGCTCATGTCTTCCCTATCTCCATCTCACTGGTAGCTTTCTATATAAAAAACGCGCTGAAATTCCATCAAGCGCGTTTTTGTATTTATTTTGCATTTTTTTCATCGACAAAAGCATCATTATAGTAGTTACTATTTTTCGATAATTCAGTATTGACTTTATCTAAGCCGTATTTTTCAATCAAGGTTGGCGTATCAGAAGCCAAGTTACTACCAAGTCCTAAACGATTGCCTTGAATTTTCACACCCATACTTGCCAAAATGGTAGGGAAGTAGTCATATGGGGCGTATTTGCGATTGAAGGCTTTGATATTCTTTTGGTCAAAGTCTGCATTTAAAATCAAGTTAAAGGTCGTGCGGTGATAGTTCGGATCAAAGTTAGCAAAGAATTTCTTATCCATGCTTGGGTGATCACCAGTTAGAATAATCACGGAATCTTTATAGAATGGTTGCTGCTGAATCCAACGAACTAAATCCACAACTTGTTTTTGAGAATAGTGAATGACATTGGCATATTGACTAGGATAAATCTTTGGTGTATCTGGTTCGACAAAGCCATCAGGGAAGTGAGTATCGGCATTTTCCATGGTAAAGTTAAATGGTTTGCCCGTATTTGCTAGACGCGTCATTTCAGCTTTGGCAAAATCATATAGCTTATTATCCTCAAAGCCCCACCAAACATTATAGTCTTTTGGAATCAAGCCAGCTTTACGCGCATATTTCACATCGAAAATATTGTAGTGACCATGTGTCGTAAAGAAGCTCGTTAACCCACCAAAGTCTGCATCTGCACCGAACATAATCGTTTGTTCATAGCCTTGTTTTTCCAAAATATCCCCGATAAGTGTCGCACCTGGTAAGAATTGGCCCGTTTTACCGTAGCTATTGCCCTCCATCGGAATCTTTAGCGGCAAGCCACTACTCATATTGACCATGGAGGCTACCGACCAACTAGAGCCATACGTTTGATATGGTCCGCCAAATGTTTTCGACTCACTAAAATGAATCCCTTCTTTAGATAATTCCATCAAATCAGGCATTAAGTTCTCATCCATAAATCCACCATTGGCCTTATCAAAGTAAGAATTCTCAATAGACTCTAAGTAGAGATGAATGACATTGCGCTTTTGTTTTGGGAAGGTGAGCTTGACATCATTTGGATTGACATACTCGTCTTTAATAAAGTTAGATTGGTCAAAGTAAGCAGCATAGACTTTATCTAGTTGGAGTTCTTTAATACTATAGAAGATACCGCCAGCTAAAAATCCTAGACTGAACAGCGCAAATAAAATACGTTTTACTCGATTAGGAAGTACTCTATAATCTTTGACGTAGATATCTTTATTCGCAAACAATAAGACTGCAAAGATAATTAATAAACCAACCGCAAATAATACTGGGGTACCGACGATTTGATCGGTCATATTGCTCGCAGTACCCTTAACTGGTGATTTGAAGTTAAAGATAAATTGCTCTGGTGTGAGTCGACCGAAGAAATCAATAAACCAACTCGTCCCAATAAAGCAAACCGTTCCTAAGGCAAACAGGATGCAGCTGATTACACTGAGTACGATTTGCCAGGCCGTTGTTTTTCCCTCGGCTTTTTCCAAAAAGACTGCCCCTTGGAATCCGCCTTTTAAGATATTTAAGCCTAAGCCAATCCCAAGTGCCAAGGCTAGATACTTGTAGGCAAAATTCGTGGCATAAATTTCAGGAATGAGCCCAGTCTGGATATTTAAGGCAAAGCGCACAATTAATAACGCCACTGCATTGGTCAGCAGCGTGTCGATGAGCCATTTTTTTAAAATTGTCGTTTTGCTGTAATCCTCAGTCAACCAGACATCGACAGCACAAGTAATCACCCCGACAAGTAAGTAAATTAGTAGTTGTAAAAAAATCAAATTATTTCCCACCCTATCATCAATTTTTCATATGTTCCTAGTATACCTTTTCATGAGTCAGGACGACAAGTAGGCAATGTTTAAAAATTTATTATTATTTGTCAAAAAGAATCTAGATAAGGGGAGTTCTCCAAATTTAAACGAAAAATCCCTACTTTCCAATCTTTTCAGAAAATCAAAAGAAATCAGTCGAAAATGATTGACAAGCAAGGACGGTTTTGGTAGTCTTAAATTGTTGTAATTGTGGTCTCCACAGCTACAACCGCTCAGAACAAGTATTTAAGTACGCATGTCGCTTGGGATGGCGAGTCTAAGTATATATAAGGAGGTGCTTTAAGCATGTACGCAATTATCAAAACTGGTGGTAAACAAGTGAAGGTTGAAGTAGGTCAAGCTATCTACGTTGAAAAATTAAACGTTGAAGCTGGCGAAAAAGTTACTTTCGATGAAGTTGTCTTAGTTGGTGGCGAATCAACTAAAGTGGGAACTCCTTTAGTAGCTGGTGCAACTGTTGTAGGTACTGTTGAAAAACACGGCAAACAAAAGAAAGTTGTGACTTTCAAATACAAACCTAAAAAACATTCACACCGCAAACAAGGTCATCGTCAACCATACACTAAAGTGGTTATCGAAGCAATTAACGCATAATTAGACAAAGAAGGATAAGTTGATGATTAAGGGTACTTTTTACCGAACAGAATCAGGAACGATACATCAATTTCGCATTACAGGTCATGCTGGGGCAGGAGAATACGGCGAAGATATCGTCTGTGCTGCTGTGAGTGCATTAAGCATCAATGCGATTAATAGTGTCTCTTCACTTGCTGGCATTGAGATGCAAGTTGAGGCAGATCAAGAAAATGGTGGTTTCCTAGAGGCGACGATTTCTGAAGATTTGACTCAGGAGCAAAAAAATGTCGCACAGATTCTCCTTGAAAGCTTGTTTTTAGGTTTAGAGTCGGTACAAGAAGACTATCAGCAATATATCCAAATCAAAACCATTACAAATCACTAGGAGGTGCATCTCATGTTAAAGATGAACTTACAATTCTTCGCTCATAAAAAAGGTGGGGGTTCTACTTCTAACGGACGTGACTCACGTGCAAAACGCTTAGGTGCTAAACGCGCAGACGGTCAAACAGTTACTGGTGGTTCTATCCTTTACCGTCAACGTGGTACTAAGATTTATCCAGGTGTAAACGTTGGTATCGGCGGAGATGACACATTATTTGCAAAAGTTGACGGCGTGGTACGTTTTGAACGTAAAGGTCGCGACAAAAAACAAGTGTCAGTATACCCAGTTGCTAAATAATTGAATTTCAATAGCCCAAGATGTCTTCGGATGTCTTGGGCTTTTTTGTTGTCTGAAATTTTATCTAATCAGGTGCGAATGATTCAGGCGATTTGAGAAGAAAGACATTCGAAATGTTTTATTCTGCTTACTTGATTAAATAATAAAAGAAATTATTCTATTTTTACTTCTCTTTTCATTTCTGACTAGACATAACGTTTACATAGTCATTAGTATGTAAACAACTATTTTATAAAATGTTATCTAATATAACAAATATTTTATATATAATACTTTAAAAATACAGTTGTATCAACGAAAATATAACTGTTTTTTTATTTCTTGCTAGAATGATGTTATTTAATAGTTCTTTGACTTAGGTTATTGACAGGAGTAAAATGAACATTGTAATAAGTATAATTTTTATCAATAATTATGCTTATTTTGTCTTGTAATTTGAGAAACAAGAATGGGGGAAAATGTAATGTTTAAATCGGAAAAAGAAAAGCGTTACAAATATGGATTGCGTAAAAAACGCGGAGGTGGAGGAGCTGCCTCATACATAATTGGCGCAATGTTGTTTGTTGCTATGGGAATGGCCGTCGCACCACAGGATGTGTTTGCACTTGATACATCAGGCGGTATTAGCAATGCGCAGTTCAAGTAAACTGTTTCTACAGATAGCAATTTTGCTTATGTAGGAATTCGAAATGTACGTATTGATGGTAAACGTTTGTATTTTGATTTAGCGAAAACAAGTAAGACATCTTTTAACCTTGTACCGAATAAATCTGGATGGTTTGCATTTAAGCTCAATGATACACTCAAGGAACATGTTACTGATTTTCGTTCGCAATTTTATGATGAAGGATATTATGGGGGAAATAATTATCCAAAAGCTCAAGGTGGCAAAGATGCCATAAATGATTATGATCGAATTGCTCAAAAAGGTCCAGATTCTGATGCTTATTACTTTAAAATGATAAATAAAGATGCTGATAAAGATTTGAAATGGCCAGAATACGCTTGGGGTCACAAAGATTCACCAGAGCAAGGATTATTTATTGGTAATGAAGAATCTGAACAGCTTGTTCCAATGTATATAGAATTTGACCAAGATGTAAAAACTTTGATTGACGAAAACGATAAAAATGGAATTGAAAGCTATTTGCAAATGGTTACATATGGTCCTAATGGTGATATCATGTCTAATGGATGTGTTCGCAAAGTGCTGTCATCATCGGTGAATGATAATAACCCTAGTCCATTAAAATCTGTTGCCAAAAGTGGTGGAGAATTTGTCGCAAATAATTCGGATATGATACTAACTTATGATCCTAGATATAATGCGATTGTTGTTGATGTCAGATATAAGCCAGCAACTTGGTCTCAAGGTTATTCAACCCAGTTGGTTAACTTATTAATGACTGATCCTATAATTCAAAGAAATGTTGGTCGTGTTGAAATCATGCGTGAAGGGCTATCAGGAAATTCTTGGTATAATTTACAAATAGAAGGTCAAAATATTGAAGCTGCGATATGGTCTACAGATCCACAAGCTTCTACCAATGAGAATCCGACCGAATCTGATCCCCCTAATTCAATTCAAACGATATATAAAGCTGCAGATGACTCTTACCGTAGACCGAAAGAGGTATTAAATGGAACCACTTGGGGAAGTTTGACAGATAGATTTGGTAAGAATCGTGCGGTATTTATTGCTGATGATGGACCAGATGGGAACATTCATGATCATTATTTTCAACTTAATAATGCAAACATGCAAGCGGGAAAAATAGTGTTATATTTGAATGGAAATCCTACTAATTTGTTAATAAATCCTGATGGTACACGTGCAACAAGTAAGTTGTTTAAATTTGAAGATATGTTTGCGATACCGGCAGCCGATAATTCGGGATATGAATATGTAAGTAATACGTTGAGTTCAGCTTATTTTGAAATTCGTGATTCCGATGGTGATGGTTTAATGGATCAAACCGAACAATATATCGGTAGCAATCCATATAACAAAGATACCGATGGCGATGGTAAGGAAGATGGCGCGGAATTTTCTAATTTAGACGTTACACGTGCTGCATACACATCGAATAAAACAAGTTATGGACATGATCATTATAAATTCTTTGGTACAGGGGTAAATACACCACCACCAGTCTGGAATAACCAAGAAATTAAGGCTGGTCAAACAGAAATTACGCTTAACACGAAAGATTGGCATAACCGTGTCATGGATGTCATCTTGGTTAAAAAAGGAACAGAAGCTTATAATTTAAGTCGAGACGATTTCTATGATTCAGGTAGTATGTACAAATCAGGCGCTTACGTTCTTTCTAAATTCAGTGGGACTCACCCAATCGATTCTAGTCTAGGGACGGTCAATAGTGGTGGTACAATTATTGGGCCAAACGAGAATACAAAGACTTTCAAATTACCTGATGGGGTTAGTCTCGAAAAAGGAGATAAGTTAATCTTACGTGCATGGCAAGATGGTGGTACTTATGCCGGCAATGATGGAACACGTCCATTCAGCATCCCTGAGTTATCGACCGAACGCTATGTGGGTGTATCTTCTCCAGCGATTGTAGAATCACCATACAATACAGAATCTAAAATGACCGGTACCGTTCCAGCTGGTACAAAGCCTGAAGATTTCAAAGTAAGCTTGACTTATGGTGATAACAAAGACCAAAAATTTGAAATTCCAAAAGAAGCCATTACAATCGATTCTGCAAAAGTAGGTGACGATGGCGCGACAACAGAATATGCAAAATTCACTATTGATTGGTCTAAAGTGCCTAACATCCCAGCTGAATTACTAGATGCAGATGGTCATATTAAGAAAGACACACCAATCACATTCTCAACAGCTCAATATGGTGCTGATCCTGCAGAAGTAACCGTTCCGATGTTACAAGGACCACATATTGAACCTGTATACACGACTAGCAAACAAATCACAGTCGATGTACCTGATAAAACAAGCAGCGTGAAATTAACTGTTAATGGTAAAGAAATTGTCGCTACACGTAATCCAGAAAATAAAAAACAATTTATCGCAAATGTTCCAGAAAGCATGGCTTTAAATGAAAACGATGAAGTCGTGGCTACAGCGGTGGTTGATGGTAAACAATTAGAACCAGTTAAAACAAATGTATTACTTGATACTGCAGCAACTGAAACACCAACCATTACGCAAAGTGGTAAAGATTTAGTAGTAGGTAACATTGATCCTAAAGCCAATAATGACGATGGCGATGGTATGATTATCCATGCCAAAGACGCAACAGGTAAAGACGTTACTTATACTTATGAAAAATTAGGTAATGCCTGGGTACCAACTAATGATGCGGCTAAACAAATGCCTACCAAGGTCAATGCAGACGGTACAGTATCACTTACACCATCTGATGAATTACAAAAGACTTTAGTAGGACAAACAATTTATGTTGAAGTGAAAGATAAAGAACAAGACGGTGCTTTACCTAAGTCTGATACATTAATCTACCGTGACGTTCCTTACGCATTCGAAACACCAACCGTAACGAATAATACAGATGTTCCGGCAAATACTAAAGCAGTAACGGTTAACGAACCATATACAATCAAAGAACCAGCTAAGGCCGATGGTGTTGATTTAACGATTAATAGAGATGGCACTGTAACTGGTAAACCTGTCATTGAAGATTGGCAAGAAGGCGAACCTGCTCGTATGGTGAATATTCCGGTAACAATTGTGGATGATAATGGTGCTGAAAAGACTATAGAAGTCCCGATTGTTGTAGAACGTCAAGATAAGGTAACAGCTACTGATAAGACAATTAAACCAGTAGTTGAAAATACTGAGCTTAAATCTACACCAGCCATTGAAGCTGAAGAGGGTGCTACCATTACTCCTCCAACTGATCCAGTGAATGGCTTAACAGTGGATAAAGATGGTAAAGTTTCAGGTACACCAAAGATTAACGACTGGAAAGACGGAGAACCTCGCCGTACTGTTGAAATTCCAGTAACGGTTTCTAAAGATGGTAAAGAATCTACCACTGTCACTGTCAAAGTTCCAGTGTTACGTGATTCAGATGGCGATGGTTTGTCAGATGAAAAAGAAAAAGAACTCGGTACAGACCCTAATGAAGCTGACAGTGACCATGACGGTGTCAATGATGGCCAAGAAGTCAAAGACACGACTGATCCAAATAAAGCTGACACAGATGGTGATGGTCTAAACGATGGCGAAGAAAAGACTAAAGGCACAGATCCTAAGAACCCAGATTCAGATGGCGATGGCTTAAAAGATGGCGAAGAAGTCAAAAGTGACAATCCAACCAATCCAAATAAAGCCGACACAGATGGAGATGGCTTGAAGGATGGAGAAGAAGTCAAAAGTGACAATCCAACTAATCCAAATAAAGCCGATACAGATGGCGATGGCTTAAATGATGGAAAAGAAGTTAACGAAACGAAGACTGATCCTAACAAAGCTGATAGCGATGGTGACGGTGTCAACGATGGTCAAGAAGTCAACGAAACGAAGACTGATCCAAATAAAGCTGACACAGATGATGATGGTCTAAACGATGGCGAAGAAAAGACTAAAGGCACAGATCCTAAGAACCCAGATTCAGATGGCGATGGCTTAAAAGATGGCGAAGAAGTCAAAAGTGACAATCCAACCAATCCAAATAAAGCCGACACAGATGGAGATGGCTTGAAGGATGGAGAAGAAGTCAAAAGTGACAATCCAACCGATCCAAATAAAGCTGATACAGATGGCGATGGCTTAAATGATGGAAAAGAAGTTAACGAAACGAAGACTGATCCTAACAAAGATGATAGCGATGGTGACGGTGTCAACGATGGTCAAGAAGTCAAAGACACGACTAATCCAAATAAAGCTGACACAGATGATGATGGTCTAAACGATGGCGAAGAAAAGACTCAAGGCACAGATCCTAAGAACCCAGATTCAGATGGCGATGGCTTAAAAGATGGGGAAGAAGTCAAAAGTGACAATCCAACCAATCCAAATAAAGCCGACACAGATGGCGATGGCTTGAAGGATGGGGAAGAAGTCAAAAGTGACAATCCAACCGATCCAAATAAAGCCGATACAGATGGCGATGGCTTAAATGATGGAAAAGAAGTTAACGAAACGAAGACTGATCCTAACAAAGATGATAGCGATGGTGACGGTGTCAACGATGGTCAAGAAGTCAAAGACACGACTGATCCAAATAAAGCTGACACAGATGGTGATGGTCTAAACGATGGCGAAGAAAAGGCTAAAGGCACAGATCCTAAGAACCCAGATACCGATGGTGATGGCTTAAACGATAAAGAAGATCCAAATCCTCTTGTGTTCGATGTCAAAGCAAATCCAGTCAAAGGTCTTGAAGCAACTGAAAACAAAGCAGTCACACCTAAAAAAGCGATTGAAACAAATCCAGGTGCAACCATTACTGCGACAGAAACAAAAGGCTTAACAGTGAATGCCAATGGCGACTTAACAGGTACACCAAAAGACCTTGTTTGGAGTGGCGACAAAACTTCACAAACAGTCTCTATCCCAGTGAAAGTAACGGTGACTGATGCGAAAGGCGAAACACATACGAAAGAAGTAAGTGTGCCAGTACTTGTCTTGCGTGACCGTGACAATGATGGTATCCCTGATAAAGACGATCCAAACCCAACAATTTCTGATTTACGTGCAGATGTTGCTGAAAACTTGAAAGCGACAGATGGTCAAGAATTACCAACAGGTAAAGATGCAATCAAGGCGGTAACTACAGATGTTGGTTCAACGATTACTTCTAAACCAGTGAACGGTGTGTCAGTTGATAACAATGGTAACTTAGCAGGCAAACCAACTGTTACGGATTGGAAAGACGGCGAAACTGAACGTACAGTCGAAATTCCAGTCACTGTGTCTGGTGATGGTAAGACTCGTGATGTCATGGTGCCAGTAGTCATTGAACGTGATACAGATGGCGATAGTTACTCAGATAACACTGAAAAAGACAATGGTTCAGACCCAACCAACCCAGATTCTACACCAGAAGATTTAGATGGTGATGGCATTAAGAATGACGAGGATAAGAATCCAACGCAATACGATATCAAAGCCGATCCAGTGGATGATTTAGCAGTAACAGACGGTCAAGAAATTCCTGAAGGTACTAAAGCAATCGAAAAGAAAGACGGCGCAATAGTAACACCTAAAGATAAAGATGGTGTCAATGGTGTGAATGTCGATGAAAATGGTAACTTAACAGGTAAACCAACTGTTGATGATTGGGGCAAAGACGAAGAAGAACGTGAAGTCAAGATTCCAGTCACTGTAACGGAAGATGGCAAAGGTTCAACGGATGCAGAAGTTCCAGTAACCATCCAACGTGATACAGATGGCGATGGTACACCAGATGTCAAAGATACTGACGATGATAATGATGGCATCGATGATAAGGACGAAGCTGGCAAAGGTACTGATCCTAAGAAGGCCGATACAGATGGCGATGGTATCAATGATAAGGACGATAAGAATCCTACTAAATATGATGTCAAAGCCAATCCAGTGGATGACTTAGCCGTAACAGACGGTCAAGAAATTCCTGAAGGTACTAAAGCAATCGAAAAGAAAGACGGCGCAACCGTAACACCTAAAGATAAAGATGGTGTCAATGGTGTGAATGTCGATGAAAATGGTAACTTAACAGGTAAACCAACTGTTGATGATTGGGGCAAAGACGAAGAAGAACGTGAAGTCAAGATTCCAGTCACTGTCACAGAAGACGGCAAAGGTTCAACGGATGCAGAAGTTCCAGTAACCATCCAACGTGATACAGATGGCGATGGTACACCAGATGTCAAAGATACTGACGATGATAATGATGGCATCGATGATAAGGACGAAGCTGGCAAAGGTACTGATCCTAAGAAGGCCGATACAGATGGCGATGGTATCAATGATAAGGACGATAAGAATCCTACTAAATATGATGTCAAAGCCAATCCAGTGGATGACTTAGCCGTAACAGAAGGTCAAGAAATTCCTGAAGGTACTAAAGCAATCGAAACCAAAGATGGCGCAACTGTAACACCAAAAGACAAAGATGGTGTCAATGGTGTGAACGTCGACGAAAATGGTAACTTGACAGGTACACCAAAAGTTGATGATTGGGGTAAAGACGAAGAAGAACGCGAAGTCAAGATTCCAGTCACTGTATCTGAAGGAGATAAAGGTTCTACCGATGCTGAAATCACTGTAACGATTCAACGTGATACAGATGGTGATGGTACACCAGATGTGAAAGATGCCGATGATGATAATGATGGCATCTCTGATCAAGATGAACTTGCGAATGGTACAGATCCTAAGAACGATGATACCGATGGCGATGGTGTGAAAGATAACGAAGACAAGAATCCAACTATCTTTGATGTACCAGTCACTGTGACAGATGGCTTGAAAGCAACTGAAGGACAAAAAGTTCCAGCTGGCACCAAAGCAGTCGACACAGCAGATGGCAATAAGATTACCGCACCTGAAGTCAATGGTTTAACAGTGGATAAAGACGGCAACTTAACAGGTACACCAAAAGTGGATACTTGGAAAGGCGACGAAGAAACCAAAGATATCACTATTCCTGTTACGGTAACAGATAAAGACGGCCATGCTTCAACAGTCAAGGTGCCTGTAACAATCGAACGTGATACCGATGGCGATGGTACCCCTGATGTGACTGATCCAGATGATGACAATGATGGTATTCCAGATGCGAAAGACCCAGATAGCAAGACACCAACCCCACTTGTCGATCCTAAGACTTTAGCAGACACAACTATTCTCTCACCAGTCTTGGAAAACAAACCAATGACACCAACAAATGTTGTGAAAACTAAAGATGGTTCTCCAGTGAAACAAGGTGCACTTCCTGAAGGATTATCTGGTGTAAGTATTGATGAAAATGGTCAAATCACAGGTACACCTAAAGTAAGTAATTGGGGAACAGATGAAGAACGTACTTTCCAAATTCCTGTTACATTGACGGACAGCTATGGTCGTGAATACACTATCAACGTACCTTTAACAGTTTTACGTGATACTGATGGCGATGGTATTGCAGATAAGGCGGATAAAGATGATGATAATGACGGTTACTTAGATGGTGAAGATAAGAATCCTAAGACCCCAGATGCTGCGCCTGAAGCCGTAGCACCTGCTTTAAATATTGATCCATTAACAGAAGGTCAAGCAGTGAAACCTGGTACGAAGGTAATCGAATTAGCAGAAGGTCAAACTACGACTGGTGCGAAATTTGAAGATGGTGTGACTGGTTTAGCGGTTGAAAATGGAAACTTAACAGGTACACCTAAAGTAACCAACTGGCAAGAAGGAGAAGAAGTCCGTAATACTACAGCTGTCATCGAAGTAACGAAGAAAGATGGTACAAAACAAAATGTGACTGCACCGTTTACAATCTTACGTGACACAGATGGCGATGGTATTCCAGATGTGAAAGATACCGATGATGATAATGATGGTGTATTAGATGTGAATGACTCAGCACCAAAAGATCCGAATAAATCAACGGATGAAGTCAAACCTAATGCAGTTGTCAATATTATCGAACCTTTAGTAGAAAAAGTGATGATTAACAAACCAGTTCAAGCAGTCACAATCTACAATGGTAAGATGTCAGTCATTAGCCGTCCTGCCAATGTGAAAGGATTAATCCTAAATGCAGACGGTACACTTACAGGTTCACCAGTTGTTACTGATTGGAAAGCTGATAAGAATGACACGACGCGCGATGTGAAATTCATTGTGCAAGTGGGTGACCAAACCTTTGAAGTGCCTGTACGTATCTTACGTAACACAGATGGGGATGCTAAACCAAATATCACAGATGAAGATGCTGATAATGATGGTTTAACTGATACTGAAGAAGCACAAAAAGGTACTGATCCATTCAATCCAGATTCAGATGGCGATGGGGTCAAAGATGGTCAAGAAGTCAAAGATGGTACTGACCCTAATAAGGCAGATAGCGATGGCGACGGCTTGACAGATGGCGAAGAAAAAGACCATGGCACAGATCCAAATAGCAAAGATACCGATGGCGATGGCTACACGGATAAAGAAGAAGTCGATGCAGGTTCTGACCCATTAGATCCAAATAGTCATCCAAGCTATGATAAAGATAGCGATGGCGACGGCTACTCTGATAAAGAGGAAGAAAAAGCTGGTTCTGATGCTACTGATCCTAAGTCTACACCAAATGATCTTGATGGCGATGGTTTGAGTAATGAGGAAGAAAAAGCCCATGGTACCGATCCTAAGAACCCAGATACAGATGGC
The DNA here is from genome assembly GCF_052119425.1 of Enterococcus cecorum. Lineage (GTDB taxonomy): Bacteria > Bacillota > Bacilli > Lactobacillales > Enterococcaceae > Enterococcus_E > Enterococcus_E cecorum_C. The sequence continues at coordinate 27,237 of NZ_JBQKFH010000001.1, forward strand.
GATGGTGTTTCTGATGGTGAAGAAGTCAAGAACGGCACAGACCCAACCAAAGCAGATAGCGATGGTGATGGTTTAAGTGATGGTGAAGAAAAAGCACACAGCACTGATCCTAATAAAGCTGATAGTGATGGCGATGGTGTCAATGATGGACAAGAAATCAAAGACGGTACTGCTCCAAATAAAGCCGACACAGACGGTGATGGCCTAACTGATGGCGAAGAAAAAGCGAATGGTACTGACCCTAATAAGGCAGATACGGATGGCGATGGTATCTCTGATGCAGATGAAGTGAAGAATGATACTAACCCAACCAAAGCGGATAGTGATGGCGATGGTGTCAATGATGGACAAGAAATCAAAGACGGTACCGATCCAAATAAAGCCGACATAGACGGTGATGGCTTAACAGATGGCGAAGAAAAAGCCCACGGTACTGATCCTAATAAGGCAGATACCGACGACGATGGCTACAGTGATAAAGAAGAAATCGCTGCAGGTACTGACCCTAATAAGGCAGATAGCGATGGCGACGGCTTGACAGATGGCGAAGAAAAAGACCGTGGCACAGATCCAAATAGCAAAGATACCGATGGCGATGGCTACACGGATAAAGAAGAAGTCGATGCAGGTTCTGACCCATTAGATCCAAATAGTCATCCAAGCTATGATAAAGATAGCGATGGCGACGGCTACTCTGATAAAGAGGAAGAAAAAGCTGGTTCTGATGCTACTGATCCTAAGTCTACACCAAATGATCTTGATGGCGATGGCTTGAGTAATGAAGAAGAAAAAGCGCATGGTACTGATCCTAAGAACCCTGATACCGATGGCGATGGTGTTTCTGATGGTGAAGAAGTCAAGAATGGCACAGAGCCAACCAAAGCAGACAACGATGGGGATGGTTTAAGTGATGGTGAAGAAAAAGCACACGGCACTGATCCAAATAAAGCAGATACGGATGGCGATGGCGTCAATGATGGACAAGAAATCAAAGACGGTACCGATTCAAATAAAGCCGACACAGACGGTGATGGCCTAACTGATGGCGAAGAAAAAGCGCATGGTACTGACCCAACCAAAGCAGATACCGACGGCGATGGCTACAGTGATAAAGAAGAAATCGCTGCAGGTACTGACCCATTAGATCCAAATAGTCATCCACAAGCTGATGGCTTAACGGGTGTTGATTTAGCAGTAAATAGCATTACTGTCACTGATGGTCAAGCTGTGCAAACTCAACCAATCGTTAAAGGTGCTGACAAAGATACGAAGGTGACGCTTGAATTACCAGATAATCTTAGAGGTCTAACTTTAAATGACCAAAACCGTATCGTGGGTACACCAAAAGTAACTGATTGGAAAGATGGCGAAACTTCACGTACCTTTGAAGTGATTGTCCATGTTACAAAAGATGGACAAACAAAAGACTTCAAACTTAAAGTAACTGCGAAACGTGCAAGCAGCTTATCTGGCCGTGGTGATGTACAGGGTATTTCTACTGGACGTGGTACTGTTAGAGGTACAACTCGTGGTCACCTACCTCAAACTGGTAGTCAATCTGTCTTACCAAGCTGGTTAGGTGGCATCTTTGCAAGCCTAGGTTTAGGATTAGCCTTCTTCAAACGTCGTAACAAAGAAGAAAAATAATGCTTAAATAAAACTCTCGGATGGCTGAACTCCCATAGCCTCCGGTAGTTTTTTTATACATGTGATTAGCGTTTGTTTTCTATAGTTTTTCACGATATAATAAATGTATAATTTTTTTTGGAGTGATGAATGATGAAAATAAGGGTTGCCAAAGTAGAGGATGCTGCACGGTTAGTCGAGATTTATCGTCCATATGTAGAAGATACGGCGATTACTTTTGAATATGAGGTGCCAAGTGTTGAAACATTTGCTCAAAGAATCGCGCAAACTTTAACCAAATATCCTTATTTAGTTTTAGAAAACGAGCAAGGCTATATTGTTGGTTATGCTTATGCGGGAACTTATAAGGGACGGAGCGCTTATGATTGGTCTGTGGAAGTGACCGTTTATTTAGACCAAGAAAATCATGGGCGTGGTTATGGTAAAGTATTATATACTGCCTTAGAGTCCTATTTATCTAAGCAGCATGTCTATCAGTTAACAGCTTGTATTACTGCGGGAAATGGGGCCAGTGAGCATTTTCATGAAAAGCTAGGTTATCGTAAAGTTGCACATTTTGCGCAAATTGGCTATAAATTTGGTCGATGGTACGATGTTTGTTGGATGCAAAAGACTTTAAGAGATTTACCGTCTCAGCCAGCACCATTTATCCCTTTTGGTGAATTGTAAAAAGTATATATAATAGTAGTTTTTGTTGTGAGGTGAGGATTGTTGAGTAAACGAATGGAACGAATTTATCAGTATGTCTATGAGCAGACGGCCTTATTGACTAGTTCGCAACTAGCATTATCTGGTGTGACAACCAATGAAGTCGCCGAAGCATTAGCCATTCAGCGGACGAATGCCAGTAAAGATTTGAATGAGTTGGTCCGGCAAGAGCGCTTGATGAAGTTAGAAGGTCGCCCTGTACGTTATATGGTACAGACACAAAAAGAAATCTCAGCTACTTCTTATAAGGATGCTTCCGTAGTTGTAAGTAAACCAACTGTAGAAAACATAGCGCAACTTCCTGATACATCTAATCAAGTAGATATCTTCTCAAAAATTATTGGGATAAAAGGAAGTATGAAAAATGCGGTCGAACAGGCAAAGGCAGCGATTTTATATCCGCCACGGGGGTTGAATTGTTTGATTACAGGTCCGACTGGTTCAGGGAAGACTTATTTTGCGCATGCGATGTTTCAGTTTGCCAAGGATAATCATGTAGTTCCTCAAGATAAGGATATGATTGTTTTTAACTGTGCCGATTATGCCAATAACCCAGAATTACTGATGAGTCACTTATTTGGGTATGCTAAGGGTGCGTTTACCGGTGCCGATGATGAAAAAGAAGGGGTTATTGACCAAGCAAACGGCGGGATGCTCTTCTTAGATGAAATTCACCGACTCCCTCCTGAGGGGCAAGAGATGATTTTTTACTTTATGGATCATGGTACGTATAGTCGTTTGGGTGAGACGGGTAAAAAGCATCAAGCGGACGTACGAATTGTTGGGGCGACTACGGAAGATCCTACTTCGGCATTATTAGATACGTTTGTCAGACGGATTCCGATTAATATTCAATTGCCAGCTTTTGAAAATCGACCAGCTATGGAGCAAATTGATCTTGTTCGTGTGATGGTTGCACAAGAAGCCAAGCGTATCCAACGCACGATTACCTTGACAGAAGATGTGGTCAAAGCATTACTAGGTAGTGTGAGTTTTGGGAATATCGGGCAGCTGAAATCGAATGTCCAACTAATCTGTGCGCGCGGTTTTTTAAATCATATGAACCAGACACAAATTGATATAGATTTGCATGATTTATCAGAAGGAATCAAAAATGGGTTAATTGTTTTAGCGAATAAACGAGACCATTTAGCTCAGTTGCAAAAATATTTGGTACCGAAATTAATTGTTCAGCCAAATGAAAGTATCGTGGATATTAATACTGATTCGTATGAGTTGCCGTATAATTTGTATGATATTATTGGCGATAAAGCAGCCTTGTTAAAAGCAGAAGGAATCGATCAAGAAGCGATTAACCATTTTATCAAGACCGATATTAATATTCATTTGAAATCATTTTATAAGCATCATCAGTTTTCTTTCCAATCTGATAATAAGTTAGCTGAATTGGTGGATCAGCGTGTAATTGAAGTGACGCGCGAGATTTATCAGTTAGTCGAAAGTGAATTGAACATCGAATATCAGGCGAATTTCATTTATGCTTTTAGTTTGCATATCAGCAGTCTTTTGAAGAAACTCAACCTCGGGGAGCAACGCCAGATTAACGACAATATTCGTACCATGATTAGCGATTATCCTGAAGAATTTCAATTGGCTAAAAGAATTCGTAAAATGATTGAAGCAGCTTTTTCGGTAACGATTTTGGAAAGTGAAGATTATTATTTAGCGGCTTTACTCGTTTCGCTGAAATCCACTCCATCTGCAGGAAAAATCGGAGTCGTGGTCGCTGCGCATGGTCGTAGTTCGGCCTCGAGTATGGTGGAAGTGGTGTCGCAGTTACTAGGCGTTGAGCAGTTAAGGGCTGTAGATATGCCTTTAGATATGTCTCCGAAAGTTGCGTTAGAAAAAATCGAGAAAGCCGTATTAGAAGTTAATGATGGTAGTGGCGTTCTTTTATTAGTAGACATGGGTTCACTTGCGACTTTCTCTCAAGAAATTTATCGTCACACCAATGTGCGTGTGCGCACCATCGATATGGTCACTACCGCCGTTGTTTTAGAAGCTGTGCGTAAGGCTTCGATGGTGGGGACGGATTTAGATAGTATTTATGAAACAATGCGTAATTTTCGTGGATATGGTCATATTGATCATGAAAGTACAACTGATATCAAAAAGACCAAAGCTATCTTAGCTGTTTGTGCTTCTGGAGAAGGAACCGCCCAACGTATCAAAGAAATTTTAGAGTATTCATTGCAAAAACGTCCAGGTACGGATTTAACGATTGTGACTTCATCTATTGCTCAAGTGAATCAAAAATTACCAGAAATCATGGAGCGTTATCAAGTGATTGCGACTACCGGAATTGCCCAACCAAATATTCCAGTGCCATTTATTACTTTAGAACAATTTATTGATGCGGATATTGATCAATTATTAGACCAATTATTAATAGAAGATGAATTACTTGATTTAGATCAGAAACAACTCGAGCAAAATGTCGATGAAGATGATACGCGCCAATTGTGTATTCAATTTTTAGAGCGCAATGTCACTTTTATCAATCCAAAGAAAGTCATCGATCTTTTGTGGAACTTTGCGGATAAAGTGATTGAACAATGGCAGTTTACCGAGGAGTTGAAAGGATTTCGGATTAATTTTATCTTGCATTGTGGCAATATGCTAGAGCGCAATGTATTACACCGTACCTTAACACCACCAGATGGCTATCAAGGCAAACTTTATGGAAATGCAGCCTATGAGCAACTTCATTTGGCTACTCAAAGTCTTGCCAGAGCGCTAAATATCGATATTTTACCTGTGGAAGAGTATTATCTTTTAGAATTAATCGAAAATCATCGTGCAAGAGTACAGTCTAAATAATACAGTCAAGACAGCGATACACTAGATACACTAAAATACAATTAGTGTATCTTTTGTAGTGTATCGCTTTTTTGTTGATTTTTAAGCTTTTTTTAAGTAGTGTATCGTTTTGAAAGTTGGCACACATCTTGCTTATATTAAGGTGGATACAAAGGAGGGAGGAAATACTAAGGATTGAAAGATACTGTATTTCTAAAAGTTTCAAAGGAGCAGTTAGTATGGATGTCCGTTTAGTTCGAATTGATGACCGTCTGATTCATGGCCAAGTTGCGACAGTATGGGCGAAGGAAACCGGTATTGAACGCATCATTGTTGTGAGTGATACGGTAGCGAAAGATGAGTTGCAAAAGTTTTTACTCAATCAAGCAGCTCCACCAGGCGTCAAGGCGAATGTTGTCCCTGTCGATAAGATGTTTGAGGTATTTCATAATGTATTATTTATCAATACCAAGGTCATGTTATTATTTACTTGTCCTCAAGACATCGAACGACTGGTACAAGCAGGCATTCCCATCCAGTCAGTGAATATCGGTGGCATGCGTTTTTCTCCAGGAAAAAAGATGTTGACCAATGTAATATCACTAGATGAAGATGATGTCCGATCTTTCCAATATTTGTATGGGAAAGGGATTGAATTGGAGGTCAGGCAGGTGCCAGCTGATCGCAAGGTAAACTTTATGGATTTACTTTATCGTTTCAAAGATGTGAAATAAAAATAATTGTTGGTTGAAAGGTTAATTTATTCAGTAGGAGGTATGAAGATGGTAGGAATTATCCTAGCAAGTCATGGGGAATTTGCAAATGGTATTTTACAATCAGGCTCAATGATTTTTGGTGAACAACAAAACGTTGCTGCTGTTACATTAATGCCTAGCGAAGGTCCAGATGATGTCAAAGCAAAAATGGAAGCAGCCATTGCTACATTTGAGAATCAAGATGAAGTCTTATTCTTAGTTGATCTTTGGGGTGGTACACCATTTAACCAAGCAAATAACTTGCTTGAAGCACACAAAGATAAATGGGCAATTGTTGCAGGTATGAACTTACCAATGGTAATCGAAGCTTATGCTTCACGTTTTTCTATGAATACTGCGCATGAAATCGCAGCACACATCATTGCTACAGCAAAAGATGGTGTGAAAGTGAAACCTGAAGAGTTAGAACCAGCTGAAGAAAAGGCAGCAGTTCAACAACAAGGTCCTGTAGGCGCAATCCCACCTGGAACAGTGTTAGGTGATGGAAAAATCAAATTTGCTTTGGCGCGTATTGATTCACGTCTATTACATGGTCAAGTGGCAACTGCTTGGACAAAAGCAGTGCAACCAACACGTATCATCGTTGTTTCAGATGCTGTATCTAAAGATGAATTACGTAAGAAATTAATTGAACAGGCTGCTCCTCCAGGAGTAAAAGCAAACGTTATTCCAATTGCTAAAATGATTGAAGTCGCTAAAGACCCTCGTTTTGGTAATACAAAGGCTTTACTATTATTTGAAAACCCACAAGATGTAGTCCGTGCAATTGAAGGTGGCGTTGACATTAAAGAAGTTAACGTTGGTTCAATGGCTCACTCTGTTGGTAAAGTATTAGTCAATAAAGTATTGTCAATGGATGCTAAAGACGTTGAAGCTTTTGAAACAATGAAAAAAGCTGGCGTGAAGTTTGATGTACGTAAAGTACCAAATGATAACAAAGACAATATGGATGCTTTACTACAAAAAGCAAAATCAGAGCTTGGTAATGCTTAGTTTACCAAATAAAGGACTTATATAGGAGGTTTATTATGTCTATTATTTCTATGGTATTAGTCGTAGTGGTTGCCTTTTTAGCCGGAATGGAAGGTATCTTAGATGAGTTCCAATTCCATCAACCATTAGTTGCTTGTACTTTAATCGGATTAGTAACCGGTAACTTAGAAGCCGGAATTATTTTAGGTGGTTCTTTACAAATGGTTGCCTTAGGTTGGGCAAACATCGGGGCTGCCGTAGCACCAGATGCTGCCTTAGCTTCTGTTGCTTCTGCAATTATCTTAGCTTTAGGTGGTCAAGGAGTTAAAGGTGTTGACTCTGCATTCGCTATTGCAATGCCTCTAGCTGTTGCTGGTTTATTCTTAACTATGATCGCTCGTACTTTAGCCGTTGCTATCGTGCATGCAATGGACCGCGCTGCTGAAGCTGGTAACATTCGTGCTATCGAAATGTGGCAAGTAGTTGCTATCTGTATGCAAGGTTTACGTATCGCTATCCCTGCTACTTTACTTTTAATGATCCCTGCTGAACGTGTGCAAGCTTTACTTGAAGCTATGCCAGCTTGGTTAAACGAAGGTATGGCAATCGGTGGTGGTATGGTTGTTGCCGTTGGTTATGCAATGGTTATCAACATGATGGCATCTCGCGAAGTATGGCCATTCTTCATGCTTGGTTTCGTTATCGCTGCAATTACACAAATCACATTAATTGGTTTAGGGGTAATCGGTGTTGCTTTAGCATTACTATACCTACAATTAACTAAGAATGCTGGTTCTGCTGGCGGTAACGGTGGATCAGGTGATCCTCTAGGCGACATTTTAAATGATTATTAAGAAGGAGGAAAATGAGTAATGGCTGAAAGAATTGAATTAAGTAAAAAAGATCGTTTGGCTGTAGCATGGCGTTCAACTTTCTTACAAGGTTCTTGGAACTATGAACGTATGCAAAACGGCGGCTGGTGTTATGCAATGATTCCAGCAATCAAAAAATTATATAAAGATCCTGAAGATCGTAAAGCGGCTTTAAAACGCCACTTAGAATTCTTTAACACTCACCCATACGTAGCATCTCCAGTATTAGGGGTTACTTTAGCACTTGAAGAAGACCGTGCCAACGGTGCAGCTGTCGATGACGTTGCAATTCAAGGGGTTAAAGTTGGTATGATGGGACCTTTAGCCGGTGTTGGTGACCCAGTATTCTGGTTTACTGTACGTCCTATGTTAGGGGCTTTAGGTGCTTCTCTAGCTTTAGGTGGTAACATCTTAGGTCCAATCTTATTCTTCGTATTATGGAATGCCATTCGTTGGGGATTCATGTGGTATACACAAGAATTTGGTTACCGTACTGGTTCTAAGATTACTGAAGACTTATCAGGTGGTTTATTACAAGACATCACTAAAGGGGCTTCTATCTTAGGTATGTTCGTATTAGCAGCCTTGGTTGAACGTTGGGTATCTATCAAGTTCACACCAGTTATCGCTAATATCAAACTATCAAAAGGTGCTTACATTGAATGGGATAAAGTTGAAATGTCTGGTAAAGGTATGAAGACTTTATTTGAACAAGTTCAAAGCGGTATGGCATTTGGTCCAATCAAACAACAAACTTTACAAGGAAACTTGGATTCATTAATTCCTGGATTAGTTCCATTGCTATTAACATTCTTATGTATGTGGTTATTGAAGAAGAAAGTTTCTCCAATCGTAATCATCATTGCATTATTCATCGTTGGTATCGTTGGACACTTAATCGGATTATTATAATTCATTATTACTACTATTCGTTTATTGGAGAAGCGAGAATCAAATTGGTTCTCGCTTCTTTTTACTAATTATGTTATGCTAATGGCGAGGTGAGAAATATGGTGCAATCTTTAAATACAAAAGTAGATTTAACAGTGAATGCGACATCCTTTATGGGCCTAGCAAACTATGGCAAAATCATGGTTGGTGATAAGGCTTTTGAATTTTATGATGATCAAGATGTGCGTAAATATATTCAAATCCCTTGGGAAGAAGTGGAATTTGTGATGGCAACGGTTCTATTTAAAGGAAAGTGGATTCCTCGTTTTGCGGTCCAAACCAAGAAAAATGGACGTTATCAGTTTGCTGCAAAAAATCCAAAGAAAGTCTTACGTGCCATTCAAGATCATATCGGTAAAAAGAAAATGCGCCGTTCGCTGAGTTTTTTCCAAATCTTTTCTCGAAGCATCAAGGCAAAATTTGGCAAAAACAAATAAACTTAATTTTTTCGAGATAAACGCATTAAATCGTGCAAAGTCAATGATTTAATGTGTTTTTTGTGTTAGAATTAAAAATATCTTAGAGAAGAGAAGGTAGATATGATGATTCGAGTAGAAAACTTACGCAAATTAATGAGAGAAAATGATTTAGAGGCTTTTTTAGTGACTAGCCCATATAATTTGCGCTACTTAACAAACTTTACAGGAACAACAGGTTTAGCCGTGATTACATTAAATAATGCCTACTTTGTCACTGACTTCCGTTATACTGAACAAGCAGCGATGCAAGCAAAAGGCTATACCATTGTGAAAAATACTGGTCCAATCTTTGAAGAAGTAGCTAAGATTTGCACACAAGATGAGTTGAAGAATCTAGCCTTTGAAGAAAGCTTTGTGACTGTCAGAGATTATGATCAATTAGAAGATCTAATCCACGAAACTTCTTTAGTGCCAGTGAGCGGATTAATTGAATCTTTACGTGAAATTAAAGATGAAAAAGAAGTCGAAATCACGAAAAAAGCTTGCGAAATCGCGGACAAAGCCTTTTTACACATTCTTGACTATGTAAAACCAGGCATGAGCGAAATTCAAGTAGCAAACGAATTGGATTTCTTCATGCGTTCTTTAGGTGCAAGTGGTGTCAGCTTTGATACGATTGTGGCAAGTGGTTTACGTTCAGCTATGCCACATGGTGTTGCAAGTGAAAAATTAATTGAACAAAATGATTTAATTACGATTGACTTTGGTTGCTACTATCAAGGTTATGTTTCAGATATGACTCGTACGTTTGCAATTGGCGATCCTGGAGAAAAATTAAAAGAAATTTATCAAGTGGTATTGGAAGCTCAATTAAAAGTCATCGAAGCTGCTAAACCAGGCATGACTGGCGTTCAATTGGATGCAGTGGCTCGTGATCATATTGCTTCTTATGGCTATGGTGAAGCTTTTGGTCACTCAACGGGTCATGGGATTGGTCTAGAAATCCACGAAGGGCCAAATGTATCCTTCAGAGCAGAGAAAGCTTTTGTGCCAGGAAATATTATTACAGATGAACCAGGTATCTACTTACCGGGTGTTGGTGGGGTACGTATTGAAGACGACCTATTGATTACCCAAACTGGCAATGAAGTCTTAACACATGCACCAAAAGAATTAATTCTCTTATAATCTTGTTAGAATTACACCAAGCTATAGATTATCAGCGCATAAAATGATAAAATAGTTGTGAATGATAACTATCTGTTAGAATTGGAGGAAATGAGATGGCTGATGAAAAAGCTTTAAAATTAGATGTCCAAGATGAACTTGGCGAAATCGTCATCGCCCCTGAAGTTATTGAAATTATTAGTGGGATTGCTGCTTCTAAAGTTGAGGGCGTATATAAAATGCAAGGTTCTTTTGCTAATAATGTAACAGAATTGCTTGGTCGTAGTGTCTATGGTAAAGGCGTTTATCTATCAAACACTGAAGATGGAATCCAAGTAGATGCTTATGTGAGCGTAAAATATGGCGTTTCTGTCCCTAAAGTAGCGACCGAAATCCAACAACGTATCAAACAACAAGTCTTATTCATGACTGATGTGACTTTAGCTCAAGTCAATGTGCATATTGTAGCAGTTATTCCTGAAAAGCAAGAAGCAGTGAATTTAGACGAACTTTTTGATGATAATGAGGACGACAATGAATAAAGAATTATCCAGACATCAAATCCGTGAAATGGCCATTCAAGCTTTGTTTCCGTTAAATTTTAACCAAGATTTAACGAAACAAGCGGCGATTAACCATGCAATTGAATTGAATTTAGTGGACCAATTAGATGATGAACAAGCTAGTTTTGTGCCGCCATACTTAGATGTATTAGTCAGCGGTGTGTGCGATAACCAAGCGACCATTGACCAATTAATTGAAAACCACTTAAAACCAGGTTGGAAGATTAGCCGCTTAGCAAAAATGGATGTCACAATATTACGTTTAGCAATTTTTGAAATGAAATATGTAGACGATGTACCGAATAATGTTGCTTTAAATGAAGCAATTGAATTGGCAAAAACCTTTAGTGATGAAAAATCGCGTCGTTTTGTCAATGGTCTTTTATCTGCAGTGAATCAAGAATTACAAGCATAAGTAGGTTAGACCGAAATTTCTCAAATTTGGAAACACAAATCGGGGGAATTTCGGTTTTTTAAATCTAAAAAATAAAAAGGGGTTCTAATAAATGCATTTATTGAATGGAAAAGAATTGGCACAAAAATTACAGCAGGAAATGACGCAAGAAGTAACTGAATTGAAGGAAAAGGGACTACAACCTGGACTAGCCGTGATTTTAGTTGGTGAAGATCCAGCAAGTCAAGTGTATGTCCGTAATAAAGAACGTGCAGCAAACAATATTGGTATGTATTCGGTCGTGTATCGTTTACCTGAAACAACTAGTGAAGCAGATTTGATTGCTAAAATTGAAGAATTGAATCATGATGATAAGGTTCACGGCATTTTAGTACAGTTGCCGTTGCCAAAGCATATTAATGAAGATTTAGTGCTTGATACCATTGATCCAGCTAAGGATGTCGACGGTTTCCATCCAATGAATTTAGGAAATCTTTTTGCTGGCAAACCTACGATGATTCCATGTACACCAGCCGGAATCATGGAGTTAATTAAACTTTCGGGCATAGATTTAGCTGGGAAAAATGCTGTGATTATTGGCCGCAGTAATATTGTTGGTAAACCTATGGCACACCTCTTACTACAAGCAAATGCGACAGTGACGATTTGCCATTCGAAAACCAAGGATCTTCCTAGAGTAGCGAAACAAGCAGATGTTTTAGTCGTAGCGATTGGTCGTGCGAATTTTGTGACCGCTGATTTTGTCAAAGAAGGCGCAGTTGTGATTGATGTAGGAATTAATCGCGATGAAAATAATAAATTAACAGGTGATGTGAAATTTGATGAAGTCGCACCGTTGACTAGCTACATTACGCCGGTTCCAGGTGGCGTGGGCCCGATGACGATTACGATGTTGATGCGCCAAACGATTGATGCGGCTAAGAGAAAGGAAAATGTTCGTTGAGTCAACCAGAATATTTAACGGTGAGTGCCTTAACGCGTTATATCAAGACGAAATTTGATAATGACCCTTACATGAAACGTGTTTATTTAACAGGGGAGATTTCAAATTTTAGAAAAAGACCGAACCATCAGTATTTTTCACTTAAAGATGACCATGCGAAAATATCGGCCGTGATGTTTCGAGGACCATTTAGTAGGGTGAAATTCGATGTCCAAGATGGGATGAAAGTCTTAGTGGTCGGTTATGTTTCGGTGTATGAAGCTTCTGGAAGTTATCAGATTACGATTGAGCATATGGAACCAGATGGCATCGGGGCACTATATCAAGCTTTTGAACAATTAAAAGAAAAGTTATCTAAAGAAGGTTTGTTCACAGCACCGAAAAAGCCTTTACCAAGATTTCCAAAACGTATTGGGGTCATTACAAGTCCTTCTGGGGCGGTGATTCGTGATATTATGACGACGATTAATAGACGTTATCCGATTGCCCAAATTATTCTATATCCGACCGTCGTGCAAGGGGATCAGTCCGCCGATGATTTGGTGCGTAATATTAAGCGTGCCGATGAGTCGGGCAATTTTGATACCTTGATTATCGGACGTGGCGGGGGTTCGATTGAAGATTTATGGCCTTTTAATGAAGAAAAAGTAGCTAGAGCGATTTTTGCTTGTCAGACACCCATTATTTCTTCGGTGGGTCATGAAACAGATACGACGATTGCAGATTTCGTGGCGGATGTCAGGGCAGCTACCCCAACTGCGGCGGCCGAACTTGCAGTGCCTGTGTTAAGTGAAGAAATAATGAAGATTGATCAACAAAAGATGCGTTTAATGCAAGCTTTTGCCAATCAATTGAAATTAAAAAATCAACGCTTAAATCGGGTGCAACAAAGTTATGTCTTTGCCCAACCGCATCGTCTTTATGAGGCGCAATCGCAAAAACTTGACCAATTGCAACAGCGGCTAACGAGTAGCATGCAAGGTCAAGTCCATCAACAAGAACGTCGCTATCAACAATTAAGTCAACGTTTAGTCCAACAAACACCTAGTCATCGTTTGCAAAATGAGCAACAAAAGCTAGGATATCTAACGGAAAGTTTGCAACGTCAAATGCAACTACTTTTCCAAAAGAAAGTGCAAGACTTCAATCAAGCTTTGGTTTCACTGGATTTATTAAGTCCTCTAAAAACCATGCAGCGTGGATTTAGCTATACAACAGTGGATGAGCAAGTGGTTAAAAGTGTTGAACAATTAGCCCCTAACCAAGAAATTACCGTACATTATGCCGATGGTACAATTCAAGCGCAGGTGCAATCCATTCAGAAAAAAGAAAAGTGAGGAAAATCATGTCAGAATTAACTTTTGAACAGTCTTTACAACAGTTAGAACAAATTGTTTCGCAACTAGAGCGTGGCGATGTGCCGTTAGAAGAAGCTTTAGATGCTTTTCAAAAAGGAATGGTTTTATCTAAACAATGTAAAGAACAATTAGCCAATGCCGAAAAAACGTTGGCCAAAATGATGACCGACGCCAATCAAGAAGTGCCATTTGAAGAGGCTAAAAATGAATAAGGAATTAACTCAGGCGATGCAGCAAGTCGAAACCTTAATGGAGCAGTTAGTCCTGGATTCGACCAATGATGAATTGCTTGCTAAAAGTATGTGCTATTCCCTTGCAGCAGGTGGCAAGCGAATTCGTCCGCGAATCTTTTTAGCGACTTTACAAGCATTTGGTGTACCTCTAGAGGAAGAAGCCTTAAAAATTGCAGCAGTTATCGAAATGATGCATACTTATTCATTGATTCATGATGACTTGCCAAGCGTGGATGATGATGATTTACGTCGTGGGAAACCAACCAATCATAAAGTTTTTGGAGAAGCCATGGCCTTATTCGCTGGCGATGCTCTATTGACTTTATGTTTTGAGATATTGGCTCAGTTAAACTTACCGGCATCTATCAAGACTCAGTTGATTGCGCACTTATCCAGAGCAGCTGGTCCTTCTGGGATTGTGGCTGGTCAAGCAAGTGATGTCCAAGCAGAAAAGCAGCATGTCCCGTTAGAACGATTAATCCAAATTCACGAGCGAAAAACGGGTGCACTGTTACAATATTGTTTTGTTGCTGCCGGGATTGTCGCTGGTGGATCAACGGAACAATTGACATTACTGAAAACATTAGGGATGGATGTTGGGATTGCCTTTCAAGTGCGGGATGATTTACTAGACATATTAGCAACCACACAAGAACTAGGCAAAACAGCTGGGCGCGATATTGAACTGGAAAAAAGTACGTATCCTGCGTTACTAGGCATCCAAGGAGCAAAACAGGCTTTAGCTGATTACTTGTTGAAAGCCAAACAAGCTTGTCAGATGCTCGCTGAAGACGGAATGGATATGACTGAGCTAGTAAAAATCATTGAAAAATTAGAATTGAGGGATTAATACTTGAAAAAAGAACGAGTAGATGTCCTTTGTGTGATGCAAGGATTATTTGATACCAGAGAACAAGCCAAGCGCGGAATTATGGCCGGCTTAGTTTATAATGATAAGCACGAACGCTTGGACAAACCTGGTGAAAAAATTGATGCCAGTATGACTTTAGAAATTAAAGGAAAAAAACTTCCTTATGTTTCTCGAGGGGGCCTAAAATTAGAGAAAGCCTTAAAAATTTTTGATTTTACAGTTAAAGATAAAATCGTTTTAGACATTGGCGCTTCAACCGGTGGCTTTACCGATGTGGCTTTGCAAAATGGTGCGAAGTTAAGTTATGCCTTAGATGTTGGCTATAATCAGTTGGCTTGGAAGATTCGTCAAGATGAACGAGTGGTTGTGATGGAGCGGACGAATTTTCGCTATAGTAAACCTACAGACTTTTTAGAAGGATTACCACAAGTGGCGACCATCGATGTTTCCTTTATTTCTTTAAGTTTGATTTTGCCGCCTTTATATGAGATTTTAGTGGCAGACGGTGATGTCATGGCTTTAATCAAACCGCAATTTGAAGCAGGAAAGGAATTTGTCGGCAAACACGGGATAGTCAAAGATCCAAAAGTGCATCAAGCCGTGATTGAAAAAGTGATTGATCTTTCGCTTGAGACTGGTTTTTCAGTTGAGAATTTAAGCTTTTCACCGATAACCGGCGGCGAGGGCAATATCGAATTTTTAATCCATCTGAAAAAAGCGAGTTTACCGGCAAGTGTTTCAAGTAATGTGGATGTCGCTGAGGTAGTAAGACAAGCGCATGAACGTTTAGAAAAATAGTGAAAGTTAGACCATGTAGAAAATAAATGCTGCATGGTCTTTTTGTCCTATTCATGTTATAATCGATTTCATGAATAAAAATAAATTTGGAAGGGGTAACGTAATGCGTAAAAAAGATCGACACCGTTTAATTATCCGTTTATTAAACGAATTTGCGATTGAAAAACAAGAAGATTTTGTCGATATTTTGAAAAAGCATGGGGTAGAAGTGACACAGGCAACTATTTCGCGTGATATCAAAGAGTTGAAGTTAGTAAAGATTCCAGCTGCTGATGGAAATTATCGCTATAGTTTACCACAAGAATCAAATGAAGATTTGTTTAATAAATTATTACGCTTATTAAGAACGGCTTGTATTGCAGTTGATTCCATGGATAAAATGATTATGATTAAGACGATTCCCGGAAATGCTTCGGCGGTGGGCAATCTACTAGATAAATGTTTTAAAGAAGAATTATTTGGCTTACTTAATGATGATGATAGTATTTTGATGATTTTACGTACAGAACAAGATTGTGCGATGATTTATCAAAAATTACGCAACTTTTAAGCAGATTAGAGGGAAGAAATGTGATTTTAGAACTTTCTATACAAAATTTTGCGATTATTTCAGAATTACATTTGCACTTTAAGCCAGGGATGACTGCTCTCACTGGGGAAACAGGGGCGGGTAAATCAATTATTATTGATGCGATGTCACTATTAGCAGGAGCGCGCTCATCCGTTGATTTTATTCGCCAAGGCTGTGATAAGTCGATGATTGAAGGGATTTTCGAAATTCCCCAACAAGTGGAATTCACTCTTTTAGCGCAAGAGTTAGGAATTGACTTAGAGGAAGGATATCTGATTATTCAGCGCGATATCACTTTAAATGGTAAGAGTTTCAATCGGGTCAATGGGCGGACGATTACTTTAGCCAACTTGAAGCGAATCGGTGCATTTTTAGTCGACATTCAAGGGCAAAATGATCACCAACAGTTATTACAACCGGAAAAGCATTTGGATTTTGTCGATAGTTTTGCAGATGAGGCATTTAAGGAGAAAATCAAGCAGTATCAAGCAAAATTTAGTGAATATCAACAGTTAAAACAGCGTGTGCACAAAATTCAGTCTAATGAACAACACTACATCCAACGAATGGATATGCTGCAATATCAAAAAGAAGAACTAGAACAAGCGGCATTAGTTGAAGGGGAAGAAGAAGTCCTAACAGAAGAACGGGAAAAACTATTGAATTTCCAAAAGATTATGGATGCTTTTGCGCAATCACATCAAGCACTTGTGATGAATGAGTCGAATTTATTGGATGGTATCTCACAGGTGGGGGATTTATTACAAGAAATTGCCCCAATCGATGCGGATTACGAAGCGTTAAATGAGCAAGTCCAAAATGCGTATTATTTGTTACAAGATGTCGCTACAGGGATATCTAGACAGATGGATTTGATGGACATGGATGAAGCGCGTTTAGAAGAAATTGAAGAGCGCCTAGCCGTCATCAAGAGGTTAAAACGCAAATATGGCGATACTATCACGAAAATGTTAGACTATCTTGCTGAAATTACAGAAGAATTGGAAGCAACGATGCAATCAGAAGACCAGCTAGATCAGTTAGAAGCACAATTGGCTGATTTAGAAAAAGCTTTGATGAGTGAAGCTGAGGCTATTAGTCAAAAGCGTCATGAGATTGCCTTTCATTTATCTAAGGAAATCATGCAAGAACTCAAGGAATTATATCTAGAAAATACCCAGTTTGAAGTTCGCTTTGAAAAAGAAAAACAGTTGCAAGCTCAAGGAATAGACCAAGTAGAGTTTTATTTGACTACGAATCCAGGAGAACCATTAAAACCTTTAGTGAAAGTTGCTTCTGGTGGCGAGCTTTCTAGAATTTTACTTGCTTTGAAGTCGATTTTTTCTCGTAGCCAGCAGATGACGAGTATCATTTTCGATGAGGTTGATACCGGTGTGAGTGGTCGGGTGGCCCAAGCGATTGCAGAAAAAATCTTAAATATTGCCCGTTCCTCTCAAGTATTGTGTATCACGCATTTACCACAAGTAGCGGCTGCGGCAGATAATCAGTATTTGATTCAAAAGCAAGTGCAAGATGGTCGTACTTCAACCACGGTTTTACCGCTAGATGAGAATCAAAGGGTAGAAGAAGTAGCGCGCATGCTTGCCGGTGCAGAAATTACTGATTTAACTATCAAACACGCACAAGAATTGATTACTACACTAGGCCAATTACGAAAATAAACAAATCATCGCTTGAGCAAAAAGAAAAGCCAAAAAAAAGAGGCGTAACTTGCAAAAACGCCTCTATTTTTTATAAGGTTGTAAATCGACTCGGTCAGCTACGAGCGGATAAGATTGTCCGACACGACGGGAAAGTCCGAGAAGTAAAGACTTTCCCAGGCGGGGTGGCTTGTACGCCGAAGTAGCTAGTCGATTTACACCGTCAAATAAGGTTGTGAGAAGGGTCGAACAGCTACAAGCAGCTAAGATTGTCCGGAATGACAGGAAAATCCATTAGTATTAAAGATTTTCCTAGGCAGGCCGGCTTAGATGCGATGTAGCTACCCTGCGAACACCGTCAAATAAGGTTGTGGGGTAGCTTGCTTTGCTACCCTGCGAACATTTTACATAAGTGCTGCTACCGTTGATAAGATGACGCCACCAATTGTGACAATCAACATTGCCCAAATAACTACTTTAGTGACTTTTTCAAAGGTAGACATCTTTTTCTTTTCATTCATACGATTTCGTCCTTTTTCCATTTTTTATAGTCTACAACCTATTATACGTTAATTCAAGGAAAAGGACAAAGAATTTTTAAAAAGTTTGAAACACCGATGTAAAGTTTGTGGTGTATATTAGTCTTGGCTTAATGGATAAAGAGGATTTTATGCATTTCTCGCCAAGCAATCATTAGGTAAATTTGAAGTAGAGAGGATTACATAAATGAATCATAGTACATTAGAATTATTAGGGTGGTTTGCTAGCCCAATATTATTATATATGGGATTGAATTTTATTGTTCATCGTTTTTCCTTAAAGCAGTTAATCAAAGTGAAATTAGCTGATATCATGGTACCAATCTTATTTATAGTAGATAATCATTTATCAAAATTGTTGTTTCACGAATCTATCTTAGCTTACTTATTTATTTCAGCTTTTATTTTAGGGATCGGAATTGCTGTGATACAGGCTTATTTCTATGATGAAATTAATTATCATGTGTATTTTAAGATGTTTTGGCGCTTTTTATTTTTATTACTGATTGTTTTCTATCTGTTTTTATTTATTTTAGCAATTATTTAGAAATTATTGAGAAAATCGTTTCCAAATCCATTTAAACTTTTTAAAATCTTTTAAAAAACTCTATTATGAAAAATTTTTGTTTTTTTTTATTAAGTTATATTAAATATTAGAGAAATAGTGGTAGAAAGTGGGGGAATGTGGTAGACTAAGGGTACTAAGTGGTAAATGGAGGAAATTTCGATGTTTATGGGTGAATTTCAACATTCAATAGACGCGAAAGGCCGTTTAATTATCCCTGCTAAATTTAGAGAAAAGTTAGGCGAAAATTTTGTCGTGACTCGGGGATTAGATGGCTGCTTATTTGGCTATCCTCAAGACGAATGGGAAAAGTTAGAGGCAAAACTAAACGAAATGCCCCTAGCTAAAAAAGATGCTCGCCTTTTTGTGCGCTTCTTTTATTCGGCTGCCACTGAATGTGAACTTGATAAACAAGGCCGCATTAATATCCCACAAAGCTTACGTCAACATGCCAATTTAGAAAAGAGTTGTGTGATTGTTGGGGTAAGTAATCGTATCGAGATTTGGGATGAAACACGTTGGCAAGCATTTACGGATGCTGCTGAAGAAAACTTTGACGAGATTGCTGAGTCAATGATTGATTTTGGATTATAAAAGATTGAAATGAGGATTTAGAGAATGGTTCAGTTCCAGCATTATACAGTGATGAAACACGAAACCGTAGATGCACTTGAGATTAAACCAAATGGTATATATGTAGATTGTACGCTTGGTGGAGCTGGCCATAGTGAATATATCTTATCTCAATTATCGAGTGAAGGTCATTTATACGCCTTTGACCAAGATCAAAAAGCCATTGACCATGCAAAGATTCGCTTGGAAAAATATGTAGATGCCAATCAAGTGACATTTATTAAGGCGAATTTTCGTGAATTGCAAGTGCGTTTAAATGAATTAGGTGTAAATGGCGTAGATGGCATTATTTATGATTTAGGGGTTTCTTCGCCACAACTAGATGAAGCTGCGCGTGGATTTAGTTATCACCAAGATGCACCTTTGGATATGCGTATGAATCAAGAAGCTGATTTTAGTGCTTATCATGTTGTGAATGAATATAGCTATCAAGAATTAGTAAAGATTTTCTTTCGTTATGGGGAAGAAAAATTTTCAAAGCAGGTTGCTCGTGAAATAGAGAGAGTACGTGAAAAACACCCAATTGAAACAACGGGTGAACTAGTGGATATTATTAAAAGCGCGATTCCCGCTCCGGCTAGACGTAATGGCGGACATCCGGCCAAACGGATTTTTCAAGCGATTCGTATTGCGGTCAATGATGAGCTAGGAGCAGTGGAAGAATCTTTAGAGCAAGCAATCGCATTATTAAACCTTAATGGCAGAGTAAGTGTGATTACTTTCCATTCATTAGAAGATCGTATCGTAAAGACGATGTTTAAGGAATACAGTCAAGTGCGTGATTTACCACCTGGCTTACCTGTGATTCCAGATGAATACAAACCTATCTTAAAGTTAGTGAATAAAAAACCAATTACTGCCTCGAAAGAAGAATTAGCAGAAAATAATCGTTCGCGCAGTGCAAAATTGAGAGTGGCGGAAAAAATAATGATAAAGGAGTAGGAAAATGGCTGAATTGAAGTATGAAGATTATTCATTTGATATCGATCCATCAATGAATCAACAAGTAGAACAAATGAATAACTTTGTGATCGAAGAAGTCAAACGTCCTGCTATCAAAGTCGTCGGTGATTCGGCGTCGAATAAATTAGCACGGATTAGCTTAGTCGAAAAAATGATTGCTGTTTCTATTCTTCTTTTCGTCGTTTTTGTGGCTCTAGTAATGATTTATGTTCGTACTTCAATTAATCAGATGGAACATGATATCTCAATAGTTGAGAATGAAATTACAGTGAATGAAAAAGAAATTACTCGCTTACAGCAAGAAAAAAATGAACTATCAAAAGCTGATAGAATTAAACAAATTGCTGAAAAATTAGGGTTATCAATTAATGATGATAATTTAAGGAAAGTGAAGTAAATGACTTATAAACAAAAATTTGATAAGTTTCTTAAAAAAAAGAATCTAACTACTACGAACAACCGCAAAAAAGTCGGAATCTTATTCTTTCTTACCACTATTGCGTTGTTCTTTTTATTTGTTTTACGTTTGGGCTACATAGTACTAGTCGGTAATGTAGGCGATGTATCTTTAAAGCAGCGTACGACCGAATTATATAAAGGTTCAGAAGTGATTGCGGCCAAGCGAGGGACCATTTATGATCGAAATGGCATTGCGATTGCTGAGGATGCCACCTCTTATTCTGCTTATGTGGTACTTTCTGACACCTATGTACAAGGAAAGACCAAATTATATGCTGAGCAAAAAGATTTTAGTCAGATTGCAGAAGTGCTACATGATACGGTTGGTACCAGTAAAAGTAAAGTAGAGAAAATTTTGAATACGGCTTATGACAAAAAAGTACGTCCTTATCAAGTAGAGATTTCGGCTGCTAAAGATATTACTTTGCAACAAAAAGAAGCGATTGAAAAAGAATTAAAATCGCGTAAAAGCAAAGGGCTATATTTCAATAGTCATCCTTCGCGAATCTATCCAAATGGCCAATTTTCTTCTCATTTAATTGGTTATGCTGATATTGCTGTGAAGAATAATGAAGAACGCTTAGTCGGAAAACTTGGCATTGAAGAAGCGTATAATGATGTCTTAAAAGGTACAGATGGCAAGATTACCTATCAAAAAGATAATTATCAAAACCCATTGCCTGGTACGGTTGCTGAGAAAAAGGCTGCAGTTGATGGAAAAGATATCTATACTACTTTAGATAGTCGTCTCCAAACTTATTTAGATTCTTTATTGACTGAAGCTTACAAGAAAAGCAAGCCAGAAAACATGACTGGTGTCTTAATGAATGCGAAAACTGGGGAGATTTTAGCCGCTGCCCAACAACCTTCTTTCAATCCTGAAGATAAAGCAACATTGGGTGGCAAAGATTTTACTTGGTTGAATTTATTATTACAAGAAACATATGAACCCGGGTCAACAATGAAAATCCTAATGACCTCAGCAGCGATTGATCAAGGGGTATTTAATGAATATGAAAGTTATCCATCTGGTCAAATCAAGATTGCTGATACGGTGATTGATGACTGGGATCACGGGGCCTTAGGGACATTAACCATGCGTCAGGCGCTTTCTTGGTCTAGTAACAAAGGGATGGTTATGTTAGAGCAACGTATGCAAGATCGCTGGCAAAGATATTTAAAACAATTCGGCTTTGGTCAAAGTACAAATGCTGGTATTCTGGGTGAAAGTCCGGGAATGTTGCCAGAAGATAATGTGGTTTCGCATGCGATGACATCCTTTGGTCAAGGTATTGCCGTGACAAACTTCCAAATGTTGCAAGCATTTACGGCAGTTTCCAATAATGGGACTATGGTCAAACCACACTTTATTAAAGAAATTGTCGATCATACAACCAATAAAAAGGCGATTACCCAAACAGAAGTCGTCGGTAAGCCAATTAGTGAAAATGCTGCTCGTAAAGTACGCGAATATATGCGTGATGTTGTCGAAAATAAAGATTATGGTAGTGCTTATGGTGAATATAGCGTGCCAGGTTATAATATTTCGGCTAAAACGGGTACTGCGCAGGTCGCTTCAGATTCTGGCGGATATTTACAGGGGGAAAATTCTTACCTATATTCTATTGTATTAATGGTTCCTTCTGAAGAGCCGGAATATGTTTTATATCTAACGGTGAAATTGCCAAAAGAAAATGATGGAACGATTTTACCAAGTGTGGCAAATCCATTGTTAAAACGTGCGATGGACCTTCAAGATGAAACGGTAGCCACACCTGAAACTACCGAAAAGAGTACTGAAAAAGTAACCGTGGATAAATTCACAGGCATGAGTAGTGTAGATGCTGCAAATCTAGCCGAAAAACGTGGCCTAGATGTCGTGGTCATTGGTAATGGTGAAAAAGTGACGACACAATCATTGAAAGCCGGCATCAAAGTCTTACCAAATGAAAAAATCATCCTTTTAGCGAAGGGTGAAAATGCTTATATGCCAGATGTGTCTGGTTGGTCGAAAGCTGACCTAGTGAAGCTTGGAAGTATTTTAGATATCAAAGTGAAATTTAATGGTAGTGGTTATTGTATCAATCAAAGTATTCAACCTTATGAAACTTTAACAGATAAAAAATCAATTACCTTTACCTTAAAAGAAAATGATTAATAAGTAGGAGTTAATGATGGAACTAACAAAATTTTTCTTACCTTTTGCAAGTGGCTTTGGCTTGACCTTTGCCTTTATGCCACTGTTTATTCATTACTTTCAGATGAAAAAATATGGTCAAGAGATTCGTGATGAAGGACCAAAATGGCATAATGTAAAAGCTGGTACCCCGACGATGGGGGGTTTTGTATTTAGCTTAGCGGCGATTGTAAGTAGTATTTGGGCAGCTGTTTGGCTAAAACTGTTAACCCCTACGCTATTTATTTTACTATTTGTCTTTCTTCTCTATGGCACACTGGGCTTTTTAGATGATTTTATTAAGATTTTTATGAAACGAAATCTTGGTTTAAAATCTTTACAAAAGCTAATCGGCCAAATCATTGGTGGGGTAGTCTTTTACCTAGTCTTTTTAGCTGATAAACAACCAAACACGCTAAACTTCTTTACAATTGAAATTCCATTATCTTATCTATATGGTTTGTTTATCGTTTTTTGGTTAGTTGGTTTTTCAAATGCAGTCAATTTAACAGATGGGATTGACGGTTTAGTCTCTGGATTAGGCACAATTTCTTTCTTAACGTATGCGATAATCGCTTGGCATCAAAAACAATATGATATCTTTCTTGTATGTATTAGTGTGGTGGGTGGCTTAGTTGGCTTCTTCCCATATAATCATAAACCTGCTAAAATTTTCATGGGGGATGTTGGTTCACTAGCTTTAGGGGGGCTTTTGGCTTCGATTTCGATTTTATTACATCAAGAATGGACCTTATTATTAGTTGGCTTAATCTATGTGATCGAAACAGCTAGTGTGATGTTGCAAGTGACTTCCTTTAAATTAACAGGCAAACGTATCTTTAAGATGTCACCGATTCACCACCATTTTGAGATGAGTGGTTGGTCAGAGTGGAAGATCGATATCGTATTCTGGTTGATTGCTGTGATTTGTTCAGTGGTCACTTTGATGATTGTATTGTAAAAAGCGAGGAATGAAAGATGAAGAAAGTGACAAAATTTCAAAATGAAAAAGTATTAGTTTTAGGATTAGCAAAGAGCGGAGTAAGTGCGGCCAAATTGTTACACGATTTGGGTGCACTTGTTACCGTTAATGATGGTAAACCTTTTAATGAAAATCCTCAAGCACAGGAATTGTTAGAAGCCGGCATTACCGTTATTACCGGTAGCCATCCGATTGAATTAGTGGATGAAGGATTTAGTTTAATGGTCAAAAATCCTGGTATTCCTTATACCCATCCAATGGTTGCGCGTGCTCTAGAACTTCATATTCCGGTGATTACTGAAGTGGAATTGGCTTATTTGATTAGTGAAGCACCTATTATCGGTATTACTGGAACCAATGGTAAAACCACAACGACTACGATGATTGCGACGATTTTAAATGAAAATCGTACAAAAGGGCAAGCACGTTTGTCAGGAAATATCGGCTATCCAGCTAGTTCTGTGGCCCAAGAAGCAACAAATGATGATGAGCTAGTGATGGAATTATCTAGTTTCCAATTGAAAGGGACACGAAGCTTTCACCCACATATCGCGGTGATTACGAATTTATATGAAGCGCATATTGATTATCACCAAACGCGAGCTGATTATGTAGACTCAAAATGGAAAATCCAAGCGAATATGACTGCGGATGATTATCTTGTACTTAACTGGCAACAAGAAGAAGTTCGTGAATTAGCTAAAACAACCCAAGCACAAGTAGTGGCATTTTCAACAACTGAAAAAGTCAATGGCGCCTATTTGCTAGATGGCAATTTGTACTATAAAGATGAGTTGGTCATGCCAGCTGATCAATTAGGGGTTCCTGGTAGTCATAATATTGAAAATGCCTTAGCTGCAATTGCGGTGGCTAAATTAATGCATGTTGAAAATAGTGCAATTCAAACCGCACTTAGTCAATTCCATGGCGTAAAACACCGGACGCAGTTTATTAAAGAAATTGCTGGGGTGCGCTATTACAATGACTCTAAAGCAACTAATATTTTAGCTACACAAAAGGCTTTAGCTGGTTTTGATTTGAGCAAGGTTGTATTATTAGCTGGTGGATTAGACCGTGGCAATTCTTTTGATGCCTTAATTCCTAGTTTGAAGGGTTTAAAAGCAATTATTTTATTCGGTGAAACCAAGGATAAATTAGCTGATGCGGCGAAACAAGCAGGAATTACCTCTATTACAATGACCGAAAATGTCGAAACAGCAGTCCCTATTGCAGCTAAATTAGCGCAAGCAGGCGATATCGTCTTATTATCACCAGCCAATGCTAGCTGGGATCAATATCCAAACTTTGAAGTCCGTGGTGATAAATTTATCGCGGCAATCGAAAAATTATAAGAAATGAGCGGAAATTCATGAAAATATTATTAACCGGTGGGGGAACTGGTGGCCATATTTATCCGGCTTTGGCTTTTATTAAGTATGTTAAATCAGTGGATCCAACAAGCGAATTTATGTACATCGGAGCAAAACGTGGATTAGAAAATAAAATCTTGCCACAAACGGATATTCCTTTTCAAACCTTAGAAATTCAAGGCTTTAAACGCAGCTTGTCAGTGGATAATCTCAAAACATTGCAACTCTTTTTTAGAAGTATGCGTCAAGCGAAGAAAATATTGCGAGATTTTCAACCAGACGTCGTGATTGGTACTGGTGGCTATGTTTCTGGTGCAGTGGTATTCCAGGCTAGCCGCATGCATATTCCGACAATTATTCATGAGCAAAACAGCGTACCTGGGATTACGAATAAATTTTTAGCGCGCTATGTGGATAAAATTGGGATTGCTTTTAGCGATGCGGGACAGTATTTTCCACTAGCCAAAACAGAACTAGTCGGTAATCCACGCGCGCAAGAAATGCAAGGAATCGTTCGCAGTGATGTTTTGTCGCAATATGATTTAAAACCAGGTGTTAAGACGGTTTTAATTTTTGGTGGGAGTCAAGGTGCCTTAAAAATTAATCAAGCCGTTGTCAATGCCTTACCTACTTTGGCAAAAAAAGATTATCAAGTGCTATATGCTTCAGGTGAAAGATATTACCAACAAATTGAAGAAGAAATCGGGATGTCCAAGGATGCCTTTGTGAACATTTCCATTCAACCTTATATTCACAATATGGCAGAAGTGATGGCTAATTGTGATTTACTCATTGGACGTGCCGGAGCGACTTCCATTGCTGAGCTAACTGCGCTTGGGTTACCATCGATTTTAATTCCAAGTCCTTATGTAACCAATGATCACCAAACGAAAAATGCCAAAAGTTTAGAAAAGATTGGTGCAAGTAAGGTGATTGCAGATGCGGACTTAACTGGTGAACGTCTGGTGCGAGCGATTGACTCAATTATGAATGATGATACGCTTTTACAAAGTATGTCTAAAGCGTCTAAGAGTCAAGGAATTGTGGATGCCTCACAAAGGCTGTATAAGCTCGTTTTAGAAGTAACTGAAAAGTAGGTGAAGACTATTAGTACGAAAGATGAAAAAAATCAAAATTCTATGAATCATAAAGATAGTCAGCAAAAACCTACTCCTTGGCAAGAAGCTCATCAAAAATACTTAGAAGAAAAGAGATTGATGGATAAAATCCTGAAAAACAATCAAGAGCAAGAAGAATCAGAATCTCTAGCAGAATCTAGTGAAGAAGTTGAGCAGCAAGAAAATCAAGAGCAAGAAAAAAATGAACGTCCCATGATTGAAATCCTCTCTTCAGAAAAGCCAACTGAGTCGATTCGTGAAAGTGAAAATACCAGTTTTTCTGATAAGTTGCCTAAGATGAAGGATTATCGTCAGCGAAAACTACATCGTCGTCTAACGTTGATTATTTTATTGTTTCTCATTCCTCTAATAGTTTGTATTTATTACATTTCGCCTTTGGGTCAGTTATCAAAGGTAAATGTTGTACATAATCAGCAAGTTGCAAGTGAGCAGATTGTGAAAACAGCGAATTTTAAAATAAATGAACCATTATGGGAACAATATTTTGCACGTCAAAATGCGATTAATAAAATCAAAAAAATTTCTCCTTGGATAAAAGCAGTCAATGTGAAAGTTGTTCATTTCAATCAATTTCAAATCAATGTGACTGAATATCCAAGAGTGGCTTATTTACTCACTGGCGATAAGTATTATGATATTTTAGAAAATGGCCAAGTGTTGAAAAATCCGATTGCCCAAGATCAATTACAAAGTGGTTTACCGATATTGGAAGGATTTACTTCTAAAAAATTAATTTTAAAAACCTTGAAAGCTTATCACAAATTGCCAGAAGAATTTAAACAAAGCATTTCACAAATTAAATCCACCCCACGCGCGGAAAATGATCAATTATTAACCTTAAATATGAATGACCAAAATCAAGTGTTAATCAATATTGATCAATTAACGAAAAAATTACCTTACTATGCCAAAGTTGCTAGCAATATGCAAGAACCTGGAATTGTAGATATGGAAGTCGGTTTATTCTCTTATCCTTATCCAAAAGAGGAGAAAAAAACAGGGGATAGTTCAGAGCAAACGACAGATAGTGACTCTGAAAATAGTGAAAGCGTTCAAGAAAATCCACAAGCATAAGATTCTTTAAAGAAATTTGCAGAAATTAGGATTTTTTTATATAATTTATCGCTACCTACTTTTTAAAATTGGGTAAAAATGTTAGAATTGTAAACAGTGAAAACTAAAAAAAGTTAAGTTTGAACAAATTTTGTTCTATTTGATAGTTAAAAATTAGGAGGGAGCCCCATCCATGGCAAAAACGGGAATTTATGTTGGGCTTGATATTGGTACGACATCGGTGAAAGTCGTTGTCGCTGAATATGTTGATAGCCAAATGAATATTATCGGTGTCGGCAATGCGAAGTCTGAAGGAATTAATCGCGGAATCATTGTTGATATTGAAAAAACGGTCCAAGCAATTAAACGCGCAGTTGGACAAGCAGAAGAAAAAGCAGGTATTCAAATTCGTACGGTGAATGTTGGTATTCCAGCAAATCTTTTAGAAGTTGAAGACTGCCAAGGTATGATTGCGGTCAATAACGACTCTAAAGAAATCACTAATGAAGATGTCCGTAATGTTGCTTCTGCTGCTCTAGTTCGTTCAGTTCCACCTGAAAGACAAATTATTGCAGTTTTACCACAAGAATTTACGGTTGATGGATTCGAAGGAATTAAAGATCCACGTGGCATGATTGGTGTCCGCCTTGAAATGTACGGTGTGATGTTTACTGGACCTAAGACAATTATTCATAATATCCGTAAATGTGTCGAAAAAGCAGGGTTAACCATTGGCCAAACCATTATTACCCCACTTGCTTTAACTGAATCTATTTTATCTGATGGTGAAAAAGATTTCGGTACGATTGTGATTGATATCGGTGGCGGTCAGACAACAACTGCTGTGATGCACGATAAACAATTGAAGTTTACAAACGTGAATCAAGAAGGTGGCGAATATGTCACTCGTGATATCTCTACTGTTTTAAATACTTCATTTAATAATGCCGAAGCGTTGAAAATTAACTATGGTGATGCCTATCCTGCACGTACATCTGCAAGTGAAGAATTCCCAGTTGATGTCATTGGTAAGGCAGAACCAGTAAAAATTGATGAACGTTATTTATCTGAAATCATCGAAGCTCGTATGGAACAAATCTTCACGAAAGCCAAAGATGTTTTAGATGAAATTGACGCGCTTGATTTACCAGGTGGTGTCGTATTAACTGGTGGGGCAGCGAGTCTTCCAGGTGTGGTTGACTTAGCACAAGAAATCTTAGGCACACCAGTGAAATTACATGTACCAAATCATATGGGCTTAAGAAATCCTGTATTTACAAATGTCATTAGTTTAGTGGACTATGCTGCAAGTATGAGCGAAATTACCCAAGTGGTTGTTTCAGCCATTACTGGAGAAAGTGTCGTGCCTACTACTTCATCTACACCGGCTGTTCCAACACCAGTGCTCCCAGATGAAGAAACAGATTATGAACAAACAACTTATGATTCAAATGAGAACTACTATGATGAAGAAGAACATCAAGAAAAAGTCACAGATAAGATTAAGAATTTCTTTTCTAACTTTTTTGAATAGTTGATAGGAGGAAATCGATAATGGAATTTTCAATTGATAATAGTGTAAATTCTGGCGCGATTATTAAAGTAATCGGTGTCGGCGGTGGCGGTGGTAATGCCATTAACCGCATGATTGAAGAAAACGTAAAAGGTGTTGAATTTATCGTAGTCAATACGGACGTTCAAGCTTTACGCGCCTCAAAAGCTGAAACAGTTATCCAATTAGGACCTAAATTCACTCGTGGTTTAGGTGCGGGATCTCAACCTGAAGTAGGGCAAAAAGCTGCTGAAGAAAGTGAAGAAGCGATTCGCGAATCATTAGAAGGTGCGGATATGGTCTTCATTACTGCAGGTATGGGTGGCGGAACAGGTACAGGAGCTGCACCAATCGTTGCTCGTATCGCTAAAGAAATCGGTGCTTTAACTGTTGGGGTAGTGACACGTCCATTCACTTTTGAAGGGCCAAAACGTGGTCGTTATGCTGCAGAAGGTATCGCTAAATTAAAAGAAAACGTAGATACTTTATTAATCATCTCTAATAACCGCTTATTAGAAATTGTTGATAAAAAGACCCCTATGTTACAAGCTTTCCGTGAAGCTGATAATGTATTACGACAAGGAGTTCAAGGTATTTCTGATTTAATTACTGCACCAGGTTATGTGAACCTTGACTTTGCCGATGTGAAAACAGTTATGGCTAACCAAGGTACTGCTTTAATGGGTATCGGGGTTGCTAGTGGCGAAGAACGTGTGGTTGAAGCTACTAAACGTGCGATTTCTTCTCCGTTATTAGAAACTTCTATTGATGGGGCCGAACAAGTCTTACTTAATATCACTGGTGGCTTAGATATGACTTTATTTGAAGCACAAGATGCAGCAGATATTGTGGCACATGCTGCAAGTGGTGATGTAAATATTATCCTTGGTACTTCAATCAATGAAGAACTAGGCGATGAAATTCGTGTAACTGTTATTGCGACTGGTATTGATCCAAGTAAACGTGAAAATACTTCTGGTCGCAGTCATCGTGCTAGCCAAATTCACACAACTCAACCAAAACCAGCTCTTGATTTAGACCAAGCACGTCCAACAACCTCAACAACGAATGAAGATAATTCATTTGGTGATTGGGATATTCGTAAAGAACAAAATGTCCGTCCTAAAGTAGATGATGCACAATTTGAAAATGTTGAAAAACGTGAATTTGAAACATTTAATAAAGAAGAAGTAAAACCGGCTGAAGATGAGTTAAGTACACCTCCATTTTTCCGTCGCAAACGCAATAATTAAGCAAAAAAGGAGACCTGATCATGGTGTTAGCTGATAATTTAAAACAAGTGCAACAATCTATTCAGAATGCATGTGATCAGGTTGGTCGTAGTTATTCTGAGGTAACTTTAGTAGCGGTTACTAAGACTGAAGATGTCCTAACAACTCAGGCGATGATAGCGTTAGGTCAATTTCACTTAGCAGAAAATCGCTCGGATAAATTTTTAACTAAAAAACAAGCTATAAATAATCCGATGGTTGTCTGGCATTATATTGGCAATTTACAACGTCGTAAAGTAAAAGATATTATTAATGAAGTTGATTATTTTCATGCTTTAGATAGTCTAAAATTGGCTGATGAAATTCAAAAAAGAGCGCAAAAAGTTGTTAAGTGCTTTGTTGAAGTCAATGTTTCTGGTGAAGAGAGTAAGCATGGATTTACGCTTGAAGAGACAAAAGACTTTATCTTATCACTCCATGCGCATGATAAAATTGAAGTTGTTGGCTTAATGACAATGGCACCTTTTGATTCTACAGTTTCAGAACAACATGCGATTTTTAATAAATTAAAGCAAATGCAATGCGAAATTGAGCATATGGCTTTAGAGTATGCTCCTTGCCATGAATTAAGTATGGGAATGTCTAATGATTTTCCAATTGCTGTTATGGAAGGGGCGACCTATGTCAGAGTCGGTACTGCATTGTTTAAGTGAGACGTGAAAGGAGGATACCCATGAGCATTTTGGAAAGAGTTCAAAGTTTTTTTGGTATGAGTGATGAAGAAGATATTGAAATGAATGGTTACCAAGAGGAAGAAAAAAATGAAGAATATCCAAGTGTAACCAATCGTATCAATAATCCTACATCTCAAAATAACCAACCTACTAGACAGTCGTTTTATCAACGTTCAGTAGTAAATCAGTCTCAGGATTATTCGTCACAGCATTCACAAGAAAGTAATTATAATAATCGATCACAACAATATCACTCTCAGACACAAAATGTTGTTTCTATGCAGCAGTCTAGAATGAATAAATCGACAGCTTCTAAGCAGCGCAGTACAAGAGAAACTCATGCTAATAAAATTATTATCATTGAGCCTAGAGCCTATTCAGAAGCTATGAAGATTGCTAAGCATATTATGAATGGTGAGTCTGTATTAGTAAATTTCCATCAGATTGAAGAGTATCAAGCAAGACGGATTGTTGATTTCTTGACTGGTACTGTTTATGCTGAAAATGGGGATATCAAACGTGTAGGTAATGAAATCTTCTTATGTACTGCACAAGGAGTAGAAATTGATGGGACAGCACAATCTTTAATGGATGCCAATATGTTGGAAATTCAATAATTCTTTTGTCAGTTTAGTGTTTGCTGACAATGATTAGGAGGACAAGCTTATCCTATTTTTACTAATTAAATTAATTGGTGATGTAGTATATCTTTATACAACATTACTTGTTATCTATGCATTATTATCTTGGTTCCCAGGTGGATACCAAAGTAAATTTGGCCAACTTTTAAGTAAGATTTGTGAGCCATATTTAAGTATATTTGATCGGGTGAAATTACAATTCGGACCGGTTGACTTTACGATTATTTTTGCCGTTTTAGTGTTACAATTAGCTAGTCAGGCATTGATTCGTATTTTATTATTTTTTGTATATTAATTAAAGGGGGTGGCTTTTTTGAACGCAAATGTGTATCAACATTTTCGGGAAGATGAGCGCCCTTTTATTGACACTGTAGAAGAATGGTTAGAAAAAGTGGAAATGCAATATGCGCCCGTTCTAACTGACTTTTTAGATCCAAGACAAGCCTATATTTTAGAGACATTGATCCGTCAAAATTCTGATTTAGGTTTTCGTTTTTATGGTGGTTATGAATCAAGTGAGCGAACGCGCTGTTTGATTTATCCAGATTATTATATTCCAACGCAAGAAGATTTTGAAATTACACTCTTTACCATTCAATATCCTAAAAAGTTTGCTCAATTAAGTCATAGTAAGATTCTAGGGACTTTATTATCTACTGGGTTAAAACGTCAATCATTCGGTGATATTATTTCTGATGGGGAAAATTGGCAAGTCTTAATGTCTAAAGAAATTAGTCATTATGTGCAGACTCAGGTAGAAAAAATTGGCAAAATCTCGGTGCGTTTAGAGCAAGCCAACTATACAGAATTAATTGTTCCTAAAGATGATTGGACCTTAGAACAGGCAATTGTGAGCTCTTTGCGGATCGATGTGGTGATATCCAATGTCTTTAATATCTCGCGTCAACGTTCAAAACAACTCATCGAATCCAATAAGGTTAAGCTCAATTGGATGGAATTGCAAAGAGCGGATTTTGTTTTGGATTTATTAGATATTGTATCAATAAGAGGATTTGGTCGCCTGCAGATTCGTGCGATTGAAGGGACGACTAAGAAAGAAAAAATTCGTTTATCATTGGGTGTGTTACGTAAATAAATATTATGAGGTGATTGCCATGGCTTTAACTCCATTAGATATTCAAAATAAAGTATTTTCAAATAAGATGCGCGGCTTTGATCGTGATGAGGTATTAGACTTTTTAGATTTAGTAGCGCGTGATTATGAAATTGCTGTGCAAAAAAATCGTGAGCTAGAAAAATCTTTAAAGCATGCGGAAGAAAAATTAGCTTATTTTAACGAATTAAAAGATGCGTTAAATCAATCTATCATTGTGGCACAAGATACAGCAGATAAGGTGAAATCAAGTGCTACCAAAGAATCTGAAGTATTAGTAACTTCTGCACAAAATAAAGCCAATGAATTGGTTGCAGATGCGGAAAAACGTGCTTTCCAAATTACACAAGCGGCAGAAGATAAAGCAAAAGAAATTCTTTCAGATGCCACTCAAAATGCGCGTCAATTAGTTCTAGAAACCAACGATTTGAAGAAGAAAACACGCGTCTTTTACAATAGCTTATTACTGAAGCTTGAAACCCAATTACAAGAAGTGAAAAGTCCAGAATGGGATGATATTTTGGCACCATTTTCAACTTATGTGCCAGATTCATCTACTGTTTTGAAAGAAGTTTTAGAACAAACACTTGACAACGAGGTGGATGTTGAAGTAAACTCTCAATTAGAAGTTTCTAATCAAGAAGACGATGAAACTGATTCATCTTTAACTGAATAAATATTAGTGGAACAGAAAGCATTATTTTATTTTTCCTAGCGAGTCGGTGAGAGTGAAAGACCGGTAAACCCTGGAATAATGCAGATCATCCTAAGTTTACTATCCTGAACCCATCGTATATGGTAAGTAAGGGTAGACGGCTCATCTCGATATCGATGTCAAAAGGAAGATTTTATATCTTTAAATTTTGGGTGGTACCACGATTTCGTTCGTCCCTATGCTGAATTAGCATAGGGACTTTTTTTATTTAGGACGTGAAACAGCTGGTCAGACATGAAGAAATTCGTGTGCTTACCTACCGCTGAGAAAATCGGATGAAAGGAGATTTTCTCAAGCGGGAGGGCGAATTTCACAATGTCTAGCTGTTGAACGCCGATGATTAAGGATGTGAGCCGGCGAACACAGATTAAACATGGATGTGAAGCGACTTGATTGGTCCACTGAATTATTTTTTAGATGATTTTTAATAATTAAAAGGGGAGACAAGATAAATGAAATTGAAAGAAACACTCCATCTTGGAAAAACTGGTTTTCCAATGCGTGGGAACTTGCCAAACCGTGAAGGCGAATGGCAAAAGGAATGGGACGAAAAAGATTTATATGGTCAACGTCAAAAATTAAATGAAGGTAAACCAAGTTTTGTTCTACACGATGGCCCTCCATATGCGAACGGGAACATCCATTTAGGACATTCTTTAAATAAAATCAGTAAAGATATCATTATCCGCAGCAAGTCTATGTCAGGCTTCCGCGCACCTTATGTACCTGGTTGGGATACACACGGTCTACCAATCGAGCAAGTTTTAGCCAAACAAGGTGTTAAACGTAAGGAAATGGATATCGTTGAATATCGTAAACTTTGTCATGATTATGCGTTATCTCAAGTAGATAAACAACGTGCTGACTTCAAGCGCTTAGGTGTTTCTGGTGATTGGGAACATCCATATGTCACTTTAACACCTGATTATGAAGCAGCTCAAATTCGTGTATTTGGTAAGATGGCTGAAAAAGGCTATATCTACAAAGGGTTGAAACCAATTTACTGGTCACCATCAAGTGAATCTTCACTAGCTGAAGCCGAAATCGAATATCATGATGTGAAATCACCATCAATTTACGTTGCTTTCAAAGTGGTAGATGGAAAAGATTTATTAGATACGGATACTTCATTCATTATCTGGACAACTACGCCATGGACCTTGCCTGCTAACTTAGGTATTTCTGCTAATCCTGATTTTGACTATGTACAAATCAAAGCAGATGGTCGCAAATTTGTCGTTGCGAAAGACCTATTAGAAACTGTATCTAAAGAAATTGGTTGGGAAAATGTTGAAGTCTTACAAGAATTCAAAGGGGAAGTCCTTGATTTAATGACGGCACAACATCCTTTCTATGATCGTACTTCATTATTAATGTTAGGTGATCATGTTACTTTGGATGCCGGTACTGGTTTAGTTCATACCGCTCCAGGACACGGGGAAGAAGACTACATCGTTGGTAAGAAATATGGTTTAGATGTGCTTTCTCCATTAGATAGCCGTGGTTACTATACAGCTGAAGCACCTGGTTTTGAAGGAATGTTCTATGACAAAGCCAATCCAGTTGTCACCAAGATGCTTGAAGAAAATGGTTCTTTATTAAAACTTGATTTCTTCACCCATAGCTACCCACATGACTGGCGTACAAAGAAACCTGTTATTTATCGTGCAACGCCGCAATGGTTTGCTTCAATTGATAAATTCCGTCAAGATATCCTTGATGAAGTCGAAAAAGTAGACTGGATTATCCCATGGGGTAAAACTCGTCTGTATAACATGATTCGTGACCGTGGTGACTGGGTAATCTCTCGTCAACGTGCTTGGGGTGTGCCATTACCTGTATTCTATGCAGAAAATGGAGAAGCAATCCTTACTCATGAAACCATCGAACATGTTGCTGAATTATTTGCTGAATATGGTTCAAATGTTTGGTTTGAACGTGAAGCTAAAGATTTATTACCAGAAGGCTTTACACATCCAGGTTCACCAAATGGTATCTTCACAAAAGAAACAGATATCATGGACGTATGGTTTGACTCTGGTTCTTCACATGAAGGTGTGTTACGTAATCGTCCTGAATTGAAATTCCCAGCTGATATGTACTTAGAAGGTTCTGACCAATACCGTGGTTGGTTCAACTCAAGTATTACAACAAGTGTAGCTATCAATGGAGTTGCACCTTATAAAGCAGTCTTATCTCAAGGATTTACTTTAGATGGTGAAGGCCGCAAGATGAGTAAATCATTAGGAAATACGATTGTTCCGGAAACAGTTATTAAACAAATGGGTGCTGATATCTTACGTCTATGGGTAAGTAGTGTGGACTATGAATCTGATGTACGTGTGTCGATGGATATCTTAGCACAAGTATCTGAAGTTTATCGTAAAATCCGTAACACCATGCGTTTCTTATTAGCAAATACGACTGACTTTGATCCAAAAGCAAATCGTGTGGCTTATGAAGATTTACGCTCTGTAGATAAATACATGATGGTTCGTTTAAATCAAACCATCGAACAAATCAGAAAAGAAGGTTATGACAAATACAACTTCTTACACATCTATCGTACAGTTGTGAACTTCTTAACCATTGACCTTTCTTCATTCTACTTAGATTTTGCCAAAGATGTGGTCTATATCGAAGCGGCTGATAATCATGAACGTCGCTGCATGCAAACTGTCTTTTATGATACTGCTGTGGCCTTGACAAAATTATTAACGCCAATTATCCCACATACGGCTGAAGAAATCTGGAGCTACCTAAAAGAAGAGGAAGAATATGTACAATTAGCTGAATTCCCTGAAGTTGAAACTTTTGCGAATCAAGAAGAATTACTTGATATGTGGAAAGCCTTCATGGACTTTAGAGATGATGTATTGAAAGCTTTAGAAGTTGCGCGTAATGAAAAATTAATTGGTAAATCAATGGAAGCGAAAGTAACGGTTTATCCAAATGAACAAGTTCGTGCTTTATTAACTGCTTTAAATGTAAACTTACCACAGTTATTAATCATTTCACCAGACTTCTTTACTGTCAGCGAAGAAGGTCTAGCAAGTGCGCCTGAAGCTGCTCAAAAATTTGAAGATGTAGCAATCTTAGTGGAACGTGCAGAAGGTCATGTATGTGATCGTTGTCGTCAAGTCAAAGCTAAATTAAGTGACCACGAACATCTAGAACATGTATGTGAACACTGTGCAGAAGTGATTGAATCAGAATTTCCTGAAGAAGCAAAAGTAGGCTTTGAATAAAAATCATAACTAAGTTTTTTAGAGGAAATCGCCGACCAGTCGATGAAAGCTGGTAGGTGCTTTCCTCTTTTTTTGTAAGAATGTGAATGAACACCGAGTATTTTGTTGGTTTTTAGTCTATTGATAACGATTCTCAATGAAAACAGTGAAAAATATATTGGAATTTTCTAAAAATTTATGTAATATTAAAAATATTCTTAAATAAACTCATTGAAAATTAATAATAAATGAGAAAATTGATTGTTGGTAGGTTTAGATGAAAAAAGGAAGGTGTAATCAATGACGACAGCAGAAAAATCAAAATTAATGTATGATCCTTCATTTGAAAAAGATGCTTGTGGGATGGGATTTATCGCGCAAAAAGATGGCAAAGCAAGTCACCAACTAGTCGACTATGCATTAACCATGTTAGAAAGAATGAATCACCGTGGGGGAACTGGTGCGGAGCCTGATACGGGTGATGGGGCAGGGATTTTAATGGCCATACCTGATAGTTTCTTCCAGAAAAAAGCGCAAGAAGTAGGCGTACAATTACCACCAAAAGATGATTATGCGGTGGCCATGCTATTTTTACCAAAAGAAGCCGAGCAAAAAGCAACTTTACAACAGGCGATTGTCAATGATATTGAACAAGCAGGCTATCATGTCTTATGGCAAAGAGATGTCCCATATGCATTTTCAAATTGTGGACCTGGTGCCCAAAAAGTGATGCCAAGTTTTGTCCAAATTTTTATTGAAAAACCAGTGGATACGAAGGCAGGACGAGCATTTGAAGATCAATTATTCTTGCTTCGTCGCAAATTAGAAAAAACGTATCTAGCAAGTGATTTGACGATTTGTACGTTATCGAGTCAGACAATTTGTTATAAGGGGATGTTGCATGCTTATCAAGTGCGTCTATTCTATCTAGATTTACAAGATGAAGCGATGGAAACAAGTATTGCCTTAACCCACTCGCGCTTTTCAACCAATACTTTCCCTAGTTGGAATCGTGCGCAACCTTTCCGCTTTTTAGCCCACAATGGTGAAATTAATACCTTACGTGGTGCGGAAAACTGGATGCACTCTCATCAGATTGAAGTCTATGATGAAGAAAACTCTGACTCTGCGAAATTAGAAAACTGTATGGAATACCTTTATCGCAATGGTCGTGATATGGCGCATGCGTTAATGATGATGGTCCCTGAGGCGTGGTCTAAAGAAGCCAATCTATCTGCCAGCCAAACAGCTTTCAATGAATATAATGCAAGTTTTATGGCGCCATGGGATGGACCAGCTGCTTTATGTTTTACTGATGGTCAATTAGTAGGGGCTGCTCTTGATCGTAATGGATTGCGACCTTCACGATATTCGATTACCAAAGATGGTTTAGTGGTTGTAGCTTCTGAATCTGGTGTGGTTGACCTTGAGCCAAGTACCGTGATTGAAAAAGGTGTATTAGGACCAGCCAATTTCTTCTTAGTGGATACCAAAACTGGTAAAATCATGCATTCAGCAGAAGTCAAAGCCCATTATGCGAGCCAACATCCGTATGAAAAATGGATTGCGAAAAATACGTTAACTTTAGACAAAATTGCCCCCGTTAAACAAACTGCGGCAAGCTATAGCGAACGTGACATGCAACAAATGTGGAAAGTCTTTGGATACACCGATGAAATGATTCGTACCGTGATTATTCCAATGGCTAAAGACGGGCAAGAACCGGTTATTTCTATGGGATTTGACTCTCCATTAGCGGTATTAAGTAAGAATCCACAGTCTTTATTTACGTACTTTAAGCAACAATTCGCGCAAGTCACCAATCCGCCAATTGATGCGATTCGTGAAAAGATGGTCATTGGTACAGAGTTATTCTTAGGTCGCGATGTGGATGTTAAGGCTGATATTGAGAAGAACTGTACGAAATTAAAAGTGGATTCACCGGTGATTTCAACTGAAGATTTCTTAAAGATTCAATCCTTAAAACAAAAAAATCATCGTGCTGTGACTTTATCGACACTCTATGATTATGAACCAGATAAACGTCATACACTCGAAAAAGCGTTAGAACAATTATGTCGAGAAAGTGAACGTGCCATCGACCAAGGCGCCACGATTTTGATTTTATCTGATCGTGATTATCAAAAAGGAAAACTTGCGATGCCGATTCTATTAGCGGTTTCTGGTTTGCATAATTTCTTAGTCCGTCAAGGCAAGGCGGCTTTGGCTTCGATTGTTGTCGATACAGCTGAGGTCTGCGAAGTGCATCATTATGCGATGTTGGTAGGCTATGGTGCAGGGGCGATTCATCCTTATGGGGCTTATCGTACTTTAGCGCATCTTGAATTGACCGACAAACTAGAAAATTACCGTCATGCGTGTGAAAAAGGCATTATCAAGGTGATGTCGCGGATGGGGATTTCGACGATTGCGGGTTATCATGGGGCACAACTATTTGAATCAGTTGGGCTAAGTGAGAAAGTTGTGAATGAATACTTTACTGGTACGCAAACTCGAATTGGCGGTTTAAGTTTAGAGCAAATTGAAGAAGAATATGCTAAACGCTATGAGCTTGCCTATGGTCCTAAAGCCAATGATTACTTGCCATCTGGCGGTAGTTTCCAATACAAATCAGACGGTGAACATCATTTATACAATCCTAGAACAATTTATAATTTCCAAAAAGCAGTACGTGCCGGCGATTATGCATTATTTAAAGAATATGTGGCGCAGATGGAAGCAGAAATGGCGGAAAATCCTACCACCATTCGCTCACAATGGGAATTTAAAAAGACTCGTCCAAGTATTTCACTTGATGAAGTCGAGCCAGCTGAACGCATTGTCAAACGTTTTAAAGTTGGGGCGATGTCTTATGGTTCTTTGAGTGAAGAAGCGCATAAATGTTTAGCTGAAGCGATGAACCATATTGGCGGAAAATCCAATAGCGGGGAAGGTGGTGAAAATCGCAATCGTTTCAAGGTGCAAGCAGACGGGCGTAACTTCAATAGCCGCATCAAACAAGTGGCTTCTGGTCGTTTTGGGGTTAATGCGGAATACTTGATGAGTGCCGATGAAATTCAAATCAAGATGGCACAAGGGGCAAAACCAGGTGAAGGCGGTCAGTTGCCAGCGAAGAAAGTCTTCCCTTGGGTAGCGGAAATTCGTGGTTCAACGCCAGGGGTTATGTTGATTTCACCACCACCACATCATGATATCTATTCTATCGAGGACTTGGCACAGTTAATTTATGACTTAAAGACGATTAATCCATATGCCAAAATCAATGTGAAGTTGGTTTCTAGTACAGGTGTGGGTACGATTGCGACTGGTGTGGTTAAAGCGGGTGCCGATGTGGTCGTGATTTCTGGTTATGATGGTGGTACCGGTGCTTCTCCGAGAAACTCTGTACGTGATGCTGGTCTACCATGGGAAATGGGATTAGCTGAAGCCCATCAAACCTTATCTATGAACCATTTACGTCAACGCATGACCTTAGAAACAGACGGTAAATTGATGACGGGTCGTGATATTGCGATTGCGGCGTTACTAGGTGCAGAGGAATTTAGTTTTGCCTCTTTAGCTTTGGTCTCTATCGGTTGTGTCATGATGCGTGTATGTAGCTTAAATACATGTCCAGTCGGGGTAGCCACACAAAATCCAGCCTTACGTAAATTCTTTGCCGGTAAGCCTGAACATGTCATTAATATGATGATGTTCTTAGCAGAAAATCTACGTGAAGTGATGGCTGAATTAGGCTTTAAGACAGTCGATGAAATGGTTGGTCACGGGGAAAACTTACAAGCACGCTTTGTTGCAAAAGGAAAGGCGAAATCATTAGACCATTCACGCATGATTGGCCATGAAATCGGGATTGAACGTAAAGTGGTTGATCCATTCTATGAAAAACGTCAATGGAAAGATTTAGATAGCTTTGCCAAAGGAGCGATTGAAGCCAAACAAGCTGTTACCGTTAGTCAAAGCATCAACAATGTCAATCGTAGTGTCGGTACACGGATGGCTGGTTGGATTGCGGAACGATTTGGAAATTATGAAGTTGATCCAGGTCTAATCAAATATGAATATACAGGTATTGCCGGTCAAAGTTTTGGGGCTTTCTTAACCCAAGGAATGGAATTAAAACTAATCGGCGAGGCCAATGACTATGTAGCGAAAGGTCTAAGTGGTGGTCGCATGATTATCGTGCCACCCAAAGATGCGGCTTATGATATCGAACATTCACCAATCGTTGGGAATGTTGCCTGCTTTGGTGCCAACCGCGGGGAAGCTTTCTTTAGAGGATTAGCCGGTGAGCGTTTCTGCGTTAGAAATAGCGGGGCTCATGTCGTGGTAGAAGGCTGTGGTGACCATGGTTGTGAATACATGACTGGTGGTGTGGCGGTCATCTTAGGTAAGACTGGTCGAAACTTTGGTGCTGGAATGTCTGGTGGGGTAGCCTATGTCTATGATCCAGAGCAAACCTTTAGCCAACGTTGTAATTTGGAAATGGTTGATTTATATCCAGTCGGCCAAACAACTGGCGATGAAGTCTTAAAAGAATTAATCGAAAAGCATCTAATGTATACAGATTCCGTAAAAGCGGCTGAAATCTTGAGTGACTGGGAGAATCAGCAACAATTCTTTGTCAAAGTTTATCCACATGAATATCATCGAATGGTAGATGCGACGGAAGAATTGGCACGAACTGGTTTAACAGGCGAAGAATTAGTCAACCAAGCATTTGAAAAAGTCGTGGGACCACAATTAAGTATCCCACAAGCACAAGGAAAGGGGTAAGAATGTTATGGCAGATCCATTTGGTTTTTTAAAACATGCAAGAAAAGAAAATCCATATCGCAAAGTAGACGAGCGAATTAAAGATTGGCGCGAATTACAGATTCCCCTTTCAGTTGAAGAACGTCAAGAACAAGCTTCTCGTTGTATGAATTGTGGGATTCCGTTTTGTCACACTGGGACCTTTTATGGTGGCAAGCGCGCGGTGTCAGGTTGTCCCAATGATAATCTAATCCCTGAGTGGAATGATTTGGTTTATCAGGGTCGCTTCAAAGCTGCTTTCGAACGCTTAGCACGTACCAACCCATTACCAGAAATGACGGGTCGTGTGTGTCCGGCACCTTGTGAAAAAGCTTGTACCGAGTCTTTAAATGGTTCAGGTGTTACGATTCATGATAATGAACGCTTTATTATTGACACCGCCTTTGAAAATGGTTGGGTGAAAGAATCCGGTCAGCCAGCACAAAGAACGGGCTTTAAAGTGGCGATTGTCGGTAGTGGCCCGGCTGGTTTAAGTGCGGCATGGCGCTTGAATCAATTAGGCCATGAAGTCACCGTCTTTGAGCGTAGTGATCGCTTTGGTGGTTTATTGATGTATGGGATTCCAAACATGAAGCTAGATAAAGAAATCGTACAACGACGGATTGATTTAATGGCAGAATTGGGCATTCATTTTGTGGCGAATACGGAAATTGGTCGTGATATTACGGCTGAAGAGTTACAGCGTGATTTTGATCGTGTCATTATTGCCGCTGGTGCAAGTGTGCCACGTGATTTGAAAGTCCCTGGTCGTGAATTAAATGGTGTGAAATTTGCCGTTGATTACTTAACTGAAGCGACAAAAGATGTCTTAAAGCACGGTAAAGAAGCGACGAGTCGTAAATTAGAAGGAAAGCATGTGATTGTCATTGGTGGTGGCGATACGGGAAATGACTGTATCGGTTCAGCCATTCGTCAAGGCGCTGCTTCTGTTAAACAATTAGAAATCACGCCACAACTACCCTTAGAACGTCAAAGCGATAACCCATGGCCAGAATATCCGATGATTAATCGTGTCGGCTATGGTCAAGAAGAAGCATTGACTGTTTTTGAAAAGGAACAATTGACATACTATAGCACTTCAACTACTGGGTTTATTGGAGCAGAACGCGGGCAACTAATCGGGATTGAAACAGTGAAAGTGGACCAAAAATTCCAACCAATTCCAGGAACAGAACAAGTGATGAAAGCTGATTTAGTTTTACTGGCGATGGGATTTTTAGGTGCGGAAAATAGTCTGTTAGAAAGTTTTGGTGTCAAAGAGGTCTATGATGATTCGACAACCAATAATGAACGTGTTTTGGTTGCTGGAGATGCTAAACGTGGCCCAAGTTTAGTCATTTGGGGCATTCGTGAGGGACGTCTAGCTGCTGAAAAAGTAGACCAAGCTTTACGTGCATTAACTTACCAAGCATAAAAAAATAAGCCGTTGGATGATTCCAGCGGCTTTTATTACGTTTATTTGGCTAATGGTGTCAATTGCCAGTTACCATCTAGATAGACAGCTAGTTGATTCACGCCATGTTTTTCCAGTAAGCTTGACATATCCGCAAATAATAAGCGATAATCACTTGCGACATGGGCATCCGAACCAAGTGTAAAGAGTTGACCACCAAGCGAGCGATAAAGTGGGATAATGTAGTCATACAGCGCTTTGTTTTGATATTTTCCATAGCTTTTAGCATTTAATTCTAGGGCCATTTCTTTTCCGATGATGAGTTGTAAGATGCGTGTTAATTGTTTTTCGTAATGTTCTCCTAATTCTTCAGGATTAAAGGCTAAGCGGCGTAAACCATATTCAAAATGCGTTAAAATCTGTGCACCGCTAAAGCTTTTTAGTACGTGTTCCATTTGATTAAAATACTCAGATGCCACTTCAAATTTGTCTTTGGAGAGCACGACATCATCCATATAATCGAATTGTCCATTTTGGTGAATGCTCAATAGCTTTAAATCATAAGGATGACTGGCAAGGTAATCTTGAATTTGACGCTCTTGACCAGGCACGACGCCTAGTTCGATGCCTTTTAATAGACGTGTAGGATATTTGTCGGCTAATTCTTGATGTTTTTGCACGAGTTTTTCATAGTCCGGGATATCATCTTGATACTGACTACATGGATTTTTTAAGTCTAAATGATCCGTGGCAACAAATATTTCAGGTTGATACGCAAGATAATTCTCGAATTGCTCTTCAGAATCAAAAGACAAGAACGTATGTAAATGTTGATCGTAATATTGCATGAAACCACTCCTTTTTATTGGTAGGTATATTATAGAATTAGATATATATTTTGAAAAGTAAAAAGAAGTCAATTTTTTAAAGACATTTTTTGTTGATTATGTTACTATCCATGTAAGGAGGTGATTTGAGTGGAGAAAGCAAAAGAATCAATTACAATGAAAGATGTGGCTCAATTAGCAGGTGTGAGTGTTGGAACAGTTTCTCGCGTGATAAATAATGAAAGTGGTATCAAACAGTCTACATTAAATAAAGTGGAGGCTGCGATAAAAGAATTAAATTATATTCCAAATGCTTATGCTAGAGGGATGAAGAAAAATCAAACATCGACAATTGGTTTGATAGTTCCCACGATTTGG
The DNA here is from genome assembly GCF_052119425.1 of Enterococcus cecorum. Lineage (GTDB taxonomy): Bacteria > Bacillota > Bacilli > Lactobacillales > Enterococcaceae > Enterococcus_E > Enterococcus_E cecorum_C. Next base: position 71,507 of record NZ_JBQKFH010000001.1, read on the forward strand.
CATCCATTTTTTAGTGAATTCGCACAATACATCGAACAATTGTTAGCAAGCAAAGGATATAAAACACTTTTATGTAATATTGGTCAGTATAATTCAGAAGTGGAAATTATCCAAATGTTAGAGCAAAATAAAGTTGATGGCATTATTGCGATTACTTATAGTCCAATTGAAGAATATTTATCGACCAATGTACCTTTTGTAAGTATTGACCGTGTATATACAGATAAAAATATTGCTTGTATTTCAGCAGATAATGCGCTAGGTGCGACAATTGCAGCAGAAAAGCTAATCGAAAAAGGGGGCACTCATTTTGCTTTTGTGGGAAGTCATAACAAAACCATCAATGAGACGAAAAAACGCCGACAATATTTTGAAAAAACCATTTTAAATGCGGGCCTACCATTTGTTGCTTTTGATTTAGAAGAACCATTTACTGATTTTAAAGGAAAGCTACATCAATTTCTATTAGAAAATCCATTCATTGATGCAATATTTGCAATTAATGATTTTACGGCATTAGATGTGATAGAGGAATTGAAGCTAATTGGTAAAAGCGTACCAGAAGATGTTCAAGTGATCGGTTTTGATGGGATTAAAATGTCTGTGGAACGAAACACACCAGTTACGACTATCCGTCAACCGTTGGAATTAATGGCCCAAAAAGCTGTTGAGTTGATTGTACAGAAAATTGCGGGAGAGTCACCTGAAAAGTTACAGTATATCTTACCAGTAAGCTATATAGAGGGTCCAACTACAAAAAATTAAAAAAATCTATTGACAGGAAGCGTTACCAATGTTAGTATCAAGTTGTCAGAAATGACTTTTTTTATTTAGCAAAATTTGAAACGTTTCAAAAAAGTTAGAGAGGTTACGCGCGACTCTCTTTACTTTTAAAACAAAAATGAAACGTTTCAAAAAAGGAGGAAATTATGAATAAAGTATCAGCGAATAAGAGTGATTCATTCCTTCAAAAGGTGAAAAAACAGAAATTATTACTTGCGATGTTAGTGCCTGGATTAGTATTAACTTTTATTTTTAAGTATATTCCGATGTACGGTGTGCTCATTGCCTTTAAAGATTATAATCCATTGCGAGGGATACTTGGCAGTCCGTGGATTGGCTTTTCTGAGTTTGAAAAATTCCTCTCTTCACCTAATTTTATGAATTTATTGATGAATACTCTGAAATTAAGTGTTTATGGATTGCTACTCGGCTTTTTGCCACCGATTATTTTAGCCATTATGTTAAATCAATTATTGAGTGAAAAAGCAAAGAAACGGATTCAATTGGTATTATATGCACCGAATTTTATTTCAGTGGTTGTCATTGTTGGGATGATTTTCTTGTTCTTCTCAGTAGACGGACCGGTGAATCATATTCTTGGTTTCTTTGGGATAAAAGCGAGCTTCTTAACTGATCCTGATTGGTTCCGTCCACTCTATATCTTTAGTGGGATTTGGCAAGGAATGGGTTGGGCTTCGACATTGTATACCGCGACTTTAGTAAATGTGGATACCTCATTAGTTGAAGCAGCAAAATTAGATGGTGCGAATATTTTTCAACGTATTTGGCACATTGACATTCCAACCTTAAAACCAATTATGGTGATTCAGTTTATTTTAGCAGCTGGAGGCATTATGAGCGTTGGGTATGAAAAAGCTTATTTGATGCAAACTTCACTCAACCTTACTTCATCTGAAATTATTGCGACTTATGTTTATAAAGTGGGGCTAGTCTCTGGTGATTATTCTTATTCTACAGCAGTTGGCTTGTTTAATACGGTGATTAATGTAATCTTGCTTGTGGCGGTGAATAAACTAGTTTCTAAAGTTAATGATGGTCAAGGATTATAGGAGGGAAAATCGTATGAATATGAAAATGTATACCAAGTTTGATAAAAGAATGTTGGTATTAAATAAGATTATTATTGCTTTTTTAGTACTAATTACGTTGGTTCCTTTAGTTTATATTCTTGTCGCTTCTTTTATGGATCCGCAAGTATTAGTGAGCAAAGGAATTAGTTTTAACCCAAAAGATTGGACAACAGAAGGATATGCCAGAGTATTTAGTGATAAGTCGATACTTCGAGGATTTTTAAACTCACTATTATATTCCTTTACTTTCTCAGTTTTAACCGTTGCGATTTCTGTATTAACCGCTTATCCATTAGCAAATAAAGAGTTAGTTGGACGTAAATGGGTCAATATCTTTTTAATCATTACGATGTTCTTTAGCGGTGGGTTAGTCCCAACTTACCTTTTGATTAAACAATTAGGTATGCTAAATACAATGTGGGCGATTGTTTTACCTGGTGCTGTAAATGTATGGAATATTATTTTAGCGCGGACTTATTTCCAAGGATTACCAAAAGAATTGGTTGAAGCAGCAGTGATTGATGGTGCAAATGACTTGCAGATATTCTTGAAAATTATGTTACCTTTAGCGAAACCAATTATGTTTGTATTATTCTTGTATGCTTTTGTTGGCCAATGGAATTCATATTTTGATGCGATGATTTATATCAAGGATCCGAATTTAGAACCATTGCAATTAGTTTTACGTAAAATCTTAATTCAAAGTCAACCAGCCAAAGATATGATTGGGGCACAAGCTGCAATGAACGAGATGAAGCGCTTGGCTGAAATGATTAAATATGCGACAATTGTCATTTCAAGTTTACCATTGATTGTTATGTATCCGTTCTTCCAAAAATACTTTGATAAAGGAATTATGGTTGGTTCACTTAAAGGATAAAAATAATTTTAGATTGGAGAAAAATATCATGAAAAAATGGATGACAGTAGGTAGTGTTTTGGTAGCGAGCAGTGCACTTTTATTAGCAGGTTGTAGCAAAAAAGATGAAGCAGCGAGCCCAGATTATAAATTAGAAAAAGTGAAATTTCCTTTAAAAGATGAAGTGACTTTGAAATTTATGACTTCTTCTTCACCATTATCACCAAAAAATCCAAACCAAAAATTGATTTTAAAGCGGATGGAAAAAGCGACAAATGTTCATATTGATTGGACGAATTATCAATCTGATTTTGCTGAAAAACGAAATCTAGATATCTCATCTGGGGATTTACCAGATGCCATTCATAATGATGGGGCTTCAGATGTGGAATTAATGAACTGGGCAAAACAAGGCGTCATCGTTCCTGTAGAAGATTTAATTAAAGACTATATGCCTAACTTGAAAAAAATTCTTGATGAAAACCCTCAATACAAATCCATGATTACAGCACCGGATGGACATATTTATTCTTTCCCTTGGATTGAAGAATTAGGTGAAGGTAAAGAGTCTATTCATAGTGTGAATGATATGGCTTGGATTAATGTTGATTGGTTGAAAAAATTGAACTTGCCAATGCCACAAACAACAGATGATTTAGTGAAAGTTTTAGAAGCCTTTAAAACGCAAGATCCAAACGGAAATGGTAAACAAGATGAAATTCCGATGTCCTTTGTAAATGGTGGAGGTAATGAAGACTTCAAAATGTTGTTTGGAGCATTTGGTATTGGGGACAATGATGATCATTTAGTTGTAAATAATGATGGTACAGTCGATTTTACTGCTGATAATGAAGAATATAAAGAAGGCGTTAAATTTATGCGCCAATTACAAGAAAAAGGATTAATTGATAAAGAAGCTTTTGAACAAGACTGGAATACTTATATTGCCAAAGGTGCGGATAAACGTTATGGTGTTTACTTTACTTGGGATAAGGCGAATGTATCAGGCATGAATGATTCTTATGATGTATTACCTGCATTGGCTGGCCCAAGTGGTAAAAAACATATTACTCGCTCAAATGGTATGGGATTCCAACGCGATCGTATGGTGATTACAAGTGCCAATAAAAACCTTGAGTTAACTGCCAAATGGATTGATTATCAATATCGACCACTTCAATCCGTCCAAAATAACTGGGGAACTTATGGCGATAAGAAACAACAAAATATTTTCGAATTTGATAAAGCAACCAATTCATTGAAACACTTACCATTAGAAGGTACGGCACCAGCTGAATTGCGTCAAAAGACTGAAATTGGTGGACCATTAGCCATTCTAAATAGTTATTATGGAAAAGTGACCACAATGCCTGATGATGCAAAATGGCGTTTAGATTTGTTGAAAGAATACTATGTTCCTTATATGGATAATGAAAATATCTATCCAAAAGTATTCATGAAAGAAAAAGATTTAGACAAGATTAGCCAAGTAGAAGCAGATATGAATGATTATATTTATCGTAAACGTGCAGAATGGATTGTAAATGGCAATATTGATAAAGAATGGGACAGTTATTTGAAAGAGCTAGATAAATATGGCTTAAACGATTGGTTGAAGATTAAGCAAAAATATTATGATAGCAATCAAAAGAATCAATAGGAGGATATTCATGTATAGTATTGAACGTGCAAATGAATATATTCAAGCAAACAAACATCATGTGACGGCAACCTATCAACCTAAACTACATTTTATTCCAGAAATCGGTTGGATGAACGATCCTAATGGCTTTGTATATTACAAAGGAGAATATCATCTTTTTTATCAATATAATCCATATGATAGTAAATGGGATACAATGCATTGGGGTCATGCGAAAAGTAAGGATTTAGCGCATTGGGAATATTTACCTATCGCCTTAGCACCAGATCAAGATTATGACAAAAATGGTTGTTTTTCAGGTTCAGCTTTAGTAGTTGATGATACACTTTGGTTAATGTATACCGGCCATATTGTGAATGAAGATGGCTCAATTTCTCAAGTGCAGAATATGGCTTACTCTACTGATGGTATTACTTTCCATAAAATTAAGGAAAATCCAGTTATTACAGGTCAACAATTACCTAATGAAATTAGTAGAAGTGATTTTCGAGACCCAAAATTATTTGAAAAAGATGGCAAGTATTATGCAGTGGTTGCGACTCAGCATTTGGATCAAGTTGGTTGTGTAGTATTAATAGAATCTGAGAATTTGCTTGATTGGTCTTATAAGTCGATTTTTCTAAAAGGTGAGCAAAATCAAGGCATTGTCTGGGAATGTCCGGATTATTTTGAAATGGATGGTCAAAGTTATCTGATTGTGTCTCCAATGCAATATCATTCTGAGTATTTAGACTTTAATAATCAAAATTCAAATATCATTATGCAAGGTCGAGTGGACTGGCAAGTAGGGAAATTTTATCCTAGCAATCTGAAAGAAATTGACCATGGTCATGACTTTTATGCTGCTCAAACAACTAAAAATGCAAATAATGAACGAATCATGATTGCTTGGATGCATACTTGGGGACGACCACTGATTACAGATCAATTACAACATGGCTGGTTTGGCTCGATGTGTTTGCCTCGAATCTTAAGCGTGCAGGAAAACCAGATCATTCAAAAACTACCCGAAAGTTTGGCTAATCAGTTCGTAGAGGTTGAATTAAACGAAGAATTGAACCAACCTTCAAAACTTGAAATCGACATTAAAGATACGATTGAATTGAAATTAGGAACCAAAGAGGATTATATTTCTTTTGGGTATGACGCTTTTAGAAAAGAAGTTTATATTGATAGAAAAAATCTGAAGTATCAGCTAATTGGCGAAGAACGCAATCCTGTTTTATACCGTGGTGTGCAAATTCAAGCGACTCATTTGACCGCGTATATCGATCAGCAAAGCATTGAAATCTTTGTCAATGATGGCCAAGAAGTGCTTACCTCTGTCTTTTATATCGAAGGAACTAAAAAGGTTTATTCGCAAATATAAAAAACTTGTATTATAATATATTTGTCATGAATGCGGTTGACAAAATCAGAAAATTTAGTATGATAAAAATGTAGAACTGTTCCCACATGGTGAAAATTCAAATAAAGGAGCAATCGATATGGGACTATTTGGCAAATTATTCGGTAAAAAAGAAGAAAATCAGGAAGTTGTTGTAAGCGCTGTGAACTTAAATCCAGGTGAAGTGGCTGCTGTGGTATCAGGTGAAGCTGTGGCACTAAACACTGTAAATGACCCAGTATTTTCAAGTGAAATGATGGGGAAAGGGATTGCGATTAAGCCAAGTGCTAATGAAGTCTACGCACCAGTTAGCGGTGAATTAACAGTCTTTTATCCTTCTATGCACGCATATGGTATTAAAGGCGATGATGGCGTAGAAATTCTTATCCATATCGGTATTGATACAGTGAACTTAGAAGGTAAACACTTTACTTCTAAGAAAAAACAAGGAGATCGTTTAGTTGCTGGCGAATTACTAGGTACTTTTGACCGTAATGCTATTAGCAAAGATGGTTACGATACTACAGTGATGTTAATTGTGACAAATACGGACAACTATGCAGAAGTCGCACCAGTTAAAACAGGCGAAGTCGCAGCAAAAGAAGTAATACTAAACGTAAAATAATAAAAAGGTCGTGAAGTAGCTTGCCTTGTAAACAATAATTGGATTGGTTGGGAAATCCATTCATATTGGATTTTTCTAACCAATTTGTTTTGTTCGATAAATTTTGAACAAAGTGTCATGAAAGGGTATACTTTCCTGATAAAGCGTTTTATAATAAGAATATCAATGTTCATGGGAGTGATTTTTGTGTATTACGGATCAATTGAAGCAGGTGGAACAAAATTTGTTTGCGCCATCGGTAATGAAGAATTAGAAATCTTAGAACGTGTGAGTTTTCCAACCACCACACCAGAAGAAACAATGAGTGCGGTGATTGACTATTTTAAAAAATATCAAGATGAATTAGCAAGTATCGGTGTTGGTTCATTTGGGCCTATCGATATTCATCCTGATTCACCAACTTATGGTTATATCACTTCAACACCAAAATTAGCTTGGCAAAACTATGACTTTGTCGGTGCGTTAAAGGCTGTTTTCGATGTGCCAATTGCATGGACGACTGACGTGAACGCAGCGGCTTATGGAGAATATTATTATGGTCATGGTCAAGGTAAACATAGCGTGGTTTACTACACAATCGGTACTGGTGTAGGTGGTGGTGCCATTCAAGATGGACGTTTTGTAGAAGGATTCAGCCATCCAGAAATGGGCCATATGCTAGTGGTTCCTCATAAAGATGATGATTTTAAAGGTGCTTGTCCATTCCACGGTAACTGTCTAGAAGGAATGGCAGCTGGACCTGCAGTGGAAAAACGTCTAGGAATCAAAGGTCAAGACGTGCCAGCGGATCATCCATACTGGGAACAAGAAGCATACTATATTGCGCAATGTGCATATAATACGACTTTGATGCTCTCTCCTGATGTGATAATCTTCGGTGGTGGTGTGATGAAACAAGAACACATGATGGAACGTGTGCATCGTCAATTCAAAGAGTTATTGAAAGATTATGTGAAAACGCCGGAATTATCAGAGTACATCGTAACTCCTAAATTGGTCGACAATGCGGCAACTATTGGCTGCTTAGCGATGGCCAAAGATTTATTGAAATAGAAATGTGTGAACGTTACAGAGGTTTTTCTTTGTAACGTTCATTTTTTTTGTTATAATTTAAATTAAAACTTTATTAAACCTTTCTAATCTGATATAATGTAAATCACATAAAATGAAAACGAAAAATTTTCATCGCTTGCTTACATTCAAGAAATTCCTTGATTTGGCAAGCAAAATTATTTTAAAGGATTGGTGATTTCTGTGTTTAATTTCTCTGCAGGTCCAGCTGTTTTACCAAAAGAAGTGTTGCAAAAAGCTCAAAGTGAATTCCTAAATTACGAACAAAGTGGTATGTCAGTGATGGAGATGAGTCACCGATCCAAACTTTACGATGCGATTATTAAAGATTGTGAGCAACATTTGCGCGATTTGATGAATATTCCTGATAATTATCATGTTTTATTCCTTCAAGGTGGGGCAAGCTTGCAATTTAGTATGATTCCACTTAATTTAGCTCAAGGCAAAAAAGCGTTATATGTAAATACGGGTGCTTGGGCCAAAAAAGCGATTCAAGCAGCCAAACAAGTCCCTGGTGTTGAAGTGGAAGTGATCGCAAGTAGTGAAGATCAAAACTTTACTTATGTTCCTGAAGTAAGCATTGATCAGGTCGACCAAAACGCGGCTTATGTGCATATTACGACTAATGAGACAATCGGCGGGGTGACCTATGATAAGTTACCAGATTGCGGCAAGGTGCCAATTGTCGCAGATATGTCTTCTAATATCTTAGCTAATGATTTCAAGGTGGAAGATTTTGGCGTGATTTATGCCGGTGCGCAAAAGAATCTCGGACCATCTGGGGTGACATTGGTGATTATTCGTGATGATTTATTGAATAAGGAACCAATTTTTGCACCGATGCTTGATTTTGCCTTACAAGCGAAAAATCGTTCCCTTTATAATACGCCACCTACCTATGCCATTTATATCATGAAATTAGTTTTAGAATGGGTGAAAGAACAAGGCGGCGTACCAGCGATGATTCAACAAGATCAAGCCAAGGCCAAACTTTTATATGACACCATTGATCAGTCTAAACTATTTTCAAATCCGGTGGCGAAAAAGAATCGCTCCATTACAAATATTCCTTTCGTGACTGGGGATGAAGCATTAGATCAATTATTTAATGAACAAGCCTTAACCCAAGGGTTACAAAATTTAAAAGGGCATCGCAGTGTTGGTGGGATGCGTGCTAGTTTGTATAATGCCTTTCCATATGAAGGGGTCGAAGCGTTGGTTACGTTTATGAAGGCATTTGAAGCGGAAAACGGAGGAGAAAAATAATGTATCAAATTAAAACATTTAATGCAATTGCGCCAGAAGGTTTGAATCGTTTTGAAAAGGAAAATTATGCGATTAATGAAAGTGATCAGCCGGATGCGATTATTTTAAGAAGTCAAAAGTTACATGATTATGCTTTTCCATCTTCAGTTTTAGCCGTAGCCAGAGCAGGTGCAGGAACCAATAATATTCCGGTAGATGCTTGTACCGAAAAAGGCATTGTCGTCTTTAATACACCAGGTGCCAATGCCAATGCGGTGAAAGAATTGGTTTTAGCAAGTCTTTTAATGAGTGTGCGTCCTATCTTAAAAGGCGCACAGTGGGTTCAAAGCTTATCTGGTGAAAATGCGGAAGAACAAGTCGAAGTCAATAAAAAGCAATTTGTAGGGAATGAATTAGAAGGAAAACGTCTTGGCGTCATCGGGCTTGGTTCAATTGGTGCGATGGTAGCCAATGATGCTTATCGCTTAGGCATGGAAGTGGTGGGCTATGATCCTTATGTTTCTGTGGATACGGCTTGGAGTATTTCTCGTCGTGTCAAACGTGCCACCCAAATAGAAGAAGTTTTACAGACTTGCGATTTTATCACGCTTCATTTACCATTAAATGATAAGACCCGTGGCATGATTTCCACTCGCGAGTTTAGTATGATGAAGCCCACTGCGCAATTATTAAACTTCTCTCGTGGCGAAATTGTCGATGTCGATGCTGTTTTAGAAGCTGTAACAAGTAAAAAATTAGCAGGATATGTGACAGATTTTGCGGATAGTCGCTTACTTCATCAAGAAAATATTGTGATTTTACCGCATTTAGGAGCCTCTACACAAGAAGCGGAAGTGAACTGTGCGAAGATGGCTGCTCGTACCCTCAAACGTTATTTAGAAACAGGTGCAATTAAATATTCGGTAAACTTCCCACAGGTTGAAATGGCCTTTCAATCGCCTTATCGTCTATCTATTATTCACCGCAATATTCCAAATATGCTTGGAAAGATTTCAGCGGTGATTGCAAGTTTAGATATTAATATTGACAACATGTTAAACCGTGGGCGTGACGAGTATGCCTATACGCTGGTGGATGTGAATGAACAAGATCCTCAAGTCATTGCTGATGTGGTCGAAAAATTAAGTACACAAGATGATATTATTCGTGTACGCAGTATTCAATATACGGAGGTCCCTTATTAATGGTAGATGTACAACCTTTTCGCGCAATCCGTCCTAATGAGCAATTAGCTTCTCAAGTGGCTTGTTTACCTTATGATGTGATTGACACCAATGAAGCACGTGTTGAATCTCAGGATAATCCTTATAGTTATTATCATATTGATCGTAGTGAGATTGCCTTTGACGATGATTTCAATCCATATGATCCAAAGGTATATGAATTAGCCAATCAGACCTTACAACAATTCTTGCAAAAAGGTTGGTTAAAAAAAGAGGATAAGCCATGTTTTTATTTGTATGAATTAACGATGGATGGCCGTAAGCAAACAGGAATTGCGGCTAGCACGTCAATTGATGATTATGTCAATGATCAAATTAAAAAGCATGAATTTACCCGACCAGCCAAAGAACAAGATCGCATCAATCATATCAAAGCTTGTGATGCCAACACTTCACCAATCTTTTTAAGCTATCGTCAACCACAGGCGATGCAACATTTGGTAGAGGAATGGAAAGCCAATCATGCGCCGGTATATGATTTTACCAAATATCATGGTGTTACCCATCGCTTATGGGTGGTAGATGATGAAGCTACAGTTGCTCAAATGGTTGCCCTTTTTGCACAGGTGCCGGCTTTATACATTGCGGACGGTCATCATCGGGCGGCTTCAGCAGTAAAAGTTGGCTTAGAAAAACGAGCACAAGGTCAAGCAAGTGCAGAAAGTGATTATTTCTTATCGATTATTTTTCCTGAACAAGAATTAAAGATTTTAGAATATAACCGTGTGATTAATGTTACGCCGCCAGCTGATTTTCTTGAACGCTTAGCAAAAATCTTTACCATTCAGCCAACGAGTGAAACGAAATCACAACAAAAAGGTGAGTTCAAGCTTTATTTTCAAAATCAGTGGTATACGTTGACTTTAGATGAAAGCTTAAGACCAACGGATGCCGTAGAAGGATTGGACGTGGCAGTTTTACAAAAATATGTGATTGAGGATATTTTTGGCATTATGGATGTCCGTACCGATGCGCGGATTGATTTCGTCGGGGGAATTCGTGGTTCAGAAGAATTGGCTCGTTTAGTGGATAGCGGGGCCTTTCAAGTAGCCTTTGCGCTTTATCCGACTTCGATGCAAGATTTATTAGCCGTGGCAGATGACAACCAAATTATGCCACCAAAATCTACTTGGTTTGAGCCAAAATTATTGAGTGGTTTATTACTACACGATTTAGAAACAAGATGACATCATACTGCAGATAATTACAGTTTTTCGTAATTATCTGCAGTATCTTTATGCTGGAATCGTAAAGGATGAAGGGGGGACATCTGAATAAAACGAGGGATATTCAAGGATGAGTAATCTAATAACATTATTTTTACGCTTTACATATCATTACGGATTTTTGTAAGTATGTGTTGGAAAACGATGTAGCCTTTTTCATATTTGTAATCAAAGAGGTTCATCGTTTAAAGCGAAAAACTATATCAGAAGTAGACTATACGTTGTTTGAATGAATGAAAGAAGAATGTAAATAGATTTCATCCAAAAAAGCATGTGCCGTTTTTTGGCACATGCTTTTTTTAAAAGAGTTCTTGGATGGTTGAGAGGATAAGCTGAATATTTAGAACGGTTAATATCGCTGTACTTATCCAACCTAAAATGCTAAGGATAGGTTTGTTTTTAAATTGCTTGCCCATGATTTTTTCCGAACTGGTAAAGTAAACAAGTGGAATCATCGAAATAGGTAAAGCGATACTTAGAAAGACTTGCGAATAAATCAACAATTGATCCAGCGTTCCTTCATCATCTCCAAAGAAAATAGCACAGAGTATGACTGGTAGTACAGATAATAGTCGTGTGATTAAGCGACGAATCCATGGTGGTAATTTAATATGGATGAATCCTTCCATCACGATTTGTCCAGCTAAAGTACCGGTAATGGTCGAGTTTTGACCGGAAGCTAATAAGGCTACAGCGAAGAGGACACTTAATACTGGGCTGGCAACTTTCCCGGCAATATTTGGATCTTTTAAGGCATCATAAAGGGCAGTAAAAGTTCCTAAATCTCCTTGATGACCAAAGAATAAGGCACTTCCCAAAATCAGCAATAGACAGTTGACTAAAAAGGCGAGAGAAAGCTGTAAATTGGAATCCCAAGTCGCAAAACGGACAGCCAGTGCAATATCCTCTTTACTTTGACGATTATATTTGCGAGTTTGTGAAATCGAAGAACCTAGGTAAAGGTTATGCGGCATTACAGTAGCGCCGACAATCCCTAATGCCATGGTTAATTCTCCATGATGTAATATCCGCTTTTGAGGTATAAAGCCGCCGAAAACTTGTTGGACAACGGGTTCTGCTTGAAATACCTCATACAAGAATACCCCTAAGATGACTAAAATCAATGTCATGACGATGGCTTCGATTTTTCTAAAGCCTAATTTCATCAAGAGCAATAGTAAAAAGACATCAAAGACAGTGAGCAAGACCCCATAGGTGAGTGGAATGCCAAACAATAGATTTAAAGCAATCGCACTTCCGATAATCTCGGCAATATCAGTGGCCATGACCGCCAATTCAGTAATAATCCAAAGTAAGATTCCTAATTTTTTTCCGGTATATTTCCGTGTCGCCTGTGCCAAATCCATGTGGGTGACAATGCCTAGTTTAGCCGCCATGTATTGGAGTAACATCGCAATCAAACTTGATAAAAAGACAACGGATAGTAAGAGATAGCCATATTTTGCCCCACCGCCAATGGAAGTAATCCAGTTTCCGGGGTCCATATATCCAACTGCTACTAAAGCTCCAGGACCGGAGAAAGCTAGTAAATTACGCCAAAAGTTTTTTGTTTTAGGAATTTCAACTGTTCCATTGATTTCTTCCAAGCTTTTGGAATGCGTATGTGTAATAATTGGCGTTTTATGTGTTGTTTCATTCATGAAAGCACCTCATATTCTAGTAAAATGTTAAAAGTTTAGGTACACCTAAAACTAATTACATGGTACACTTATTTCTTAAAAAAAGCAAGTAAAACCCTTTTCTAATTTTGAGTAAAAATGAAACAGATTTTTTGAGAATTTTTTTGCTTAAACTTATTTTTTTATTTTATTATGTTATGATGGAGGTAATCAGATGGTAAGACAAAAAGGTAAATAATCGGGATACATTCTGACATAATTATGATAAGAAAGGATTTGATAGTATGCCAGTTATCATACCAAGTGAAGATTTTTCTGATATCAGTAAGTTATTTGATATGGCTCATAAGATACAGGAACCGATTTTTATTACCAAAAATGCTTACAGCGATCTGGTGTTAATGAGCAGTGAATTATATGATAAATTTGTAAAAAACAACCGAATCGACCAGGCAATCTACGAATCCGAGAAAGAAATGGAAGCAGGCGGTGTTTCTATCGGTCTCGATGAAACTTTTGAGAAACTGAATAAAAAATAAGTGAATGAAACGTAAAATCGGAGTCATCTTCAGTGTATGAAAGATGACTCCGATTTTTTTGATAAGCGAGGCTAGTAGATAAACCTCAAGATTTTTATCCTTTGACTGAACCTGCTGTGATACCTTCCACATAGAATTTTTGCATATAGATGAATAGGATGGTAATTGGAATGGCAATCATCACACATCCAGCGGTAAAGGACATGAATAACGAATTGGCAGTTGTCTTGGTCATCATTGAGTAAAGTCCAATCGCAACGGTATAGTTTTCAACTTTATCGCCCATGATGACTTTGGCAAAGATGAAGTCCATCCAAGGTCCCATGAAAGCCATCAAAGAAGTATAAACGATAATTGGTTTAGATAAAGGTAAAGTAATTTGAGTAAAGATTTGCCATTTGTTTGCGCCGTCAATCATAGCCGATTCATCCAAAGTCATTGGAATGGTATCAAAGAAGCCTTTCGCAATGTAAAAGCCAAGTGCGGCACCGGATGAGTAGACGATGACTAGGGCTACTAAGCTTTCTGTTAAGTTCATGGCTTTTAAGATGTAGTAGACAGCAATCATACTCATAAAGCCAGGGAACATATTTAATACTAAAGCAACTTTTAAGAATGGTTTACGCATTTTGAAACGTAATCTTGATAATGCATAAGCCATCGCAATCGTAATAAATGTTGATAATAAACAACTACAGATAGCAACGATTAAAGTGTTCATAAACCAACGAACGAAGGGATAAGTACCATTTGGATTGGTCAATAGTTTGACATAATTATCAAGCGTGAATTGTTTTGGAATGATGTAAGGGACGAATGCGCCACCTTCAGCACGAAAACTTGTTAAGACAATCCAGATTATTGGAAAGACCCAGATACAGGCCAAAATAGCAAGGATGACATAGACTAAAGTTAGATTTAATTTGCGTTTTGCACGATAATTCATATTGTTTAGCCCTCCTTAAATGAATTTGTTCTAGTGTAGGCTGCTAAACTAAAGACAGCTGAAAGAATAAAGATTAAGATACCGATAACAGAAGCTAAGTTATAGTCCATTGTATCTACGGTTAATTTATATAACCAGGTAACGAGCAAGTCTGTACTACCGGCACCATAGAAATCTGAGTTAGATGGGCCACCACCAGTTAATAAGTAGATGACGTTGAAGTTATTGATATTGCCGACTAATTGTTGAATCAATGAAGGCATCATAACAAATAAAATTTGTGGGAATGTGATGCTTCTAAAGATTTGGAAACTATTTGCACCATCAATGCGAGCCGCTTCGATTTGGTCAGTTGGTAAGTTTTGTAAAATACCAGTAGTGATAATCATTGTTACCGGAATCCCAATCCACATATTGACAAAGATAATTGAGAATTTTGCCCAAGTTGGATCAGTTAAGAAAGGTAAGGCTGATTTGATAATCCCTAAATTCATCAAAGTTGAGTTGATTGGACCTGCATCGTTTAAAAGGTTACGCATAATCAACAAGGAAACGAATTGAGGGACGGCCATCGTTAAGACAAATAGGGTACGCCAAATTTTCTTTCCTTTGATGCCTTTAGTGTTGATTAATAAGGCAAGAATCACGCCAAAGATGAAACAAGTGACAGTTGCCATAACCGCCCAAACCAACGTCCATACTAATACTGGGAAGAAAGTAGAAGCCATATCCCCAGTAATGACATTACCAAAGTTTTTGAATGCCACCCAAGTAAAGAGTTGTTTTGGTGGGAGATGATTGTGATCATAGTTCGTAAACGCAATCGAAATCATGTATAACAACGGTAAAATGGTAAATAATAGCACACCAAGTAAAGGAATGGTCATCAAAGTTGCGTGGAAGCGTTCGTTGAGTAAAGATCTTAAATCATCACGAGTGGTAGGAATAGGTTTGTTCTCTTGTTTTAATTCATAAAGTTTGCGTGCGCTCTTTAAGTTGACGATGTAAAGATAAATCATCATCGCACAAGTTAAGATGGCTGCGATACCGAATAGCAAGATTAACATGGAGTTGTCGCCTTTTTGTAAGACTTCAATACCTAAATCTTCATTATAGACTAATCCTTGTTTTTTCGTACCAAGTGTTTGTAACATTGCTAGAGCGGTCACTCCATTACGAATTAACCAAAAGAAGAAAAGAATTTCTGAACCTAAGAAGAGTAAGCCTTTTGGAATTTGCTTGTTACATAAATTAGCCGTTCCCATAAATAGAAAAGATAGTTTAGTTGGTAAATCGCCCTGTTTAAATAGTTCTCTAAAAGTCATTTTTTTAGGGTGAGAAAGCATTTTTTGAGACATAAGATTCACGCCTTTTCATAAGATATAATGAAATGTTATCTGCAGGAAATCCCCGCAGATAACATTAGAAAGTTCAATTATTTAGCTTCTTTAGAGATATCTTCAACGAATTTATCTAATTTAGCTTGATATTGGTCACTAGCAATTTTACCTTTGTAAGTATCGTTAATTAAAGCATCCATTGCTGGCCAGAATGAAACCATTTCAGGTAATTTAGGCATAACAACTGAGTGAGCTTCATCAGACATTGCTAAGACAGCTTTTGCGACATCATCACTTTGAACTGCTTCAGATTCTTGAGCGGCTTTGTTAGATGGGATGATACCATGGTTCTTGAATAATTCTTCTTGTGCTTTTTCACCACTGATGTAGTTTGCTAAAGCCATCGCAGCTAGTGGATGTTTTGTTTGTTGGTTAACCCCGAATAATTTCACACCTAAGAAAGCTTTCATAGGAACTTCGCCATTACCAAAGTCAACTGTTGGATAAGCTGCAACGCCCATCTTGTCGCCTAAACCTTTTTTCACATCGTTTTTAGACCATGGACCTGAAAGGAAGGCACTTGTTTCACCTGAAGAAAGTTTTGCAATCGCTGTTTCGCTTGATTGAACAACCCCTGGATTTGATTTTTGTTTAGCAATCCAGTCAAGTACTTGCACACCTTTTTCATTGTTGAAGTCAGTACCTTTTAGATCTTCACCATTTTTACCAAATAATACATCACCATTACTCATAAATAATGGGGCGAAGATGTAGTTGGCACCATTTTCACCAAAGTTGGTACCTAATTTACCTTTTGTTGTGATTCCTGTCCAAGTTTTCACATCTTCTTCAGATAAAACAGATTTATTGTAGTAAAGGACTTGAGTTTCTACTCCATATGGGTAAGCGTATAATTCGCCTTTCCAAGATGCCCCTTCAATAGCAGAATCAATATTGTTTTTCTTCACTTCATCTGCGAATTTTGTATTCTTATATAATAGACCTGCTTCAGCCATTTGTCCGACTTGGTCATGTGGTAACATAAAGACATCGGCTGCCTTTTCAGGGTCTTTAGAAACATCTTTTTTCGCATCAGCAGAAGAACCGACTTTGACATCCACTTTAACATCAGGATATTCTTTTTCAAAGTCTTTAACGATTTTGTTGAAAGTGGCTTTTTGTTCGGTATCAATCCATAATTTAATGTGACCTTCTACTTTAGAACTTGAAGCTTTGCCACCATTGTCTGTAGCGCTTTCATTCTTACTTGAATTTCCGCATCCGGCAAGTAGTAATACGCTGGCTCCTAAGGCTACTGTCCCTAGAGCAAATTTTTTGAAGTTAGTTTTCATTCTCAAGACCTCCATTTATTTGAGAAAAATAATTACATGTTTATTATGCAATCGTTTGCGTCTTTTGTCAAATGTTTTTTTCGTATTTTTTTTAAAATATGAAAAAGATAAGGGGATTTTATAAACATAAATTTTAAATACAAATGTTTAAAACAAAGGTAAGTGCTTGGTTTTAAAAGGATTTCTGACTGATTAACAAAACAGATTTGCGATAAAGTGCAACCGATTGCCGTTTTTTGCTTGATTGCGTTTTCGGTTTATGTAATAATAGGGGCGAATCAAATATTTAAATAAAAGGAGAGATTGTATTTATGAATACTTCTGCAATTTATCATCGACCTGAAAGTGAATTTGCTTATCTTTATAATGAAGCAACGATGCACATTCGCTTACAGACCGCCAGAGAAGATGTGAAAGCGGTATACCTTGTTCACGGTGATCCTTATTTGGTGAATAAGGAAAAATGGTTCCAAAAGAAAGTACCTATGCAAAAATTATTGACAACGCAATTGCATGATTATTGGCAAATTAGTGTAGGTGCAAAATTCCGCCGTATTGCTTATGGGTTTATTGTTGAAGGTGTGGATGGCACGACCGCTTTTTATGGAGATCAAGGCATTTTTCCAGCAACGGAAGAATACTTGTCAACACCAAATCTTTATTATCGTTTGCCTTATTTCCACCAAACAGACCGCGTTAAAGTACCTGAATGGGTGAAACAAACAGTATGGTATCAAATTTTCCCAGAACGTTTTGCAAATGGGGATACGACGAATGATCCAAAAGGCACTCTTGCATGGGGAAGCGAAGAACCAACGCCATTTAATTTCTTTGGCGGAGACTTACAGGGGGTACGCGACCATTTAGATCATTTGGTTGATTTAGGAGTGAATGGTTTGTATTTCTGCCCAATCTTTAAAGCGACTTCTAACCATAAATACGATACGGAAGATTACTTTAAAATCGATCCAGCTTTTGGTGATGATGAAACCTTTAAAGCCTTGGTTGAGGAATGTCATGCTCGTGGGATTAAAGTGATGCTGGATGCGGTATTTAATCATATTGGCGATAATTCTCCACAATGGCAAGATGTCATTGAAAATGGGGAAAAATCTAAATATGCTGATTGGTTCCACATTCACGAGTTTCCAGTGAGTTATACAGAAGGGGATAACTTTGAAGATGCTAAAGATTTAACTTATGATACTTTTGCCTTCACGCCGCATATGCCAAAATTAAATACAGCTAATCCTGAAGTGCAAGAATATTTACTTTCAATAGCGAAATACTGGATTGAAAAATTTGATATCGATGCTTGGCGCTTGGATGTTGCCAATGAAGTGGACCACGCGTTTTGGAAGAAATTTAGACAAACTTGTGATGCAGCGAAAAAAGACTTCTATATATTAGGAGAAATTTGGTATTCTTCTCAACGCTGGTTACAAGGTGATGAGTTTGATGCCGTGATGAACTATGCCTTTACCGATGCGATTAAAGCTTACTTTGTAAAAGATGAAATTCCTTTGACAAAGATGGTTGCGCAAATGAACCAACAATTAATGCTCTATCGCATGCAAACGAATCAAGTGCAATTAAACGTTTTAGATTCACATGATACGCCTAGACTATTGACAGAAGTCGCTGGGGATAAAGACTTGGCTCGTCAAATTATGGCTTTCACTTATTTACAAATGGGTGTCCCTTGTATCTACTACGGTACGGAATATGCGATGGAAGGCGAGTTTGACCCTGGTTGCCGCAAATGCATGGTTTGGGATGAAAAAGACCAAGATTTAGAAATGTATGAATTTATGAAATTGTTGGTCGCATTTAGAAAAGAGTATCAACCAATTTTAAGTGAAGGTAGCTTGGAATGGTTAGCCGTCGATGATCGCACAGGAATCGTATCGTTTGCTCGTCAATTGGATGATCGTCTATTAGTCGCAACTTTTAATACAGGTGATCAACCTATTACGATGCCAGTTAGCGAAAGAACAGTTTTAAGTCAAAAAACACAAGAAAATCAAATTTTACCTAAAGGATTTGTCATTACTTACTGGGAAGGTGTGGAATAATGAGTCAAAAACATTGGTGGCAAGAAGTCGTTGTTTATCAAATTTATCCAAGAAGTTTTAAAGATAGTAATGGTGATGGTATCGGGGATTTACCCGGTATCATCGAAAAATTAGACTATCTGGAAAAACTAGGTATCGGTGCGATTTGGTTATCTCCCGTTTATCAGTCGCCAAATGATGATAATGGTTATGATATTTCTGATTATGAAGCGATTATGACTGAGTTTGGGACAATGGAAGATATGGATCGTTTAATTGCCGAAGCGAAAAAACGTAATATTCGTATCATCATGGACTTGGTGGTCAATCATACCTCTGATGAACACGCATGGTTTGTTGAAGCACGCAAATCTAAGGACAACCCTTACCGCGATTACTATGTATGGGCTGATCCAAGTAAAGACGGGGGCGTGCCAAATGGGTTACGTTCGGCCTTTTCTGGTTCAGCTTGGCAATTGGATGAAGCAACAGGACAATATTATTTACATTTATTTAGTAAAAAACAACCTGACTTAAACTGGCAAAATGAAAAAGTCCGTCAAGCAGTCTATCAAATGATGAATTTCTGGATTGATAAAGGCATCGGTGGGTTCCGTATGGATGTGATTGATTTAATCGGTAAAGTACCAGAAAAAGAAATTACCGGAAATGGTCCTCGTTTGCATGAATTTTTACAAGAGATGAATCAAGCGACTTTTGGTAAACATGATTTATTAACCGTCGGCGAAACTTGGGGTGCCACACCAGAAATTGCCAAACTTTATTCAAATCCAGAGCGTCATGAGCTTTCGATGGTTTTCCAATTTGAACATATCGGCTTAGACCAACAAGAAGGCGGCGAAAAATGGGATTTAGCACCGGTTGATTTAGGCAAATTAAAACAAATTTTTGCAAAATGGCAAACCGAGCTAGATAATCAAGGTTGGAATTCACTATTTTGGAATAATCATGACTTACCACGCATGATTTCACGCTGGGGAAATGATGGTCAGTATCGTGTTGAAAGTGCGAAAATGTTAGCGATTCTATTACACATGCAAAAAGGAACACCATATATCTATCAAGGAGAAGAAATCGGCATGACTAACACAGCAATTACCGATATTTCTCAAGCGCGTGATATTGAAACCATTAATATGTATCATGAACGTTTAGCAAATGGCTATGCAAAAGAAGATATTATCCACTCGATTAATGTCAAAGGTCGGGATAATGCTAGACGTCCAGTACAATGGAATAATCATGCCTTTGCCGGTTTTTCAACGGTGGAACCATGGATCGCAGTCAATGATAATTATGAAAAGATTAATGTTGAACAAGCTTTGGCCGATCCTGATTCGATTTTTTACACTTATCAAAAATTAATTGCCCTACGTAAAGCAAACCCAATTATGATTTGGGGCGATTTTGAATTAGTGGATACGCAAGAGGAAGTATTTGCCTACCTACGTAAATATCAAGGCGAAACTTGGCTAGTTGTGACAAACTTCTCTAATGAAGCACATGACTTTAAGTATGATAACGCAAAAGCCAAAGAAATTGTCATTGAAAATATGCCTGTGCAGTTATCAGAATGCTTAGACTTGACCTTAAAACCATGGCAAGCTTTTGTTGTAAAATTGGAGGATTAATAATGGAAAGAAAATGGTGGGAAACTGCGATAGGTTATCAAATCTATCCGCGGAGTTTCTATGATAGCAATAATGATGGTATTGGTGATTTGCAAGGAATCATCGCAAAATTGCCTTATATTAAAGATTTAGGAGTCGATTTCATCTGGATTAATCCAATTTATGCTTCACCAAATGTGGATAATGGCTATGATATTTCTGATTATCAAGCCATTCATCCTGATTTTGGCACGATGGAGGATTTTAAGGAATTACTGACAAAAGCACATGATTTAGGATTGAAGATTGTGATGGATCTGGTCGTTAATCATACGAGTGATCAGCATCCATGGTTTCAAGAAGCGCTAAAAGGCAAGGACAATCCTTATCGTGATTATTACTTATGGGCAGATGCAACACCGGATCGAATGCCGAATGACTGGCAAAGTTTCTTCGGAGGTTCGACTTGGCAATATGATGAAAAATCAAAACAAGCCTATTTCCACATTTTTGCGCCTGAACAACCTGATTTAAATTGGAAAAATCCTAAGGTTCGTGAAGAAATCTATCAAATGATTCGCTGGTGGCTAGATTTAGGCATTGATGGTTTCCGTTTAGATGCGATTAGTCATATCCAAAAAGAGCCATGGGACTTCAAAATTACCGATAATCCATGGGCGCCGTTTATGAATGTGGCGGGAATTGATGAGTATATGCAAGATTTGAAGGAAATTTTTGACGAATATCCGATTGTAACGATTGGTGAAGCAAGTGGTGTGACGAGTAAAAAAGCGGTGAAATGGACCAATCGAGAAGGCTATCTAGATATGATTTTTGAATTAGAACATCAAGTCAGAGAAGGCCAACCTGGTCATGAGCGTATCAATGTGCTCGGATGGAAGAAAGTTGTCAGTCGTTGGCAAAAAGATTTGAATGCGAATGGTTGGAATGCACTCTATGTCGAAAATCATGATAATCCTCGCATCAATTCGATTTTGGGTAATGAAAGCGAACAGTCGGCTAAAGCAATCGCAACGGCTTTTCTATTTATGAAAGGGACACCGTTTATCTATCAAGGACAGGAAATCGGTATGACGAATTTCCCATTTACATCAGTAGAACAATTAGATGCTAAAGATAGTTATAGCCATTATCAAGAATTGTTGAAACAAGGTGTAGAACCATCTGAAGCATTACAACAAATTTGTCATTGGACCAGAGATCATTCCCGGACACCGATGCAATGGCAAGATAGTGATGAAGCTGGGTTTAGCCAAGTACAACCTTGGTTAGCGGTCAATCCAAACTATCAGGAAATCAATGTAGCTGAGCAAGAAGAGCGTCCAGATTCCTTGTTAAACTTTTATAAACAAGCGATTCAGTTGCGCAAAACACCGCTATTTGTCGATGGTAATTATGAGTTGCACTTAGCAGGTCATCCACAAGTCATTGCTTATACACGAAATACGGATGAGCAAAGTGCTTTGGTCTTAGTGAATTTAAGTAATCAAGAAGTTGTGGTAGATTTGCCAAACCGTGTGGTACAACCAACGGCGAAAGTTTTACTAACAAATATCGATGAGCCGAAATTGCAAAAACGCATGACACTTGCGCCATTTGCAGCGATGATTTTTGAATTACCGAATAGATAAAGAGTAAAGAATGAAATATAGTCATGGTGCTTTTAATGTGGTCATTGTAAATCAACGCGTTTTATTAGTGAAACGTCGTGACTTCCCATTATGGGATTTACCTGGTGGTGTAGTTGAATTAGATGAACTTCCTAGTGAAGCGGCCATAAGAGAAATGTATGAGGAAACAGGTTATGAAATTCAGATTGACTATGAATTTGCCCAATATATAGATAAAACTAGAAAGGATTGTCAACATCTTTTCATTAGTCATATTATTAGTGGAGAATTGAAGAGAACAACATCGGAGACACGTGACTTAAGATGGTTTGCACTAAATCGACTTCCTTTATTTATTATTCCTAATAGAAAACGTCAAATTCAAGACGCTCTGACAATAAAGAATTTTGAAGAACATGAGATTAGTGAAAATTGGTTAATATCTCTCATACGAAATTTAGTAAAGAAATAAAAAAAATAGCAATCAACTTCAAATAAGAAGTGATTGCTATTTTTATGATTAAACAAGTCTTTCAAATGGATCGCTGCTAATGCCTTGAGCAAGTACTTGTTTGGCATATTCTTGGGCAGCAAATAAGGAATGGTCGCGATAATTCCCACATTCTTTGGCCGAAACAGCTGGCACATAATCAGTCCCAATGACATGTTTTTCTAAGACAGTTTTAAGGGCGTCACGAATTTCTTCCGTTGAATGTTCACCCCAAACGATTAAGTAAAAACCAGTACGGCAGCCCATTGGTGATAAATCAATCACACCTTCAATATAGTCGCGTAAATTCACGGCTAATAAATGTTCTAAGGTGTGAAGTGCAGCAGTCGGTAAAGCATCGTGATTGGGTTGTAAGAAACGTAAATCAAATTTTTGAATAACTACACCTTGATTGGTTTCCATTCCTGCCATGCGGACGTAAGGTGCTTTGACTTTATTATGATCTAGACTAAAGCTTTCTACTTTTGCCATGTATATCCCTCCAAAATTTCATTTGCATACCCACTATAACAAAGCGTGCTCTTACTTTCAATGAATTTATCGGAAAAAATGTGTGAAAAGACTAGTAAAATTTGAAATATATGTTAAAATAATTAAAAAATATTAATAAAAGGGAGTAATGTCGTGTGGCAAGAGAATATACTGTAGCAGTCGTTGGAGCAACTGGGGCTGTCGGAACAAAAATGATTGAAATGTTGGAGCAATCTACATTACCTATTAAAGCAGTGAAATTATTAGCTTCTAAACGTTCAGCTGGAAAAAAAACCTTCTTCAAAGAGCAAGAATTAACGATTGAAGAATTAGTGCCAGAATCATTTGAAGGTGTGGATTTGGCTTTATTTAGTGCAGGTGGTAGCATTTCAAAAGTCTTTGCGCCAGAAGCTGTGAAACGTGGAGCGGTAGTAGTTGATAATACCAGCTATTTCAGAATGCATGAAGGAATTCCATTGGTTGTGCCTGAGGTAAATAAAGAAGCCTTAAAATCACATAAAGGAATTATCGCCAATCCAAACTGTTCAACGATTCAAATGATGGTTGCCTTAGAGCCTATCCGTCAAAAAGCTGGTTTGGACCGTGTGATTGTTTCTACTTATCAAGCGGTATCGGGTGCTGGTGCGCGTGCGATTGCTGAATTAACAAATCAAGTGAAAGCCTTTAGTGAAGGGACGCCATTAAATGAATTAACGGCTGAAATTTTACCATGTGGTGGCGATAAAAAACACTATCCATTGGCCTTTAATGCTTTGGCGCAAATCGATGTGTTTAGTGATGAAGGTTACACTTATGAAGAGTGGAAAATGGTCAATGAAACGAAGAAAATTATGGAAGATAGCAGCATCAAAGTTTCTGCGACTTGTGTCCGTGTGCCTGTTCTAAGCGGTCATTCTGAATCTGTTTATATTGAAACAAAAACACCATTAACAGTCGAAGAAGTGCGCGATGTATTAAAAGATGCACCAGGAGTCGTTTTAGAAGATGATCCTAGCCAACAAATCTATCCACAAGCGATCAATTCAATTGGCAAGAAAGAAACCTTTGTTGGTCGTATCCGAAAAGATTTAGATGTTGAAAACGGCTTACACTTATGGGTCGTATCTGATAATCTATTGAAAGGCGCAGCTTGGAACTCTGTACAAATCGCCGAAACGTTACATGAAATGGATTTAGTTCGTGTACCTGAATAAAAATTTACCGACTTGTTGATAGGACAGGTCGGTATTTTTGTGTCTAAGGGGATGGATGTTCTCACTTTTGTACGAATAAACCAATGATTTTTTGAATTCTATGAGATAGTTGTATTTTTCTTTTTGTTTTAGTCTTGATTTCATGTATAATAGTAATGATGAGTTAAAGAAATAAAATAAAAATTGAGGTGAAATTTTTGACTAAGATAAATATCATTCCACAAAGCGGGGTCCGTGAAAGTGGAAAAAACCTATACATTGCCGAAGTTGATGAAGATATTTTCGTGCTTGATTGTGGGTTACGCTATCCAGAAAGTGAACTATTAGGAATTGATACGATTATTCCTGATTTTACTTATCTTAGAGACAATAAAGAAAGGATTGCCGGGATCTTTTTAACCCATGGACATCCGGATGCAATCGGAGCGCTTCCTTATCTTTTGGCTGAAGTGAAGGCCCCGGTTTTTGGGACGAAATTAACCATTGAATTAGCGAAATTAAATGTACATCGTTATGAGCCAACTAAACGTTTTAAAGAATTCCATGTGATTGACGAATACACAGAAATTGATTTTGGTCAAACGGTGGTAAGCTTCTTTAGGACGACCCACTCGATTCCTGATTCAGTAGGGGTGAGCTTAAAAACACCAGAGGGCAATATTGTTTATACTGGAGATTTCAAATTTGACCAATCAGCCAGTGAACCTTATCGCACCGATTTTGCCCGTTTAGCCGAAATTGGTAAAGAAGGGGTGCTTGCATTATTAAGTACTTCAAGTAATGCTGAAAATCCTCAACCGATTGCTTCAGAACAAAAAATTGCCGAAGAAGTCTATGATACCATTAATTATTGGGAAGGCCGAATTGTCGTTGCCTGTGTCGCAAGTAACTTACAGCGTGTCCAACAAGTGATTGATGCATGCTATAAAGCGGGTCGTAAAATTGTATTGACGGGTCAAGATTTCGGTCGTATTATTCGAACTGCGATGAAGCTAGGGAAATTAACAGTTCCTGATGAAGATTTATTTATTCCGCAAAAAGAAATGAAAAAATACGCTCCAGAAGAACTATTGATTTTAGAAACAGGTCGTATGGGAGAACCAATCAAATCTTTACAACGCATGGCAAAAGGAACACATCGAACTTTGCGTATTCATGAGGGCGATTTGGTTTATATTACGACTACGCCAACTATTTCGATGGAGACGGTGGTTGCTAAGACTGAAGATATTATTTATCGCGCAGGTGGCACAGTTAAAAATATTTCTGATAATATGTCGGTTTCAGGGCATGCCAATCCAACTGACTTACAATTGATGATGAATCTTTTGAAACCGAAATATTTAATTCCAGTTCAAGGAGAATATCGTCAATTAGTCGCTCATGCAAATCTGGCTAAACAATTAGGTTATGATGATAAACATATTTTAGTGACGGCTAAAGGGGATGTCATCAGCTTGATTAAGGGCCGTTTGATTTTAAATGGTTCAGTTCCGGCTGAAAATGTCATGATTGATGGTAAAGGAGTCGGTGATATTGGGAATATTGTCTTGCGCGACCGCAAAGTATTGTCAGAAGATGGTATCTTTGTAGCAGTGGTTACGATTAATCGCCGCGAGAAAAAAATTATTTCCTCCCCACAAATTACTTCACGTGGCTTTGTCTATGTGAAGGCTAGTCGTGATTTGATGCGTGAGAGTGCCGAAATCGTGCAAGAAATTGTTGAAAGTCATTTACAAGTGCAAGACTTTGATTGGGGCAATCTCAAACAAGATATCCGTGATCAATTGAGTCGCTATCTATTTGAGCAAACACGTCGTCGCCCAGTCATTTTGCCAGTGATTATGGAGTCAAGCAACCGTAAAGGCAAAAATAATCGCTATTAATACTCATAGCCAAGAGAATGTTATCAATGGTTCTCTTGGCTATTTTTGTGGTTAAAATTGAAAGGTCGATGTATATTTTTAGATTCTAATATCGGTGAAAATAATTGGATTATTTAAATAAAAAGATATCTAATGTCAACATTTAACCCTAGGTATCTTTTCCACGTATTGAGTTTCACCTCACGCTAGATATGCCCTCTCTATAGGCAGTCCTGCTATTCTTTTTCTCAACATTAATGATAAATGTTGAGCCCACAGGCGGGTGCAGGCCATATCCACGAGCCCACTAATAAAGCAAATCTATTTTCAGTTCCAATCATAGCGATGGCGCAAATCCTTGTCGATATTTAGGTGTGAAAGTTGCAAAAAACGCTAAACTTGAATCATTTCTCCTGATAGTCTAGAAAATTATTTTTCCCCTCAGAAACTTCCTAAAAAGCATTGTACTTCTGCTAAAATCTGTTACAATAAATGGTGAATACTGTATTAATTTCATCTAAAAAAGTTAGATGTAAACGTTCTATATAATGGATTGTGTTATAACAAAGTACAAGAGGAAGAAGTGAGCAAATGACAACGAAACATGATTTAATTTTATCATATATTGAGCAGTTGCCAGTTGGCGAAAAAATCTCAGTACGCGGAATTGCCAAACAGCTAAAGGTCAGTGAAGGGACTGCCTATCGTGCCATTAAAGAGGCCGAAAATAGCGGTTTAGTTTCGACCATTCAACGGGTAGGAACCATTCGCATTGAACGCAAATTAAAGAAAAATATTGAAAAATTAACCTTTGCAGAAGTAGTAGAGATAATTGAAGGAGATGTGCTTGGCGGTGAGAGTGGTTTAAGTCACGTCCTCAATAAATTTGTAATTGGGGCGATGGAAGTCTCAGCCATTGAACGTTATGTGACACCTGGTTCATTGATGATTGTCGGTAACCGTATCAATGTGCAACGCTTGGCTTTAGAAAATGGCGCAGCGGTACTGATTACTGGTGGTTTTGATACGACAAGTGAGATTGCCAGTCTTGCGGATGAAAAGGGGCTACCAATTTTACGGACGACTTATGATACGTTTACCGTGGCGACGATGATTAACCGAGCTTTAAGCGATCAATTGATTAAAAAAGAAATTATGCTGATTGCCGATATTTATATGCCACTAGAAAAGACGCATTATTTACAAGTTCATGATACGGTGCGTGATTATATTGAATTGGCCGAAACCACCAAACATTCGCGCTTCCCAGTCGTCAATAAAAATATGCGTGTCGTTGGGATTGTGACCACCAAAGATATTTTAGAAAAGAGCGATCATCTCTTAATTGAACGGGTCATGACCAAAGATCCCCGTGTCGTGAAAAAGGAAATGTCGATTGCTTCTGTCAGTCATCAAATGATTTGGGATGGCTTAGAAGTGATGCCGGTGGTTGCCGATGATTTTTCACTATTAGGGATTGTGACACGTCAAGATGTGATGAAGGCGATGCATTTGGTTCAAAGACAGCCGCAAGTATCTGATACGATTGCCGATCAAGTCAATGCGCAAATTCAGATGATTGAAGAAGATGCCCAAGGAAATGCCCTTGAATTGCCAGAGTTTCAATTTACAGTTACGCCACAAATGGTTGATGAATTAGGGACGATTTCTTTTGGGGTGCTTTCAGGATTGATTGCCAATACCGCCAAACAAACCATGATGATTTATAAACGCAAAAATACTTGGATTGAACAAGTGAACTTACATTATTTCAAATTGATTCAGTTAGAAAGCGAGCTGTCAATCAAGCCGCGAATATTAGAGTCAGGTCGCCGTTCTGCCAAACTAGATATGGAAATTTATCTTGAAAATACTTTGGTGGCTAAAGCGATTGTCACTTGTCAAGTCATGGAAAGAGCATAGAAAGTAGGGATAAGATGGATTTACAAACAGCACAAGCAATACTAAATAAAATAAAAGCCTATGATACGATTATTATTCATCGCCATATGCGTCCTGATCCAGATGCCTTAGGTTCGCAAGTGGGATTGGCTGAGATTTTGCGAGCAAGTTTTCCTGAAAAGCAGATTTATCAAGTAGGGAAAACTGTTGATCATTTGGAATATTTAGCAACGATGCAAGAAATAGCTGATGAGGTTTATCAAGATTCACTCGTGATTGTCACTGATACCGCCAATGCACCGCGAATTAGTGATGAGCGTTATCATCTAGGAAAAGAATTAATTAAAATTGATCATCATCCAAATGACGAACCTTATGGCGATTTGGTCTATGTAGATACGACTGCAAGTAGTTGTAGCGAGATTATTTGTGATTTTTATCAACAATTAGCGGATGAATTAACGATGACTACGAAGGCTGCACGCTTGCTCTATGCTGGTATTGTAGGTGATACGGGTAGATTTTTATATCCAGCAACGACGGCAAAAACGCTGCGGATTGCTAGCTTTTTAAGAGAATTTGACTTTGATGCGACGTTATTAAATCGCCAAATCTCACAAATTAGTTTAGCCGTATCTAAGTTAGTGGGGTATGTTTATCAAAATCTTGAAATAGATGAAAATGGGGCGGCTTGTTGCTACTTATCACAAGCAGTATTGCAAGAGTATCAAGTAGATGATGCTAAGACTGCGCATTTGGTGCCATTGCCTGGAGAAATTGAACAAGTCCAAGCCTGGGCATTATTTGTCGAGCAACCAGAAGGCTATTATCGTGTGCGTTTGCGTTCTAAAACTAAGCCTATCAACGAAATCGCGAAACGTCATCATGGGGGTGGCCATCCATTAGCGAGTGGTGCCAATGCCTATAGTTTGGAAGAAGCCCAAGAAATCTATCAAGAAATAAAAGATGTGTTAAAAAATAGTCATAAAGAATAACTTTTTTATTGGTTCTTTAAAGACGCGTTTCAAAATTTTTGAATAATATCTTCTCCTATTTTATTAATCTATGTAAAAAAATAAATTTACTTAAAGAGGCGTATAAAATTATGGATCATATAGAAATTTATGTCAGTGACTTAGGAGAATCTTTTCATTCTATAGTTGGTTATTTCCCAAGCTTGGTTTTAAAGTCTTTCAAGAATGGGATGAGTGATTTTTATATCGAAAAAATGATTTTTACATTGTTTTTATTCAGACGAAGGGTCAGTATTTGCCTTCTACATACCATAGATGTCATGTAGGACTAAATCACTTAGCTTTTCATTGTGACAAAATAGAGATGATTGATCATATTCATCAGTATTGTTTGGATAATCATTTGACATTGTTGTACGAAGAATATTATCCATATGCTGCAGGTAAAGAATTTTATGCAGTTTTTTTTGAAGATCCAGATAGAATAAAAATTGAAGTCAGGTTAAGAAAAGATTAGGGGAGATATCAGGAAACGAATGATAATTTTATCTTGATAATGTCGTATATAAGCAAAACTATCAGGTTAAATTAATTTTTTTAATAATGATAAAAATCCGAATGTTCAACTTGAGTATGAATTCAATCATTGCTGAACATTCGGATATTTTTTTGTTATACCGAAATATTAGTCTATTACTTCTCTATTTTAGTTCATCACATTTTGTTCGATATCTTCATCCATAATTTCGCCTTTGGTAATAATATTGGTATCCCCAATTAAGAAGAGTCCGTCTGGTGTGACTTTGACTTTTAAGGTACCACCAAGTACATGAATCGTGACTTCTTCTGGTTGGACTAAACCTTTTTGTGCCAGGATATAGGCAGTTGAGCCGCTACCTGTGCCACAAGCTAAGGTGAAATCTTCTACGCCGCGCTCAAAGGTTCGAACCACGACTTCTTGATTTTCCAATACTTCATAAAAATTTACATTGGCTCCTTTAGGCAAGTAGTCCCAATAACGTAAACTTTTAGCCAAAGCTTGAATCGATGCTAATGGCGTGATACTCAAATTTTCATAAGGGACTACCAAATGAGGAATGCCAGGATCACCCAATTCGACATAATCGACTAAGAAATCATTAAACATCAAAGCTTCTTGGATATTAGCTGGATCATTTAATTGCACTTGATAGTTGCGTTGGTCTAAACGTTTGGCATAAACCATCCCCGCAACTGTTTCGATTTGCATTTCTTCATTTGCCAGTTGGTTTTCAAAAGCATAGCGCGCCAAACAACGAGCACCATTGCCACACATTTCAGCTTCGGTACCATCTGCGTTGAAGAAAATCATGCGAAAATCGCCACCTTTTTGAGGAGTATCTACTACCATTAAGGCATCTGAACCCACAGAAATTTTACGTTGGCAGATTTGTTTGGCTAATTTGACTAAGGTTTCATAAGGAAATTTTAATTCAATGTTATTAATAATGATAAAGTCATTGCCGGTACCTTGCATTTTGTAAAAAGGAATTTGCATCATTTCACACTCACTTTCTATAAAAAATCAGGAATCAATTCATTTTGGATCATTTGTTCATAGCTTTGGCGTTTGACGATTAAAGCATCTTGTCCGTCTTTCACTAATACGACTGCTGGAATGGGTAGTTTATTATAGTTGCTAGCCATGGAATAGCCATAAGCCCCCGTTGTAAAGGTAGCAAAAATATCACCTGTTTCAACTTTTGGTACGGCTAAGTCTTTTACCAAAATATCGGTACTTTCGCAGGCTTTTCCAGAGATGGTTACTTTTTCTGTTTTTGCTTCATCGGCTTTGTTGGCAATGACTCCGGTATAAGTTGCATCATATAAGCCTGGGCGAATGTTATCAGTCATCCCACCATCAATGGCAGCATAAGTACGGATGCCTGGTAAAGTCTTAATTTCGCCAATTGTGTGTAAGCTAATGCCAGCTTCGGCCACAATACTTCGACCAGGCTCGATGACGATATTTGGACGTGGAAAATCATGTTTTCGACAAAAGCTTTCCGTTAATTCCATCAAAGGTGTTAGGAAGTATTCGTATGGTTGGCGGAGTTCATCTGGTAAGTATTTCACACCAAAGCCACCGCCGTAATTCAATTCTTTAATCGTATAGTTTAGACGTTTTCGCACTTCTAAGGCCAAATCTAAGGCAATTTTCGCTGCAGCTAGATGCGCGCTATTGTCTTTTAACTGACTCCCTACATGGAAATGGAAACCATAAAATTCAATATTGCTAGCATCAATGGCTTTTTGAATGGTTGGCCATAAAATCTCTTCATCAAGCGGAATCCCAAATTTGGAATCTTTTTGACCGGTTGAAATATAGCTATGGGTTTGCACATTCACTTCAGGGGTAATTCTAAACAAGACTTTGGCTGTGGTTTGTTTTTCACTTGCAAGTTTTTGAATGCGTTCAATTTCTTGTAACCCATCAACGATAATCCGCCCTACACCATAATCTAAAGCCAGACTTAATTCTTCATCAGATTTATTATTACCATTAAATTCGATATGCTCGGCTGGAAAATCAGCTTGGATGGCGGTATATAGTTCCCCACCACTGACTACATCGATACAAAAACCTTCACGAGCCATGATTTTATACATTGCAAGTGTAGAAAAAGCCTTTGAAGCGTAGGCCACACGCGTATTTGGATAGCGATTGGTAAAGGCAGCTTTTAACTGATTACATTCTGATACAATCGCGTTTTCTGAAAAGACATAGAGTGGGGTGCCATATTTTTGGGCTAATGCAACTGTGTCGCACCCATCAAAATATAAATGATGATTTTTTACTTCAAAATTCATTGCAGGACTCCTTATTGATTTAATTCTTTCATTAATTGACGGTAACATTCCACGCCGCCGAGTAAATATTCTTCATTAAATTGTAGTTGATCACTGTGTAAAGGATGCGTATAGCCTAATGCTTCATTGCGAATGCCTACGAAGAAAAAGAGACTTGGCACCTTTTGCTGGTACATTGAGAAGTCTTCAGCGAGCATATAAGGCGGGGTCGTGACATAGCTATCCCCAACAATTTTTTCTAAGGCTGCGACCATTTGTGCATCATTATCTACCACACGATACATATGATTAAAGGTTACTTCAGCTTCACAACCATATCCTTTGGCGATGTTTTGCGCGATTTCTTCAATGCGACGGGTCATCGTTTCATAAACTTCATCGCTAAATGCGCGCATCGTTCCTTCAATTTTGACTTCTTGGGCAATAATATTCATCGCATCGCCACCGGTAATCTTACCAAAAGTGAGGACGGCTGAATCCATTGGCGAAAGATTGCGTGAAATAATTGTATGTAGGCCTGAAATCACCGCGCTAGTAGCAACAATCGCATCAGCCCCGATTTGTGGTTGCGCCCCGTGTGCACTCTTACCTTTGATTGTGATGTAGACCTCGCCATTTCTTGCCATCATTGGTCCTTTACGACAGGCGATGATTCCTTCGTCAAATTCTGGAAAGACGTGTAAGCCAATCATTTGTTCAATGCCATATTTTTCAAAAAGCCCGGCATCGATTAAAAGTTGGGCACCGCCAGGACCTTCTTCAGCTGGTTGAAAGACTAAGACGATGGTACCGATAATTTCTTGCGGATGTGTGGCAAGATATTGTGCAAAGCCTAGCATGGTAGCCATATGTCCATCATGACCACAAGCATGCATCTTACCAGGATGAGTGCTTTGAAAGGCTAAGTCAGTATTTTCAGTAATCGGTAAAGCATCGATATCGGTACGAAAGCCTAATGTCTTGCCTTCTTTGCTGCCTTTGAAAATTGCGACCAGCCCAGTATCTAATATTTCATGGATTTCAATATTGGGTAGTTGTTGCAAAAAATTGTATAAATATTCTTTTGTTTTATATTCGGATAAACCTAATTCAGGAATTTGATGAAGCGCACGTCGATGTTTCGTCACTAGATCTTTGAGTTGCGCTACGTCTTGAGAAATCAGCATTTTTATGCAAACCTCCTTAGGGATTTTTCTTGTGATATATTCATTAGCATATTAATTATTAAGATTGAATGCAACTAACCTGCTTATTTTTGAAAAATTTTTTGCAGAAATTAGTGAATATTCCTTGCTAAGTATTTACATTATATAATATAATTAGAGCAATTCATATTGTTTTGTTAGTATTTTTTCATTTTATTGTCTGAAAACTAATGAAAATGAACAATTAATGATAAATTTGAAAGGAAGTGTCAAAAAGTGGCAATTTTTACAGGTGCAGGAATCGCGCTGATTACCCCAATGTTAGCAGATGGAACGGTGGATTTCGATAAGTTAAAAGAGCTAGCTGAATGGCATGTACAACAAGGAGCCGACGCCATTATCGCGTGTGGGACAACAGGAGAAGCTTCAACTTTAGACGATCAAGAACATATCGCCGTGATTGAGGCAGTGGTCAAACAAGTAAATGGCCGTATTCCAGTCATTGGTGGGACAGGTTCTAATAATACTCAACACGGGATTGAATTATCTCAAGCAGCCCAAAGAGTTGGGGCCGATGCATTATTGGTCGTGACACCATACTATAATAAAGCAACGAAGAAAAGCATTATCAAACATTATCAAGCAATTTGTGCCAGTGTTGATTTACCGGTTATTTTATACTCAGTGGCTTCACGGACAGGGATGAATTTGACTCCGGCGATTGTCAAAGAATTAAAAGTAATTCCTAATGTTGTCGGTATTAAAGAAGCAAGTGGGGATATTTCACAAATTGTGGAGATTGCGCGTCTGGTTGATGAGGACTTTGCGCTTTATTCAGGAAATGATGATCAAGTTCTTCCATTATTGTCTGTGGGTGGTTCAGGTGTGATTTCTACGATTGGTAATATTGCACCAAAACAAACTTCGCAAATGGTGCATGATTATTTAGAAGGTCAAACAAAAGCAGCCTTAGCCGTACAATTAGCACAAAAACCATTAATTGATGCGATTTTTAGCGAGGTTAATCCAGTGCCGATTAAAAAAGCAGTCGGTATGCTTAAAGGCTATGATACCTACTATCGCTTACCACTAGACCAACCAGAAGATACAACTGTCGAATTATTAGAAAATGAAATGAAAAAATATGGGTTATTATAGGTATTAGAAGTGACGATAGAAAGGATAAAAATATGTTAAAGATTATTTTAAGTGGTTGTCATGGTAAGATGGGCAAAGTCTTACAGTCCATGATTGCGGCTAAAGAAGAAATGACAGTCGTAGCTGGCATTGATCAAAATACGGATTTACCTAGTGATTTTCCAGTTTATGCGCAATTAGCACAAGTCCAAGAAACAGCGGATGTCGTGATTGATTTTTCACACTTTTCAGCTGTGACGCAGTTAGTCAATGATGCCAAATCCTTACACTTGCCAGTTGTTGTTGCTACTACAGGGTTAACGCCAGACATTCAAGCAACGATTGACCAAGCAAGTGAAGAGATTGCGATTTTTCAGTCGGCGAATATGTCTTTAGGGATTAATGTCTTGATTAAGGCCTTGCAAGCAGTGACACCAATTTTAGAAAAAGATTATGATATTGAAATGATTGAAAAACATCATAATCAGAAAAAAGATGCACCGAGTGGAACGGCTTTATTATTGGCGGATAGCATCAATGAAGTTTGTCAGGAGAAAAAAGAATATATCTATGACCGCACGCCAAAAGATGAAGCGCGCCAAACGAGTGAATTAGGGATTTCAGTGGTGCGTGGAGGCACGATTCCTGGTGAGCATATCGTGATTTATGCGGGTGAAGATGAGATTTTAGAATTTAAACACACCGCTTTATCACGCAATATTTTTGCCAAAGGTGCCCTTGAAGCAGCCGAATTTCTTGCCAAACAGCCAAGTGGCAAATATAATATGGCTGATTTAGTGAATCAAAATTAAGAATTTATCGAGGTGGAAAATGTCAGAATTACAATTTACCGATCCATATATGTTAGCAAAATATATTAAGGATGCAACGAAACAAACGCCAGTCAAAGCCTATGTTCAAGGTGATTTATCTGGTGTGACGAGTGATGAAGTGAAAATTTTTGGTGAAGGGAATTTTCATTTTGTGATTGGCGATGCAGCAAAAGTAGCCGACTTTTTAGATGCGCATCAAGATAAGATTACGGATTCTTATTTAGAAAATGACCGTCGCAATTCCGCTGTCCCACTATTAGACTTAACCAAAGTGGATGCTCGAATTGAACCAGGTGCGTTTATCCGTGACCAAGCTGTTATTGGAAAAAATGCTGTCGTCATGATGGGCGCCGTGATTAATATTGGTGCCGTAGTAGGCGAAGAGACCATGATTGATATGGGAGCTATTTTAGGTGCACGCGCGACAGTAGGAAAACGTGCGCATATTGGTGCGGGGGCTGTGTTGGCCGGCGTCTTAGAACCACCTTCAGCAAGTCCAGTGATTGTGGAAGACAATGTGTTAGTCGGCGCCAATGCAGTTGTACTAGAAGGTGTGCGCATTGGTGAAGGTGCAGTGGTTGCTGCGGGTGCTGTCGTAACTGAAGATGTGCCAGCTGGTGCGGTAGTTGCGGGTAGTCCTGCCAAAATCATCAAAATGAAAGACGAAAAAACGATTAGCAAAACGGAATTTCTAGATGATTTACGTAAATAAAGTGGTTGAGGTCAAGTAGAAAAGTGGCTACTTGGCCTTCTTTGTATATCAGTTATCAGCGAGGACAGCAAAAGGTTTATAGATAGGCAGATTAGATAACGCAAAGAATTTAAGTCAGAAATAAATTTTCTTTGCAAGTCACCCCGTTTTCAAGTATATTAGAAATTAGGAAAAATAAAATAAAACAATTTTAGGAGGAATTTATGGCTTTACCAAAATGTCCAATGTGTCAATCAGAATATACTTATGAGGATCGTGGGTTATTGATTTGCCCTGAATGCGGTCATGAATGGTCACCAGAAGATTCAGTTCAAGAAGAAGGCTTAGTCGTCCTTGATGCAAATGGCAATCAATTACAAGATGGCGATACAGTCACTGTGATTAAGGATTTAAAAGTCAAAGGGGCTAGTGGCGCGATTAAACAAGGAACTAAAGTCAAAAACATTCGCTTAGTAGAAGGCGACCATAACATTGACTGCAAAGTTGATGGCTTTGGTGCGATGAAATTAAAATCAGAATTTGTGAAGAAACTATAATCTTTCAAAAGCTGTTTACAATTTCTTCATACTTTTTTGGTAAACTATTCTTGAAAATCGATACGAGGTGAAAGGAATGTATGGAATGTATCCGATGGGGTTTTTCTTTGATCCCACCTATATTTTAGTGATTATCGGAATTATGCTATCCATAGCGGCTTCGGCTTATGTGAATAGTACTTACCGTAAATATGATGAGGTTTTGAGTAAAAAAGGGGTTACCGGGACGCAAGCTGCGCAGTATATCTTACAAAGTCAAGGCATTCATAATGTGGGTGTTCAAGGGATTGCGGGCGATTTGACCGATAATTATAATGCCCAAACGAAGATGTTGAGTTTATCCCAAGCTACAGCGCAATCGACTTCTGTTGCGGCAATTGGTGTGGCTGCTCATGAATGTGGTCATGCTGTACAAGATGCGAAAAACTATTTTCCATTGCGTTTGCGAGCAGGTATTGTGCCGATTGTCAATATTGGTTCGACTTTGTCTATCCCGTTGATTTTAATCGGGGTTTTATTACGTGGTCAATTTTTGATTAACTTAGGCTTAATTGCATTTGCGTTAGTCTTTATTTTCCAATTAGTCACGTTGCCTGTCGAATTTGATGCTTCAAGAAGAGCGATTCAAATTTTAAGTGAAGGTGGCTTATTGGCTGAAGATGAATTGCCTATGGTGAAAAAAGTCTTAACCGCCGCTGCTTTAACTTATGTGGCTGCTGCAGTGAGTACTTTACTTCAATTATTACGTTTATTTATTCTTTTTGGAAATAACAATCGCGACAACTAAAAGACAACTCTTAGAATTTGTCTCAAATCGTTGTATAATCGATGAAAATGTTTTCTAAATGTGCTAAAATAAAGACAAAAGAAGAATTGGAGTGATGGTTATGAAAACATCTACAAAAATTGCCTTAGGTGTCAGTACCACTTTGGTAGCTGGGGTGATTACTTCAGCGATTGTGGCCGATAAAATTATCACAAAGGTTAAAAAAGTTCAAAACCGCAAAAAAGTCAAAAAATTTGTGGACGATAAGTTAAATGGCAATGCTTTTGTTGGCGATATGGTGGACCGTCTAAGTGATAAAGATATTGAATCATTAATCAACATCGGTAAAAAAATCGGTGAAGGTCAAGAACAGTTATCTACTTATGGCGAATCAGTCAAAAATGCGACGAGCCAAGCCAAAGATAAAGTAGGTTCAGTCATTAAACAAATCAAAATCAAATATTAGTACAGATAGTCTCAAGAATTGCTCTTGGGACTTTTCTTAATAAGAAGTTAGGATGAGAAAATGGAAAAAAGGAGCAGTCTGACCCAAGAACAAAAAGAGTATTTCATGCAAGAAGCCATTAAAGAAGCCAAAAAAGCAGAACAAATGGCAGAAGTTCCCATTGGAGCGGTCGTGGTTTATCAAGGTGAAATCATAGGGCGCGGACATAATCAAAGAGAAACGCAGCAACAAGCCGCAGCCCATGCAGAGATGTTTGCCATTCAAGAGGCTTGTGAAAAGGTCGGTAGTTGGCGTTTAGAGAGCAGTCAATTATTTGTGACTTTAGAGCCTTGTGTAATGTGTAGCGGGGCCATTCAGTTAGCCCGTGTCGAAGAAATCTATTTCGGGGCATTTGATCCAAAAGGTGGGGCATGTGGTTCTTTATTAAATATTGCCACCGATGAACGCTTTAATCATTGGAGCTATGTCGAATCAGGGATTTTAGCTGAGGAATGTGGCCAGTTATTATCACAATTTTTTAAAAAGCTAAGAGAAGCAAAAAAATTACGAAAAAAGGCTAGTCATTCATCAAAAAATAGTATATAATAGGTATTGCCGTTATGGCTAGGACAATGGAAAGCTTGTGAAGCGTGTCAGGTCTGGAAGGAAGCAGCACTAAGCATGTCTTTCCATGTGTCTGATTGATTGCATCAGTATTGACTGGTGTATTTTTTTTGCCTTCAAAGTGATTTTTTGAAAGACTTCTTTATGTTTTACAGATATGATATTTAAATTAAGTTTTACACTAAGGAATGCTAAATAACGCCACCAAATCAAGTTAGATTAAGTGGCGTTTTTTATGCATCGCGCTTATTCTTTGATTTTTACTGTAAGCTGATTGTTGGTATTTTGACTGATGTAAATGTTAAATGTTTTTTGAAAAGCATATTCATAATAACCTGAAATGTAGTGTTCTTTTGTTGAATTTTTATTCTTAATTTGAAGCGTTATCTGTCCAGTAAAATTTTTTGGTATCTTTATCTTTTTCTTTGCTTGGAAGCTTTGATTGACATTCCCACGAAACTTTACCATCATATCAGTCAAGGATAAATTTGTATGATTTGTGATAGAGATAGTATTGTCTTTTCCATGATTGTATATAAAATAACCATCCAAAAATGCAATAATGAATACTACTCATATGATTACTTTTTTCTTCATGTTTTCACCGCCTATACTGATTTGAACGCATCCTTTTTTTAGCAATTCCTTTTTTCGACTGTCTTTTTAATTTCAATGCCCAAAATAACTCTCTTCTCAGTATAACATTTTTGTAGAAGAAAAAAATGTTATGATAGCTGTCATATAATGAATGAAAGTTTTTGTCTAAAAGTGATTGTTCTATTAGTGGAAAATCGTTACTTTCTTTATTTTGTTGTCAGCATTAGAATGGTTCGCGTTGTTGAAAAGACAAGAGGAATGTCTGGCCGTCATGAAAGAAGAATAAATATGATTTTTCCTTTGCAAATGATTATGATTGTATGGTATAATTTTTGTCATTGCTGTAAGTTTTCAGCAATATTTTTGCAAATAGATTTGATGGAAGGATGACAGAAATGAAAGGGAAAAACCTTACCCTGAATTATAGTCTTCTACAAGGTAGCTATTGGATGAGTTATTGTGCCTTGTATAGTTTTGCGACAGTTTATCTTTTATCAAAAGGCTTTAATAGTGCGATGATAGGGATGATTGTGGCTGGTAGTAACATTTTAAGTAGTGTATTACAACCTTATGTTTCAACTTTGGCCGATCAAGCGAAGAAATTAAGTATTCGCCAAATTATTTTAATGGTAGCAGCTGTATTGGCTATTTTATTAGCAGGCTTAACGATTGTGCCTAGCCAACTTTTACTTGTAGGTCTTTTATTTATTTTTGCCAATATTTTCTTACAGGTGTTACAACCCTTAATCAATGCGATGAGTTTTTACTATATTCGTCATGGCATGAAAATTGACTTCGGTTTAGCCCGCGGAACAGGTTCGCTAGCTTTTGCGATTCTTTCAAGTATTTTAGGATATTTATTATCAAAATTCGCGAGTTGGGTCATTCCGTTTAGTAGTTTAATTTGCGTGGGACTGATCGTGTTATTGATGTTGAGTTTCCCGATGATTCAAAAGATGAGTGCAGAAGTAGCACACGATGAAAATCCTAACCATGTGCCTGGTGGTTCCTTCATGTATTTTATCAAGGAATATCCAAGTTTTTGCTTTGTCTTAATTGGTAGCACTTGCTTATTTATCTATCATAATATGTTTAACGGTTATTTAATCCAAGTGGTAGAAGCCTTGCATGGGACTTCAAAAGAGTTAGGAACAACGATGTCACTTGCGGCGATGGTTGAGATTCCGACCATGTTCTTATTCTCAAAGATTGTAGCCAAATATAGCAGTCATAAGTTATTGGTTTTTGCAAGTATTATGTTTACGGTTAAAGCGATTGCGACGATTTTTGCAGTCAATATTCCGATATTATATGCGACTCAAATTTTCCAAATGTTTGCTTTTGCGCTATTCACCCCAGCATCTGTGTATTACACCAATCAAATGATGAAACCACAAGACCAATTCAAAGGACAAGCTTACCTGACAATGACCATTACCATGGGTGGGGTGCTTGGAAGTCTGTTAGGTGGTTTTATCCTTCAATATAGCAGCGTGTCAATGATGTTGATTGTCTGTGCGATTGTTTCAGCGATTGGGACTTTCTTTGTAGCAAAATTTGCGAAAGAAGTAAAAAATGCTTAAATCTTATCTTGAAAAGTGAGTTTCTTCTTAGAGGCTCACTTTTTTTGCTTCATTTATCCATTGGTAAAAAATAGGGCTTGTCTTTTAATCTAAAATTCGCTATGCTTGATTCGTGCATTGAAATCAAGGTCAACTTGGACTGGTTCGAAAACTTCCCAGGATAAAAAACTAAGAATCTCAGAAACTCTTTTTTTGTCAAAGAAAAAGAGAATATTATGAAAGGGGTTGGAGAGATGCGCAAAGTAATTATTGATTGTGATCCAGGGATTGATGATTCGCTGGCTTTATTATATGCGCTCAAGTCACCAGAAATTGATGTTGTAGCGATTTGTGTTGTTGCAGGCAATGTTCCAGTCGAAATCGGTGTCAAGAATGTGTATTACTGCTTGGATTTGGTCAATCGTCGGGATATTCCTGTTTATCTCGGTGCGACTGAGCCTTTGGTTGTGCCATTTGTGAGCGCGCAAGATACGCATGGCTTCGATGGTCTTGGGGAAAGTCATTTAGCTCAAGCGACTATAGTTACGCCACAAGAGCAAAGTGCGGCTGAATTTTATGCTCAGACTTTTGCTCACCCACAGGAAATCTCGGTTATTGCCTTAGGTCCTTTAACGAATATCGCTCAAGCACTCGATTTGAATGTCAATCTCGGTTTAAATATGCAACGCTTTGTCAGCATGGGTGGTGCTTATCTTAGTCATGGTAATTGTTCACCGGTGGCAGAGTATAATTATTGGTGTGATCCCGATGCGGCAAAAATCGTCTATGAAAAATTAGGCTGTCCGATTGAAATGGTCGGCTTAGATGTGACGCGCAAGATTGTTTTGACACCGAATTTGTTGCAATATAGTCAGTATTTAAATCCACAAATGGGTGAAATACTTGCAAAAATGACCCAATTTTATTTTGATTTTCACTGGCAACAAGAGCATGTCTTAGGCTGTGTGATTAATGATCCGCTAGCTGTGGCTTACTTTATTCATACCCAGTTATGTAGTGGCTTCAATAGTTATGTAGTTATTGAAAATCAAGGAGTCAGTCGTGGTCAAAGTTTGGTAGATGCGCATGATTTTTGGCGCAAACCGGCAAATACCAAAATTTTGACTCAAGTCGATTCGACAGCGTTCTTTGTGGAATTTCTAGCCATTGTCTTAGATGTACCTCACGAAGTCATTGCACAAGATATGAAAAATTTGAAACTAGGTGAATGACTTTGAAAAATATCTCAACGAAAAAAATTGCATTGATTGCTTTATGTGTCGGACTTAATTATGTGGGTGGGAATATCGCCTTATTTTTACGTTTACCCATTTATCTTGATAGCTTAGGGACAATTATGGCTGCGTTTTTACTTGGACCGATTGCGGGGATGGCAGCCGGTTTGTTAAGTGGCTTACTTAGTGGTATAACGACGGATTTATTCTCACTTTATTATATCCCGGTTGCACTGTGTACTGGTTTTATTGCTGGGATGGTTTATCAACGTTTGCATAAGACTTGGCGTGTTCCGATTGAAGCTGCCGTGATTTCTTTACCAGGTACGTTGATTTCTTCTTTTATCACGTATTTCTTATTTGGAGGTATCACTTCTTCAGGCTCGAGTATTATTGTGCAATTGATTCATGGTCTAGGACTCAACCAATTAACTAGCGTGATTTTAGTGCAGATGATTACAGATTATGCCGATCGCTTATTGAGTGTTGTGGTGGTATTAAGTGTGATTGCGATGTTGCCGAAAAAAGTAAAAATGATATAAATTACAAGAGTGTCTGATTTTAGGCACTCTTTTTTAGGCGTTTTGCTTGTGTTTCGTCTAAAAAATATTATAGTTAAAGTTAGAATTGAAAGTTACGGAGTATTTTCATGGAAACGATAAAGATTTTACATACCAATGATATCCACTCACATTTGGAAAATTGGCCGCGAATAGCGCATTACATCCAAAGTCAACAACAAGCAACCAAAGAAGATGAAACACTTTGGACCTTGGATTTAGGCG
The DNA here is from genome assembly GCF_052119425.1 of Enterococcus cecorum. GTDB lineage: Bacteria > Bacillota > Bacilli > Lactobacillales > Enterococcaceae > Enterococcus_E > Enterococcus_E cecorum_C. Next base: position 113,998 of record NZ_JBQKFH010000001.1, read on the forward strand.
ATTTTTGTGATCGATGGCACCCTTTAACCGAGGCCACGCATGGAAAAGGCAATATCGCATTACTGAATCAAGCCCACTATGACCTTATCACTTTGGGTAATAATGAAGGACTAGGTTTTAGCCAAGATGAATTTAAAGAGCTTTATCAACAAGCCAATTTTCAAGTGGTGATTGCCAATGTCCAACAATTGAATCAACAACTTCCACCTAACTGTCACGCCTATACGATTCTGACGACAAAAGACAAGACCAAAATCGCCTTTATCGGTTTGACTGCTCCTTTTGAATCCGGGTATCGTGCCAATGGTTGGGAGATTTTAGATCCTCAAGAAACCTTGCGTGCGTTTTTACCAGAATTAAAGCAACAAGCTGACCTCATTTGTGTGATGAGCCATTTAGGTGTGAAGCAAGATCGTTTACTTGCTCAAAAATTTCCTGAAATTGACCTTATTATTGGTTCGCATACGCATCATGTGTTTCTTCAGGGGGAATATGTAAATCAGACTTTGTTGGCAGCGGCCGGGAAGTATGGCCAGTATGTTGGTGAAATTACTTTAACTTTGGAAAATCATCAGCTAAAAGAGAAACGAGCGCGGGCCATTTGTTATGAAGATTTACCACCGGTAGCCGATGAAGGACGTGTGAGTGAAGGGTATTTTCAAGAAGGCCAACATTTGTTAGCTGAGCAAGTCCTTTGCACAATCACTGAAGAAAAATCCATTGAAAAAATTACCGCAGAATTAGCCCAAGCGATGAAAGCTACGACCAATCAAGACTTGGCTTTATTAAATACAGGCTTAGTTTTACATTCTTTAGCCAAAGGTGTCATTACGAAAAAAGACTTACATGAAATATTGCCTCATTTGATGCATTTAGTGACCGTTCAGTTGCAAGGGCGTGATTTAATACGTCTAGCAGCTGAAATAGCTAAAAATCAAACCTTTTTGAGTTATTATCAACCAAAAGGCTTAGGATTTCGTGGTAAGATTTTCGGGCAAATTTATAATGACGGCTTAGTCTATCATCCGGAAAGTCGAACAGCAAGTCTTAGAGGAAAGTCAATTGCAGCCAATCAAAGCTATTCGTTAGTGACTTTGGATTATTGGGTCTTTTTACCTTTTTTCCCAACACTAGAAATTGCTGGGGAGGTCACGTTATATTATCCGAAATTATTGCGTGAGATTTATGGCGATTTTTTAGCAAGAAATGAGAATTAAACATACACAAACAACCGCTGAAAAGGTATAATAAAAAGGACAGTATATTATTGATAGGATGGTGAAAAGATGACCAATCAGGAAACGCAACAAGAAGTGCAAACAACCCAAGAACAAGCCACTGAAGAAAAAGTGGAATATAAAGGGGAAGTCGTTACCCAAATTGAAGAAAATAAATATCAAGTCGGATCTAGACAATATGAATTAGTAGCCAATCATCGTGACGGGTTTGATGCACAAAAATTTGGTGAACGCTATAGTGATGTGCTAGCGAAGTATGATTATATTGTTGGCGACTGGGGTTATGAGCAGTTGCGCTTAAAAGGCTTTTTTGATGAAAATAATAAAAAAGCTTTACCCGAACAAAGAATTGATACTTTAGAAGATTATTTATATGAGTATTGTAATTTTGGTTGTGCCTATTTTGTGGTAAAACGAATTGGTGGCAAGCGTGAGAAGATGCAAAATCGTAAAAATAAAAAGCATAAAAATAATCAAGCTTTTGTAGAAGAAAAACGTGAAGTCATTGCTCACAAGAAAAAGCCAACGATTAAATCACGAAAAACTTCTGAAAATCACAAACAAGAAAAGCATACCATCAGTCATGTCGAAGGTAAGCGAAATTTTGTAGTAAGAAAGCGAGAGGACTAGACTGTGAAATATAAAGGATACTTAATTGATTTAGATGGGACAATTTATCTAGGTAAAGAACCCATCCCAGCAGGTAAGCGATTTGTCGAACATTTGCAAGAAAAGGCGATTCCGTTTTTATTTGTAACGAATAATACGACAAAATCTCCAGAAACAGTGGCGCATCGTCTAGCCAATGAATTTGATATTCATGTGACCGCCGAGCATGTTTATACTGCGACTTTAGCGACGATTAATTTTATGAAGGAAAAAAATCTAGGCAACAAGGTTTATGTGATTGGAGAAGCGGGTCTAATTGATTTAATTGTCGCAGCAGGTTTTGAATTAGATGATGAAAATCCCGATTATGTGGTTGTCGGCTTGGATAATGATGTAACTTATGAAAAATTTGTCAAAGCGACTTTAGCGATTCAAAAAGGCGCCTACTTTATCGGAACGAATCCAGATAAAAATATTCCTACTGAGCGCGGATTATTGCCGGGTGCTGGTGCGTTAATCTCATTTTTAGAGACCTCTACGCAAACCAAAGCGACCTATATCGGTAAGCCTGAAGCCATCATCATGGAAAAAGCCCTTGAACATCTGCAAATGACTAAAGAAGAAGTCATCATGGTAGGCGATAATTATGAAACGGATATTCGCTCAGGGTTAAATAATGGGATTGATACTTTATTGGTGCTTTCTGGATTTACCTCTAAAGAACAAGTGCCATATTTACCTGAGGCGCCAAGTTATGTGGTGGATAATTTAGATCAGTGGGATTTTAAATAATGAAGTTATCCTTTACGACTAGTTATTGGCTGAAGTATTTGTGCGTGTTGTTGACCATTATTAGTTTGGCGATTACGATAACCATTCATTTTACGCCACTGTATTATTGGCAAGAGTTTCAGCACCATTTAGCGCAAAGTGTTGGCTTGACGCGCACGCAATTATTTCATAACTATCATCAATTATTAGCCTATTTGGATTTACCTTGGATAAAGGCGTTGCAATTACCCGATTTTCCAAGTAGTAGTTCTGGGGCGAAACATTTTTACGAGGTGAAACGGTTATTTTTATTCAATTATGCCGTTTTACTTGTAACTTTTGTGCCGAGTCTACGCATTTTAAAGCAGCTATATCGGCAAAAAATGACTTGGCTATTTATTCGTCCGATTCAGTGGACTGCATTGGTATTTGGACTGTTATTATTTTTGATGGCGATTGGTTTTGAGCGCTTTTTTATCTATTTTCATCAGATTTTATTTAGAAATACGGATTGGTTATTTGATCCAGCTACTGATCCGATTATCAATGTTTTGCCAGAATCCTTTTTCATGCAATGTTTTCTGCTATTTTTTGGGCTACTCTTGCTAAGTTTAGTGACATTGTATACAATAGGCAAAAAACAATTAAAAGAAAAATAACGAGGTGTTTGATTTGGTTGATTTAACGAATAAATTCAATCCACAAGTTGGCAAAATTGCCGTATCTTTAATTCGTCAGTTTGATGAGCGGGTTTCATCGATTCCGAATATTTTAAAATTAACTTTAGGAGAACCTGATTTTACAACTCCGGAGCATGTCAAAGCATCAGGAAGAGAAGCCATTACGCAAAACCATACCCACTATTCGGGAATGGCAGGCTTAGCAGATGTACGTCAAGCTGCGAGTGCCTTTTTAAAACAAAAATATCAAGTGGATTATCATTGGCAAGATGAGATTTTGGTGACCGTGGGCGCGACCGAAGCTATTTCAGCGGCCTTGCTTGCGGTTTTATGCCCAGGCGATGAAGTCTTACTACCAGCGCCTATTTATCCTGGATATGAACCAGTGATTACCTTAGCTGGGGCAAAACCGGTGTATATGGATACGAGTGATAATGGCTTTGTCTTATCACCTGAAACATTGGAAAAGGCCTTAATTGCGCATCAAGACAAGGTCAAAGCAGTCATTTTGAACTATCCAAGCAATCCAACTGGCGTGACTTATACACGTGAAGAAGTACAAGCTTTAGCCGATGTATTAAGAAAGTATGAAGTCTTTGTAATCAGTGATGAAATCTATAGTGAATTAACTTATGATGGCCATCATGTTTCAATTGCGGAATTCCTAAGAGAACAAACCATTTTAATTAATGGGTTATCAAAATCGCATGCAATGACTGGTTGGCGTATCGGTTTTATCTGTGCGCCGAAAGAATTGACAAAAGAAATTATCAAAGTACATCAATATTTAGTAACAGCTGCATCCACGATTTCTCAAAAAGCCGCTGTGGAAGCTCTAGTGGCTGGTATTAATGATGCGGATGAAATGAAAGTCGAATATCAAAAACGCCGCGATTATCTTTTTGAAAAAATGTCGGCACTTGGCTTTGAAATTGCTCGTCCATCTGGTGCTTTTTACATCTTTGCTAAAATTCCAGCAGGATTAATACAAGATTCTTTTGATTTTTGTGTGGATTTGGCGCAAAAACAACAATTAGCGATTATTCCAGGTATTGCCTTTGGACCAGAGGCTGAAGGTTATGTCCGTTTAAGTTATGCCGCAAGTATGGAAAAATTAGTCGAAGCGATGAACCGTTTAGAAAAATACGTTCAAAACGAAAAAGCTTAAAATATCCCAGTTAATGAAAGATTGCTCACTTTGCTATTAAGGTGGGCAATTTTTCATTTCTGTCATTAAATTGGGAGGGCATGTGGTATGATGAAAGAAAACCTAGCAGAGGTGAGCGGTATGAAGTCCTTTTGGAATCAAATAAACGATTATTTTGAACAGCATCCTTATCAAGAGGTTTTTATTCTTGCTATAGTCGGTTCAATCCTTGGTATTACAATCGAATATCTTGTAAATGGCGATTTCTTACTTGAAAATATTTGGACCTTCCTCTTTCTCAATCTTGGCTTTTTATACCAATCCTTTCGCAAACAGAAACGAGCAAAGGAAAAGAAAAAATTATGAGACTTTTATTTACCTAACCTTTACAATCTAAGAGAAATTTTTACATAGAATCAAACGTACTTTTACATCCACTTGTTAAGATAAATATGTAAGCAAGAAGTTAACTTACAAATCAATTCATTCAAGTAAGTAAGAGGAGTCGTTACGATGAAAAAATTATCAGCCATGTTACTTTTAGCAGGAGTATTTTTAGCCGGATGTGGCAATGCAAGTTCAACAGGAAACAGTTCAACTAACTCTAAACAAGTCCAAATCGTTGCGGTGGGTTCAACTGCTTTACAGCCCTTAGTTGAATCAGCGCAAGAACAGTTTGTTGCCAAAAATGCGAATTATCAAATTACCGTGCAAGGCGGGGGCTCAGGTACAGGTTTGAGTCAAGTGGCCAGTGGTTCGGTGCAAATCGGTAATTCCGATGTCTTTGCAGAAGAAAAAGATGGTGTAGATGCAAGCAAACTCGTTGATCATCAAGTGGCAGTTGTTGGGATGGCCCCAGTTGTCAATAAAGCGGTCGGTGTCAAAAATGTTACTAAAGATCAATTAATTGCGATTTTTACTGGTAAGGTGAAAAATTGGCAAGAGTTAGGCGGTAAGGACCAAGAAATTGTTGTTGTGAACCGAGCAAGTGGATCAGGTACGCGCGCCACTTTTGAAAAATGGGGCTTAGATGGGGCAAAAACCATTCAAGCGCAAGAACAAGATTCATCAGGAACGGTGAAAAAGATTGTTTCTTCTACCCCTGGTGCGATTAGTTATCTGGCTTTGTCTTATATTGATGATAGTTTAGAAGCACTCTCTTTAGATGGTGTCGCCCCAACTGCTGAAAATATCGAAACCAATGATTGGCCAATTTGGTCTTATGAACATATGTATACCAAAGGCAAGCCAACAAAAGAAATCAAGAAATTTTTAGATTACATGGTTTCTGATGAAGTCCAAGAAGGTTTGGTCAAAGAGTTAGGTTATTTACCAGTAACGAAGATGCAAGTCTCGCGTTCTGCTGATGGACAAGTAACCGAGAAATAATCCAGTCTCTTTTAATTGAAAGAAAAGCAAAACCAACGCGCGCTTTTCATTTCATCATAGGTTCTCCATAATAATAGAAAGGGGGCTGACCCATTAGTCCCTTTTGAATCCAAAAATCGAAGGCACCCGTGAAAGATGCCTTCGATTTTTGGATTTTTTGGATGAAATATAGAGGATTTTCCCCCTATATTT
>NZ_JBQKFH010000002.1:0-100458 GCF_052119425.1 Enterococcus cecorum
GATGAATGGTTTAATTGAATCGAAATAACAAAAAGAGCAGAGATAGCAAACAGCTGTCTATCTCTGCCCATTCCTTTTGTAAAACTCATCAGTCCAATTTGACAAAGAGCCAAAATAACTTTCTCTCCCATCGACTTAATTGCCAACAACACTAGTTGACAAAGAGCCCGAATGTTCAATAAAATCATTAATGAACATTCGGATTGTATTTCTATTATTTAATCTTTATATTTTTGACAATTCGTTATTGTGCATTTGATTTATCAATTTTTGATAAAGGAACCCATATAGCTGTTTCTTGCTTGTTTGCATACTTAATATCTTTTAACCTTTTCTTATTAACAAGTTGATTAGCAGCCTTAATCATATATTCCCCTTGTTGACTACCTGATTGTAAGACACTAAATTGCATACGGTCTTCTTTGATTGCGGATTGAGCTTCTGTAGTTGCGTCAATCCCAACAATCAATGGTTTTAGTCCATTTTGTTCAAATACTTCCAATGCCCCTAATGCCATCACATCGTTATTACATGCGACTACATCCACCGGTTGCTTAGTACGTAAGAATACTTCTACCATCTTTTTAGCAGTATCAGCATCCCAATTTGCAGTATCATTGAAAACAAAATTTATTTTTTTATCAGATTTTTTTAACGTTTCTTCTAGAGCGAGAGTTCTTTCTTGTGCTGCTGAATTACCATTCTCTCCTCGTAATATCATCACATTAATTTCATCACGACTACCTAACTTCTCTAAAATGTACTCTGCTTGATATTTTCCTGCAGCCAATTCACTTGAACCAACATAAATAAATCGATTTGGCATCATTAAAACATTACTTGGTCTAGCATTGAAAAATACAATTGGAATCTCTTTAGCAACAGCTTCCATCTCTTGCGCTGTATCAGCATCTACAGGTCTGCATAGAATAGCATCATATTTTTCCTTAACACCTTGTTTTAGCTGTGCCAATTGTACTTCACTAGAGCCATCAGCACTTTTAATTGTTAATTCTGCTCCCTGATTTTGTGCTTGCGTTTTCGCAGCATCCATAATTTGCTTAATGAAACCATCTGTATCATTTTGCACAAGCATTAAATATTTTTGACCACTTGCACTTTTACTATCATTACTTGATCCACAACCTGTTAAGATGAACAAAAAGCAACAAGCTAATAATATTATTTGAACATATTTCTTCACCAAAATCACTCCAATCTATACTTTAAAACGTTTCACTTGATTAGCTAATTGTTGTGAAGAATCAGCTAGTTTATGAGCTTCTGTAGCCACATTTTTACTATGATTAGAAATGTGTTTTGCCTGAGTTAATGTAGTCTCGGAAGTAGCATGAATTTCATCTGAGCTAGCAGCCTGTTCTTCTGAGATAGCTGCAGCGTTGGTCGCTACTTGATCGACTAAATCAATTTTATCAACTACATCTTGAATTAATTGGTTGGTTTGTTGAATATTTTGGAAAATCGAATCGAAACTATCCACTGCAGTACGTATTAATTGAGAGCTATTTAATATATCATCTGAACTGTGATTTGCCTGCGTCACTGCTTCTTCAACTAAAGTATTAACTTCCGAAATTAAATTTGTAATCTGAGAAACTGAATCTGCACTATTTTTTGCTAACTTATTAATTTCGGTAGCTACTACAGCAAAACCTTTTCCTGCTTCACCAGCTCTAGCCGCTTCTAGAGAGGCATTAATAGACAATAAGTTTGTTTGATGGGCAATTTCACCAATAATTTGAATAATTTGAACAATTTGACTTGATGCAGTACCCACGCGACCAATCGAGCTCTCTAAATCATTAATACTTTGTTGGATATTTTGCATAGCATTTACTACTTGTTGCATTTCTGAACGACCTTTTTCAGAAATTTCAACTGTTTCGTTCATTTTTTCTTCCACTAAATTACTATTTTGTTTTGTATCATTAGCAATTTGTGCAAGTTGCATCGCATTTTCTGCAATATCATTAACAGAAAGGGAAAGTTGATCTACTGTGTTATTCAACTCATCCATTGAAACAGATTGACTTTCTGATGCATCGTACATATCTCTAGAAATCATTTCACTAGTTTTTGCTTGTTCTTGCAATCCACTTGAAATATGAGTGATAGATTGAATCATATTACGCATATATTGAATAAAACCTTCAATACTATGTCCCATCTCAGCGATTTCATCATCACCATTATTATTCACTGAAACAGTAAAATCACCATCTGCCATCGTCTTAATTACAGACGTCATATCTTTCACTGGTTTTACCACTCGATTTGTCATACGTTCAATCAATATTCCTAATGCTAAAACTGAAAATACACTAATAATAACCATAATTAAACGTAATTTTGATAAACCACTTAAAATTACTTTTTCAGGAATATAGCTAACTAACACCCAATTTGTACCATTAACTTTTCGGCTAACAGCTAGATTACCATCAATTTTAAGACTAACTTCAGCATTTTTCTTTAATTCTTTAGACATAGCTTGATAAAATTTTGGCTGATTTGATTGTCCAAGAACTTGAGATACAAATGATTTTTCACGGTCAGCCACTATTTTTTGTGTTTCTTGATCGTATAAAAAGGCACTTGCACCTTTCATACTAATAAAAGAATTTACAATAGTAGATACGCGATCTAAAGTTAAATTACCAGCAATAACCTTTAGCGGGTCACCCGGAGTATTAATAATTCCAGAAGCGCTAATCATTTCCTCATTTCCTTGTTTATGTGGTGTACCAAATGCCATATTTACATGTGTCATACCTTCTTTAAACCAAATTTCAGAAGTCGGATTACTCACTTCAATATCAGATTGACTCGCTTTATAAAAATGTCCTTGATTATCAGCAATAAATAAACCATCTGGAAAATCAGAATCAAATTTATAGTATCCATCTAAGATTCCTGGTAGTTGTTCTAGTGACGGATTCGTTGTTTCAATAGTCTTTTTTGCAGTTTGAAAAGCAGACAAGTTTTCATTAAGCCAAGACTCAATTCTAGTTGCTTGACTTTTAACCGATGACTCTAGTAAATCGTTAGCATCCCTTTGCAACATTTTACTAGAAATAGAATAGGAAAGTCCAACTAATATTAATAATAAAATAGTGACAACGGGTATAATAGTTAACGTTAATTTTACTTTTATTGAACGTTTTTTCTTTCGATTTGTCTTCATTTTCTACATTCCTCCAATTATGCAGCATACAACAATGTTTCCCTTTATGCATCCCCTTACAATGTAACTTAAAGTAGTAACCACACACAATTACATCGGTCATTTGACAAGATTATTAAAGTCAAAATACCGCCAAAAATTTATTTTTTACCCATTTCTTGTTAAAAGGAGTAATTGCTTTATTATTATTTGGAAACAGTAGTACATAATGTATGAAGAATTTACTAAAAAATTATCTAATAAAGATTAAAATGATTATTTGATTATGTATAATGTAGCCTAGTATAAATCAAAAACAAATATTCACATTGATTGGCTACATTTCAAATAAAAAAAAACCACTAGGTTGGTTAGGCCTAGCGGAAAAAGGAGTAATTACTCAACTAAGGAGTAAAATGAAAAATAAAAAGGTTATTGTTGGTTATGTGATTATTATATACTAGGTAAAACAATTTATCCTAAAAACTGACTAATATTTAGATTAGATTTTTCTCCTTTTTTGTAAGTGCTTTTATCATTAACGTTTCATCAAAAGCATCGTCATCCGTTGAATCGCAAAAGCAATGGTGTCTGTTGCTTCATCTTGGTGTTGCTCAGCTTGATTAAAGGCGTCCACATCTACCTCACCTTCAAGGCTGGCAATCATATCTAGGCAACCTTGCACATATTTTTGGTAAGCAGCTACTAATTTTTTATGCAAACCAATCACTCTAGCCGGTGCTTTGAGTCCTTGTAATTTGGCTAAGTATTCTTTATATGTTTGCGTTCCTTCATTAAAAGTAGCTAAAATCTCAGCCAATTGCTCAGAAGATAAGGAGGCCAGTTGATTGTCTTCTATTGCTTTTTTCACTTCTTCAAATTTGGGATTCATCTTTTCCCCAACGGCTTCTGTATCTTGAATAATTTGATTAATCATTTGAATATAATATCCTAAATCGACACGCATAGATAAATTCTCTCCTTTTCGTAATGAGTTTATTTTAGCATATTTTTCAGATAAAAAAAACGCCACTAGCTAGATATCCTAACTAGTAGCGAAAAGGTTTGATTATTCTTTACCCATTGCACGTTGAATGGCTTTGATAATTTCAACAACTGGGATAATCGCAAATGAAGTACCTAGAACAATTCCCCATTGATATAAATCAAGGTGAGAAACTCTAAAGATATCATTTAATCCTGGTACAACAATAATGACCATCATTAAAGCAAATGATAATAGTATCGCCCAGTTAAAGACGCGGTTTTTAAAGGCACCCACTTTAAATAGAGATTGATGGACTGATTTCACGTTAAATGCGTGGAATAGTTGCATTAATCCTAATGTTGCAAAGGCCATGGTTAACGCATCGGCATGTTGTAATTGACTTAAAGCCGCCGCAGACATACCTGGTGTATTAGCTGCGGTGTGATCTGGCCATTGAATTGCTGCCCAGTATACGAATAATACAGAAGCCGCTTCTAAAATACCTTGGTAAATGATACTACTCAATACCCCACCAGAGAAGAAGTTTGAATTCTTACCACGTGGTTTGTGTTGCATCAATCCTTTTTCAGCTGGTTCCATACCTAAAGCAATGGCAGGGAAAGTATCAGTTACTAAGTTAATCCATAATAGATGAATTGGTAATAACGTATCCCATCCCCAAAGTGTCGCTAAGAATAAGGTTAAAACTTCCCCTAAGTTCGCAGCCAATAGATATTGAATGGCTTTTTGAATATTAGAGAATACTTTACGTCCTTCTTCAACAGCCACAACAATTGTCGCAAAGTTATCATCAGCAAGGACCATATCAGAAGCCCCTTTAGAAACTTCCGTACCAGTAATCCCCATACCAACACCGATATCTGCTTGTTTCAAGGCAGGCGCATCGTTTACCCCATCACCTGTCATCGCAACGACTTTACCTGCTTTTTGCCATGCTTTCACGATACGTACTTTATGTTCAGGAGATACACGGGCATAAACAGAATATTGGGTCACTTTTTGAGCAAATTCATCATCAGACATTTGGTTTAATTCAGCCCCAGTTAATACAGCAGCATCATCTTTTTCTTTAATAATCCCAAGACGTGCGGCAATTGCTTCAGCTGTATCACGGTGGTCACCAGTAATCATAATTGGACGAATACCTGCTTCTTTGGCCACTTTAACAGCATGAGCAGCTTCAGCACGTTCTGGGTCAATCATACCTACTAAACCAGCGAATACTAAGTCATTTTCAAGTGTTTCGCTGACTAATTCTGGCATTTCATCTACAATCTTATAAGCCATTGCCAAGACACGTAAAGCTTGTTGAGCCATGTCTTTATTATTGGCTAAAATATTGTCTTTATCTGCTTGTTGTAATGGACGTACTTGACCATCCATTAAAATTTGTGTTGTACGAGTTAATAAGACATCCGGCGCACCTTTGACAGCAACTAAATATTTGCCATCTGCTAATTGGTGAACCGTAGACATCAATTTACGATCAGAGTCAAATGGTAGGTCAGCCACACGAGGTTCAGCCACTAATGCAGCCTTCACATCAAAGCCTTGATCTAAACCAAATTGAATTAAGGCAGTTTCTGTTGGATCCCCGATTAAAGTGCCTTCTTGAGAAAATTTAGTGTCATTGGCAAAGTTCATTACTTTAATCGCCATATGATCATTGGCAAATTCATCATGAACTGCAAATTGTTGGTTATCCACATATAATTTTTCAACCGTCATTTGGTTAAGGGTTAGTGTACCTGTTTTATCAGAAGCGATAATATCAGTAGCCCCTAATGTTTCTACGGCAGGTAATTTACGAATCATAGAGTTACGTTTGGCCATGACTTGTGTACCAAGCGCTAGGATAATCGTAACAATGGCAGGTAAACCTTCAGGAATCGCTGCAACGGCAAGTGAGATAGAAGTTAATAACATATCTGCCCATGAAGTATTGTTGAAGAAAATACCAACAAAGAACATAATTACCGCAATCACGACAATCGCAGCTGTTAAGAATTTACCTAATTCGTTTAAGTTACGTTTTAATGGTGTTTCTGTTTCATCGGCTTGAGCTAACATTCCGGCAATCTTACCAACTTCGGTATCCATACCAGTGTTAACAACAATCCCTTTACCACGACCATAAGTGACATTACTATTTGAGTAAGCCATATTCACACGGTCACCAATACCCACTTCAGAATCTTCTAAAACGATTAATTCTTTTCCAACTGGCACTGATTCACCGGTTAAAGCTGCTTCTTCAATCTTTAATGAACTTACTTCAACCAAGCGCATATCAGCAGGAACAATATCCCCTGCTTCTAGCAATACTAAATCACCTGGTACTAATTCATCACTTTTGACCGTCATCGGATGACCATCACGGACGATATTCGCATTCGGTGTAGACATTTGTTTTAAAGCTTCAATAGCTTGTTCGGCTTTAGCTTCTTGCACCACACCCATGATGGCATTAATGATAACCACCGCTAAGATAATTAATGAGTCCACTACTTCATGTGAAACAACGGCAGAAATAATCGCAGCTACCAATAATACAGCAATCATCAAGTCTTTAAATTGCTCGATGAATTTTTGTAGCATACTTTTTTTCTTGCCTTCTTCTAGTTCATTAGGACCAAATTTTGCTAAACGCGCCTTTGCCTCACTAGAAGTTAAGCCATCAAGAGTTGTATCTAACGCTTGTGTGACCTCATCGACACTTTTTGCATAAAAAGCTTCATGCAATTGTGCTTGTTTTTGTTGTTCTGACATATGTTCCTCCTTCAAAATTCTCGCTAACCAATTACTTGAACTGGTTGCTAAATTCCACAAATCTATTTCTTGCTAAAAAAAATAGACCTGTGTATGCAAAAAAATACATACATAAGTCTCACTAATTAAGGCAACACCAGAAATTTCTTTCTTGCTGGTGATGTTGCCACAGTATTCCTACTGCCAGTTACTCCCTCATGAATTATTACATTGTCATTATACTAAACAATTCCAAACCTGACAACAACCAACACTCACAGAAAACGTTAACAAATGAAACAAAAAAAATAAGGTTGTGAGAAGGATTGGTCAGCTGCGAGCGGATAAGATTATCTTAAATGAGTTATCAATGCAAAAAAACTAGCCACTCAAAACGAATGACTAGTTCAAAAATATCAATTGATAGAGGGTTAAGCGATAATCGAACCATTTGGCATGTTTTCTGGAGCTTCTACAATTTGTAAACGTCCTTGACTATCTTCAGCAGATAAAATCATCCCTTGGCTGATTTCACCACGCATTTTACGTGGTTTAAGATTTGCGACTATCACAACTTTTTTACCGATTAAAGCAGCTGGATCTGGGTAGAACGCTGCGATACCTGAAAGAATTTGACGGTCTTGCTTATCCCCTGCATCTAAGCGGAATTGCAATAACTTGTCGGCATCTTTCACACGTTGGCAATCGATAACTTCAGCGACTTTTAATTCTACTTTATCGAAATCATCATATTTAATTTGCTTTTCTTTCACACTTACTAATTCTGTTTCTTCAGGGTTCCAATTGACTTTTTCTTCAACACTTGGCACACCTTGAGCCATCTTTTCTTGAATATAAGCAACTTCTTGTTCTACATCAAGACGTGGGAAGATTGGCACACCTTTTTCGACCACTTTTGTATCTTTAGGGAACTCACCAAAACGTAAATCAGTCAATTCTTTACTTGCATTACTAATACCAAGTTGTTCAAAGATTTGATTTGGTACATTGGTCATCACTGGTTGTAAAAGAATGGCGACAATACGTAATACTTCGGCTAAGTGAATCATAACAGAATCTAATTCAGCTTTACGTTCAGGATCTTTTGCTAAAATCCAAGGCTGTGTTTCATCGATATATTTATTTGCACGAGAAATCAAATTCCACACTTCGCCTAAAGCAAGGTTAAATTCCATATTGTCCATCGCTTCATGATATTTACTGATGACATTAGCCGCAGTTGTAGAAAGATCCGCATCAAAGTCAGTAACACGAGATTTATACTCTGGAACAAAACCGCCACAATATTTGTTAATCATCGCAACTGTGCGGTTTAATAAGTTACCTAGGTCATTGGCTAAATCATAGTTCACACGCGAAACGAAATCTTCTGGAGTAAAGACGCCATCAGATCCAAATGGTACCGCACGTAATAAGTAGTAACGTAAAGCATCTAAACCATAACGTTCCACTAACATTTCGGGATAAACGACATTTCCTTTAGATTTACTCATCTTGCCGTCTTTCATTAATAACCAACCATGACCAAAAACTTTCTTAGGTAATGGTAAATCAAGCGCCATTAACATGATTGGCCAATAAATGGTATGGAAACGGACAATTTCTTTACCAACCATATGAACATCAGCTGGCCAGAATTTTTCAAATAAACTTTCATCATCGCTACCATAACCAAGTGCTGTGATATAGTTTGATAACGCGTCAATCCACACATAAACCACGTGTTCAGGATTCGCATCAATTGGAATTCCCCATTTGAAAGTCGTACGAGATACCGCTAAATCTTCCAGTCCTGGTTTGATAAAGTTATTGATCATTTCATTTTTACGAGACTCTGGTTGAATAAACTCTGGATGTTCTTCATAATACGCTAATAAACGATCAGCGTAGTTACTCATTCTAAAGAAATAAGACTCTTCTTTCACTAATTCAACTTCATGACCACTTGGCGCTTTACCACCAATCATGTTGCCTTCTTCATCACGATAGACTTCAGCTAATTGTGTTTCTGTAAAGAATTCTTCATCAGATACAGAATACCAGCCTTCATATTCACCTAAGTAAATATCTCCTTGATCAAGTAAACGTTGGAAAATCTTACGGACTGCTTTTTCATGATAGTCATCAGTGGTACGAATAAATTTATCGTAGCTAATATCTAAGGTTTTCCATAATTTTTTAATATCCGCAGCCATTTTATCCACATATGCTTGTGGTTCTAATCCTAATTCAGCTGCTTTCTTTTCAATTTTTTGACCATGTTCATCCACACCAGTAAGATAAAACACATCAAAATCCATTAATCGTTTATAACGGGCCAATGCATCACAAGCAATGGTCGTATAAGAATTGCCAATATGTAACTTGCCACTTGGATAGTAAATCGGAGTGGTAATATAATAAGTTGGTTTTTCAGACATCTTTCAATTTTTCCTCCAATCAATAAACGACTTATACCAAATTATTGTAGCATTAGATGAAACGATTATCAATTGAAAAATAAGGTTGTGAGAAGGGTTGATCAGCTACAAGCAAAAGGTTATCAATCAACTTGGTCAAATACGAGAAAATTCATGTGTTACCTACTGCTAAGAAAATCGGATGAAAGGAGATTTTCTTAAGCAGGAGGGTGAATTTTCCGAGTATTTAGTTGATTGATACCGAGAAAGCTAAGGTTGTCCGGAATG
Organism: Enterococcus cecorum; assembly: GCF_052119425.1. Classification (GTDB taxonomy): domain Bacteria; phylum Bacillota; class Bacilli; order Lactobacillales; family Enterococcaceae; genus Enterococcus_E; species Enterococcus_E cecorum_C. Next base: position 9,650 of record NZ_JBQKFH010000002.1, read on the forward strand.
ACAGGAAAATCCGCTAGTTTTAAAGATTTTCCTAGGCAGGCCGGCTTAGATGCGATGTAGCTACCCTTCGAACACCGTCAAATAAGGTTGTGAGGCAGCTTGCACAGACATGAAGAAATTCGTATGTTTACCTACCACTGCAAAAATCGGATGAAAGGAGATTTTTGCAAGTGGTAGGGCGAATTTCACAATGTCTAGCTTCCGAACACCGTGGATAAGGTTGTAAATCGACTTGGGCAGCTACGAGCGGATAAGTTTGTCCAACACGTCGGGAAAGTCCGAAAAGTAAAGACTTTCCCAGACGGGGTGTCTTATACGCCGAAGTAGCTAGTCGATTTACACCGTCTAACAAGGTTGTGAGAAGGGGCATTCAATAAAATAAAGGTACAAATTACTTAAAATATGATATAATGAAAGTTACCAAGAAAATTGTGAGGATTATTTATGAAATCAGCTTCGAAAGCGGCTTTTTTAGTATCTTGTGTGCTAACTTTTTTGCATATTTTGTTCTTTATCAATCGTTATTATATACAAGCCTACTTTACAATGCATCAAGGTGTAGAGACCTTTTTACACTTGCAGCTATTATTTAAAATTATTTGTTTAGTAGGGATACTTATCCTAGGAGTCACTCAGGTTCGCAAAAAGCCCAATCTTTGGTTCCCATATACGGGATTATTTTTAATAAATCTCATACTATCTTAAAGAGGTGTTGATCGAATATGGAATTTTCATCAAAAGCTGAAGAAAAAAAATATTACGAACAAATCGCAGCGGAAGAAGAATTCTTAAAATGGTACCATGAACAAGAACATCCTACCTACGAAGCCCCTTCTTTAACCGTAGATATGGTATTGCTTTGTTATAATCGTCAAGAAGAACAACTGAAATTGCTATTGATTCAGCGTAAAAGTCACCCATTCCGTCATTCTTGGGCCTTACCTGGAGGATTCGTCTCAAAAGGTGAGTCCACTGATGATAGCGTCATTCGCGAAACATTAGAAGAAACTAGTGTACATATTAATCAAAATCAGATTGAACAACTCTACACTTTCTCTACACCGAATCGTGACCCTCGTGGTTGGGTGGTGACTGTTAGCTATTTAGCCTTTATCGGTGAAGAACCCGTAGATGCCGGCGATGATGCAAGCCAAGTACGTTGGTTTAATTTAAATCGCAAACAAAATACCATCGTCCTAGAAAACCAAGAAACACAAATTATTCTCGATTTAGAAACCGGTGAATCGCTTGGAAAAGACACCTTAGCTTTTGACCATAGCCAAATTATTCTTAAAGCTTTTCATCATGTATTAGAAACAATGATGCATGACCCACGCGTACTATTAGTATTAGGACCTGGCTTTACAATTACCGATGCTAGAAAAGTCTTTGCTAAATTTTTAGGTATCGATTTTAAAAATATTGATCATTCCAATCTTAAAAAAGCATTAAATGATCATTTAGAAGCTATCGGTGAACGTGCAAGTGGTGTTGGACGACCATCAAAAATCTACCAGTTAAAGACCGATAAAAAAATCAGCCCGAAATAGGCTGATTTTTTTGTGGTTTTTCATAATTAGTGGGCACATTTCCTAGAAACAAATGAATTATTACCTAGGCGAACCCTGGCACCCCTACCAGTTAGTTTTGTTTAAATATTTTGACAATTTATGATTTGAATCTCTTTACCATACCATTGTGCTTTGTATTTTAATAAACGAGTTAATTGATGCCATTCATTACTGGTGAATAAAGCATCTTTCGCACAAGACCTATCTTCTGGTTCGACAATTTCGATTACATCATATTCCTTAATATAAAAGATGGATAAATGATTTAAATAATCTTTTATCTGATTATTAAGGTGTGTCAATAATTTATCATATTGCTTTTTTTGCTTTTGGTAATTCTTACAGTCGGCTAATACCCGATTTTGCTTGCGGGCAACTCGAGCCTTTACCTTTAATTTTCGTTGTAAAAACGCTAGACGTCCTTTCGTTTGCTGAATGGGTTCAATCACTTCAGCACGATACTTCGCTTGTTTGACTAATTGATGTTCATCGAAAGAAAGTCTGATTTTCTTACCTGTTTTCTCAAATTTATCAATGGCTTCTACGCATAAAATCGAAGCATAAAACTCTTCATTATTTTTTGCTGAGATGGTCACCGACTTGATTTTACCAGTAATTTTCCGATGTTCGCATATTTGAATTTTTTCTTTTAACTTTGGCAATTTCAGATAACCATCCTCTATACGAACTGTACCATTTTGATTATTGGTCGTGTAAGATTGCCAGGCAGAACTCTTATTTTTGAGCTTAGGATAGCCACTACGCTGTTGATAGTAATTTTGAAAAGCCCTATCTAAATTTCTCTTCGCATTTGCAAGGGCTAGACTATCCGTCTTTTTTAAAAAGGGATAATCACGCTTAAGACTTGCTGGCGTGATTACCTCTTCACTTGTGCGCTCAGCTGTATCTAACTTCAAAAAATAATTGTAGATAAAGCGAACACAACCAAACGTTTCAATGAAGAAACTTTTTTGTGCTTCATTGGGATAAATTCTAAATCGATAACCCTTTAAATTTTTCATCGAATCAACCTTATTATTCAGTGTTCGGCAGCTAGACATTGTGAAATTCGCCCTCCCGCTTGCGAAAATCTCCTTTCATCCGATTTTCTCAGCGAGAGGTAATCACACGAATTTCTTCATGTCTTAGCGAGCTGCCTCACATCCTTTTCTTTTCAGTGTTCGAAGGGTAGCTACATCGCATCTAAGCCGGTCTGACTTGGAAAATCTTTAAACACAATGGATTTTCCTGTCATTCCGGACAAACTTAGCTTTCTCGGTATCAATCAACTAAATACTCGGAAAATTCACCCTCCTGCTTAAGAAAATCTCCTTTCATCCGATTTTCTTAGCAGTAGGTAATACATGAATTTTCTCGTATTTGACCAAGTTGATTGATAACCTTTTGCTTGTAGCTGATCAACCCTTCTTACATCCTTTTCTAATCAGTGTAAATCGACTAGCTACTTCGGCGTATAAGCCACCCCGTCTGAGAAAGTCTTTACTTTTCGGACTTTCTCGACGTGTTGGACAGACCTTATCCTTCTCGGTATCAATCAACTAAATACTCGGAAAATTCACCCTTCTGCTTAAGAAAATCTCCTTTCATCCGATTTTCTTAGCAGTAGGTAACACATGAATTTTCTCGTATTTGACCAAGTTGATTGATAACCTTTTGCTCGTAGCTGATCGAGTCGATTTACATCCTTTTCTTTTCTGCTAGTTTTTCGGCGAAGTGTTTGGCTTCTTCATCGCTAGCATAGACAAAATGGCCTTCTGCGATTTCTTGCATTTTGCGTGGTATTCCATCTTCTTTAGGTGCTGTGTATTTGATACGTTTGCGGGTACGTTCATAGTCTGGATCAGGTAATGGAATTGCTGATAATAGACTTTCTGTATATGGATGTACCCCATAATGATAAATCTCATCACTTGTACCCATTTCAAGCAATTTTCCATGATGCATTACGCCGATACGGTCACTGATATGTTTTACCATTGACAAGTCATGGGCAATAAATAAATAAGTAAGATTTTTTTCTTTTTGTAAATCTTGTAATAAGTTTACGACCTGTGCTTGAATCGATACGTCTAACGCAGAAATCGGTTCATCACAGATAATGAATTTCGGATTAACCGCTAAAGCACGCGCAATCCCAATTCTTTGTCGTTGTCCACCAGAAAATTCATGTGGATAGCGCGTACCATGGTTTGGATTTAAGCCCACTGTTTTTAGTAAGTCATCCACCATTTTATTGCGTTCTGCTTCATTTTTTGCTAAATGGTTGATATCAATTCCTTCAGCGATAATATCACGAACCTTCATCCGCGGATTTAATGATGCATATGGATCTTGATAAATCATTTGCACTTCACGACGAAATTCTTTTAATTCATCGCGTTTTTTCAACTTCATAACATCTTTTCCATCAAAAGTGATTTCTCCGCCACTTGGGTGATTTAAACGGATAATCGTGCGGCCAGTAGTCGATTTTCCACTTCCTGACTCACCTACCAAGCCAAAAGTCTCACCTTCATAAATATGGAAAGTAATGTCATCCACCGCTTTGACTTCATCTTTACGGCCAACGTTAAAATATTGTTTTAAATTTTTAACATCTAATAAAACTTTTTTCACGTTACGACTTCCTTTCTAGGCTTGACCTTTTTTTATTTGATTTTTTTCTGCAAATTTTGCCCAACGAATTTGAATTTCTTTCGGTGGGGTTACTTTTGGAGCTTGAGGTGCTAATAACCAAGTAGCTGCCTTATGTGTTGGGGATACTTCAAAGAATGGTGGTTGTTTTTCAGCATCAATCTTTAAAGCATACTCATTACGTGGATAGAAAGCATCTCCTTTTGGTGGTTGCAATAAATCTGGTGGTGTACCAGGAATCGCATATAGACGCTCTTCTCCTCCTTCTAAGGATGGCATTGAACCTAGCAAGCCCCAAGTATATGGATGTTGCGGATTATAGAAAATTTCCTCGGAAGTACCGATTTCCACAATTTTTCCGCCATACATAACAGCTACACGGTCAGCCACATTTGCTACTACCCCCAAATCGTGGGTAATAAAGATAATCGAGGTTTTAATTTTTTCTTGAATATCTTTTAATAGTTCTAAAATTTGGGCTTGAATCGTTACGTCTAGTGCAGTTGTTGGTTCGTCAGCGATTAAAATTTGTGGATAACAAATCAAAGAAATCGCAATGACAATCCGTTGACGTTGCCCACCTGAAAATTGGTGTGGATAGTTGTTCAAGCGTTTTTCAGCATTTGGAATTCCTACTAGTTTTAATAATTCTAAAGCTTGTTCCATCGCTTCTTTTTTCGAAATTTTCGTATGTTTTAATAAAGATTCTGCCACTTGTTTTCCGATTGGCATGGTTGGGTCAAGAGAAGTCATCGGATCTTGGAAAATCATCGCAATCTCTTTCCCACGAATTTTTTGCATTTCTTTTTCGGTCTTTTGTACAATATCTTGACCATTAAATAAGATTTGACCATTTTCAATATTGGCATTACTTGCAAGTAAGCCCATGACACTTCGAGTAGTGACTGATTTACCACTTCCGGATTCCCCTACAATCGCTAGGGTCTCCCCTTCATATAAATCAAAACTCACATTACGGATGGCTTGCACTTTGCCGGCGAAGGTGTCAAATGAAATTTCTAAATCTTTTACTTCTAGAATTTTTTTCATATTTGTTTACTCCTTCATCTTAGGGTCGAAAGCATCACGTAAACCGTCTGCTAAAAGGTTAAACCCAATCATAATTACTGATAACATGATGGCTGGAATCCACATTTGATATGGTAAGAATAAGAATGTCTTATATCCATCACTTAAAAGCATCCCTAGAGACGCTGCTGGTGGCTTAATCCCTAAACCGATAAAGCTTAAGAAGGCCTCGAAGAAAATTGCTGATGGAATACTGAACATCATTTGCACAATAATCACGCTAGAAATATTTGGCAAGATATGTTTAAATGCAATCTTCATTTTTGATTCACCTAATGTAGTGGCTGCGAGTACAAATTCTTGATCTTTTAACTTCAAGGATTGGGCCCGCACAATTCTGGCCATTGGAATCCAGTTGGTAATCGCCATCGCTGCAATGATTGATGGAATCCCTGGTTTAAATACAACTAACATTAAAATCATCACGACTAACGTTGGAATACCAGATAAGATTTCAATCAGACGTTGTAAAATCGTATCGACACGTCCACCAAGTAAGCCAGAAATCAAACCGACAACTACTCCGATGGAAATATCTAGTATAGCAGCAATAAAGGCGATAAATAGAGAAATTCGTGTTCCCATTAATAAGCGACTTAATAAATCACGACCTAGACTATCTGTACCAAAAATAAAGTACACATCTTTAGGTACGCCCGCTTCTTTATATTTATCGACTAATTCACCTCCAACCATGGCTTTCCCGTTAAGACCATTGATATCTACACCAGGAATTTTTGGTGGTAAGTTAATATAGTCAATATTTTGTTTAGCTGGATTATGTGGCGAGAAGAAAATTGCGCCCACACTCACCACTAAAATAATCGCTAATAAAGTAATTGAAAATACAGCGGCTTTATTTTTCTTTAATCGACGCCATGAATCCTGCAAGAATGTCAAAGAAGGAGCGGCAATGGCTTCACGTTCTTCAACGGTATCTTTTTGTAGAAATTCAAATTCAGAAGCAGGAATTTTGGCAATCTCTTCATGCATTTGTTTCGCTTCCATCTAGCCACGACTCCCTTCTGATACACGAATACGAGGATCAACAATTCCATAAAGGATATCGACCACTAAGATAACGACAACCAACATTGTAGAGTAAAGGATTGTTACGGCCATGATGGTTGGATAGTCATTCGTAGTAATTGATTTAACGAATTGTTCCCCGATACCTGGAATAGCAAAAATATTTTCGATAACCAATGAACCGGTCATCAAACCGACTGCTAAAGGTCCTAATAATGTTAATAATGGAATCAAACTATTACGTAAACCATGACGGAAAACAATTTGCCAACGACTCAATCCTTTGGCACGCGCTAATTCGATATAATCACTATGTAAGACTTCAACCATTTCTGTACGAATAAAACGAGCAGAATCAGCTAATGGACTCATCGCAAGGGCAATCGTTGGTAAAATCGTATATGCAAAACCTTCCCACTTCGCGATTGGTAAAATGTGTAATTTCATCGCAAAGAAATATTGTAATAATACCGCAAACACAAAGTTAGGAATCGAACGACCGATAATAGCCACTAAAGTCGCCAAGGTATCCACCCAAGTATTTTGCTTCATGGCTGAAATTGCCCCTAAAACTGTTCCGAAAATCGTACCTACAACAATAGCTTGGAACCCTAATTGTAAAGAAGGTCCGATACGATCCATTAATAATGAAGCAACAGGTTGGTTTTTAAATTGGAAACTAGTTCCGAAATTAAAATGTAGGGCATTCCATAAATATTTTCCATATTGAACAATGACTGGTTGATCAAGCCCCATTTGTTTATTTAAAATAGCAATTTGTTCTTTGGATAATTTCTCAGCGTTGGTATATGGTGTACCAGGTAGAAGCTTCATTAAAAAGTAAGTAATGGTAGCAATCAACCACAAAGTAATCACCATATAGAATAGTCGCTTAAGAATATATTTTACATAACTATTCAAATAGGTTCCCTCCAATTTTTTTAAGTATAGGATTTTTTTGACTTCTCACATTATTTTGTGTACATTTAGCATAGATAAACCAAGAAAGGAGCTTCTTATGCGCCCAAAAAAGTGGTCTCTTTATCTATATCTCATTATTTTACTAGGCAATATAGGATTTCTAACAATAAAGCATGAATTACATTTGGTCAATCTTTCAGACACCTTATTTTTATCCATGCTACCGTTTTTAATCATTGCCGTCTTTTTGTGGATTTTATCTTCTGGAGTGTTTGATTTCTTCCATTACTCCATGAAAAAGGCCTTCAAAAAATTAAAAGAAGATGATCTTTCACTCTCGCAAGCAAGTAAAGGTAGTTCCCGCTTCTTTTTTGAAATAAGTGGGCTACTCTTACTTACGAGTGTGCTTTGTCTACTTTTTTCTGGTTACTTTTAAACCTATAAAGCTGATGCACTGAAGTAAAAGTGCATCAGCTTATTTTTTGAAAGTTTCACGTTGCTTTATTTAGCGATGTAAGTCCACTTGAAGTCGTATTTCGCACCAGCTGGGTGGTTGACGATACCTTTGACTTTTGGATTACGCATATAGGCAACTGCTTTTTGATAGATTGGCACTACCCCTTGTTCATCCATGATAATCTTTTCAGCTTTTACAAAGTCATCCCAACGTTTTTCTTCATCAGCGGCATCTGTAGTAGCTGCAGCACGAACAAGTTTCGTATATTCTTCATTGTTCCAGTTTCCGCGGTTGTAGCTGTTACCAATTGTAAACATATCTAAGAAGCTAGAAGCATCGGCATAGTCAGCACCCCATCCACTTAGAACCGTATCAAAATCACCTTTGTTTGAACGATCTAGACGAACTGAGAATGGCACTGGACTAACACTTACTTTTAGACCTGGTAAGTTTTCTTGTAATGAACCTTGTAGATATTCAAGCATCTTTTTAGCCACATCTGAGTCAGAAGACAAAATGTCTAGTTTCACTTGATCGACACCAAGTTCTTTCTTCGCTTTTTCCCAGTATTCTTTTGCTTTCTTCTTATCATATTTCACTGGAGATTTCGCTTCTTTGACAAAATCTTTCTTCGTCTTAGGATCATAAATAAATTTTTCTGGCATCAAGTTCGTTGTCGCAATTGAACCATTGGCTAAAACTTGTTTTGCTAGAGAATCACGATTGATTGCGTAGGAAATAGCTTTACGTAAATTAGCATTGCGATATGGTGATTTTTCATCTTTTTGGTTAAATTCTAGATAGAAAGTTGAAGCTTCTGGAATGGTTAAGAATGCCTCATCATTAGCCATTTGTTGTGCTAATTCACCATTTAGTGTTACTTGATCAGCTTGACCATCTTTAAATAAGTTCAATGCTGTTGAAGATTCTTTAATGACGCTCACATTGATTTTATCTAATTTTACATTCTTAGCATCCCAGTAAGTATCATTTTTCGCATAAGACCATTCTGTATCTGTACCTGGGCCATCAAAACCTTCTAAAGTAAATGGTCCGTTATAAACAGCATTTTCAGATTTTGTCGCATAATCACTACCAAATTTTTCTACCACTTTTTGATTTTGTGGGAAGAAGATTGGAAATGCTAGTAATTGGTCAAAGTATGGTGTTACTTTTGCTAGTTTAATTTCTAATGTGTAATCATCTACTGCTTTAATTCCTAATTCACTAGTAGCTTTCTTACCGGCAGTGATATCAGAAGCATTAGCAACTGGTTCAAATAGGTAAGCATATTCAGAAGCTGTCTTTGGATCGACTGTACGTTGCCAGCCATAAACATAATCTTTCGCTGTGACTGGATCGCCATTTGACCATTTGGCATCTTCACGTAATTTTAATGTGTAAGTTAATCCATCCTCACTTACTTTCGCTAATTCCGCAGCACCTGCAGGAATTGGTTTATTATCTTTGTCTAATCGATATAGCCCTTCATAGCAGTTGTTTAAAGCTGAAAAACTCACTTCATCGGTTGCTAATGAAAGGTCAGCAGATGGCATTTCAGCACCTTCAACCATGTTAAAGACTTGTTTTTTCGCTACTGCTGATGTGTCAGAAGATTTACTTTCTTCTTTCTTTGATGAGTTCCCTGTTGAACAGCCCGCTAAAACTAAGCCGCAAACTGCCAGAGTTGCAATCGCCCATTTTTTCTTCATACTAAACTCCCCTATCATTAATTTTATTTTAAAAAAATTAGCTTAATGCAATTTTAAATAATAATTATTAAAAATGCAACTATTTTTTCTCAATTCTTTTTAATTTTTCAGAATATTTGAAAGTTACTATCAATTTATTGTTTTTATTTTTCAGTAAAACCCTTTTAATTTAATATTATTAGGCAGATAACGATTTTTTTCTGTTCTTTTTACAGTAATAAAAAAATTCTGATTATTTCAAACAATTAGATTCTGATTTTAGATATGCATTAAAATAAGCAGCCTAGCAAACTGCCAGACTGCTTCATATACTTTCTGGTTAGAAGCTGACCAAGTCGATTTACGACCTTATTTGACGGCGCAAATCGACTAGCTACTTCGGCGTATAAGCCACCCCGTCTGGGAAAGTCTTAACTTTTGTGACTTTCCCGACGTGCTGGACAAACTTATCCGCTCGTAGCTGATCAAGTCGATTTACGACCTTATTTTACTTCTACCCATTTGTATTCGTATTGGGCGCCAGCTGGGTGTGCAACGATGCCTTTTACTTTTGGATTGCGTAAGTGTGCTTCTGATTTGTAGAAGACTGGGATTACACCACTTTCATCTAGAATTACTTTTTCAGCACCTAGTAAGTCATCCCAACGTTTCTTTTTATCTGTCGCATCAGCATTTCCTGAAGCATCAACCAATTTATCATATTCAGCATTACTCCAGCGACCACGGTTATAACTATTTCCAGTAACGAATAAATCAGTAAAGCTACTTGCATCTAAATAGTCAGCTGCCCAACCACTCACAATCATATCGAATTGACCTTTATTTCCGCGATCCAAACGAACAGAGAATGGTACTGGCGTTAAGTTCACTTTCACACCATCTAAAGTATCTTGTAGTGAACTTTGTAGGTATTCACTGACTTTCTTCGTCGCATCGGTATCATCAGAAACTAATTCAATCGTTAAGCTATCAATGCCTAACTCTTGTTTAGCCTTATTCCAATATTCTTTGGCTTTCTTCTTATCGTAAGTAACTTTGACTTTAGAATCTTCAGTAAAGTCTTTACCATCTGGACCTGTCATATTACCTGTAGGAACTAAACCGGTCGCCACTGCAGAACCATCGCCCAAGATATTATTCACTAAAGATTTACGGTCAATAGCATAAGAAAAAGCTTTACGTAAATTAGCATTGCGATACGGTGATTTTTCATCGCGTTGATTTACTTCTAAATAAGTAGTACGTGCTTCTGGTTGTGTCACATAAGCTGGATCATTTTTCATTTGTTTGGCTAATTCACCAGTTAAAATGACATCATCAGCTTGACCATCTTTGAATAAGTTCAATGAAGTAGAAGATTCTTTGACCACATTGACATTTACTTTATCTAATTTGACATTTTTCGCATCCCAATAAGTGTCGTTTTTCTTATAAGCCCACTCAGTATCGGTACCAGGTCCATCAAAACCATCTAATACGAAAGGTCCATTGTAGATAGATTTATCAGATTTTGTCGCATAAGCATCGCCAAATTCTTTCACCGTTGCCTCATGTTGTGGGAAGAAAGAAGGAAACGCCATCAAGTATGGGAAGTATGGTGTTGCCTTTTCTAATTGAATTTCTAATGTGTAATCATCTACAGCTTTAATCCCTAATTCGCTAACTGGTTTTTCACCATTGATGATAGCTTCTCCGTTTTTCACTAACGCATATAGATACGCATATTCAGCCGCTGTTTTAGGATCTGCTGTACGTTGCCAACCATAGACATAATCTTTGGCCGTTACTGGATCACCATTTGACCATTTAGCATCTTTACGTAATTTAACGGTATAAGTCGTACCATCCTGAGATACTTCTGCCTCTTTTTCAGCGCCTGCAGGTTGTGGTTGGTCTTTTTTGTCCAAACGATACAACCCTTCATACACATTGTTCAAAGCAGTAAAACTAATTGTATCAGTCGCTAAAGAAAGGTCTCCTGAAGGCATTTCTTGTTGGACCACGACATTAATTTCTTGTTTTGCAGCTTTATCGCCACTTTCTGTTTTGGCTTTGTCGCCGCCACCTGTTGAACATCCCGCTAATACTAATGCGCATAAAGCAAAAGATGCTAATACCTGTTTTTTCTTCATTTTCATTCCACCCTTTTATCCATCTATCTTTCAATACTATGAGAGATAAACTAATAATAATGATTAATTATTAAAAAATCAACATAATTTTCATTCATTTTTAATAATATAACTGATAATTTATCTCGTTTGTTCTGAATTGTCTGAAAAATCAAGCATGGACGCTTTTATTAAAAAATGCAAAAAAATGACTTGTTTCCCTCAATTTTTTAAAAGAAAACAAGTCATTATGGATTGAATTCATTTCGAACTACGTAGCTGTCCGAGTCGATTTACGATCTTTTTAATCTGTGTTCGGCAGCTAGACATTGTGAAATTCGCCCTACCGCTTGAGAAAATCTCCTTTCATCCGATTTTCTCAGCGGTAGGTAAACACACGAATTTCTTCATGTCTGAGCGAGCTGCCTCACATCTTTTATACACGGCGTTCGAAGGGTAGCTACATCGCATCTAAGCCGGCCTGTCTAGGAAAATCTTAAAACATAGTGGATTTTCCTGACATTCCGGACAAACTTAGCTGCTTGTAGCTAATCGACCCTTCTCACGACCTTTTTTGACGGCGTAAATCGACTAGCTACTTCGGCGTATAAGCCAGCTCGTCTGGGAAAGTCTTTACTTCTCGGACTTTCCCGACGTTCTGGACAAACCTTATCCGCTCGTAGCTGCCCGAGTCGATTTACGACCTTTTTTTCATTTGTTTGCTTCGTAGTTGGCCACAGGCGGCATCGATGTCGGTTCCGTGTTCTTTACGGATAACACAGTTCACGCCATTTTTCTTCAATGTATCATAGAAACGCAATACATCGTCTTTGCTACTTCTTGAATATTGATCATGTTCACTGACTGGATTATATGGAATTAAGTTCACATAGGCTAATTTCTTCTTATCTTTGAGTAAATTCGCCAATTCTTGGGCATGATGCACACGGTCATTCACGCCTGCCAACATAATATATTCAAAGGTAATGCGGCGGTTGGTCTTTTCTAAATAGAAATCTACCGCATCCATTAATTTAGCTAATGGGAAGCTACGGTTAATACGCATAATAGATGTACGTAATTCATCATTTGGCGCATGTAAAGAGATAGCAAGATTTACTTGTAAACCATTATCAGCAAATTCTTTAATCTTCGGTACAATCCCACTCGTTGAAACAGTAATATGACGCGCACCAATAGCCATGCCTTTAGGATCATTCACGATGCGTAAAAATTTCGTTACATTATCATAATTATCAAAAGGTTCACCAATTCCCATCACCACGATATGAGAAACACGTTCACCTAAATCACGCTCATCAAAATAGTGTTGCACAAGCATAATTTGGGCCATGATTTCCCCTGCTGTTAGGTCGCGTTGTTTTTTCAATAAGCCACTCGCACAGAAGGTACAACCAATATTACAGCCCACCTGCGTCGTCACACAGACACTCATCCCATAATCTTGACGCATTAAAACTGTTTCAATCATATGTTTGTCAGGTAATTCAAATAAATATTTTACTGTACCGTCACTTGATTCTTGCACGACAATTTGATTTAACGGACAAATCTCAAAGTTCTCTTCTAATTTAGCAATCAAGGTTTTGGATAGGTTGGTCATTTCCGCAAAAGTCATCACTCGCTTTTCATATAACCATTCCCAAACTTGAGTCGCACGGAATTTCTTTTCGCCATTTGCTTCAAACCAGGCAATTAATTCAGCTTTTTCTAATCCATAAATAGATGGTTTCAATCGTTTTTCCCTCACTTTATCAGTATCGTATCCACTATAGCGAAAAATTTAGGGAAATGCAATGAAATCTACTTTAAATTTTGCTGAAAACTGACCTGAGAAAATCTAAGTGCGAGCACCACTTGCGTCAAGCCAAAGACCACAAATAGGCTATAGTAAGTTTGAATATGTATCATCTGACAACCAAACATCACGAGTAACCCAAGTAGATTGACAATAATTGTTTGCGTAACAACCATTTTTTCTTGATTTTGCGCTTGTAAATAGACCTTAATGATTTCATAAAACGGAACAGCTAGCATCACACTAAAAGTAAATCCCGCCATGAATGATAAGTGACTAAACATTTGCTGGGTAAAAAGTTGCGCAAAAGCTGGGATAGTCAAAGTTCCTACAATGGATAGCCCAATAAACAATAGAAAATTAATCTGCAATAACCATTTTAACAGTTGTGACTTTTGTTTTTGAGTGACTTCTGGTAAAAAGACTGGCAAACTATTGGCATACATTAGGCTTGGTAATTTTATAATTGCAAACATTTGAGAAATGACAGCATAAGCACCTAACGTAGTATTCCCCAAATGTCCCATAAAACTTTCAAAAACGAGGATAAATAAGACACTTTCAAATATTTCCTGGATGGCTAACGGAATACCTAAGCGTGTGATAGCTAGCATTTGATTAGCTGATTGCAAGAGACTTTGCTTGAGGATGGGGAAAATATGCCATAAATAGGCCAATACGAGGTACAAGACACCCGCCATATTCGCTAAGGCTGCCCCTTGAATCTCCCACAGTGGCACTAAAATGATATTCAAACCACATTCGAGTAAAGCGCTGATTACGCCGATACGAAAAATCACTGTTGTCTTTTGGGCGAATTTGAGCAGATTGCTAAAAAGAAACGAAAGCAATAATAGTAAGATATAGCCCGACATGATATAGAGATACTGACTCGCTTTTAGCAATAAATCCCCTTGAAAGCCATAAAAATATCGCAAAAACAGTTTGCCAAAAAGCAAGCAAAGAGCTAAGAAGCCCCCGCCAAATAATAAACACAAGCGCAAGGCTGAATGCACATACTGCTGGAACTGTTGCTTATCTTGGTAAAAACTCCGCGCCGCTAAAATATTAAAACTCAGACTAAAGGCCCCTAATATTCCACCAAAGGCATATAAAAAATTTTGAATAATCGTAATAGCGGAGAGTGAATGCGTAGAACCAGCTGTTGCAAAGTGTAGTGCTGCAATACCAATCGCCATCTGTAGCAACTGACTGGCGATTAAGGGAAATACATAGTGATTGATTTGTTGTTTAATTGTTTTCATCATTACTTCCTTTTTATTTGATATACTTGTATATTTTATCACAAACAAAAATATACACAATACAACAAAAGCCTTGCTATCAGAGTCGATCCTCTCGACCTAGCAAGGCTGATTTGTTATTCATAATCTTGGGGTATCTCCTCATAATCCACAGGTGTATCTAGGGATTCCAGATAGACCTTACGTGGTTTACTCCCCTCAGAAGGGCCAACTACCCCATTGGCTTCTAACTCATCCACCAGACGGGCAGCTCGATTATAACCAATTCTAAAGCGCCGTTGTAAAAGCGAAACACTTGCCGTTTGCATCTCTACCACTAAGGCCTTGGCTTCCTCGTACAACTCATCTTGTGGATAGTCATTATTACTTTCACTTGGTGCTTCTTCTTCCAGATTCATCATCTTCTCGTCATAATTGGCCCCCATTTGATCGGTTACAAATTTGACAATACGCTCGACTTCCCCATCTGAAATAAAGGCCCCTTGCACACGGATAGGTTTATTCTCACCCATTGGTAGGTAAAGCATATCGCCACGTCCCAATAGTTTTTCTGCCCCATGACTATCAATAATGGTGCGCGAATCCGTTCCTGAAGAGACCGCAAAGGCAATACGTGAAGGTACATTGGCCTTGATAATTCCTGTAATGACATCAACACTTGGCCGTTGTGTAGCTAAAATCATATGAATCCCAGCAGCACGGGCCATTTGCGCTAAACGAATAATCGCATCTTCTACTTCAGTACTTGCGACCATCATTAAGTCAGCCAATTCATCAACAATCACCACAATAAATGGTAGAATTGGACGTTTTTGCCCATCTTCTTGATTTTTTGCTTCAATTAGTTCATTATAACCAGCAATGTTGCGCACACCAGTAGCCGCAAATTTTTCATAGCGTTCTTCCATTTCTTTCACGACTTTTTGAAGCGCTTGGGCAGCTTTTCGCGGATTGGTTACCACTGGTGTTAACAGATGCGGGATGCCATTATACACATTCAACTCAACCATTTTCGGATCGACCATCATTAATTTCACTTGATGTGGTTTGGCTTGCATCAAAATACTGGTGATAATCCCATTAATCGCTACCGACTTCCCACTACCTGTCGAACCAGCAATCAATAAGTGCGGCATTTTCGTTAAATCACAGGTCTGCACTTTACCAGAAATATCACGACCTAATGGCACTTCAAGAATCTTATCCGGATGTGCCGGTGTGGCTTCAATAACTTCTCTAAACGAAACCATCGAAATATTTTGGTTTGGCACCTCAATCCCAATCAATGACTTACCAGGAATGGGCGCTTCCATCCGAATATCTTTGGCCGCTAAAGCTAAGGCAATATCATCGGTTAAACTAACAATTTTGCTCACTTTTACTCCAACAGCTGGCTGAATCTCAAATTTCGTCACAGAAGGGCCTAAACTTGCCTTCACCACCGTGGCATCGACGCCAAAGCTTTGGAAAGTCTGATTTAAAATTTCCCCGTTTTGCTTGATTTTTTCATATTCATCGCTTTGATCTTGAACTTTTGCCGGATCAAGCAACGTACTTGGTGGCAACTCATAAAATTCATCTGGCTCCTCATTTTCCATGCTAAATTCTAATGGATCATCGCCATCTATGTCCTCTTCAGGCGCTGCTTTGGTTTTGCGGGAACGTTTAGGTGGAACCTGACTCGCATCCTTTTGTTCTTGCATTAACTTTTCAGCCTCAGTTGGCTCAATCAAACTCATCTGATGAGGCTCAATAATCATTTCTGGTGCTTTATGCTGGCGTTCTTGTTCCTCAGTTTCAGTAAAAGGTCGTACTTGATTTTTTTGCTGTTCTAACATTTGCTGACGGAGTGCTTCTTTTTCAGCCTCTTTTTTCGCTTGTTTGGCCTTTTTCTTTTCTTCACGCAATTTTTGTTTTTCTTCACTGACCTTGAGACGTTGACTAATTGCCTCGCCGAAATCTTGCAGAAAATCAATCAAATCTTGCGCCGACTTTTGCGTAAATAAAAAGACCCCAACAAAAATACTTAAGACACCCAATACATAACTACCAAATTGGGCCACTAAGAAATAGGTTACTTGATAGAGTGCGCCACCAATCATGCCGCCACCAAGACTTTGGCTAATTTTGCTATGTTTTAAATCACTCACCCATAGATTTAGCGTTGTTCCTAAAATATTAGGATTCTTAGTATGAATCTTAGCAAAAAGCATCGCCGAAACAATCACTAATATTCCCACATAGGTTAATGCCAAACCAGCACTACGCTTACGAGAATCAAAGACGGTGAGCTGATGTTTGACCAATAACCAGATTCCATAAAAAATGAGTATTACCGCTAATAATGGGTACGTATTTCCGACAAAAAATCTTAATATATTGGCAAATAAAATACCTAAAAAGCCTAATTTAAAGAAACCAAGTAAACTTAAAAAAATAAAAGAAAAGCCAGTAATAATCATTGCCATGGTTTGATTATTGGCTTGCTGTTTTTTTGTTCTCTTGGTCGATTTTCTTTTCTTTCTTTGCGCCATAAATCATTTCAATCCCTTCATCCTTTCCATTATACTAAAAATATGACAAAAAAACGATGCCCGAAATCAAATTCATCACACCGTTTCTAATTTCACCTAAATTCGTATCCCTTTATCATTTTAAAAAAGCAGCACGCACTCAAAGCAAGCTCACATCGGATACTTTTTTTGAAAATACAAATTGATATACATTCCAATCATAAAAATAATATAAATGAATAGAAAGAAATAGTCGTGTGCCACAAATAATTTATAGATTAAGTAACCAGTCATAAAGCCAAATAGCGCGCCATAAATGACAACCAAAAATTTCATTGTACTATCTAAACTTCTCAATTTTAGATCTAGACTTCTCATTTTTTTGTTTAATTCTTGCAACATAAGACTCACCCTTTCTTTCTAATGTGTAACTCCAATGATGAGTAAACAGGATGAACTATCGAGATTTTTCCTATCCCCTTTGCTACTCCGTCACTTCTACAAGTTCATTATATCACAACTCAAACCCAGGATAAAGCGTTATCATTATAACGAAATAATCATTCTCCCTCATTTAATTTTCGAAGGAGAATGACGTACTTAAAACCCAAATAACGTAATTGCAAGTGGAAGAAGTCCAGCTAAAAGAATGCTTAAGCCAGCTATCCAATAATTCTTATAGCGTAGAGCCAGCAGTAAACAGATTATGCCAATTATCGGATTAATAATCAACCCGACGACACCACCCCAACGAAAATTTCCCAATATAGCACTCAAAAAATCAGTAGGGAGGATAAACACACTCAACCAAAACAACAGACCAATCACAAGTAGAACTGGATAATACTTCTTAATTACCATCTGAAATTTCCTCCTTCATCTCTTTCTTCTATTTATTAAGACTCTATATACTATCACAGCAATTAGCATCCAAAAAGTGACAAAATTAAATACTTTTGCGACGGAAGGAAGATAAGCATTGAAAATAATCGTCAGTAAAAATGCTAATACAAAACTAAAGATTAATAAATGATCTTTTTTCATCGCTTTTCCCTTCTTTTATCCATGTTCTATCTATAACGGCTAATGAGTAATCGCTGCCACCACTTATGAAAAGTCATCTTATAACCACACTTTCCTTTCGTCAACTTAATTGTAATCCAAATAAATCAAAAAAATAAGAATACATTAACGAAATGCAGGTTTTATCAACGAAATGCAGTCTAGGATAAAAACATTTGATTTCGATTACACCAAATATTTACAACTAATCTAAGGGTAAAACGACTCTGGCGATAAACTGTTGATTTTTTACGTTGATATCAAAAATACCCTTACTTCTTTCAACAGCATCTCTAACATTTTTCAAACCCAAGCCGTGATTTTTCTCATCTGCCTTCTGGGATTGAATCAGTCCATTTTCAATACTGATTTCATTTGATACCTTATTTTTCACAACAAAAATAAATTGTTGATTCTTAATCGAACATGACACACTAAAGAAATCATTTTTTTCTAGGATTGTTGCCTCTAGCGCATTTTGTAATAAATTATAGCAAATAATCGGTGAACTACTCACCACTTAGCTAAACCTAACGGTTCTTAACGCTTGAAGTGGGAGCTTCTTGGGAATAGAGCATACTTGATAGCTTATTTCTTTACTAACAGCGGTTTCTCTTATTTACCAAGCTATCCCCGTAGTTCCTACGGTTTTTGATTATATCTAAGCTAATGATTGTATCCTTAGACCTTCGGTCAAAATATTGATACTAGCGTTGATATCACGGTCATGATGAGTATGGCAAATAGGGCAAGTCCATTCTCGAATATCGAGCGATTTCTTGCCATCTTTATGTCCGCACTCTGAACAAATCTGACTAGACGGAAACCACGTATCCACTTTGATGATTTCACGTCCATACCAGTCCGCTTTGTATTGCAACTTAGCCACAAAGCTAGACCAAGATACATCAGAAATACTTCTTGCTAATTTATGATTACGCAACATACCTTTTACGTTTAAGTCTTCAATACAGATAATATCGTGATTTTTGATAATTTCTGTACTTAACTTATTCAGAAAATCAGTACGTTGATTCATTACTTTTTCATGTAATCTAGCAACTTTACGTTTTTGTTTTTGGTAATTTTTAGCTTCAAACAGATTGATACCTTTTTGTTTGGCTAATAATGCTCGTCTTGACAACTTACGTTGTTCACGTTTTAATTTCTTTTCCATTTTGGACGTGAATCTATTATTATCAATTTTTTGCCCATCTGAAAGAATCGCAAAGTCTGTAATACCTAAGTCAATGCCAATTGCAGAATTGGTTTTAGGTAACTCGTTAATTTCTTCTTTACATAGCAAAGAAATATAGTATTTACCGCTAGAATGCCGTGATATTGTAGCAGATTTAATCATCCCTTTTGGTTGTCTATGAAGCTTAATTCTTACTAATGATTTCAATTTAGGAACTTTTATGAATTTATTATCAATCAAAGCAACGGTACCATTTTGATTATTCGTTGTATAACTCTGAACAGGATTTTTCTTACTTTTGAAACGTGGAAAGCCAACAGATTTATCCCGAAAAAAATTCTTGTATGCTTTATCTAAATGAAGTTGGGCATTGGCCAAAGCGAGGCTATCGACTTCTTTCAGAAATGGAAATTCTTTCTTATATTTAGTCGGTGTTGGAAAAGTCATTTTTTTAGAAGGATCATTTTTAACTTCTTCATATGCTTTTTTTCGATCATTAAGCATTAGATTGTAGACCTTACGAACGCAGCCGAAAGTTTTGGCAAAGAAGATTTCTTGTTCCTCTGTTGGATAGATTCTGAATTTGTACGCTTTTAGTCGTTCCACAAAGTTCACCTGCTTTCTATTTATGATTGTTTCCTTGATTTTGGATGTATTTCTTTATCACATCAATTGGTGCTCCACCAGTCGTCAACAGACAAAAACTTTTAGACCAAAACTGTTCTTTCCAAAGAAACTGTTTGACTCTTGGAAAATCACGTTTTATCAATCTTGAACTAGCGCTTTTATAGGCGTTGATAAATTTTGTCAATTCTGTTTTAGGGTGAGCTTTGAACATGACATGAATATGGTCTTTATCATGATTCCACTCCACTAAAGTAATGTGATACGATTCTGAAATTCTTTCAAAAGTAGCTTTAGCATAATCAGATATTTCATCATCAATCACTTGTCTACGGTATTTCGTTACTAAAATAAGATGGTAATAAAGAAGAAAGACTGAATGGTTATTTGTATCTAATTCCATTTTATATCAACTCATTTCTAATATATACTGATTATAACATAGAACGAAATAAAAAGATAATATACTGCATCGTCGGTATTCATCACCCACCTATAGAGGATGGGCGACTTCTGCCTGAATTACGTTAAATCAACAGAATCCACATTTAAGTCTTTTGGAATAATTCCTTCTATATTAACTGTGATATTATTTTCGCATGCTTTTTCGGTTAAATTCGTCAACAAGATATCGATTATCTGATTCCCTGTATAAAAATATTGCTTATCAAAATGAAAAAGATGCGCGATTTCATCCAAATAATTCATCACTGCTTGATCAATGGGCTTACTGATAAAACCAAGTGTCTTTTCACTAAAAGCTTCACTCATTCGTTCAACAAAATTTGAGACATATACAATCCATGAAATCTTTTTATTCTTTAGTAAATATTGATTTAAAGCAATCCCATCTAGTCCATCCATTTCAATATCTAAAAGCAGAAAATCAATACTTGCTGTTTTTTCATCATTGATATAGTCCAATACTTCTTGTGCATTCATAAAATCAATAATTATGATTTCTTGCCCATACTGATGAGAAAATTCTGACAATAGGTTATGTAATTGTTCATAGATAGCCATATTATCATCACAAACTGCTACGTTCATCTTCCTCACCTCTCGTTATAATTATAACACTTTTTCGTCATTGAATATACCAAAATATAAAACGCTTTCTTAGTTTTTTCTCTGAATAATAAAAAAAGAACCACTTCCTTTTATTGAGAAGTGGCTCTGACTATCAAAAGCAAATCCTTATTGTTTAGGTGTGACGTCTTGGCCAAACCATTTTTCTGAGATTTCTTTAAACTTGCCATTTTCTTGTAATTTTTTGAAAGCTTCATTAATTTGTTTGGCTAACTTTTCATCATATTTACGTACCCCAACAGAGAAATCTTCGCTATCAAATGGTAATTCGACAATATTATATTCCGCTAATTTTTTGGCTTGTGTTAAATAGTATTCAGCATATACCTTATCAATTAGCAGACCATCAATCCGGCTATTTTCTAAATCGATAAAGGCTTCATTAAAACTAGCATACAGCGTCGCATCATTATTTTTAACGATATCTTGTAGAACTTCTGGCTGTTTCGTAAAAGTATCATAACCTGAAGAGCCTTCTTGTGCCCCTAACACTTTGCCTTTCATTTGTTCAGCCTTGGTGATATTGCTTTTCTTAGGTGTGACTAGCACTTGGGTATTTTTCATATAAGTATCTGTGAATGTCACTTTTTTCTGACGTTGAGGAGTCACAGAGTAACCATTCCAAATCATATCAATCGTTCCATTTTTTAGCTCGGTTTCTTTCATCGACCAGTCAATTGGTTGGAATTTCACCTTTTGATCTGTTAATTCAAACACGGCTTTCGCTAAATCAACATCAAAACCAACAATCTTGCCACTGTCATCTTTAAATCCCATTGGCACAAAGGTATCATCTAGCCCTACCACGACTTCTTTTTTGTCGGCAGCAGACTTACTCGTTTCGCCTTTTTTCTGAGTAGAACATGCGCCTAATACTAAACCTAATGCAACAACTGATAATACTTTAAATAATTTTTTCATTTTCATCTTCTCCTTTAATTTTTATGTTTATTCAACAGGGGTTACCTGATAAAGTTGATCGGCAATTCTCTTGGCAAATTCCAAATCATGCGTCACCACAATTTGCGTCATACCTGCTTCTTTCATTTCTAAGATTAAATCAGCGACTTGTTGACTCAAACCTGGATCAAGAGCACTCGTTGGCTCATCATAAGCTAATACTTTAGGATTCATCGCCATCGCCCGTGCAATTGCCACCCGTTGTTTTTGCCCACCAGATAATTGATAAGGATAATGGTCCAAAAGTTGAGATAAACCTAAACGTTGCGCCAAGTTTTGTGCCATTTGTTGGGATTCGGCCGCCGATTGCTTCAATGCCAACTTTGGAGCTAACGTAATATTTTCCATCACACTTAGATGTGGAAATAATTGAAAATCTTGAAAGACGACCCCAACGACTTGTTCCTTTGAAGTACTTGGATTAAAGGGTTGGCCATCTAATAAAAATTCGCCACTATCATAAGTTTCTAAACCAGCTAATATTCTTAACAGTGTCGTTTTCCCACCACCAGAGGGACCTACAATACATAAAATCGAGCCTTCTTCAATGGATAAATCTAGATTACGAATAATTTGTCGTGAACCAAATGCTTTATTGACTTGTTTTAGTGATAACATACAATCCCTCCTAACGATAATAATTTAAGCGTCCTTCAAAGTATTTCAACAATAAAGTCACGATGGCAGTCATTAATAGATAAACAATTGCCACGCCTACTAATGGCAGCAAGGTAGATTCTCTTTCCATCGCAATTTTACCAATACGCATCACATCTGATAAACCTAAAATATATACAAGCGAAGTATCCTTGACTAGATTAATGATTTCATTGCCGACAGAAGGTAAGGTAATTTTAGTGACTTGCGGAATGATGATTTTACTAATCGTTTGCCAAGGACTTAGATGCAATACTTTGGCTGCTTCATATTGGCCTTTAGGTATGGATTGAATCCCGCCACGGAAAATTTCTGCATAATAGGCGGCATAGTTTAGAATAAAAGCAATCAAAGCTGCTTCAAAACGATCAAAGACGATGCCGATATAAGGCAAACCGTAAAAGACTAAAATTAATTGTAATAGTAACGGGGTTCCGCGCATGAGCCAAACATAAAATTGAATCAATAATTTCACTGGATAAAAGCGACTCATTAATAAGAAGGCTAACAATACCCCTAGCGGAATTGAGCCTAAGATGGTCAATCCAAATAGCTTTAATGTTATCCCTGCCCCTTGAATAATTTGGGGAAACGTATCTAATATTACTTGCACATGTATAACCTCATTTCTCTATGATTGATGAACTTACCCACGGTCTTGCCCTCAAGGTATAAAATAAGTCCTTTGATCATTTTGACCAAAGGACGTGATTGACGTGGTGCCACCTTTTATTTATCTTTCCCTCGCAGAAAAGAACTCCGTGAGTCAAGTAAACTTTTTTGGGGAAACCTTATCCTGCTTGGAGCTGACCAACCCGCCTCACATCCTTAAAATTAGACGGCGTTCAGCAGCTAGACATTGTGAAATTCGCCCTCCCACTTGCAAAAATCTCCTTTCATCCGATTTTTGCAGTGGTAGGTAAACACACGAATTTCTTCATGTCTGGGCAAGCTGCTTCACGACCTTAATGCAATCTGTGTTCGGCGTGTAGCTCCTGTGCATCTAAGCCGGCCTGTCTTGGAAAACCTTAAAAAATAGTGGATTTTCCGACATTCCGGAAACCTTAGCTGCTTGGAGCTGACCGACCCGCTTCACATCCTTAAAATAAAAAAGTCCTTTGGTTTTTTTAACCAAAGGACGTGTTGACGTGGTTCCACCTTTTTTCACAACTACCTCGCAGTAATTGTCTCAATAAGTCTACTTGACTCTGGCTATAACGGGCCACCCGAATCTTCCTACTTCCTCATTTCAGAAAATCTACTCCAAGATGTGTTTCACGCATAGGTCTCTACTTCTTTGCACCAACCAGAAGCTCTCTGAAAAAGGACTATGGCTACTCTTCTTTTCAACGTATTTTCAATTTGATGAATCCAATTTATCAGAAAATTTTGAGGATGTCAATATGAAAATTCGATTAAAATTTTAAATTCGAAATTAAATAAACCATTAATAAATCATTTAGCTCTTTCAAATTCAAATCAAAACGTTGTTGAAACTTTTCCATTTTATACAATAATGTATTACGGTGCATGAATAAATCTTTAGCAGTCGAAGAAACGTTGGCTTGATTTTTCCATAATGCATGGATGACTTCTTTCATGCCTTCTTCTGCAAAAAAGATTTTTCCTAACTCTTTTAATGACTCATAATTCGTTAAATCTTGACTCGTTGCTAAATATAAAACACAATCACTCAAAGAAAGATACTTTTTAGGATTTTCAACTAACATTTCTTGAAATAACCGGCTTTCCTCACGATAAATCTTCGTAAAATCAACCTCGCTTGGATAAAAAGCCCCCACAAATATCTGGGTAAAGGTCGCAAAATCATCATCCAAAGCCGTGAACAATCCATGCAACTCTTCTTTTTGATAATAATTCTCTGTTCTTTTCTCAATAAGTAGGGCTTGGTTTGAACTAACAAATAAACAATCGACTAAATTTGGCAAAACAGTTTCCATCGTTTGTATCCATGAATGATAAATACTGTCATCCATCCGCTTAAACTGGACTTGAATAATCCGGTATTCACCCGCTTCTTTTTCAGAAAGTCGTGTATGTTTGAATAATACTTGATACCAAAATTTGCGCTCTAATTCATAAAGAGGGGCTACATTGGGATATAATGTTAAAAGTAATTTTTGCTCTGTAACGCTTAACTTTTGCTTTTCAATACAAAAGAACTTTCCCTTATATGGAATACACAAGAAATCTTTATTAAATAAAGGCTCATCCTTAATGAAACCTTCCGCATAAATTTGCTCTAAAGGTAAAATTTGCACTGTCATCACCTCAATTATTTTCATCTTTATTGTATCTAAGAAAGACAGATTCGACAATTCTTTCTATGTGTGAAAAGCGATTTCAACATTTTGCACAATTCACTGAGGTGTTCTTTGTACATGTTAACGTTGAGATGTAAAAGGCTTTCATTTATATTAAGGATGTCGATAAAAAGATTTCTCGCAAAAATAAACTTTGCGAATAGGATGATTAAACATAGAAAGAGGTATGAACTTATGGTAGAAATGGCTTTACGACATGTATATAAAAAATATGATAACGCTGAAAAATATTCAGTAACAGATTTTAACTTAGAAATTGCCGACCGCGAATTTATCGTTTTCGTTGGTCCTTCTGGTTGTGGTAAATCAACTACTCTACGTATGATTGCCGGTCTTGAAGATATTTCTGAAGGTGAATTATTAATTGGCGATAAAGTGATGAATGATGTTGCACCTAAAGACCGTGATATCGCGATGGTATTCCAAAACTATGCCTTATATCCACATATGACCGTATTCGATAACATGGCTTTTGGTTTGAAATTACGTAAATATGATAAAGCAGAAATCAAAAAACGTGTAGAAAATGCAGCTCAAATCTTAGGCTTGTCTGAATATCTTGATCGTAAACCAGCTGCTCTATCCGGTGGTCAACGTCAACGTGTTGCCTTAGGACGTGCGATTGTGCGTGATGCTAAAGTCTTCTTAATGGACGAACCTTTATCAAACTTGGATGCGAAATTACGTGTAGCCATGCGTGCAGAAATCGCGAAGTTACACCAACGTTTAAATACAACAACTATTTACGTAACTCACGACCAAACAGAAGCGATGACAATGGCTGACCGTATCGTTATTATGAAAGACGGTATTATCCAACAAATCGGCTCTCCAAAAGAAGTTTATGATACACCAAATAATGTATTCGTTGCTGGTTTCATCGGATCTCCTGCAATGAACTTCTTTAGAGTTACCCTAAATGGTGGCTATATCACAAATGATGGTGGTTTGAAAGTGAAATTACCTGAAGGACGTAATAAAATCTTAGTTGAAAAAGGTTATGAAGGAAAACAATTAATCTTTGGTATCCGCCCAGAAGATATTCATAGCGAACGTGTCGTATTAGATGCAACACCTGACGCTTGTGTGAAATCAACGGTTGTCGTATCTGAACTTTTAGGTGCTGAAACCATGCTTTATACTATGATTGGTGATACTGAATTTGTTTCTCGTGTGGATGCGCGTGATTATCACAAACCAGGTGAAGAAGTAGAATTAGCCTTTAACTTGAATAAAGCACACTTCTTTGATGTAGAATCTGAAGAAGTTATCCGTTAATCTTGCACATTTCTAGTCTTCGTCCCCTTTTTATACATTAGTTTAGGCCTAGCAATCCATCTGCTAGGCCTTATTGTTATGCTTGATTTTCTTGTGGTTTTATTTCCGCTGATTTTAAATTGGCTTGTAATAGAATGGGTAAAAGTACCATCATGACAATCACAACGATTCCTGAAATAAAGAAGGTCAGTCCACCGTTGGCCACTTCAAATAAGAATGAATAAAAAACAATTCCCAGAGGCATTAATAATTGCACTCCAGTCATTAAAAAGTGAAAGACACGACCTTGAAACTGTGGATCGACATATGCACTTAACCAAGTATTCAGCGGCACATTTAAAAGCGTAATACATACACCCATCACAAAATTTCCGACAATCATAATGACAATCATCCATTTTAACGGAAGTGATTGCATCAATATAAATCCGAGTATACTCATAATTGTCCCTAATGAAATCACATAAATATAAGTATTCAAAAGTGGATAACGAATATTTTTAATCATAGATAAAATCAAGGAAGCCAAGATTAATCCAAATCCAAAAGCTGATTCAGAAAAACTATAAGCTTGTGTTGGAAAATGAAGTTGGTGGATTTGAATATATGGAATTCCGACGCTAATAGAAGATAAGACGAAATTAATGGACATACCCATCACCATCGCAAACACCAATAAGCGATCCTTTTTGATATAATTTAATCCGGATAAAAACATCTTTAACAAAGAATCCTGTGACTCATCCACGTGACTGTCGCTAACTTTGCGATAATGAAAATTCACCATCATTAAAATCATCGCTGCCAAAGTTTCACAAACAACTTCCAACAATACGATATTGGATAAGGAAATAAGCACATAAATAATTCCACCAATAATTGGCGCAATAATTTGACTCACTGCTGAAACTAATTGTTCAAAACTTCTCACCTTTTGTAAATCGGCTTCATCCACCAAATGAATGGTCGCTGCTCCATAGGCGGTACTCAGAAAAATATCCGCTAGTCGTAATACAATCAATAACAAATAAGTGGAAATCAACACGGAAAAACCACTTTTTAACGAAAAAGCATAAAAGACGAGCATCAGAATACTCACAACTTGTGCAATAAAGA
This sequence comes from Enterococcus cecorum, assembly GCF_052119425.1. Classification (GTDB taxonomy): domain Bacteria; phylum Bacillota; class Bacilli; order Lactobacillales; family Enterococcaceae; genus Enterococcus_E; species Enterococcus_E cecorum_C. The sequence continues at coordinate 37,121 of NZ_JBQKFH010000002.1, forward strand.
TGATTTTCTTCTTTTCAAAACGATCGACCACTGCCCCGGCAAATGGCAGTAAAACCAACGATACCACAGGACCAATTAACTGCGTCCCACCAAAAGCAAGGGCAGAATTGGTTTTGGATAAAATTTCTAACCCGATAACAAAAGATAAAACACTACTGCCTAAAGAACCAAAAATCAATGAAGTAATGATTTTAACAATCTGTTTGTTTCCTTCTTTCATTTCATCACACCTTTTTTTAATTATTTTTTCATTCATTTTACCACAGGCAAATATCATGCACAACATAAAAAAAGATACTCGCCTCCATGCAGGATTTGAGTATCTTTTGTATTATTTATCTTCAGCCATCATCGCTTTTAAGGCTAAAGCTAATGGACTTTCCATTTCTGTATTTTCTTGGCTGTATTTTTTCAATAGTCGTTTTTCTTCATGTTTGGTCATTTTTTGTTTTCGTTCAGCCTTGGTTTGCATTTTTTCGGTCGTGCCGTCATATTTACAACGATAATAAGTCCCGTTTTTCCCTTCGATGATTTCCATTTTCTTATGACATTGTGGGCAACGATGATTGGATACTTTTGGCTCTTTTCGTCTTGAGTAATGACAGTCTTCATTCGTGCAGACCAAACGCTTGCCGTCTCGACCATTCTTTTCTTTTAAGAGCGAACCACATTCTGGGCAACGTTTTTGTGTAATTGAAAAATCTTGATAGCTTTGGTTACTTTGCTTAATCTCAGCCACTAAACGCTTCGTATCTTGTTCGATTTGTTGGATGAATTGTTGACTCTTCATCTGACCTTTAGCGATTTTTTCAAGATTTTTCTCCCATTTTTCCGTCAATTCAGGCGTGACTAATGAAGGATTCACCAGACCTAGTAGCTGTTTTCCCTTAGGAGTGACCGCTAAATAATTGGCTTTGCGTTCCATCAAGTCGCTTTTAATCAACTTTTCAATCATTTCAGCACGCGTGGCCGGCGTACCTAAGCTATATTTTTCCATCTTCGCCAACAAAGTCCCCTCACTCAATGGCTTAGGCGGGGTGGTCAATTGTTTTTCAATGCTAAACTCACCCTTGATTTTTTGACCTTCTGTATAGTGCACAACCTTTGCTTTAGGTTCGTCACTTGTCCCTTTCCAACCTGGTTCAAGTACTTTTTTATTACTTGCAACAAAACGTTCAGAACCAAATGATAGTGTGATTTTTTGAACCTTTTCTTGATATTCAGGTAAGAACAACATCAAAAAGCGTGACACAATCATCTGATAAATGCGTTGTTCATCACTGGATAACTTAGCAAAATTTGCCCTTTGTTCAGTTGGAATCAAGGCATGGTGGTCAGAAACCAACGCATTATTAAAAACTTTTTTTAAGACAACTTTTGCCCCATTTTTAATAATCGTCTTGACTTGCGGATCAAAATCACTAATTGCTTGTAGGCGTTCCTTCATCGTATTTTGCATATCGGTGGTTAAATACTTACTATCAGTCCGCGGATAAGTGACGACTTTATGAATTTCATATAGACTTTGCACCAAAGAGAGCGTTTTTTTAGCAGAAAAGCCGTAACGTTGATTGGCCTCACGCTGGATTTCCGTTAAGTCATAAGGTAATGGCGCGGCTTGGCGTTTGACTTTTTCTTCAATTTTTTCCACGGTGCCTGCTGTTTGGCTCATCTGTTGAACTAATTGTTGGGCCGCTTCTCGTGTTTTGATAGCTTGCGGATTCTTTTGTTGATGAGTAAAGGTCAACTGATTATCGGCAAACTGAATTGTAAAATATTCTTGTGGGAGAAACTTTTCAATTTGCTTTTCTTGCTGTCTCACTAAGGCCAAGGTCGGTGTTTGTACACGTCCAGCACTTAGATTATCTTGATATTTCACAGTTAAAGCGCGGGTCACATTTAACCCCACCAACCAGTCCGCCTTTGCTCTAGAAATAGCTGACTCATATAAATTGTCATATTGACTGGCTGGTTTTAAATTGGCAAAACCTTGTTTAATGGCTTTGTCTGTTTGTGATGAAATCCATAGACGCTTCACTGGTTTGTTAAATCTCACCCACTGCAAAATCCAACGGGCAACTAACTCTCCTTCACGTCCAGCATCGGTCGCAATCACGGCTTCTCCTACATCTTTTCGTTTGGCCAACGCTGCAATCGCCTTTAATTGATGACCAGTTTTTGGTAAAGGTTTGATACCTATTTGCTTTGGTAACATTGGCAGTGTCTCTAATTGCCATTGTTGCCATTCTTTGTTTAGATCTTCAGGCATTTTTAAGGTTAATAAATGTCCTAAAGCCCAAGTGACAATCACTTTGTCGCCTTCATAGTAATTTTTAGTTTTCTTCGTTGCTTTTAACACTCTACTCAGATCTTTGGCAACACTTGGTTTTTCCGCAATGATTAGCTGTTTCATATAAATTCCTTTCACTGGTTATTGTGACGGGTTCAAAATCTTTTAATAAAGCGATGGAGTGATATTGCTGTAAATCATCCTCGCATTCCTCACAATAACGTAATTCTTCTTCATTCCAAAACGCACAAAGATAATTTTCTTTTGCGCTGACACAGGAATATTTTATTTTATATTCGTGCCATAATAAGGTGTAAGCTGCGACGGCTTCCTCAAAAGTAGCAAAATATTGTTCTTCCACAATGTCTGCTTGCCAACCTTCAAAGAACCACCACACTTCATTATCACCATGCATACGAATTACTTGATACATCCTATTCACCATCTCTATTTTCCTAAATCTTTCGTAACAAATCAACAAAAACTTTTATAACAATTTTTAGTTTGTATTTTCTTTTGTTTCATTCGTTGTAAACTATATACTATTTTTCCTTGATAACTCTATAGTATTAAGCTTTGATTTATCTGGCAAATAATTTACTTGTGAAAAGGACAGTAAAGCAAATTTATAGTATCTCATTTATAAAAAAATACCGAACAGCCGCTAACAAACAACGACTATTCGGTAATATACAGTCTAACTTTTGGTCATGCTGGTACTTGTAGCTAATCGACCCTTCTCACAACCTTTTTTGACGGTGTTCGAAGGGTAGCTACATCGCATCTAAGCCGGCCTGCCTAGGAAAATCTTTAAACATAGTGGATTTTCCTGTCATTCCGGACAACCTTAGCTTTCTCGGTATCAATCAACTAAATACTCGAAAAATTCACCCTCCTGCTTAAGAAAATCTCCTTTCATCCGATTTTCTTAGCAGTAGGTAACACATGAATTTTCTCGTATTTGACCAAGTTGATTGATAACCTTTTACTTGTAGCTGAGCGACCCTTCTCACAACCTTTTTTGACGGCGTAAATCGACTAGCTACTTCGGCGTATAAGCCAGCCCGTCTGGGAAAGTCTTTACTTTTCGGACTTTCCCGACGTTCTGGACAAACTTATCCGCTCGTAGCTGACCGAGTCGATTTACGACCTTTATATATACTGCATTTGTTTTTGGTCTTGGTAGGCTTGGTCGATGAGTCCGCCGCCTAGGCATTCTTCGCCGTCATAGAAGACGACTGCTTGTCCTGGGGTGATGGCACGGGCTTTTTCATCGAATAATACTTCAGCACGGTCCCCTTCTAATAAACGGACAGTAACCGGTACATCTTGTTGACGATATCTGAATTTAGCGGTACAGCGAAATTCTTGTGGTTTTTCTTCATTCGTTGTGAAGTGAATTTGGCTTGCTGTTAAACGGTTCGCATACAATAATGGATGATGGAAACCTTGATCCACAATTAAGGTATTGGTTGCAAGGTCTTTTCCTACTACAAACCATGGCTCTTGTGTTTTACCGCCCCCACCAATGCCTAAACCTTGGCGTTGACCGATTGTATAATACATTAAACCATCATGCGTTCCTTTTTCTATTCCATCAGGAGTCATCATTTTCCCAGGTTGAGCAGGTAAATATTGACTCAAAAATTGTTTAAAGTTCTTTTCGCCAATGAAGCAAACACCCGTTGAATCTTTTTTCTTGGCAGTTGCTAAACCAGCTTTTTCCGCGATTGCACGTACTTCTTTTTTCTCTAAATGACCAAGCGGGAACATAGTTTTAGACAATTGTTCTTGTGATAACTGACTTAAAAAGTAAGTTTGGTCTTTGTTATTATCAGTTCCTCTTAGCATATGCACAACACCATTTTCATCACGCTTCACTTGTGCATAATGACCCGTTGCGACATAATCCGCACCTAGTTGCATGGCATAGTCTAAAAAGGCTTTAAACTTAATTTCTTTGTTGCACATGACATCAGGATTTGGGGTACGACCCGCGCGATATTCGGCTAAGAAATATTCAAAAACACGGTCCCAATATTCTTTTTCAAAATTCACTGAATAATAGGGAATCCCAATTTGTGAAGCGACTGCCGCAACATCTTTATAATCTTCTGTTGCCGTACAGACACCATTTTCATCGGTATCATCCCAGTTTTTCATGAAGATTCCGATGACATCATAGCCCTGTTCTTTTAATAAAAGGGCAGTAACCGACGAGTCAACCCCGCCACTCATACCTACAACAACACGAATTTTGCTGTTGTCTTGCATAAAAAATCACCATCATTTCTTTATAGATTCTGAAATCTACTACGATTGAAGGTCGCATTATTTTCAGTAAACTTCATTATAGCGCAAATTTCCCCAACATGCACGAAAAAAATCGCAGTACCAAGACTACGATTTTCTTACCTTATGCTTTTTCTAATAAACCACGATCGATAAATCCATCCATCAAGAAATAGAATTTATCCTGCAACATTTTATGCTGTTCGCTCTTGAAAATATTGACTGCTTTTAGACCTGTCGCATTGGTAATCGACATTTTTAAAGTTTGTAAGTCTTTAGAAACAGTTATTTTTAATTTAAAGCCTTCCTTACTTTGAGGCGTTGCTTCTAATGAACGAATCAGTTGGAAGTTGCCTCCATTTGTTTCAACAAAACCATTATCACGCAAGGTATAACGTTTTGCATTTGGGTTCATTTGGTATTTGACAGCTGAACCTAGAACTGTTGCTGTTTTTTCAAAAGCCATAAATCTAGCCTCTTTTCATGTTTTTCTTTATTTTATCACAGCTTTTGTCATCTGAAAACCTTTGCCTAGATTTAAGAAAACAAATTTTACGCTTGTTGAAATTTACGCACGACTTGTCCTAATTGTTGGGCTAGTTGCGCTACTTCATCTAAAGTATTGCCCAGGCCAAAACTTACACGAATGGCGGTATGAATTTTTTCATCCTTTTTTCCATACATCGCTTCTAATACATGGGAAGGGTTAACATTCCCCGCTGTACATGCCGAACCAGTTGAAATGGCCATGTTTGCTAAATCTAGATGCATCAAAAGCATTTGATTATTCACTTGATCAAAGGAAAGATTCCATACCTGTGGCAATTTATTTGCTTCATCGCCGTTCACTTGATACCGAACCTGTTGTTGGGATAACACGTCTAGAAAATGCTGACTTAACGCTTGCATCTGTGCTTGTTCTTCAGCTAAATGTTCATGGTGAAATTGCGCCACTTCAGCCATCGCACAAATCGCGGGTAAATTTTCCGTTCCAGCCCGACGCTTTTCTTCTTGCTCACCACCATGTGTAATTGGCTGTAATTTGACGTTATCTTTTTTATAAAGAAAACCAATTCCTTTAGGCCCATTGATTTTATGAGCCGAAATACTTAATAAATCTATGCCTAATTCTTCTGGAAAAATCGCCACTTTCCCATAAGCTTGTACCGCATCTGTATGAAAAATAGCGGGATGGTCTGTTAAGATTTCACCAATTTGGGCAATCGGTAATAAATTGCCCGTTTCATTATTCGCAAACATGATGGATACTAAAATCGTGTCTTCTCGTAGCGCTTGTTTAAAGTCAGCTAGCGAAATTTGTCCGTTAGCATCCACTGGTAAGTAGGTCACTTCAAAGCCTTGTTTTTCTAAGTAATGTAAAGTTTCCATAACTGCTGGATGCTCTATGCTTGTAGAGATGATGTGACGTCCTTTCGCTTGATTGGCAAAAGCGGCGCCGATAATGGCATAGTTATCGCCTTCTGTTCCCCCACTGGTAAAAATAATTTCATGAGGTTTAACCTTTAAAGTTTTAGCAATGACTTGGCGTGCCTTTTCTAAATATTCATGAGCTTTGCGACCATATTGATGAATGCTAGATGGATTACCAAACACCTCATTCATGATAGCAGTCATTTTTTCAATGGCCACTGGATGCATAGGCGATGTTGCTGCATGGTCAAAATACATAAAATCTACTTCCTTTACTAACAAATAAGCCAAATCAGCTTACTAAACTTCGCAATTTCTGTCAAGTAAACTCATTTGGCTAAACGTTTATTTTTGATCTTCAATAGATAGGCGGAATAAAGGACTCATTGGGGTATTTTCTTGGATACGTTTCATCGCTTCTCCCATTAAATCCGCACAAGTAATATAATGAAGGACATTTGGCTTGCGACTATCATCAATCAGACATGAATCAGTCACACAAATAGATTGAATTGGTGCTGCATCTAAATCAGCTTTAGCCCCTTCACATAATAAAGCATGAGAAGCACAAGCATAAATTTCAGTAGCGCCTTGCTCAGTTAGCAGTTTACTTGCTTTGACAAAGGTTTGACCAGTATTTAAAATGTCATCCACCATAATACATTTCTTTCCTTTGACATCCCCAATCACATAGCCACCTGCTTCATATTCATCGGATTGATCCACAATGGCTAAAGTAGAACCTAGATATTCTGCTAAACTACGTGCACGCTGTACCCCACTATTTTTTGGTGAAACAACCACATAGTCATCACCAGACATTCCTTGATTGAGATAATACTGAGCAAACAATGGAATCGTGAATAAATTATCCACTGGAATATCAAAGAAACCTTGTACTTGTACTGTGTGCAAATCTAATGTTAGAACACGCGTTGCCCCTGCTTTGGTTAACATATTGGCAATCAATTTTGCAGTAATTGGTTCGTGTGGACGCGCGGTACGATCTTGACGCGCATAAGCATAATAAGGTAAGACGACATTGATTGATTTCGCACTCGCCCGTTTCATTGCATCAATCATAATTAAAAGTTCCCAGTAGTAATCATTCACTGGTTGATTGGTCGATTGGATTAAGTAAGTATCCACCCCACGGACACTTTCTTCAATGTTAATCGCAATCTCCCCATCACTAAATTGTCGCACTACACATTTTCCTAATTCTTGTCCAAAGGCTTTAGCAATTTTTTCTGCTAAAGGTTGATTCCCGTTGAGACTAAAAATTTTGACATTGTCTGTTGCAGTATTCGCCACCGTTTCATCCTCCAAAAATGTTTTTTTCTTTTATTGTATCATATCTTGAGGTGATTTTGAAAATTTTCTTGTGTTTTCATAAAAATAATTATCGCTTCATCGAAACTGTGCTATTGACCCACTTTGCCGGAATGATTTTAGCCGGATTACCCCAAACATCATGCACCAGCAAATCATAGCTGCCATCTTCATTTTGTAGATACCCGTAGCAAACAACCCAGTGATTCCCATAGCTACTCCCTCTTTTCTTAGATAAACCTACAATCAATGGAAGACCGGCATCAATGCGTTTTTTAATACGTGTCAGACAAACCATGGTAGTACTATGGGCACGATAAGGCATCTGGTAACGCCTAAAAAATCGATTCAACCCCATCGACAACTCAATCGGTAAGGTAGGAAAGCCAAATGGTTGCACCAATAGTTTTAATATTTCGACCAAGCTTGCTTGACATTGCTGGGTATTTTCCTGTAAAAAATCAGGCAAAATAGCTGGCGTAAAATGTTTTTGAAAATAGCTTAATAAAACCGCACAACAATACGTCCCACAGTAATTACCTTGCGTATTTTCTAAGTCAGCGAGTTGCTCAAAAGTTTGTTTATCTAAAATTTTTGCTTTCATTTAAACAATTGTCGCCCCTAATGTGTTTTTGAAATGATTGAGTGCCCATTGATGACCCACTTGATCAAAACTTTGCACGGCATCTTCCACGACAAAAATTTTATAGCCCAAATTATAGGCATCTACAGCGGTATGCAATACACAAATATCGGTACATACCCCAGTTAAATAGACTTCCGTAATTTGGCGTTCTCTCAAGCGTAAATCTAAATCCGTCCCACAAAAAGCGGAATAATGACGTTTGTCTAGCCAATAAATTGTTTCTTTACTTTTATTTTGCTCATACAAATCAGCCAATTTACCATATAAGTCACGCCCAGGGGTGCCTATCAGATTATGTGGCGGGAATAATTTATTTTCTGGATGATAGTGATCTTTTTTATCATGACCATCAATGGCGAAAACCACAAAATCATCATTTTCAATAAAATCTTTTGTAACCTTTACCAACGCTTCTTCAATTTGTTGACCATATTCACCAGTCGTTAACTTACCATCCGTTGCGACAAAATCATACGTATAATCAATCGAAATTAAAGCCTTCATATTTCTCACCTTTTTTCATTTATTTAATTGTATTTAAAAACTCAATTACCATTTCTGCGGAGCGTTTTCCAGCTTCATCAATAAATTCATCAAAACTCATTGTTGCTTGATGGTCTGCCGTATCACTAATTGCTCGTACAACTAAAAATGGAATATTAAATTGACGGGCAGTTTGGGCAATGGCTGCACCCTCCATCTCACAAGCAAGCGCCTCTGGAAAATGCGATTTAATTTCCGCAATTTTTTCCGGACTATTGACAAAGCTATCTCCGGTTACAATTAAGCCACTACGCACTTGTTGTCCAGTTTTTTCCGCGGCTTTTTTCATTTCATTTATAATATATTTGCTTGCTTCAAAATATAATGGCATGCCAGCTGGTAATTGACCATACTCATAGCCAAATCCTGTGACATCAACATCAAAATACGCTAATTTTTCAGAAAAGACCACATCACCAACTTTTAAGCCTTCACCAATTCCTCCTGCAGAACCAGTATTAATCACCATATTGACGCCATATTGTTGAATCAGTAAACTCGTTGTGACACTGGCAGCCACTTTCCCAATGCCTGAGCGTACCACGATGACATCATGTTTGCCTAAAGTACCCGAAACAAACAAAACTCCTGCGCGTTCCCAGGACATGGGTGCTGCCATTTTTTCCTTTAATATTTTGACTTCTTGGTCCATTGCACCGATAATTCCGATTTTCATTTTCTACCAACTTTCTGAATAAATTATATAAAAAAGATAATCATAAAAATTAAAACCAACATTAACCCAACGATAATAATTGCTTTCCATAAAAAAGAATTTAAGGCACGAGAAGTTTCTTTTTCTTCTACCCGTGATTTATGAATTTCTTTATTCTTTTTTGCTTCTTTGCGATAATGGCGAGCGATGCGTTGTTCTTCTTGTTCAAATTCTTTTTGTGCTTGTTTGGCAACAATTTGTTGATTACGTTCTAACGCCTGTTGCTCTTGTTCACGCCGTCTTCTTAATTCTGCACGTGTGAGTAAGGGCTTATCTGACATTTCATCGACCTTCCTTAAGTTTCAAATTTTCCCAATATTGGATGGCAAAAATCGTCTTTGCATCACATATTTCGCGATTCATGATTGCTTGTTTAGCCTCTTCTAATGTTAATTCATATACTTCTAAGACTTCATCTTCATCCATGGCTTTCGGATTTTCTACCTTGCTTAATTGTTTGGCATGATAAATATATAGCTGTTCATTGGCAAATCCCGGTGAAAGATACATTTGCGCCACTAACTCCCAATCTTTCGCCTGAAGTTGTACCTCTTCTTCTAGTTCACGTTGTCCAGTGGTCAAGGGATGAATATTTTCACCTGGATCGATTTTACCCGCTGGAATCTCTAAAATGACAGATTCTAGTGGCTTTCTAAATTGTTTGACAAAAACCATTTTATCTTCATCAGTGATTGCAATGATTGCTACCCCGCCTGGATGAAAGACAAGTTCTCTTTGTGATTGGGAGCCATCAGGTAATTGGACTTCATCGACACATACATCAATAATATTTCCGTGAAAAATTTCTTTACGGTGGATTGTTTTTTCTTCAAAATCTTGAAATTCCAACATTATACTTCATCCTTTGCTTTTATTTGTTTCTAGTTTACCATAGGAAGCAAAAGATTTCTTATATTTTTCATAAATCCATAAAATACTTCCTCAGTTGGATACTTTTCTGGTCAAAAAAATGCTAAAATATAAAAGAAGTGAACGCTTGCCCAATTTTAAAGCAAGCAATAGTATATAATCTACACCTTTAAGGGGAGGGTTCTAATGAAAAAAAATCTATTTATATTTGGCGTACTGATTGTGATTGCTTTTTTAGTACTAGGTTATTTTGAAACTTTCTTTTTACTTGCAGCAGCCATTGCCTTTATTATTTTTATGGCTTATTTAGCAATCCAAGCGCTAGAAAATCGGCATAAAGCGAAACCACTGTATAAGAGTCTGATTTATGCTATTGCCATTATCGCCTGTGCTACCATTGCTTTTGATCATGAATTTTATTACGATTTACGCTATGATTTTGCTGAAACCGTCATTGAAACCACAATGAAGATTTTTGCCATTTTCATTCCGATTTATCTGTATACGGCTTGGCGTAAATATTTTCAAAATAAAGTCGTGCGTCCGAATACTTTGCCACCATTATCCAAAGCCAAAGAGCAATATTACCATGAATTAGGCTTAAGTGATAGCGAAATTGAGTTATTCCGTGACACGATGAATCAAGCCAAAATTCAAATTGAGCAATTACAAAAAAATGTGAGAAGCAATTCAAAATTAAAAGCCTTAGATTTGCGTCACGACTATCTTAAAATTTCTAAAGCATTGTTTAAAGAAATCGTCAAAAATCCAACACGCTTATCCGATGCAAGTCTATTTTTATACACACATCTTCCTAACTTGGTCGATTTAACCAATAAATATGTTGAAATCAATAATCATGAAATCAAAAGTCGAGAAGCTTATGATCGTCTAGAAGAAGGCATTCAAGTCATCGAACAATTAACTGAATTGATTCAACGTGATTATCAAGACTTTGTAGCGGATGATTTTGAAGATATGGACATTGAAATCAATATGGCAAAAAAACATATCGAAAAAGATTCAGATCATCAAACCCTACAATTTTAGCATTGAAAGGCAGGAAACATGATGGACAATTTAACACCAGATACTAATAAAAGTTTGGATGACTTATTAGCCAATCCTTTTTCCGTTGATACCAATGAATTAACTAGTAGTCAACAAAACGAAATCAAACAATTTCAGGAAAAACAAACAGCTCCTCGTTTAATTGATCGTTTGGATGCCAATTATCAAGAGCAAGCCAAACAACTCGCTTCTCAAATTGACGTCAATGATGCACAGGCGGTCATCATCTACGGGGCCAATGCGCAAAGTAAATTAAGTGAATTCTCGCAAAGCATGCTAAGTCACGTCCAAGCTAACGACATTGGGCCAATAGGGGATTCTTTAAACGAGTTAATGTATCGCCTACAAGAAGCCAACCCTGATGAATTACGAGCAGGTGAAGGCAATTTCTTCCAAAGAATGTTTGGCAAAGTGAAACAATCAATTTATGAAATTACTGCTAAATACCAAAAAATCGGTGCCCAAATCGATAAAGTCGCTGTCAAATTAGAACACGAAAAAGATGGGCTAATCAAGGATAATCAAATGCTTGAACAAATGTATCAAAAGAATAAAGATTACTTTGATGCTTTAAATATATACATTGCCGCGGGTGAATTGAAAATCGATGAATTACAAAATCAAATCATTCCTCAAGCAGTGGCTAAAGCTCAAGCCTCAGGTGATCAAATGGATGTCCAAATCGTGAATGATTACACCCAATTTTTAGACCGACTTGAAAAACGGACCCATGATTTAAGATTAACGCGTCAAGTCACGATTCAACAAGCGCCACAAATTCGCTTAATTCAAAATACCAATCAAGTCTTGGCTGAAAAGATTCAATCCTCTATCCATACAGCGATTCCTCTTTGGAAAAACCAAGTCGTGATTGCCTTGACCTTATTACGTCAAAAAGATGCTGTGACTGCACAACGTCAAGTATCAGAAACGACCAATGATTTACTGAAGAAAAATGCAGAATTATTGAAAGTCTCTGCCATTGAAACGGCCAAAGAAAATGAGCGTGGTATTATTGATATCGAAACATTGCAAAAAACGCAAGATGATTTGATTGAAACCATTCAAGAAACCTTGCGTATCCAAAAAGAAGGTAAAGAAAAACGTCAAGCAGCCGAAATTGAACTTGGCGTCATGGAAGAAAATCTCAAACAAAAATTATTGGAAATTACCCATTCTTAGTAAAAAAGGTTCAACACAAAATTTTGCGTTGAACCTTTCTTTTTTTTATTTATTTAATGTGGAATGTTTATAACCATAGCCAAAGTATATGCCTAAACCAATCACCAGACTAATGAAAAAGACAATCCAAGTGGTTAAAGATAGTTGCACCATTAAGAAGATACAAAAGCCCACGGTAATGAGTGGAAAAATTGGTACAAACGGCACTTTAAATTCACCTGGTTTGGGCTCACCCGCTACTTGACGCAAGCGAATAATACCCAATGCCATCATAATCAAGTACCCTAATGCTACGATATTGGTTAACTCTGCCAATATTTGCAGCGGAAACATCGTCGCAAAAATAAAGACGACCGCACCAGAAACTAAAGTCGCGCGCACAGGAGTATGGGTTTTAGCATCTACTTTTTTCAAAGATACCGGTAGTAAGCCATCTTTACTAATCGCATAAACCAAACGTGCTAAAGAATACATCATCGAAATCGTCACAGTTAGTAAAGTTAAAATCGCCCCAATAGATATAATGGAACCAACTAAATCCAAATGCAAAAAGCGCATCGCAAACGCTACTGGGTCATTGACACCTAATTTTGTATAAGGGACTAAACCTGTTAAAATAGCTGTGACAATGATATAAAGGACTGTTGAAATGGCAATCGCGCCAATCATCCCTCGTGGCACAGTCTTTTGTGGTTCCACGACTTCTTCTGCAGCCATCGCGATCGCATCAAAACCTAAAAAGGCAAAGAACACCAAAGCGGCCCCATCAATCACACCTTCGACTCCAAAAGGCAAATAAGGTTGCCAATTGCTAGTTTTCACAAAAAAGACACCAACTACGATAAATAAAGCAATAATTCCAAACTTGATCCATACCATAAAATTATTGAGGGCTAAGGCTTTTTTCGCTTCTTGTAGCACCCAAAAGACGACAAAAATCACGACAAGGCCTGCAATCAAATCGAAATAGGTGCCCTTTTCAAGATTCAAACCAGCAGTCAAGGCTTGTGGTAATTGCAGATGGAGATAACTTAAAAAGCCTTGAAAATACGCAGACCATCCCGAGGCTACTGAAGCCACAGCCAACATGTACTCGCATAATAGAAACCATCCCGTAAGCCATGCGATAAACTCTCCAAAAACCACATACATATAGCTATATGCCCCACCGATGACCGGAATACGCGAGGCAAACTCAGCAAAACTAAAACCGGTTAATATCACGACAAAAGCAGCTAACACAAAGGATAAAGTCAAGCCTGGTCCTGCTAAATTCGCCGCAGCTTGTCCTGGTACGACAAATATTCCCGTACCAATGACCGCCCCAATCCCTAGTAAAATCAAATCTTTTAATTTCAATGTCTTGCTTAAATGACTGGATTGCTGAGTATTGATTTGTTTTTTTCTAAATAAATCCATTTTATTTCCTTTACATGTAAAAATTTAACCAACAATACCCTTCATTATACACATCCTCGTCTATACTTTCATGAGATTTTTATCATTTTTCATTATTTTATTTACGAATTTAGCAATTTTTTCAGAAAATCCATTTGGGAAAATTAAGTTTTCATTAAGAACAGGACGTATATCTTATCATTTTTCCTATGCATTATTTGAAATTTTCAGAAAATGTAATAAAATGATAGTATTCACAAAAAAGAAGTTTAAAGGAAGTTATTCATGAAAAAAGAAAAACAAGATTTACAACGTGGGCTGAAAAACCGCCATGTCCAACTCATTTCAATCGGAGGCGCCATTGGGACAGGTTTATTCTTAGGCTCCGGTAAATCGATTCAATTGGCTGGTCCATCGATACTTTTAGCCTACGCCATTATGGGAGGCGTGTGCTTTTTAATTATGCGTGCGCTAGGTGAGTTGCTCTTATCTAATACCAACCACCATTCATTTATTGATTTTATCGCCGAATACCTAGGTGTTAAAGCAGCTTTTGTTACTGGCTGGACATATTGGTTTTGCTGGATTGCGATTGCCATGGCTGACTTAACGGCAATTGGTACGTATATGAAATATTGGTTGCCGCACTTACCTAACTGGTTACCTGAGCTGATTGCCTTAACCCTGCTCATTGCTTTTAACTTAATTGCTGTTTCTTTATTTGGTGAGTTAGAGTTTTGGTTCGCTTTAATCAAAGTCGTTGCTATTTTAGCGCTGATTATTGTTGGGATTTTTATGATTATCACACATTTTCACACCAATCAAGGCGTAGTAAGCATCAGTAATCTATGGTCACACGGTGGCTTTTTTGCGGCAGGTCCTAAAGGGTTCATCCTCTCTTTTCAAATGGTTGCTTTTGCCTTTGCCGGAGTTGAACTAGTTGGTCTAGTTGCCGGTGAAACCAAAGACCCTGAAAGTGTGTTACCAAAGGCGATTAATAATATTCCTGTACGAATCATTTTATTTTATATTGGTGCTTTAGCGGTCATTATGTCCATTTACCCATGGAATTCAATGGATGGCAGCCAAAGTCCATTTGTCCAAGTTTTTTCAGAAATCGGCATTGTCTCCGCCGCTACCATTATTAATGTCGTCGTCTTGAGTTCAGCCGCATCCGCTTGTAACTCAGCCATTTATTCAACCGGTCGTATGTTGCGTTCCTTATCAGCTGAAGGAAATGCGCCACAAGCTTTCCATAAATTAACCAGTCATAAAGTACCAGCTAGAGCCATTTTCTTCTCAGCTGGCGTGATTTTACTCGCAGTGATTCTAAACTACGTGATGCCAAGTGGTGTCTTCGTATTAGTGACAAGTGTCGCAACAACTTGTTTCTTATTTATTTGGAGTATGATTGTTTTAGCCCATTTACGCTACAAAAAAACCATTCAAGGACGAAGTGAGCATCCTTTTAAAATGCCGCTATATCCTTTAAGTGATTATTTCGTTTTAGCTTTTATGGCATTTATTGCAGTCGTCTTACTCTTCCAACCTGATACCCGACAAGCATTACTTTTTGCGCCAGTCTGGTTTATCTTTTTATTGCTTGTCTATCGTTTCAAAATTGCCAAAAGCATGGTGCGTATCAAGCAAACCGAAGAATAAATTACAAGTCAAAGAGGCCGTCTATTAATCTAAGACGACCTCTTTATTGATTATCCTAAATGAAGATTGGCGCTTGCTAAGGCTTGATCAACTACTTGCATCACTGTAAGACTATGGTTTAATTGTTTAGAAGCAAAGGCCAAATCTTTTTGATCAATTACCTCAGTAAATTTCACAAACTCTTGATACATCCGATGCTTATCCAAATTCACATTCACGGCTTCTACCTCAGTTTTGCTTCGCCGTTCATAGCGTGGCATTTCATTGGTTGCGCCCAATACTTCAATTGAAGCATCTGTCCCTTGAATAACAGAACGAATTTGAGCAGTCGAATCCTTCGCACCAATACAAACCGCTTTAAATGCACCATAATCTAAAACTAAAATCCCTGAAGTATCAATATGACGTTCAACATTTGCTAAATACTGCACCTTTTCTGGCTTTCCAAACAGACCAACAACAAAATGAATATTATAAATATTAATATCCATCAATGCCCCACCACCTTTTTGTGGATTAAACGCTGGGAGAATCTTGCCTTCTTTAAAAGCATCATAACGAGAAGAAGATTGTGAATAATTACATTCTACAATCTTGATTTCCCCTAATTTAGCTAGGTCCCTTTTAATCTGTAAGAAATTGTTTAAGTACTGGTTGGTAATCGCCTCAAGTAATATCACCCGTTTTTCTGTCGCGATTTGGATTAATTCTTCTAATTGTTGGGCATTGAGTGTAAAGGGTTTTTCGCAAATGACATTTTTGCCCTGTAATAAAGCTGCTTTGGTATATTGATAATGCAAATGATTGGGTAAAGCAACATAGACTGTATCAATCGAATCATTAGCTAAGAGTGTCTCATAATCTGTATATACTTCTTGAATATGATACTGTACTTGCATCTCTTTGGCTTTGTCTAAACTACGTGGGGTACTTAATAAAGCGACTAATTCTACATTTTCAACTTGTTGAATCATCGGTAAGAATTCTTGAACAATTTTTCCTGTTCCCAAAACGGCTAACTTCATCTCTCTTCATCCTCTCAAACGTTTTCATGTATATTATGGCTTAAATAAATTAAAAAAGCCAACTAGATGAATGAAACGAAACAATTTATTCAAATATTGAACAAAAAACATAGAATCATTGAAAATCAAGTTCAAAAAAAGCTGTGAGAACAATCCCACAGCTAAAACTTTTATTAAGCTAAATCTGCACCATTAGAGGCAATCACTTGTTTATACCAGTCAAATGATTTTTTCTTCATACGTTTGCCGCTACCTTCAATCTTGTCATCCAAATCGACATAGATAAAGCCATAGCGTTTGCTCATTTCACCGGTAGACGCTGAGACTAAGTCGATACAGCCCCATGGTGTGTAACCCATCAAGTCGACACCATCTTCTATTGCTTTAGCCATTTGTTCGATATGCGCGCGTAGGTAGTCAATGCGATAATCATCTATAATTTGGCCCTCAGCATTTATTTCATCAACAGCTCCTAATCCATTTTCAACGACAAAGACTGGTTTTTGATAACGATTATACAGTTCATTTAGAGCAATTCGTAAACCAACTGGATCAATTTGCCAACCCCATTCACTCGCTTTTAAGAATGGATTACGCACCCCACCTAGTAAGTTACCAGCTACTGTATCAGATTCATCGCCAGTCACCGTCACCGCAGAAGACATGTAGTAACTAAAACCAACATAGTCAACTGGATAAGCTTTTAATAGGTCTAAGTCTTCTTTGGTAATATCAAGATCTTCAAATTTCACCCCGCGGCTATTTAAGAAACGGTTGGTATACCCTGGATATTCTCCACGTACTTGCACATCCGCACAGTAATAATTGAAGATTTGGTTTTGTTCCATCGTAGCTGCTTGGTTCACTGGATTGGCATCCAAACTATAGGTTGTCGCATAAATAATCATACAACCAATTTTTAAATCTGGATCTAACTCATGACCAATCTTCACAGCTAATGAACTGGCTACAAATTGATTATGCCATGCTTGAGCAATATTTTTGAAATCGCCCGCACCATTTGATAAAACCATGCCTTGGCTTAACGCTGGAAAATGAAGCGCTGAATTGATTTCATTAAAGGTCATCCAGTATTTTACTTTACTGTGGAAACGAGTTAAGACCACTTTGGCATAGCGTTCATAAAAGGCAATTAATTCACGATTTTTCCAACCACCATATTTTTTCGCTAAGTTTAAAGGCATTTCGTAGTGTGAAATCGTGATAACTGGTTCAATGCCATGTTTCAAGCATTCATCGATAACTTGATCATAAAATTTTAACCCTGCTTCATTTGGTTCTAATTCATCACCTTGTGGGAAAATACGACTCCAGGCAATAGAGAAACGATAACATTTAAATCCCATCTCTGCAAAAAGCGCGATGTCTTCTTTAAAATGTTCATAATAGCTGATCCCTTTATGGTTTGGGTAGACATATTTTTCTTCATCAATCGTCCAGTCAAATTCTGGGCTGCCTAGGAC
This sequence comes from Enterococcus cecorum, assembly GCF_052119425.1. Lineage (GTDB taxonomy): Bacteria > Bacillota > Bacilli > Lactobacillales > Enterococcaceae > Enterococcus_E > Enterococcus_E cecorum_C. The sequence continues at coordinate 55,062 of NZ_JBQKFH010000002.1, forward strand.
TTCAAAACGAATTTTTCCACCTGGCATCGCATCCGCAACCGATAAGCCCTTGCCATCTGCTAAATAGGCACCTTCTAATTGATTTGCTGCTGTAGCGCCACCCCATAAAAAGTTTTCAGGAAATACTGTTTGACTCATATTTATTACCTACCTTTATTATTTGATTACGACTAGAAAATCTTCATTTGCTAATACTTCTACTTGATTTAAATCTAAAATATCCGCATAATCATTGGTATTTGTCACAATGATTGGGGTAATTAGATTATAACCTTTATTGGAAACGCGTTCAACATCAAATTGTACCAACAAATCTCCTTGTTTCACTTGTTGTCCTTCTTTTACTTTTAATGTGAAACCATCGCCCTCTAGTTCAACGGTATCCATTCCGATATGCATTAAGATTTCTACACCGTCATTCGTTTTCATTCCAATCGCATGTCCAGTTGGAAAAGCCGTCATAATCACACCATCAGCTGGAGCCAATAATTCTCCTTTAGTCGGCTGAATAGCGATTCCTTTACCCATCGCACCTGAAGCAAAGACTGGATCAGGTACTTCAGATAAGGCTACTACTTCACCAGTTAATGGGCTTTTTAATACAACACGTTGGATTTGCGTATCCGTTGTTTGTGCTTTGGAGTCAGTAGTTATTTTTTCAATCGTCTCAGCTGTTTGATTTTCTTTATATAAAACTAAGGTCAAAATAAAACCTAAAATAAAAGATACAATTGTGGCAATCACAGCCATCATAACATTAGATTCAATTTTTGGATTAGGACTAATGAAGGTTGGAATAGAAAGAACGCTGATTAAACCAAAAGCAAAAACTTTCACTTTCGCCCAACCGATGATGGCACCACCGACTGCACCTGAAATACAAGCCGCAATAAATGGCTTTTTCAGTGGTAATGTCACCCCGTAAACCGCTGGCTCAGTAATTCCAAAGAAAGTGGTTAAACCAGAAGAAATCCCTAACGAACGCATTTTGATATCTTTTGTACGTACCGCAACGGCTAAGGCTGCCCCACCTTGTGCAACAATTGCTGGTAATAACATTGGTGCCATTGTGTCAAAACCTAAATTGGATAAGTTAAGCATCATAATCGGTACAAAGCCCCAATGCATACCAAACATGACAAATACTTGCCATAAGCCACCCATTACCGCACCAGCAACTAGTGGACTAAGGTTATAAATACTATTATATACGCCACCTAAAGTATTACCGATAATTGTACCCACTGGACCTAATGCCACAAAGGTTAAAGGAACCATCACTAATAACACAATTAAAGGATAAAAAATAGTGTGTAGTGATTTTGGCACAACTTTTTTAATGATTGGTTCAATTTTACTTTGTACAAAAACAGCTAGTAAAATTGGTAATACTGAAGAAGTATAGCCAGATGGAGATAACACTGCTGGAATGCCTAGAAAATCTAAACCTTTGCCCGCTGAAGCAAGCGAAGTAATATTGGGATAAACTAACGCAAAAGCAATTGTTGCAGCAAGATATTCATTTGCTTTAAACTTTTTAGCTGCTGTATAGGCTAACATCACAGGCAAGAATGTAAAAAGACCATCCGCACCTGCATATAAAATTTGATACGTCCCACTCGTTGCATCCATCCAATGAAGCGTCGTTGCTAATGCCAAGAAACCTTTGAGTACCCCCGCAGCTGCCATAGCCCCTAAAAACGGAGTAAAAATACTAGAAACAATATCAATTAATACACTTAACACATTTCCTTTTGGCGTGCTGTCTTCTTTTGATTCGCCAAGGGCATTGTTTTCCATAATTTCTTGATACTGTCCGCCACTTTGTACGACTTGAACTACCTCAGGATCGGCTTTTATCGCTTGGGTATCCGCCTTGCCCTCATCTTTTAATTTAAATCTTAGGCGGGTCGCACAGTGTGTAAGGATAATAACGTTATCTTTCCCACCTACCGCTTCAAAAACACGTTGTCCTACTGAATTTTTACTCATGATTGAACCTACTTTCTTTTTTTATTAAAAAAACCTAGATTGAAAAAACGGCATACTAAAAAGTATACACATCATTTTCAATCTAGGTTTTGCCTGACTTACTCAGTAACAATCCTTTGAATATGAATCGGTGAACTACTCACCACTTAGCTAAACCTAACGGTTCTTAACGCTTGAAGTGGGAGGTTCTTGGGAATAGAGCATACTTGATAGCTTATTTCTTCACTAACAGCGGTTTCTCTTATTTACCAAGCTATCCCCGTAGTTCCTACGGTTTTTTGATTGTGCCTAAGCTGAAGTTTGTATTCTTAGACCTTCGACCAGTATATTGATACTAGCGTTGATATCACGGTCATGATGAGTATGACAAATAGGGCAAGTCCATTCTCGAATATCAAGCGATTTCTTGCCATCTTTATGTCCGCACTCTGAACAAATCTGACTAGACGGAAACCACTGATCCACTTTGATGATTTCGCAACATACCTTTTACGTTTAAGTCTTCAATACAGATAATATCGTGATTTTTGATAATTTCTGTACTTAACTTATTCAGAAAATCAGCACGTTGATTCATTACTTTTTCATGCAATCTAGCTACTTTGCGTTTTTGTTTTTGATAATTTTTAGCTTCAAACAAATTGATGCCTTTTTGTTTGGCTAATAATGCCCGTCTTGATAACTTACGTTGTTCACGTTTTAATTTCTTTTCCATTTTGGACGTGAATTTATGATTATCAATTTTTTGTCCATCTGAAAGAATCGCAAAGTCTGTAATACCTAAGTCAATACCAATGGCAGAATTGGTTTTAGGTAACTCGCTAATTTCTTCTTTACATAACAAAGAAATATAGTATTTGCCACTAGAATGACGTGATATTGTAGCAGATTTAATCATCCCTTTTGGTTGTCTATGAAGATTAATTCTTACTAATGATTTCAATTTAGGAATTTTTATTAATTTACTATCAATCAAAGCAACTGTGCCATTTTGATTATTCGTTGTATAACTCTGAACAGGATTTTTCTTACTTTTGAAACGTGGAAAGCCAACGGATTTATTCCGAAAAAAATTCTTGTATGCTTTATCTAAATGAAGTTGGGCATTGGCCAAAGCAAGGCTATCCACTTCTTTCAGAAATGGAAATTCATTCTTATATTTAGCCGGTGTTGGAAAAGTCATTTTTTTAGAAGGATTATTTTTAACTTCTTCATACGCTTTTTTTCGATCATTAAGCATCAGATTGTAGACCTTACGAACGTAGCCGAAAGTTTTGGCAAAGAAGATTTCTTGTTCCTCTGTTGGATAGATTCTGAATTTGTACGCTTTTAGTCGTTCCACAAAGTTCACCTGCTTTCTATTTATGATTGTTTCCTTGATTTTGGATGTATTTCTTTACCACATCAATTGGTGCTCCACCAGTCGTCAACAGACAAAAACTTTTAGACCAGAACTGTTCTTCCCAAAGAAATTGTTTGACTCTTGGGAAGTCACGTTTTATCAATCTTGAACTAGCGCTTTTATAGGCGTTTATAAATTTTGTCAATTCTGTTTTAGGATGAGCTTTAAACATGACATGAATATGGTCTTTATCGTGATTCCACTCCACTAAAGTAATGTGATACGATTCTGAAATTCTTTCAAAAGTTGCTTTAGCATAATCAGATATGTCATCATCTATCACTTGTCTGCGATATTTAGTTACTAAAATAAGATGGTAATAAAGAAGGAACACTGAATGGTTATTTGTATCTAATTCCATTTTATATCACTCATTTCTAATATAGACTGATTATAAAATAGAACGAAATAAGAAGACAATGTACTGTATTGCCGGTCTTCGAGTTACCAACAGTAACCCTCATACCGAACGGCATTCATCACCCACCTATAGAGGATGGGCGACTTCTGCCTGAATTACGTTAAATAGATTTGTTCTGACTCCTCCATTAACGGAAGATGTTGGGTGTGCAAATAATCATTTATTCGCTGCACACATTGAAAAGCTTGTGGATATTTTCCTTGAACCAAAGCATATAAGAATTCATCTGGCTGCTCTTTTAGATTTTCGTTACGAACATAGCGTTGGGCAAAATATTGTAAATGTGTGACCATCCGCTGATAAGCAAGACTTTCTTCATCAAAAGTTTTACCAAAAAAGCGCCGGATCAAGGTAAGGATATCGCGAACCAATTTAGTTGCTTGCATGGTTTGCTGCATATTTTGACTATCTTGTTGACTATTGACCAAGTGAAAAGCAATAAAACCAGCTTCTTCTTCAGGTAAAAGAACGCCCAACCGTGTTTGGATAATGACTAAAGCTTGCTTTGCCACATAATATTCTTCTGGATAGTATTTCTTAGTCTCGAATAGTAAAGGATTCGCTAAGGTGATTCCTGATTTTTGACGCTCAATCGCATAATGCACATGATCAGTCAAATTCAAAAATACACTTGGCAAGAGCTTAATTTTCAGCGAATGTTCAGCCAACTCGACAAATTCACGCACCGCCTCTAATTCTTCAGGCTGGATATCGGTCAGTAACTGCTCAAATTGCTGCAACTCTTGACTATCCTTTAAGACAAATTCTTTTTCAACCTTTGCTCTGTCAAATTGCTGCCCAGCTTTTCTACCAAATGCTAGGCCGCGTCCCATACAAACAATTTCTTCGCCAGCTTCATTTTTTGAAAGCACCACATTATTATTAAATACTTGTAAAATTTCCACGAAGCTGACTCCTTAAGTAATTTATTGTACAAAAAAAGCCAGAATCCCCCCATTTACTGAAATGAGAAATTCCGGTTTTGCCTGCCGAACAGTAACAATCCTCTGTACAAAAAGTATATTAGCAGATTCTAAAACCGTTTTCAAGTACTTTTTTAAATATTTCAAAAAAAATAGACGATAAGCCACTACACCTATCGTCTGTTTTTTGAGGATTATACTAAAATTCCGGCAATAATCGCACTTAAGAAGCTAACTAAAGTCGCCGCAAATACAATCTTTAAGCCATGTTTAGCGACTAAGTTTCCTTTTTCTTCATTTAAGCCTTTCATCGCACCACTAATAATCCCGATAGAAGAAAAGTTCGCAAAGGAAACCATAAAGACTGACAGAATCGCTTGTGTATGTTCGCTAAAATGCCAGTTGCCTTGAGAGAGTTCGCTCATCGCTACAAATTCATTGGTTACTAATTTAGTCGCCATTAAACTACCTGCATCCACTGCTTCATTCCAAGGAATCCCTGTTAAGAAGGCTAATGGCGCAAAGACATAACCTAATAACTCTTGGAAAGTAAAACCAGTAATTCCTTTAAAAATCGCGTTAATCATCGCAATTGCTGCCACAAAACCGATCAACATCGCCGCAACAGTAATCGCCACGTGGAAACCATCCAGAATATACTCCCCTAACATCTGGAAAAAAGTTTGATCTTTGTCCTCTTCAGAAGCATTGAATTGATCTTCTTTTTCGCCTAGTTCATATGGATTGATTAAGCTGGCGATAATAAAACCACCAAATAAGTTTAAAACCAATGCACAAATGACATATCTTGGCTCAATCATCGCCATATAAGAACCGACAATTGACATTGAAACGGTAGACATAGCTGAAATACTCATCGTCAATAAGCGTTTTTCAGTTAAAAATTTCAATTCTTTTTTATAAGAGATAAATACTTCTGACTGCCCTAAAATTCCGGAAGCTACACCATTATAAGATTCCAATTTACCCATACCATTGATATAGCTAATGGCTAACCCTACATATTTAATGAATAATGGTAAAATCTTAATATAACGTAATATCCCAATAATGGCTGAGATAAAGACGATTGGCATCAAAACATTTAGGAAAAAAGGTGCACTGCCTTTATTCGCTACTCCGGCAAAGACAAAATTAACACCACTAGCGGCAAATTCCAATAAATAATCAAATAATTTAGCAAAAGAAGCCACTAAAAAGGTCCCCACAGAAGTTCTTAATAAGAAAAATCCTAAAACAAACTGCAAGACCAACATGATTCCAATCGATTTCCAACGGATTTGACTTTTGTTACTACTTGCCAAATAACTTAATCCAATAACAATAATTAAACCAACGCACGCAATCAATAGCTGCATTTTCCCACCTCTTCATTTCTTTTTTCTTGTATATACATTTGACATACTGTTTTATAGATTAAGTATTTTCCACTATAATTGCAAGCATTGGATAACGATTTTTAGTATATTCTAAATAAGTAGACGCTAACATTTTAATAAAAATAATAAGTGAGATATAAGAAAAAAACTCACCACAACTAGGTGTGATGAGTCCATGAATCATTCTTATTATAAGCTTGTTACAGTTACAACCGTTTCGCCAGCATTCACTGGTTTCGTAGCTACCACTGGATCTACTTGGAAATCATTAGAGTTAGTGATAATTACTGGTGTTTGTGTCGTGTAACCAGCTTCTTTCACTACATTTAAGTCAACTTCAAGTAATAATTGTCCCGCTTTAACCGCATCGCCTTGTTTCACATGCGCAGTGAATCCTTTACCATCTAATTCAACAGTATCTAAACCTACATGGATTAATAATTCTACGCCAGTGTCACTTACTAAACCAATCGCATGTTTTGTTGGGAATAATAAGCTGACTGTACCATCAAATGGCGCAACTAATTTACCTTCAGAAGGATCAATTACAACCCCTTGTCCCATTGTACCTTGTGCAAATACTGGATCTTTGGCATCTGCTAATGGTAATAATTGTCCAGTAAATGGTGCTTTGACTTCAGTTTTTGTACCAGCAGCTACAACTTTTGCTTGAGTTGCTTTTGGTGCTTCATCGACTTCACCTAAACCAACTGGAATTGTTTGTTCTACACGGTCGATTTTGTTAAAGATACCTGCTTTACGGAAGAATAAAGTTAAGATAATTGGAACGACAATTGCAATCGCCATCGCAATTAAGAAGATTAAGTAACCTTGAGCACCTGTGCCTTTACCTACACCTAGACTATTCTTGATAGCTAAGATACCTGGTAGACCACCGACACCGATAGCATTAGCACGAACTTTCATAATTGTGATAAACATACCTGCAATACCTGAACCAATCATCGCAGCAACGAATGGATAAACATATTTTAAGTTAATCCCAAACATCGCTGGTTCAGTAACCCCTAACCAAGCTGAAATAACAGATGGTACTGAGATTTGTTCTTCTTTTTTGTTTCCACGGTGAGCAATAACAACCGCTAATACTGCAGCACCTTGCGCGATATTAGATAAACAGATCATTGGCCAAAGGTTAGTTGAACCAAAGTCGGCAATTAATTGAGAGTCAATCGCTAAAGTGGTATGGTGCAAACCAGTGATTACTAATGGCGCATAAACCGCACCGAAAATACCACCGAATAACCAGTTAAGAGGTGATTCTAAACCAGTATTCACAATCCAAGAAATACCTGAACCAATCTTCCAACCAATTGGACCTAAAATAGTATGAGCCGCAATGATTGTTGGTAATAATGAGAAGAATGGTACGAAAATCATTGAAACAGATTCAGGGATACGTTTTCTAAAGAATCTTTCTAAGTAAACAAGTAAGAATCCGGCCATCATCGCTGGAATCACTTGTGCTTGGTAACCAATTTTAGCTACTTGGAAGAAACCAAAATCCCAAGACCAGTTTTTCGCAATTTCAGCAGCAGAAGTACCATTTACAGCATAAGCATTTAACAATTGAGGAGAAACTAAAGTAATCCCTAAGACAATCCCCAAAATTTCAGTAGCGCCCATTCGACGAGCAATACTCCAAGTAATACCTACTGGCAAGAAGTGGAAAATCGCTTCACCAGGTAACCACAAGAAACTATTTACCCCATTCCAGAATGGCGATACGGCAACAATTGTTTGATTACCTAAAAAGCCAAATTGCACACCTTCTAAAATATTACGGAAACCTAAAATTAAACCACCTACGATAATTGCTGGTAATAATGGTGTGAAGATTTCAGCTAACATGGTAATCACACGTTGTACTGGATTTTGGTTTTGTTTCGCAGCTGATTTCGCATCTTCTTTAGAAACCCCAGATAATCCAGATACTGCAATAAAATCATTGTAGAATACAGGCACATCATTCCCAATAATTACTTGGAATTGCCCTGCATTCGTAAACATTCCTTTAACCACTGGAATATTTTCGATTGTTGCTTCGTCTGCTTTTTTTGGATCATTTAAGACAAAACGCATTCTTGTCGCACAGTGTGTAACAGCTGATACGTTTTCTCTACCACCAATGGCAGATAGCAACTCTTTGGCTTCTTTGTCGTATTTGCCCATAGTTTTTTCCTCCTTATAAACAACTTGTATAACTATGTTTCTTACATGCTTAATATACTGTATTTCATACCTTTTGTAAACCGTTTACAATTTTGAAAACACGTTTGAAAATTTTCTTAAATTAGAGAATTTTAATCATTCGGTTTCTGTTACCGGTGCCCCAGATATAAATATGTCTTTATTCTACCTACCTGTATGGGAATTCACCAACAAGCTAAAGTTTAACAAGCTTATAAATTAATTTTTTTTAATTTTTATAAATAATATCTGTTTTTTTCGTATGATAGAGATGTTAAGTATTTATGATGTACATACAAGTTAGAGGGGTTCTTGATGAAAATATATGAATTAATCTATCAACAATTAGAAAGTGAAATCTTATTGGGAAATTATCCCCCAGAAACCTTTTTGCCAAGCGAAAGCCAATTAGCTAAGCACTTTGACGCCTCACGCGATACCATTCGCAAAGCCTTGCAACAATTGACCAACCATGGCTATATCAAAAAAGTTCAAGGGAAAGGTTCGCTAGTCTTAAGAAGAGAACAGTTACGTTTCCCTGTTTCTGGTCTAACTAGTTATAAAGAGTTACAAAATGCCTATGGTTATGATAGCAGCACCCAAGTTGAAAGTTTAACCAAGCTAATTGTCAAAAAAGAACTGGCTGAAAAAACTGGCTTTGAAGAAAATCACGAAGTTTGGTCCGTCCTAAGAAGTCGTAAAATTGATGGGCAAAAGGTAATTTTAGATTGGGATTTGATTGCGCTAGAATTTGTGAAAGAGCTTGATACTGAAATTGCCAAAGATTCCTTATATGCCTACTTTGAAAAACAACTAGGACTAGAAATCTCTTTTGCTGAAAAAGAAATTACGGTTGACCCTGTTAAAACCTTGGATAAATTATACTTGGATTTAAATGAGCAAGATACCCACATTGTTTCGGTGACAAGTCGCGTCTTCTTAAAAAATATGCGGCAATTTCAATATACAGAAAGCCATCATCGCCTAGACAAGTTTAAATTTCATGATTTTGCTCGTCGCCATCAATTGTAAAAAAGTAGCTTCCTTCTATTGATCAATCATAGAAGAAAGCTACTTATTATTTTTGAGCATTCCTATATAAATCTGTGGCTTGACTCATCGAAAGCTTAAAGGAACAGCAAATACGTTTGATGGCTAAATCTTTATTTGGACTCTTACGTATGATTTGGGAAATCAAGTGTTCATCTTGCTTCGACATGACTTTAGGTAGTACTTTGCATCGCGTGCTGAAAAACCATAGACTTATGCCAACTAATATACCGATTATGACAAAACCTAGCCACATCACACATCATCCTTTGCTTTTTATTTGATTTTAGCAAAAGAATCTTAAAAATGTATCCGCCTCCAGCATGATTTTTCCATAGATTTTAGGCTTCAAAACCATTTTGATCAGCCACTTGTTTGAACCAATGTCCTGATTTTTTAATTGTCCGTTTCCCATCATTGACCAAATCGACTGAGATAAAGCCATAGCGATTCTTATAGGCATTCAACCATGACCAGTTATCCATGCAAGTCCACATATGATATCCTTTACAATTGGCACCTTCTTGAATGGCTTGATGGACATATTTCAAATGATTTTGCACAAATTCAATGCGATAATCATCCTCAATTTGCCCTTCTTCATTGATAAAGCGTTCTTCACCTTCCACACCCATGCCATTTTCCGAGATATAACATGGAATATTGCCATAATTATCACGAACATTGATTAAGATATCATAAATTCCTTTTTCATATATTTCCCAGCCACGATAAGGATTCATTTTACGACCTGGCATTTCATAGTTATCAAAGAAATCATCAGGCATTGGATGATTCGGATCAACTTTTGATAAATCTTCCTTTGCTTTGATTCGGCGTGGTTGATAATAATTAATGCCTAGAAAATCAATGGTATTCTCTTTGAAAATCGCAGCATCTTCAGCTTGTCTTTCCGGTAGTAAATCTAATTGTTTGACCACTTCAATTAAATCTTGTGGATATTCTCCTTTGATGGCTGGTTCTAAAAATGAACGATTAAAGAAAGCATCGGCCAATTGACTCGCTTTGACATCTGCGGGATTGTTTTCATCACGAGGATAGCTTGGGGTAAGATTTAAAATAATCCCAATTTGACCACCTAGATTCATTTGATGATAAGCTTGAATTGCAAGGGCACTGGCTAAAGCTTCATGATAACCGACTTGAACCGCATGCTTCATATTAACCTCAGCTGGATAATGAAATTGATATAAATACCCACCTTCAACAGGCACAATTGGTTCATTATGGGTAAACCAATATTTCACCCGATCCCCAAACAATTCAAAACAAGTCTTCGCATAGTTCACATAAGCCTCTACTGTTTGGCGATTTAACCAACCACCTTGTTCTTGTAGTTTCATTGGCATGTCAAAATGATATAAATTGATAAAAGGCTCGATACCATTGGCAATGAGTTCATCAATATAATCATTATAAAATTGTACCGCCTTTTCGTTCACTTTCCCGACACCCTCTGGAATGAGTCGACTCCATTGAATTGAAGTACGAAACGAATTATGTCCGACTTGCTTCATTAATTGAATATCTTCTTTGTATTTGGTATACACTTGTGAAGTCTTGTCTGGTCCTACTTGATTAAAAAAGGGTATTGGATTTTGTTGATACCAATAATCCCAAATATTTTCGCCTTTACCATCACCAGCTACTCGGCCTTCTGTTTGCGGACCACTAGCGGCTGAACCCCAAAAGAAATCTTGTGGAAATTGATAAAAAGTCATAATAAATGCCTCCTGGATACGTTTTTATATTTCTGTTAACTCTATTATAGCAACTTATTTATCAAAATCAATCTTTTTGTTATAAATGACTAGACATTTATTTTGAATGATGGTATATTTTCGTTGTAACGGTTACAAATCTATAAGTGAATATGCACGATATTGTTTACCAAGTGATTCAAGCACCATTAACTGGTCTAGGAAGTAGCTTACCTGCGACTTTAATTGCTTTATTCTTTGTCCAATTTTTATGGTTCTTTGGATTACATGGCCAAATCATCGTCAATTCCGTCATGGATCCAATTTGGAATACCTTAATGTTAGAAAACTTAGAAGCCTATAAAGCCGGCAAAGAATTACCACACATTATCACCAAACCATTCATGGAAGTCTTTACGGTTGGACTTGGTGGTTCAGGGATGACCTTAGCAGTTGTGATTCTAATGGCCTTTGTTTTGAAGAAAAAACAATACCAAGATGTCGGTCGTCTCGCTTTAGCACCTGGTATCTTTAACGTCAACGAACCAGTTATTTTGGGTCTACCTATCGTATTAAATCCAACTATTTTAATACCATGGGTCATTGCACCATTAATTGTCACAACCTTAAATTACTTAGTTATGGCCGCTGGAATTGTACCAGCTCCAACTGGTGTATCTGTACCTTGGACTGTGCCTATCTTCTTTAGCGGCATGCTCGCAACCAACTCAGTATTAGGTGGCGTCTTACAAATTGTTGCCTTTTTAATTGTCGCTATCGTTTGGTATCCATTCTTACGTGTACTAGACAAACAACTTGATTCTGCGCTATAATTTTACCAATAAGAAACAAAGATGACGGTAAAATGGTTGGGAGGAACAAACATGCCAAAATATGAAGAAATTGCCAATATACTTAGAGAAAGAATCCTAAATGGCACATATCCAGTGGACAGCTTCCTTCCCCACCAGACAGAATTGGTCAAAGAGTTTAATGTTAGCCGCATGACCATCAAAAAAGCGGTCAATATCTTAACGGTTGAAGGCCTTGTGTATTCAAAACAAGGAATGGGGACAAAAATTCTCAACTCTTCCTTTTGGGATAAAGATGATGATCTTTATCGTTTTAACCAATATCAAGGGCTCACGAGTGATTTCAAAAATGATGAAAGAACCTTAACGAGTCAGGTCATTTTATTTACGGTTATCTTTCCTAGTGAAGAGATTGCACAAAGACTTGCTGTTGATACCCAAACACCAATTTACCAAATTATTCGTCTGCGTTTGGTAGATAATCAGCCCTTTGTCTTAGAACATACTTATATGCCTTGTGATTTAGTTCCTGGTCTATCACGTGAGATTCTTCAAAATTCGATTTATAGTTATATCCAAGACGAATTAAAAATCAATTTTGCTGGAAGCTATCGTCATATCACTGCAGAAAAGCCTGATGAATATGATCAAAAATATCTACACTGTGAATTGACCGATCCAGTATTGCAAGTCGAACAAGTAGTCTATCTCGAAAATGGCCGTCCGATTGAATATTCGAGAAGTCGCAATCGTTATGACGCAAGAGGCTACTCATTATTAGATGTCAAAAAATAAATAATGATGGTGTGTCACTTTTATCTTTAAAGTTGGCACATCATTTTTTTATGCAAAAACGGATATTCCTGACTAACCTTGATTGTTAATCTGGAATATCCGTTACTATTTATCTTAACCAACAAGCACGCTTTCATATGGATATTGATAGCGACAAGTTGTTTTTTGATTATTGGACATTAATGAGAAGAGTACGGTCATGATACCCACTCGACCAATATACATTAAACCAATAATTAATAATTTACCAAATTCGGTTAAATCTGGCGTTAAGCCCATCGTCAAGCCTACTGTACCAAAGGCTGAGAATACTTCAAAAGCCGCGTACTCAATCCCATTTTGACGTGGTAAATGTTCGGTCGCTGATAAAATCATAATCGAGATAACGCATAGACTTAAGGTGATAAAGAATAAAGTCATCGCCCGAAATACTGCGGTTTCTTTAATCGAGCGGCCAGCAAATTCAGCCCGTTGACGCCCCTTTAATAGTGAAATCATCTGAATTAAGACGACTCCGAAAGTTGTTGTTTTCAAACCACCGGCAGTCGATCCAGAGGTACCACCGATATACATCAAGAACATGGTTAAAATTAATCCTGGATTAGACATCGCCGCATAATCTACAGAATAAAATCCAGCTGTTCTTGGCGTAACCGACATAAATAAAGTATTCATCAATCGAACCAAGAAATTATCGCTTTGAACTAAGTAACGCCCATTATGCTCAGAGAAGAAGAAAATCACGAAGCCACCAAGCAACAATAACCCAGTCATCATCAACGCAATTTTACTATGCATGGACATCCGCTTAGTATGTTTATACTGTAATAAATCACGCCAAACTAAAAATCCTAAGCCCCCAGAAACAATCAAGAAAGAAATGACCAATAAAATATAGGGATCATTTTGGAAAGGCACTAAACTATCTCCGAATAAATCAAAACCAGCATTACAAAAACTAGAAATTGCATGGAAAAGGGCATACCAAATTCCCTTAATGATACCGTAACGCGGAACCAAATCAATCGCTAATAACACCATTCCCGTTGTCTGAATTGCAATCGAAAACTTTAATACATACAAGGTTAACTTCATCACACCAGACATATCATCTAAATTTAAGGCTTCTTTTAAAACAATTCGAGTGCTCAGATTGACCTTTTTCTTCGCTAAGGTATAAAAAATAATTGGCAGCATCATAAAGCCTAAACCACCCATTTCAATTAAAAGCATGATGATGATTTGACCAAAAATACTCCAATGTTGTGCTGTATTTAATGTCGTCAATCCCGTTACACAAGTCGCTGAAGTTGCGGTGAATACAGCATCTAAAAAATTCGTAAATTGACCACTTTGCGAACTAATCGGCAAGGAAAGTAAAAAGCCTCCGGTCAAAATAATTATCGCAAATCCTAGAGATAAAAATTTGACTGGCCCTAATTTTTGAATATTACTCTTTTTTTCTTTTTTTAACATTTTCGCCCCTTCATTTCAATAAACTAAATCCTCATTCTTATTGTACCGCAATATCATAACCGAGTCATCCCATAAAAGCAACCCTTATTCAAAAATCTGATGGAAAGTAAAAGTTTGATTACTAATATTAAGGTTTCCAGTCATATTTTCTAAAATAAATAAACTCCCCTGCCATCAAACAGAGGAGTATAAAGTTTATTTGTTCATATTTTTAATTTTAATCAAACGCGTGATTTCAGAGCGTTCATTTTCTTCAAGTTTCATACGAATGCGATAAATGGTTTGCTCTAATTGTGGAATGGTCATGTATTCCAAAGCATTCACCCGACGTCTAGTCTTTTCAATTTCTGTAGACATCAATTGACACGTTTTTTCGATTTCCGTTAACTCTAATAGCTTGGGTAGAATCGCGGTAAAATCATCAATCACCGTATCTAACTCTGCATTGGAATTCAGATAACCATATTCTAAAGGTGAAGAAAGCAAGTCATCATCATAGTCAAAATTCATAACTGGTACTTTGACGCTCATGATATTTTTTTCTAACACATCTAGACTCACTTCACTTGCTGGCAACATGAAAAGCTCTTCAATAAAGTTTTCATTAATGGCCGCATCAGCTAACATCAATTGGCGCATCGCTTCTTGTAGTTTTGCCTCGACTTCTTTACGCAATTGGTCATTTTTGCGGATAAGTAAGATAAATTGACGCATCAGTTCATCTTGTTTATCCTTTAATAATTTATGACCACGAGTAGCTGTTTGTAATTGCTTTTTGAGTCGAGTCAGCTCCATTCGCGTTGGATTGACATTTAACTCAGGCATGGATCTCACACCCCTTTAGTAGGTAGATATTCATCCAACATGTCGTCTTTGATTCGTTTTAATTCTGTACGTGGCAACATTGAAAGCAGTTCCCAACCTAAATCTAACGTATCAAAAATAGAACGATTGGTGCTAAATCCTTGGTTCACATATTCTTTTTCAAAACGATCAGCAAATTTTGCATAGATTTTATCCACATCAGATAAAGCTGAATCCCCTAGTACTACCGCTAATTCCTTGGCTTGTTTTCCTTGGGCATAAGCAGAGAATAGTTGGTTCATCGTAGCAGCGTGATCTTTACGCGTTTTACCTTCCCCAGTCCCTTTATCTTTTAGACGTGATAATGAAGGTAGCACATCAATTGGCGGTTGAATGCCACGTTTGTATAAATCACGTGAAAGGATGATTTGGCCTTCTGTAATGTAACCTGTTAAGTCAGGGATTGGATGAGTCTTGTCTTCTTCAGGCATGGTTAAGATTGGAATCTGGGTCACGGAACCTTTCAAACCACGAATACGCCCTGCACGTTCATATAAAGTGGCTAAGTTTGTATAAAGATAACCAGGATAGCCACGACGACCAGGGACTTCACGACGAGCGGCCGAAATTTCACGTAAGGCTTCACAATAGTTGGTCATATCGGTCATGATAACTAAGACGTGCATGCCTTTTTCATAAGCGAGATATTCTGCTGCAGTAAGTGCCATACGTGGGGTTGCAATCCGTTCAATCGCAGGGTCATTGGCTAAATTCATAAAGATTACCGAACGATCAATCGCTCCTGTTTGACGGAAATCTTCCATGAAAAATTCAGCTTCTTCAAAAGTAATCCCAATCCCTGCAAAGACAACGGCAAAGTCATCATCGGTATTTAACACATTGGCTTGACGGGCGATTTGGGCAGCCAACTCTTTATGTGGTAAACCAGATGCTGAGAATACTGGTAATTTTTGACCACGAACCAATGTATTTAAATGATCGATAGCCGAAATTCCTGTTTGGATAAATTCATCCGGATAGTCACGAGCAACTGGGTTAATGACTTCCCCATTAATATCCATCATTTTTTCAGGTAAGATGGCTGGACCGTTATCTTTTGGACGACCTAAACCATCAAACACACGGCCAATCATGTCTTCAGAAACCCCAAGCTCTAGCGGATGACCTAAAAAACGCACCGCAGAGTCTTTTAAGTTAATCCCACTTGTTCCTTCAAAGATTTGCACCAAAGCTTTATCTTCTTGTACTTCTAGGACTTGGCCGCGACGTAATTCACCATTTTGCAAGCGAACTTCGATAAGCTCTTCATATTTAACCCCTTGCACCCGATCGACAGCCATCAAAGGACCGACGACTTCACCGATTGTACGATATTCTTTAATCATTCGTCATTCCTCCTTGAGCCACAATTTGTTGCATGGTTTGCTTAATATCTTGATTAATTGCATCTAATTTTGCTAATTCTTCTTCAGGTACATATTTACTGCGGGCAATGCGGTCTCGTAATGCCACTGTACCATTCATAATTTCACTTAGATAAGCTCCTAATTCTAAGGCGCGTTTACCTTCTGCGTTAAACGTTAAGATATTGTTTAACATCTTAAATTGTTTTTCACGAGAAGTAAACGTATCGACGCCATCGAAAGCATTTTGTTGTAGGTAATCTTCACGAATTGATTTAGCCACTTGTAAGGTTAAGCGGTCTTTATCTGAAAGTGAATCAATCCCTACCAAACGCACAATTTCTTGTAATTGTGATTCTTCTTGTAATAGACTCATCCCTTCAGTCACTAATTCAGACCAATCAGCTTGTAATTGTTGATCTAAGAATTTACCAACTTCAGTGGAATAAAGTGAGTAACTTTGTAACCAGTTAATGGATGGGAAGTGTCGTTGTTGCGCCAATTGCGAATCTAATCCCCAGAACACTTTAACAACGCGTAAAGTATTTTGCGTCACTGGTTCAGAAATATCCCCACCTGATGGCGAAACCGCTGAAATGGCAGTGATACTACCTTCACGTTGATCGCTACCTAAAGCTATCACACGTCCAGCACGCTCATAATATTCAGCCAAACGTGAGCCAAGGTAAGCTGGATAGCCTTCATCCCCAGGCATTTCTTCCAAACGGCCACTCATTTCACGCAAGGCTTCAGCCCAACGAGAAGTAGAGTCAGCCATAATTGCCACATTATATCCCATATCACGGAAATATTCAGCAATCGTAATTCCAGTATAGATAGAAGCTTCACGGGCTGCTACAGGCATATTTGAGGTATTGGCAATCAAAATGGTTCTTTCCATTAAGGATTCACCTGTATTTGGATCTATTAATTCTGGAAATTCATTTAATACATCGGTCATTTCGTTTCCGCGTTCCCCACAACCGACATACACCACGATATCCACATCGGCCCATTTAGCAATTTGGTGTTGAACCACGGTCTTACCTGCACCAAATGGCCCCGGAACCGCCGCTGCGCCACCTTTTGTTACTGGGAAGAAAGTATCAATAACACGTTGGCCAGTAATCATTGGCGCATCAGGATTTAATTTTTCCTTCACTGGACGCGCTTTACGAACGGGCCATTTTTGAAGCATGGTTAATTCGCGTGGTCCTTGAGCAGTTTCCACTACGTAAATCACTTCATCAATGGTAAATTCTCCGGACTTAATTTCAGTGATTGTTCCTTCTACACCTTTAGGCACCATGATTTTATGAACAACAATTTTCGTTTCGTCCACAGTACCCACAACATCCCCACTCACTACAGTATCTCCTACAGCGACACAAGGATTAAATTGCCATTTTTTCTCATGGTCTAACGCAGGTAATTGCACGCCACGACCTAAGAAATTACTTTTAGTGACTTCCATAAATGTATCTAATGGACGTTGAATGCCATCAAACATTTGTGAAACAATCCCAGGAGCTAACTCAACTGATAAAGCTTCTCCGGTACTTTTTACTACTTCTCCTGGTCCGATACCAGAAGTTTCTTCATATACTTGAATAGAAGCGACATCGCCACGCATTTCAATAATTTCGCCAATAACGCCTAAGTCACCAACATAGCAAATATCTTGAATACTTGCATGTGACATATTTTCAGCCATTACTAACGGACCTGAAACTTTAATGATTTTTCCTTCTTGCAAAATCGCTACCTCCTAATTTTTTATTGATGGTGTTCTTATCTACTCCACGGCGTTCAGCAGCTAGACACTGTGAAATTCGCCCTCCCGCTTGTGAAAATCTCCTTTCATCCGATTTTCTCAGCAGGAGGTAAGCACACGAATTTCTTCGAGGCTTCCCGAGCTGCTTCACGACCTTATTCTGTGTTCTTATAGAATATTTTGTCCGACGGCTTTTTCGACGCGGTCTCGGATATTTTGTTGGCCGATTCCTAAGCTTCCTGAATGGTTTGGGATTAGGACAATCGCTGGTGTCATTACTTCATCGAAACGTGCGATGGTTTCACTAACCTTTTGTGCATATTCTTCTGTAATGTAAATGACACCATAATCTTTATCAGCCATCTCTTCAATCGCTTGACGAATTTCAGCAGCCGTATCTACAAAGCGGACATCAAAACCAAATAATTTGAAAGGTAATACTGAATCTTTATCACCGATAACACCAATTTTATAAGTCATAAGTCAGTCTCATCCTTTCTTTAATTTCTTGATTGGTAAAACCACTGCGTTTTCCTACGATAATCGTTCGTAAATTCTTCGTTTCGACTTCTTTTGCATTTAAATAAGCTAAAAGTGGTAAAGGCCCAAACGCGACGGATGTGGCACGAACATAGTGATCTGTTAAGAAATTATCCTTGATTTTTTCTAAAAGATGGAAGTTCAACTTATTATCACGTAAAGCCTCTTGTAATAACTCACCATAAGTACTATTAAGTAAATAATCTACAAAAGTCGCTTCATCTTCTTTACAAAAACGCAGTAATTCTTCTTTATCAATACTGCCACAGCTTGAAAGCACGCCAGTCATAAACGCTTGGCTACGATTTTGGACAATGCCACGACCGGCTGTGATAATGTTCGTCAAATCAATAAAGCCGATAATTTCATCCAACAGTTCGGGATAACCTAATTGTTCACCGATTTTACGCTGCATCCTTAAAAAGGCGCGATCATAAATGACATCTATCCCTTGAATGACCTTTGATTCTTCGAGATATTCACGTACTTCTAAAATGCTAGCCATCAAATCTTCTGGTAATTGCGATACTCCTGTTTTAATGGCGCTCTTTAAAGTATCGATATCGTAAAAGCCATCATAAATACATAGATAATCATAATCTTGATCTAAAACTTGTGCCTTGGTTAAAACTTTCAAATTGTGGAAAGTATAACGCATGGTATATATCCAAATAACCTCTTTTTCAGGTGCTAAATCAATCAGTTCTGAAATTGTATTTTCGATATCATGATTCAAATTTTGCTCGAAATGATAGGCAAAATTCTCCCCAAGATAGTCTTGATAAACCGTATTGGATAAAATTTGAGACACTTGTTCTAAATCATCAGCTGCAACCAAGCGCTCAAAAGTGTCTTTGGAAAGCAAACTCGACTCACGAATTCGCACCAATGGATTGACCTCATGATAGGTAGGCTTACTCATTGAATCACCTTCCTTTTATTCAAACAACTGCTTAGCTAAATCAAAACTCATCGTTGTTTGGATATCTTTAATTAAGTTTTCGAAAATAAAATTATATTGAACCCCACCATCATCAATGATAAAGCCTGCTTGTTTATTGATGATTTTATCCGCTAACTGCAGTGAAAAAGGTAATTGCGCATTCAATTTCGCAATAAAATCAGCTGAATAAGCCTTTTTAGAATATTCACCGCTGATAAATTGTACCTCATGATTCAAGTCTAAACTTGCTAAGGCTTGTTGCGCAAAATCTTGCATTTGCTCAGGTGACCAAGCTGCCATTTCTTCAGCTGCTTGCACAAATAAATGCTCTAAATAGCGTTGTTTTTCATTTAAGATGGTTTGTCTCGCTTCAACTTCTTGACGGTTATGAAGTTGTTTATATTTTTTATCTAGCATTTGCGCTTGTTTTTTCAGTTGACGTTCTTTGTCTTGTGCTAACAGGTTAAATTTTTGTTGATAGACTTCATCAAGACGTGCCAACTCTTTTTTCTCAAAAGCTTCACGTTCGCTACGTGCTTGACTTTCGATTTGTTCGATAATATTGTCGATGGCACTCATTTTCTCACCTCGCGATTACTTAGTTAGAATCATAATAGAGATAACGAAACCTAAAATTGCATAAGTTTCAACCATCGCTGCGTAGATAATCCCTTTACTCATATGTTCTGGTTTTTTCGCTAAAATTTGGATACTTGCTGCAGAAACTTTACCTTGGGCAATCCCTGAACTTAAACCAGCAAAAGCAACTGGTAATGAAGCGGCAAGAAGTGTCAAACCTTTTACTAAATCCATGTTAGGAGAAGCTTGTAAGAAAATCATTACCGCGATAACGAAACCATATAAACCTTGTGTACCAGGAAGTAATTGTAGTACTAAAGATTGACCAAACTTTTCTGGTTGTGAAGTCGTTAACGCCGCCGCAGCTTCCCCGGTAAAGCCTACCCCTTTAGCTGACCCAATTCCTGAAAAGATTGTTGCAATAGCCATACCAAAGACTGCTGCAATAAATCCACCATTTGCATTAAAAAATTCCATCATTTTTGATTTCCTCCATTGTTTTCATTATTCCATTTAATATTGACATGTTTTTCACTTGATTTGAGTGGCATAAATTTACGTCCGCCACCTTCATAGAATTTACCAAAGTACTCTACATATTGTAAACGTACCCCATGCACATAAGCACCTAGTAAAGATAAGAAAATGTTTAAAGCATGTAAAGCTAACAATAAGGCAATACCTACCGTAAAGCGGACAACTGGCGGTAAGAAGCTAACGATTAAGTTAAACGCTGCTGCAATTGATCCACCAGAGATACCTAAAGCCATTAAACGAGTATAGCTGACTAAATCGCCGACATAGCTACTAATACCATATAAATCATATAGCCCACCCACAAAGCCTAATACTTTTGATTGACTATTAAAAGTTGGTATCAAGACGATTGAAGCCGCACCTAAAATAGCTAAGAACAGACCGATATAATAAACGGTTTGGCCTAAACCTAACATTTTACCTGCTACGGCTAAAAGTACGCCAACTAAGATTGCTTGCCAGGCAAATCCATTGGTAATTGCCGCTGCATAATCTTTTTTCTTTATATTTTGATAACCAGCTAAACTCAAACCAACTAAAATTTGAATAAAGCCAAAAATAACTGTTAATAATAAGATTTGAATGACATCATTTGTCGTAGAAAGAATCGGCTTATAAGGTAAACTTTCGCCAAAACAAGAATTATAAATAATCCCCCAAATAATTGTCGGAATACTTAAAATTTGGAAAAAGCGGACAAAGCGTTCGGTCCCACTTGGAAACACCATCACTTTTAAAGCAATCGTCGTTCCGATAAGCATCAATGCACCGTAACCAATATCTGCAACCATCATCCCGAAAAAGACTAAAAAGAACGGGAACATCCATGGTGTTGGGTCAATTTCATTATATTTAGGTAAACTATATAATTCGATGAGCATCTCAAACGGACGAATCAACGGATGGTTTTTCAATTTTGTTGGTACTTCTTGATCTATTTCTTCCGTTGTTGGATCTTCAAAATCAATATAGACTGTATCTGCGCCCAATTTTGCTGCTAATTGTTGTGTTAAGAGATTGACTTCATCTTCGCCAACCCAACCTTGTAAAACCAATAAATGCTTGGTTGTCACTAACTTACTTTGCGCTTCTAAACGACTTTTTTGTGCCAATAAATATTCTTCAGCAATTTGTAACTTATCAATCCATTTGCGCTTTTGTCCAAGGGCTTCTGTTAGCTCTCTTTGCTCTTTCAATAATTGCTTGTTCTCTTGATTGATGGCTTTTAGACTATTTTTCACTGTCCCTTGAATGTTAATCCGTGTTCGAACCACACTAAAGCGACTAAATAATTCCTTAACTTCAGTCTCTTTTGCTTTTAAATAAATACACGCAAAGGATGCAACCTTGGTATCATCATAAACTAATTCCAGATAAACATTCTTTAAAGTAGCTACTTTTTGTTTAAATGCCTCATAGTTTTCACTACCAATCTGGCCAAAATATACTTGCGTAGTAGTAGAGTCGAGATTTTCAAAATTCAAATCTAGATTCTGCCAGCAAAAGAGCGCTTCTTCTTTATCTGATAAATGTCGTAGCTTTTGTTCAACAGTTTCCCATCTTTGCTTTAAATCAAAAATTTCATGTAATTGTTGCATGATGACTTCTTCTTTATGCAGTTGATCTAAATCATACAAAGATAGATTTTGACGTTTTAATAATTGACTTTTAACCTTGATGCTTCCATAATGGTTCACAAAATCAATGGCTTCATTAATTTTTTGAATTTTTTGTTGGTAATCAAGCAAATCTTGGCTAATATCTTTAGGAGACACGCCATCAAAATACGTATGAACCCATTCATTTGATACATTTTGAACAAATACATCGCGCACTTGTACTTGCTGTAAATCTTGCAAGACTTTCAGCAATTCTTCTTGCCATTTACTTTGAGCAATCAGGGTTACTTTTTTCATTCTAGTGACTGCCATAGGTTACCATCACCTTTTCAATCACTTGCGCAACTGCCTTTTGTGCATTTTCTTGATAACTCGCCTCTAAATGCTGCTTAGTCGTAGCTACTTCTTTGGCTAATTTTTGCGCCTCTTGTGTCAAACTTTCTTGCTTTTGGGCTTCTGTTTTTTCAATAAAAGTCTTAACTTCAGCTTTATTTTGCGACAATTGAGCTTCATATTTATGTTGAAGTTCTAATTCATAGTCTTTCATCTTTTGTCGTAAAGCTTGCATTTGCGCTTCATTTTTCGACTCCGTTGCTTTAATTTTATCAAGCACTTCTTGCAATTGATTCACATCCTTTCAAATTTGACTAAATACGTTATACTTGTATCCGCCAATTTTAAGCACCATTAAATCTCCATTAAACAAAAAATTGACCATTTCTACAAGAAGTCAGTCCTTCTCACCCCTTGAAGAACGCGATCCTTGAAGCATATGCTCAACCATTTCGTAATATTCGATTTACATTGGATAGTATAGCAAAACTTACTGAAAAAGAAAAGAAAAAAATGAAAATACAAGTCCAAACAAAGTACAGTTAAAATTATGAAAACACCTTATTTTAATTATCAAAAAATCTTTCTTCTATTATAATAGATTGTCGATAATGCGATTTTTCGTTTGCAGTATTTATTAATTTTTCTTAAATATTTCAAAAAATATAATCATACTCTTTTCAATTATTAAAAACCAGCATATAAACCCGAATGATTAATATAACAATAAAATTTAAGGAAGCAATCACAGTTTTAGTTATATTATACAACTCAAACAGTTATATCTAAATATCTTTAACTAAAATCACACTATTTTTTAAAATTCACTTTAAAGAATTAGTTGCCCCTTTATAAATCTAAAATCACCATTCGTGAAAAGTTTAATTTTCTTTTTGATTGAGGTTAGATTCATAATATTGCTTGCAAGTTGATAACGTAATCGCTAAAATGAAAAATAAAGGAGGGGATATTTTTGGATGATTTAGATTACAAAATATTGAATATCCTTCAAAGAAATGGTCGTATTACCGTTAAGCAAATTGCCGAAGAGTGTTTTATTTCCTCTCCATCGGTTTCTGTACGACTACAAAATTTAGAAAATAATGGCTATATTAAAAATTACCAGGCAATGGTTAATTACCAAAAATTAGGTTATTCTATCAAGGCTTATGTCAATTGTGCCGTCAATGCTAAAGATAAAGATGCCTTTTATCAATACATTGAGTCTATTCCAAATGTCGTAGAATGTGACTGTATAACAGGAGATTACTCAATGTTATTGAAGGTTTATTTTCCAAATACTATCGACCTTGATAACTTTATTAATGCCTTGCAACGCTTTGGAGACACCAAGACACATATTGTCTTTTCAACCAATGTCGGTCCACGAGGCGTACAATTCCAAACCAATGCCTAACAAAAAGCTTCATCTCCTTGATTGGGAAATGAAGCTTTTTGTTTTACTCTACATTTTCTTGATCTTGCCACTCTTTAGAAAAGAATTGGGCATTATTTAAATGATAATTGGTTGGTTCATAAGGTTGCGCTAAAAATGGTGCAATCGCCTCATCCGCTCTTAACCAACCACGCCAACCCAAATGAATCGTATCGGCCATAAAGAAGCGCACATTGGCCTCCTTAGAAAAGTCCGCAATATCGGTAAAACCTTGACTTTGTAATTGATACTTGATTTTTTTAGCAAAGCGTTGCAACATCTCTTGAGAAAGTCCGGTATAATCACTCCATTTTTGATTAACTGGTGGAATAATGAATAAAACCTGTGTATGTGATTGAGCAAATTGATTCAATACCAATTGAAAATCCGCAAATTCTGGAGATTGACAATAGTTCCATTTACGTTGAGAATTCTTCAACCCTTTGATACCAATTTCTAATCTAGCTTTATAAAACCCATTATCAATTTCAAATCGATTATTATTGGTGTGTTTTTGACCAATTTTTTCCGCTAAACTATCTAAGACTTGATAATTATATTCATTCGGTAATTTTTTAGCAAAGAAATGAATCTTCTTTTCTTTTGATAACATCCCGACTTGCGTAAAAAGATGGTCCTCTTTTTGTAATAATTGGTAATTATATTCTAAATAATGGCGTTGTTTACTTGATAATTGATTTGAGCCATTCGCAATTGCAGTCAAGACCGCACTCATTTTCGCATTATCTTTAATTCGGCTATAATTTAATAATCTTTGTGCATAATAACGGTCAGAATCACGCACTTGATCAATAGAAAGCAACCAATGATATAGTTCAAGCTCAGAAAAATAAGCATTGAACTCTAAATCTTCCATCCCCTTTTTCGTAAACCATTGCGGTGAAATAATGAAGACTGCTTTTTTATTTGTTAATTCCTTACTTAAAGAATTACTAATCGCAAATTGACTTAAAGACTGGGTACCTGGAGCCCCTAATAAAAATGGACGGTAGGAACGATGATATTTTTCAGCCAACACACTTGGATGAAATGGACTTAGACGACTTAACTCAGAAGAACCAAAAAACGGAACATACTCTCCTGAAGCAATAGCCGGATTTTTAATCGCCATACCTCCAAATACGTTACTAGCCATACTCGTAGAGGCTTGTTGCCAGACTCTCGGTTTTTCAATAGTTTTCTTTGAAGGCCAACAAAAAATCAGACCTAAAATAATAAGTGCGACCAATAAAGGTGCAAAATGACTTAGTATCTTTTTTGACATTATTGTATACCAACGTTAGATAAATAACGTAATTCCTTTCTTAAAATCAAAGTACAATTCATTCTTCTCATCCAAAATAACGCGAAAAGAGATAAACTGCAAGCCATTTTAAGTGTTTTTTGAAAATTTCAATAAAAAATCAGTCTTAAGGATGAGATTTCGACCACTGCTTGATAAAGGAAATCATTTCTAAAATAATTGGTTGTGCGAGATGTTCTCTTTCAACTAAATAAAAATGACGCAAATATTCTTCTGATAAAGTTTGGTAAGGTAAATCTTTTGCCGCACGTTTCGATAAAATAGTCTGACCAAAGCCTAATTTGAGCATTTCTACAATTAGTTCATTATTTTGGATTTCGATGATTTTACTATCGATATTATTTTCCTCCATAAGACGCTTCGTATAATGATAAACACCGGAAGTCCCCTCTCTTAGTAACCACGGTTGATCTTTTTGACCGACATAGACTAACTCATCTTGCATCAAAGCCGTTCGTTTCACCGATCCTGTAGCCAGTGGCTTTTCAATAAATCCAAATTCAATTTCATGGCTTTGAATGGCTGTAAAAACTTCATAGGAATTAAGCATCTGAACAGAGAATTGCACTTGCGGAAATTTTTGTTCTAAATCAATTAATAATTGCGGTAAAACATAAATCGCAAAAGTATGAGAAGCAGCCAGTTTGCAACGGATTTTCTTGGTATCTTTGTGATGCATCTTATATTTGATTTCTTGCCAGTCTTCTAATAAATTCAATGTATCTTTATAGAGCGTATCAGCTTGGGGAGTGGTCATCACTTCTTGGCGACCATTTCGAATAAAGAGTGTTACTTGTAAATCCGCCTCTAATTGTTTGATTTGATTAGATACAGCAGGTTGTGAGATAAATAATTTCTCGCTTGCTTTTGAGAAGTTACGCGTTTCATAGACAATTTTAAACGTCTCTAATAATTTAAACATTCGTAATCCCTTCCATAAATATTTTTTATACTTACTATAATAGCATTATTCACAGTAATTAGAAAAGTTCCTATATAATAAAAAGCGTAACAGAATATAAGAAATCGACAAGTACCCAAAATACAATCAAGTACAATCCTTCCCATTTTTCATTCTTTCAAAAAGGGCTTGTTTGATTTCTATTATTCTAAAAATACAGCACTCATTTTTTAACAACAATATCTGTAGAAGGAGGAGATTTTTTGGTTGAAAAAATGAAGCCAATCTTACCTGGTTTAGGACTTTCAGTGGCCGTAGCAGCTATCAGTAAAGCTTTAGCCCTCTTGTTTCCTGAATTAGGTGGAGCAACAATCGCGATTTTATTAGGGATCGTTTTAGGAAACACCATCTTTAGACAAGAATATTTAGCAAAAGGAACCAAATTTTCTGAAAGCAGGCTATTAGAATATTCTATCGTGCTTTTAGGATTTACAGTAACTTTTCAAACAATTGGCCAAATGGGTATCAAAGGAATCGTCTTTATCCTTATCCTAATGAGTATTACCATTGTGGGTACTTATTTGCTTGGAAAAAAACTCGGCTTTAACGATGAGATGAGTTTGATGATGAGCGGAGGAAATGCAGTCTGTGGTTCATCAGCTATCGGAGCCATCGCACCAAGTATCGATGCCAAAGATGAAGAAAAAGGTCAAATTATCACTTTAGTTAACCTACTCGGTACAGTGATGATGCTTACCTTACCTTTTTTAGGGATAGCTTTATTCGGCGATCAAGTTTTAACTAAAAGTGCCCTACTTGGTGGGACCTTACAATCAGTCGGACAAGTTGTAGCAGGTGCTTCTTTAGATAGTCCAGCAGTAGTCCAATTTTCGATGCTCTTTAAGATTATGCGTATCATTATGTTAGTTGTGGTAGTACTAAGTTTTGAGAAATTTATCTTAACGAAAAAAGCCCATCTTAAAGGCGCTAAAGCAAGTAAAAAGAAATTACCGATTCCATGGTATGTTTTAGGCTTTTTGATTGCTTGTATTTTAAATAGTACTTTTGATTTACCACAATTCTTTGATCATGGTGCCCATTTTGCTAGCACTTGGTTTGAAACAACTGCCTTAGCCGCTATTGGTTTGAGATTAGACTTCAAAAAATTCTTAAAAGAAGGACCACGTTTCCTACTTTATGGTTTAGGCGTTGGGACTTTGCAAACTATCGCAGCGGTTAGTCTGATTTACTTACTGCATATTTAAGCAAACGAACGATTCAGTTATTACTGGGTCGTTTTTTTGTTTTGTAAATGTTTCTTTATTTCTAAAAAAAAACAGCTGAAATAGAACCGTTCCCGTGATTAATGAATCTACTTTAGTTATGAAACCTCTTGTGAATTGAAATCGAAAAAAAATAGTTATATAATTAACTTAGAATCATTTTAATCATTTTAATTATTTTAATTAAGGAGGAGACATTTATGCCGACTACCTATGCACACTTGAGATTTGGGAAAGAAGTATTACCTTTACTACCTAAGGATTTACAAGCAGAAATAAAGCAATACTTGCCATTATTTTTAACTGGCCAACATGGACCAGACATTCTGTTTTATTACCGTCCTTACCATAAAAATGCGTTAAGTGCTTATGGCAGCGAATTGCATAATGAAACAGGTCGTCAAGTATTCCAGAGATTCCGCCGTTACTTAAAGATGCAACCAGGTGATAATACTGCCTTAAAAGTCTATATTTTAGGATTTTTATGTCATTATTGCTTGGATAAATACTGTCATCCATATGTCTATAAAGTCCAAGATACTGGCTTTTCACATGCAGAAATCGAAGCTGAATTTGACCGTATGTTATTAATTAAAGACGGGTTTGATCCTCTTAGCCATCGTTTGAGTAGCCATATCTGCACAGATGATGAAGATGTGGCGGTCATTAGCAAGTGCTTCCCGCAATTTAGTCAAGCACAAATCAAAGAAACCTTAGTGACCATGCGAGCTTTTCTAGACGTTATTGTCGCACCGGGTAATTTCAAACGCGGCTTAGTGAAGGGAATCTTTTTAATTAGTGGAAATTACGCTACAAGAAGCAAGCTAATTATCAATAAACAACCAAATCCAAAACTAGCTGCTTCAAATGAAGAATTATACCGCCGTTACAAGATGGCTGTGGCTAATGCAGTGGATATGTTAACTGATTTTAATCACCAACTCTCAAAACCAAATATGACTTTTAATAGCGATTATGCACCGACATTTGAAAGAGAATAGGGGAAAATATGCAAAAACTATTAAAACAGAAAGTCACTAAGAATGAACGTGACTGGATATTATATGATGTGGGAAATTCTGGTTATAGCTTGATGTTGGCTACGATTTTACCGATTTATTTCAATCATCTCGCCCAACAAGAACACTTATCTTCGGCTCAGTACTTAGCTTATTGGGGTTATGCTACAAGCTTGATTACACTTTTTGTTGGGTTTATTGGTCCGATTTTTGGAAGTATTGCTGACTTTCAAGGGATGAAGAAAAAACTTTTCATACTGTTTTTGACTATTGGGGTTGTAGGTTGTTACGCCTTAAATTTAGCGCATACTTGGTGGCTCCTTTTAGTTGTATATGTCATTAGTAAATTAGGCTATTCCTCTAGTTTGATTTTCTATGATGCGATGCTAACCGATATTACGACAAAAGAGCGCTATGATAATATTTCTTCCTTGGGTTATGCTTGGGGCTATATTGGAAGTATTGTTCCGTTTGTGCTAAGTATTGGTCTAGTTTTAGGTCGTAATGCTTTTCATCTCAGCCTTACTGCAGCAATGATTTTAGCGTTTAGTATTACTGCGACTTGGTGGTTAATCAATAGCCTACCCTTACTGAAAGTTTATGAGCAAAAATACTATATTCCTAAACAAGCCAATGTACTAAAAAATACCTTCAGCCGTTTGAAGAAAACCTTAAAAGCCATTTATCATCAAAAACATATTTTTTATTACTTGATTGCCTTTTGCTTATACATTGATGGTGTCAATACCATTATTAGTATGGCTACGGCTTACGGTAAAGCATTGGGACTAGGAGATACCGACTTGCTCCTTGCCTTATTGGTAACTCAGTTTGTTGCCTTTCCTGCTACGATTGTCTTTGCGCGAATTACCAAACACTTCAAGACATCTACATTAATCTATGTTTGTCTATTTGCTTATGTTGGCATTACGCTCTTTGCGGTTACCTTGGTTTATCCCATTCAATTTTGGATGTTAGCTATTTTTGTTGGCTTATTCCAAGGGGGGATTCAAGGATTATCCCGATCTTATTTTGCAAGTATGATTCCAGCAAGCCAATCCGGAGAATATTTTGGGATTCTAGATGTTTGTGGGAAAGGAGCCGCCTTCTTAGGAACTTTCCTTGTCAGTAGCGTCACCCAAATTACCAATCGTGAACAAATGGGACTGGGTGTATTGATTATCATCTTTATCGCTGGTCTTTATTTCTTCCATAAATCAGTGAAAATAAAAGCATAAAATAAAGCTACGAAGACAAATGATGTTTTCGTAGCCTTTTTACTTATTTCACTTCATCTAAAAGACGTTTTTGTCCG
Organism: Enterococcus cecorum; assembly: GCF_052119425.1. Classification (GTDB taxonomy): domain Bacteria; phylum Bacillota; class Bacilli; order Lactobacillales; family Enterococcaceae; genus Enterococcus_E; species Enterococcus_E cecorum_C. The sequence goes on from NZ_JBQKFH010000002.1 coordinate 85,095, forward strand.
GTTAATTGCTGTAATTCAGTGATATCTTGCGTCACTTCTAAACAACCTAAGTATTTGCCTTGTTCATCATGAAGTGCATAATAGCGAATCGAGATTTTCATTCCACGCATATCAATCCAAAAATCAGCTTGTGTACGTGCGCCTGATCTGAAATCATCTAAAATTTGTTGGACAATATGCATGCTCTTTGGCGGATGACAGTTCACCACTTCTCGTCCAATCACTGATTTCGTTCTTGGGAAAATACGATGTGGGCCTTCTGAGTAAAAACGGACCTTCTCATCAGCATCAACAAAGGTTAAATCAACTGGTAGATGAGAGAAAATCGCGATTAATTGTTCTAATTGTAAGTTCCCAGTTGGTAGATCAATGGTTTGCGTTAAATCTCCACTAAAATTATCTGTCTTTTCTTGAGTAGCAACCGAGCTCACAGGATAATCGGGTAAACTTGCGGCAATTGCTTCAGTTGTTTCTTTCGCTTGGGCAATAGCTGCTAGACGTTGTACCTCATTTTCCTTTTCTTTTTCAAAGGAAGCAGCACTCGGTACCCATTTTAACGGTTCAGTAATAAAGCTAAAACCAATATCATGACTATCTTTAGCGATTTGTTGCCAGTCTGCCAAGCTAAAAACATCTAGCGTCATTGGAATCATGATTTCTTCTTCTTTAAAAATCATTTCTTCTATTTCGTTTTTCAAAGCGGCCCATTTTTCAGATAGTGGATTATACGCTACTTTAGGAGAAGCTAAAAGTTCAGCAAACTCTTTAATCATCGCACGAATTTGATCATCCACCCCCCACATGACTTTAGGTGGTGCAGTAATGCCGTATTTTTCCATGAAAGCAAAAATCAACGTTTCCTTGCGTGTATAGTGTTTATCAATATTTTTTAAATCTGCCACTGCTCTTTGAAGACGTTCCAATTGTGACCAGTCTTGTTTAGCCATTTTCGCTAAAATCCCATCAATTTCATCTGTTAGCAAAGATTGCAAGACTTGATTTTCTAATTTTAAAGTATGTACCGGATGTCCTACTTGCCCATGCTCTTCATTTGAACGATGAATCTCATTGATGGAACCCTTAAAGACAGCCGCATGAATATTACATAACCGTTGAATTTCGCTTGGATCAAGTCCTGATTGAATCAAGGCTTTTTCAGCAGCCGTTATTTCGGTCACATCCACACCATCGAAGGCTTCATTGAACAGCGCCTTCGCTTCTTCAAAACTGCCCCCATTATGTAAAGTAGTTAATATTTCGACAATTTTTTCTTGTCTTTGTTTTCTTGTTTGATCCATTTATTTACCTCCCACGACTGTAAACCCAGCATTTTCAAAGGCCTGCATAATTTGTTCTAAAGGAATTTTCTTTAATTTTGCCCCTTTAGGAATCGTCATATATCGCCCGGCTGTTTGTAGCATACCAGGTGCCTTAATTTCCTTAAATCCTAATTGAAACATAATATCCAAAATTTCTGGATAACTTTGAACCAATTGATATAAAGTCAAATTTAAATCAAGTTCTTTCACCAAACCACCTCACAATTGATAATCATTCTCATAAACTATTCTACGCTATTTTGCCATTCTTTTCACTAAAAAATTTATAGAAAAATCAAAAACATCTTTTCATTGAAACGATAAATTTATTTGTTCATTCTACTTGACATGAGAATATAATTAGAATATACTGTTTTAAAAATTAAATATTTCTCATTTTAAACCAATGATGCGGAGATAAAGGTAATCATGCTTCTACAGAGAGTCTACGTTGCTGAGAGTTAGGCGAAAAACAAGTTATCAAATGGACCGCGGAGGGGGTAGTCAAAGAAAGCTTGCTTTTGAGTATACTACCACGTGATGGCTTACGTAAGTAGTCGAAGATATGTTGGTATCTTGCTGAGGGTATGGAGTTTTCCATGAATCAAGGTGGCACCGCGGATTAGTCGATTCGTCCTTGACAGTCATTTATTATGCTGTCGAGGACTTTTTTATTTCCTACGACAATCTAAGGAGGCCTTTTTATGTATCCAATTTATCCGGATTTGTCTTTTTTACAAAATCAAGCAAATACAAAAGACTACACACATTATCCACTGACACTAGAATTGCTAGCAGATATCAAAACACCGCTAGAAGTCTTAAAACTATTCAAAGAGCAAAACAAACCTTGCTTTTTACTAGAGTCCGTCATCTCTAAAGAACAATGGGGGCGCTATACTTTTCTAGGCTTTGATCCAGTTTTAGAAATCACTGGCTTAGACGGTCAAATCTATGAAAATGGTCAAGCAATTAAAAGTACTACCCCTCAAAAATATTTACGCAAGCTTTTAGCTCAATACCGCGTACCTAAACGAACCAATCTACCGCCCTTTATCGGTGGTTTAGTCGGCTATTTTGGCTACGACTATTTCAAATATGCCGAAACAAAATTAAAATTAGATGCTAAAAACCCTGAAGCATTAAATGATTTCAACTTGATGCTTTTTACCAAAGTGGTCTGCTTTGATCATAGTCAACAAAAAATCTATCTAATCGCTAATGTGTCGCTAACTGATTTGACGGCACAGTATCAAAAAATCTGTCAAGAATTACAAGATTTGGCTGAACTTTTGACTAATCAACATGCAAAACGTAAATTTACGGGTGAATTATTAGCCCCTTTACAACCTCGGTTTACCAAGGAGCATTTTGCCCAAATGATTCAAAAAGCGAAGAACTATATTTATGAAGGGGATATCTTCCAAGTCGTGCTTTCCAATTACTTAAGCGCATCTTTTCAAGGAAGTTTACTGGATACTTATCGCCAATTAAGGCTGCTAAACCCTTCGCCTTATCTCTTTTATGTGCAAACAAGTGACTTAGAAGTAATTGGTGCCTCCCCTGAAACCTTAGTCAAATTAGAAAATGAAACATTATACACCTATCCCTTAGCCGGAACTAGACCCCGGGGCAAGACCTTGCAAGAAGATTCGACCTTAGAAAACGAGCTCTTACAAGATGAAAAAGAACTGGCCGAGCACAATATGTTGGTGGATTTAGGACGCAATGATTTAGGTAAAGTTTGTCAGTTTGGCACGGTCGAAGTCGAAAAATATTTAAATATTGAACGTTTCTCACACGTTATGCATATCGGTTCAACCATTCGCGGAATTATCCAAAATGATAAAGATACACTAGATACCGTAGATGCGATTTTACCAGCTGGAACTTTATCCGGTGCACCGAAATTTCGAGCATGTGAAATTATCAATGAATTAGAAGATGTCAAACGCGGCATTTACGGCGGGGCAATTGGTTACATCGATTTTAGCGGGAATCTTGATTTATGTATTGCCATTCGCATTATTTATCAAAAAAACCAAAAAATCTTTATTCAAAGTGGTGCTGGAATTGTGGCTGATTCAAATGCCGATAAAGAATATCAAGAATGTATCAATAAAGCCAAAGCCACGGTGAAAGCTTTAGAACTTGCAGGAGGAAATTCAAATGATCTTACTCATTGATAACTATGATAGTTTCGCCTATAACCTCTATCAAATGGTTGGCGAAATTGCCAAAGAAATTAAAGTCATTCGCAATGATACCTATAGCGTGGCACAAATCGCACAGCTCAACCCGCAAGCCATCATCCTTTCACCTGGACCTGGTCGACCGGAAGATGCTGGAGTTTGCCAAGAAGTGATTACTCGCCTAGGACATAAAATTCCGATTTTAGGTGTTTGCTTAGGCCATCAAGCTATCTGCCAAGTTTTTGGTGCTACGATTACCCATGCCCCACAATTAATGCATGGCAAGTCGTCCTATATTCAAATCAATCAGGAGAGTCCTCTATTTAAAGAGATTGCTGCACCGATGCAAGTGGCACGATATCATTCTTTAATTGCACAAAAAGAAACAATTCCTGAATGCTTAAAAGTTATCGCAAGTACGAATGAACAAGAAATAATGGCCGTAAATCATCAAACTTATCCAATCTTTGGGGTCCAATTTCACCCCGAATCAATTCTTACACCCAACGGCCGAAAACTATTAGCGAATTTCATTCAATTTGCGCAAAACTATACACCAAATACAGTATTGGAGGAAATAAAATAATGATTCAAGAAGCGATTAAAAAAATTGTCGATAAACAAGATTTAACTTTTGATGAGGCTTATCAAGTGATGAGTGAAATCATGAATGGTCAAACCTCCCCTACTCAAAATGCAGCCTTTTTAGCAGCTTTATCCACCAAAAGCAGCCGCAGTGAAACCATTGAAGAAATTTCTGGATGTGCCAAAGCCATGCGAGACTGTGCAACCTTGATTCATCACCCATTTGAAGTCATGGACATCGTCGGCACAGGGGGCGATGGATCCAATAGCTTTAATATTTCGACTACCGCTAGCTTTGTTGTGGCAGCTAGTGGCATCAAAGTAGCAAAACACGGCAATCGGGCAGCTTCTTCTAAAAGTGGTACGGCTGACTGCTTAGAAGCTTTAGGACTCCCCTTAGCCAAAACGCCTGAAGAAAACATTGAAATGCTAGAAAAGACGAATTTTTGCTTCTGTTTTGCCCAAAGTTACCACCCTTCGATGAAATATGTGGGAGGGATTCGTAAAGAGTTAGGCATTCGCACCGTCTTTAATATCTTAGGTCCCTTAACCAACCCAGCTAAACCAAGCTATCAACTACTTGGTGTCTATGACGAATCCTTATTAGAAATCTTAGCACATACTTTAAATGAACTCGGTGTGAAAAGAGCCATGGTCGTCTATGGGCAAGATAAATTAGACGAAATTTCTTTAAGCGCTCCTACTAGCATCTGCGAACTAAATGAGGGACAAGTCACACGTTATACCTTTGACCCTCAATCTATTGGTTTTACCTACTGCACCAAAGAAGATTTACGAGGGGGCACGCCAGAAGAAAATGCACAAATCACCAAAGATATTTTAGCTGGTAAAATCAAAGGACCAAAACGCCAAGCTGTCTTACTAAATGCTGGAGCCGCCCTTTATCTTGGTGGTAAAGCCGCAACTTTTGCAGAAGGTATCGTTAAAGCTGGTGAATTAATTGACTCTGGGGAAGCTTTGGCCACTTTATTAAAAGTCATTGATTTTGCTCAAATACAGGAGGCTCGTCATGACTGATATCTTACAAACAATTGCCAATAAAACGAAAGAACGAATTGAAAAGCAAAAAGCGCTCCACCCTCTAGAAGAATTAAAACAAGCTTGTGCCAAATTACCAATCAATCAAGATTTTCCTTTTGAACAAGCTTTACGCAAAGAGGGATTGAGTTATATTTGTGAATGTAAAAAAGCCTCCCCCTCGAAAGGATTAATAGATGAAGATTTTAATTATTTACATATTGCCAAAGAATACGAAAACGTGGGTGCTCGTGCGATATCTGTCCTAACTGAGCCCGAATTTTTCCTAGGCAGTGATCAATATTTGCAAAAAATCGCCCAAGAAGTTAAGATTCCTTGTTTGAGAAAAGATTTTGTCGTCGATGAATATATGATTTATCAAGCAAAACGACTAGGCGCTCAAGCTATTTTATTGATTGTCTCCTTATTAGATACACAAATTTTAAAACAATATCTTGATATAGCCAATTCACTAGGCTTATCGTGTTTAGTCGAAGCCCATGATGAAGCCGAAATCAAACAAGCCATTGACGCCGGCGCAAAAATTATCGGTGTGAATAATCGTAACCTTAGAAATTTCCAAGTCAACGTTGAAAATACCTTAAATCTACGCCGGGCTATTCCTAAAGAGATTCTGATGGTGGCTGAAAGTGGGATACAAAGCCGCTCAGACATTGCTTTACTTGAAAAAGCGCAAATCGATGCCGTACTGATTGGAGAAACATTGATGAAAGCCAGTGACAGACAAGCAAAGATGGCCGAGCTTAGAGGTGAAAAGAATGAGTAAAATTAAATTTTGTGGCATCAAACCAGATAGCGATTTAGATTACCTCAATCAATTAGCGCCAGATTACATTGGAATGGTTTTTGCGCCCAAAAGTAAACGCGTCGTCACTTTTGAAGAGGCCAAAAAAATCAGCCAAACACTTAAACCTGAAATTACGAGAGTCGGTGTCTTTGTCGATGCACCCGAAAGCCTAATTGCAAAACTTGTAAACAATCAAGTCATTCAGGTCATACAATTACATGGCGCTGAAGATGAAGCAACCATTCGTCACTACCAACAAACGCTTAAAGTACCCGTAATCAAAGCCTTTGGAATTCAAACACCTGATGATGTCGACAAAGCTATACAATCCCCAGCCGATTATTTACTTTTTGATTACAAGGTAGCTGGTAGTGGCAAAACTTTTGACTGGCGCTATATCCAAGAAGTCAAACGCGAGTACTTTTTAGCGGGTGGGATTAATAGTGAAAATCTCAAAGAAGCGCTATCCCTTAACCCCTATGCCATTGATTTAAGCTCAGCCATCGAAACAAATGGCCGTAAAGATAAGCAAAAAATGACCACTATTATCAACATCATGAAAGGATGAAAACAATGACAAATCCAAATGGACGCTTCGGTATCCATGGCGGTCAATATATTCCTGAAACTTTAATGAATGCCGTCATCGAACTTGAAGAAGCCTATAATCACTTTAAAAATGATCCAACTTTTCAAAATGAGTTAAAAGAATTATTCCATGACTATGCCAATCGTCCAAGTAGACTCTACTACGCTGAAAAACTGACGAAAAAACTAGGTGGCGCAAAAATCTATCTCAAACGTGAGGACTTAAATCATACCGGGGCCCATAAAATTAACAATGTATTAGGACAAGCCTTATTAGCAAAGAAAATGGGTAAAACACATCTCATCGCCGAAACAGGTGCCGGTCAACACGGAGTTGCCACCGCCACCGCTGCTGCACTTTTAGATATGGAATGTGTAGTGTATATGGGTAAAGAAGATACCATTCGCCAATCCTTAAATGTCTACAAAATGCGCTTACTAGGAGCTGAAGTCGTGCCGGTTACGAGTGGTACAGCGACGTTAAAAGATGCCGTATCCGAAGCAATGCGTGAATGGACGTGCCGCATAGAAGATACCCATTATTGTCTTGGATCGGTGATGGGGCCTCATCCATTCCCAGTAATTGTCCGTGATTTTCAAGCAGTTATCTCTCAAGAAATCAAAGAACAAATGCTAGAAAAAGAAGGCCGGCTCCCTGATATTGTGATGGCTTGTGTAGGTGGTGGCAGTAATGCAATCGGGGCTTTCTACCACTTTATCGAGCATCCTGAAGTTCGTTTAATCGGTTGTGAAGCAGCAGGACGCGGCATCGATACCCTTGATACAGCAGCCACGATTGCAACTGGGAAACTCGGCATTTTCCACGGGATGAAATCTTATTTTTGCCAAGATGAATATGGACAAATCGCCCCAGTTTACTCTATATCAGCTGGATTAGATTATCCCGGAATTGGACCAGAGCATGCGAATTTACATGACCAAAAACGAGCTGAATACGTCGCTATTACTGATGAAGAAGCCGTCAATGCCTTTGAATTATTAAGTAAAACAGAAGGAATCATCCCAGCCATTGAATCCGCTCATGCACTAGCCCACGCAATCAAAATCGCCCCTACCCTAGACAAAGATAAAATTATTGTGGTGAATTTATCTGGACGTGGCGATAAAGACTGTGCAGCAATTGCAAGATATCGAGGTGAAGACATCCATGACTAAACAAACTGGACAACAACGTATTCAAAAAGCTTTTCACCACAAAGCTTTTATCCCCTTTATTACTTGTGGTGACCCAGATTTAGCTACTAGTAAAGCCATTATCCGCACATTAGCAGCAAATGGCGCAGATATTATCGAACTAGGTATTCCTTTTTCAGATCCAACTGCAGAAGGACCAGTCATTCAAGAAGCGAATTTACGCGCTTTAAAAAACCAAGTAACCACAGATGATATCTTCCAAATGGTAGCAGATTTACGTCAAGATTTAACCGTGCCAATGGTCATTATGACTTATGCCAATGTGGTCTTTTCTTATGGTACCCAACGTTTCATCCAAAAAGCCCAAGAAGTCGGCATTGATGGTCTGATTTTGCCAGATGTGCCTTTTGAAGAAAAAGAAGAATTCAATCAAGTTTGCCAGCAATATGGTTTAGCCTTTGTTTCCTTGATTGCCCCTACTTCCCACGAGCGTATTGCAAAAATCGCCAAAGAAGCAAATGGTTTCTTATATTGCGTTTCTTCTTTAGGGGTAACTGGGGTTCGTAGCCAAATTAATACGGATCTTGGTAGCATGATTGCCGCTGTACGTAAAGCAAATCCAACTATTCCGGTGGCGATTGGTTTTGGAATTGCCACAAGTGAACAAGCCCAACAAATGAGTCAACTTGCAGACGGGGTCATCATCGGATCGGCCATCGTCAAACAAATTGGCCAACATCAGCAAAATGCTCCAGAAATTTTAGCCCCATATGCCAAAAGTATTGTCCAAAGTATTCGGTGAACATGAAACAATAGAAGCAAAAAATCAGCGTGGAGCCACTAAAACTTCACGCTGATTTATTTTTATTTTATTTTCCGTCCTAAGTAAAATACAGGAACTCCTAGTAAAGTCAGCCCGATTCCGGTTAAGGCAAGCTGGGTTGAATAAACGATTGTCATCACTAAAATAAACCCACCACCGAATATCGCAATGAGTGGTAAAACTGGATATAACGGAACTTTATATGGTCGCGGTAAGTCCGGTTGTGTCTTGCGCAAAACAAAAACTGCCGCAAAAATCAAAATGCTGAAAAACCACATCACAAAGACTAACATATCCGTTAATAAATCAAAGTTTCCTAAACACATCATCACAATGGCAATGGCTAGTTGAAACAAAGCGGCGACGTACGGAATCGCAGTATGTTTAGAAAGACGTTTGAAATAGTGGCTCAAAGGCAATTCATCTTCTTTCGCTAAAGCATAAGGCACGCGAATTCCGGTCATTGTATAGCCGTTTAGTGCCCCATATACTGAAATCAAAATCCCAATCGTCACTAATTTTCCACCAAAACCACCAAACATTTGGATAGCTGCTAAATTCGCTGCATTTAAGTTACCAGCAATCTGCGCAACCGGTAAATTCTTCAAGAAAGCCCAGTTAATCAACACATAAACTAAAGTTACAAAACTAAGTCCCAAGATAATCGCTTTAGGCAAATCTTTTTGCGGATGCTTCATTTCACCTGCGACATTTCCTACATTTAACCAACCATCATAGGCAAATAAAGTAGCCAGTAGCGCAGCAGCAAAATTATGGGCAGCATTGGTTTGACCAAAAAAGCTTGCATCCACTAAAGCTATTTGCACCTGACCTTGTGTAAATAGTCCTGCTAGAATAATTAAACTAATCGGTAGCAATTTTACAATAAGTGTTACTGATTGCACATTGGCCGCTACCTTTGTGCCTAACAAGTTAATCCCCGTTACACTCGAACCTACTAAAATCGCTAAGGGTAGTAATATAGAAGAGGACAAATGAAATAGATTGATACACTGGGTGGCAAAAATAATGCTTAATGCGGCAATATTTGCTGGAAAATAAACAATCATTTGCGCCCAACCAAGTAAAAATGAAGGCAGCTTACCATAGGCTTCCTCAATATAGCGCACCGCTCCACCAGTTTTTGGAATCGCTGTGGCTAATTCAGCAACCGTCAAGCCCCCACAGATTGTTAATATACCTGCCAAAGCCCAGGCAAATAAAGTAGCCGAGGCATTTTGCGTATGATTGACGACACTGGCCACTTTGAAAAAGACCCCTGCACCAATGACTGTACCCATCACTGTTGACAAGGCACCTACTAAATTAATTTCCTTTTTTAAATGTTTTTGCTCCATCCATTAACCTCATTTTCTAAATATAATGAAAGTATACAGAAAATAATCACAAAAAACTATAGAAACTGATTTAAAAATCACTGTTTTCTTAAATGTTTCATAAAATTTTTCTCATGCTATAATAAAGGCAAAATATCGAAACATCAAGGTTGCAAGCAATACTTTCCTTGATGCAACCTTAGCTTTCTACCATACTTTCTTTTCTTATGATATCATCGATTGCGAGGAGGGATGAAGATGCAATTTGCTGAAAAAATCAAACAAATACGTACAAAAAATCATTTAACCCAAGAGCAATTTGCTATGCGATTGAATGTCACACGTCAAGCTGTTTCAAACTGGGAAAACAATCGAAATTTACCCGATATTCAAATGTTGATACTTATTACAGAAATATTCGATGTGACGTTAGACGAACTAATTTTAGGAGATGAAAAAATGAATAAATTGACAGAAAAATTAATAGAAGATACCAATCAAACAAAACGTGCAAAATTAAATTTAGCCACTACTCTTACCGGTACCATTCTTCTATTACTTGGTATTGTTTGTCTAGTAATCAAAGCTTTATCTGTAGAATATATTGATGATCAGGGAATTTTACACGAAAATTTCTTCTTGATTCCTATTGGATTTAGTTTACTATTTGCAGGCTGTATCGTATTTTTGGTAATCGGTATTCAATACTTGAAAGAAACAATATACAAACATCGAGCATAGCCATACCGCTATGCTCGATGTTGCTATTAAAAATTCGTTGTATCTGGATCCGTAGCTAAACTCTTAACCCCTTGTAACGCATCCATCGCTGCCATATCCTGGGCATCAATTAGAAAATCAAAGACTTGGAAGTTTTGCTCAATCCGTGATGGCGTAACAGATTTTGGTAGTGGTAAGAAACCTTTTTGTAAGCTCCATCGTAATAATAATTGTGGCACACTCTTTTGATATTTTGCCGCAATCTTTTCTAGCTCTGGTAAACCAATTAAATTACCTGTGCCTAGTGGACTATAAGCTTCACTTAAGATGTTGTGGGCATTATTATAGGCCACTACTTCTCTTTGTTGATCAGATGGGTTAAGATAAATTTGATTCACCACTGGTTGAATCTTCGCTGTTTCAAGCAATGCGTCTAAATGATGTGCTCTAAAATTCGAAACACCGATAGATTTAATCTTGCCTGTTTCAACTGCTTCTTCCATCGCACGCCAAGCTTCACTATTAGCTTCTTTCCAGTTTTCACGAAAATGAACTGGATTTGGCCAATGAATCAAATATAGATCAAAATAATCTAAGCCTAAATTTTGTAAAGACTGATCAATGGCTTTTTTCGCTAATTCATAACTATGATCAGTGTTCCATAATTTTGTCGTTACGAATAACTCTTCACGAGCAACCCCACTTTTTTGAATGGCACGACCGACTGAAACTTCATTGCCATAAATCATCGCTGTATCAATATGACGATAACCACTTTCTAAAGCTTTCAATACAGATTGTTCAGCCACCTCCCCATCCGGAGTTTGCCAAGTACCAAAACCTAGCACCGGGATTTCTTGACCATTTGCTAATTTGTAAGTTGGAATTTTACTCATAATATGTACACCTCTTTATATATGTATTATACCTTTAATTTTACAACTAATACTGCATTTTTTCATGTATCTTACTTAAAAAGATTTAGCAAAATCTACTTTTCAATAGCGCAGAATCTATTTCATAAAAATTATTTTAAATAACTATATATTTATAATTAGTATAAATAAAATAATTTACATATGCATGTTAAATACACTAATTATAGTACATTATGAAAAATTTAATAATTCATATATTTCCATATAACTATTGAAAAATAATTTTTACCGTGTATAATTTTAAATGAAATAATAATGAAAAGAGAAAAAATATGACTCGAAATACATCTTATTATGATAAAGAAGCCTACAAAGAACTAACGCATATACAGAAACTTCTATTAGCCGATGAGCCACTCACCGTCTCCAAAAGAATTCACGCGGCTAAACGTGGTCGCTTACAAGAACCTTTCCTTACTGCAGACCAAAATCGTATGCCGAATTATTTCAAACGCTCCATTCGCCTATAGCTAAAAAAAGAGTCACCACTTTTAAATGGTTGACTCTTTTTGATTATCTTGTATGATTTGATTGTTGCATCATCATATAAGCGCGATATTTTTCATCTAAGGTAGCAAGATCACTCTCTAGTCTTCCACGCTCTCTTGCATGAACACGCTTTGACGCCGTCCATGATTTAGAAGTAGAATCCAATGTTAATAATTTCGCAAACTCAAAAGGTTGATTCTCAGCCTTTACTAGTGAATTTTCACTATCCAATGTAAAATATTGTACTTCTCGAATAGACTCCATACTAAACCCTCCAATACTCATTCCCCATGATTATTATACAACTAGTTAATTGTAAAATACAAGGACTGAGCACCCATTTTCTCAAAAATTTTTTTCATCGTTTCTATTTTAACGGGACGATTTTTATATCCATATGGATCATTAACATAAATATTTTCGCTATCCATTCCAGTAATAACTGCTGCATGTATCTTTGGAGTAACCTTAATATTTCCTTGATTTGTAGGCCACTCAATAAAATCACTATCTTGCAATTCAATAAAATCAACCGTTATCAAGCACCAAATGGGAATGTCTTGTTGCACAAGCGAGATAACTTCATCAAACGTTATTTTTTCATCATGTACCATTACATCTTCATGCACAATTTTACGTGCAAGCTGAGCAATTGGTTCCACAAATACCCCCATCGCCCGGTTTCCTTTTTGAATATCTCCTACAAAACCAATTCTAGGATCTCCATATATTTGGTTATTTACACTAAATGGTTCATATTGAAGTTGGCTTGCTAAGACATTTTTATTCACATCATAACCATAATATTGAAGCAACATAGATAATGCAGTAACTTCACAACCATTTTCTAGTCTTTGACCTTCAAATTGGCTCTCCAACGGAACGTCCAATAAAATCGTTGAATAAGTAATATCTTGAGTAGAAAGATTAATCGTATGCGTTGCTTTTACTTGGCTTTTACTCGAAACATCGTCATTAAATAGACAAAATATGATGGTTAATACAACTATAAAAAAAGCAATAACTTTTCTTTTCAAAGATGCAGCCTCCTATTAATTGCCGTTAGATACAACTTTTGCAGTATGCATTTTTTGAATAATGATTTCAACACGACGATTTAGAAGTCTACCTTCATCTGTACTATTTGTTGCTTTAGGTTTATTATCTGCATATGCTTGAATAGCTACTTTGTTACTAGCTATCATATGATTGTTAACAAAATAATTCATAACTGAAATCGCACGTGCCGCCGACAATTCCCAGTTCGAAGCATATTTGCCATTCTCAGGTCGATTATCGGTATATCCTGCAATTATAAAATCCTGATCTAATCCTTTGAAATGGCTACCTACAATTGACAAGTTTTTCTGAACATCATCAGATAAATCAGCACTTCCTGGACTAAATAAGATTCGACTAGATAATGCAATATGAATCCCATCGGACTTTAAATCTATCGTAACATCATCAGCAATCTCAGTTTTCGATAAATCTTCATCTAATTGTTTTTGTAGTTTAGCTAATTTCTTATCTTCCAAGCGCATCTTTACAATAGCTTCTTTCGTTGCTTCTGATTCTGCTGTCTTTTCTTGAGTATCTTCTGGTAAATCAGGATCCACGGCTTTGCCAATTACTGCCGTTCCACTGCTTTGACCAACTCCAGCAAATATTTGCGTAAATTCACTTTTAAATTCATTAAATTTCGCCGTATCTACTTTAGCCATCGCAAATAAGACAATAAATAAAGCTAATAGTAGCGTCATCATGTCAGAGTAAGGGAGTAACCATGCTTCATCGACGTGTTCTTCATGTCTTTTTTTTCGTTTCATCGTTTAAACACCCTCTTAAATTAGGATTCTCTACGTTGGTTTGGCTCAATGATGCTGTTTAATTGTTTTTCAATATTTTTAGGTGAGTGGCCCGCCTGAATTGCCATCACACCTTCCAAAATGATCATCTTTTGCTGAATTTCCTCTTGAGATTTAGACTCCAAACGCGAAGCAAAAGGCATCATCAATACATATCCGAAGAAAATCCCATATAATGTCGCTACAAAGGCCGCTTTAATCATATGACCTAAAGCCTCAACATCACTTAAATTTCCCAAGGCACCAATCAAACCGATTACTGCCCCCAATACCCCTAAAGTTGGAGATGTTGATCCTAATGTCTTGAACATCTTAGCTGCTGAATGATGTCTTTCTTCAATTCCAGCAATTTCTGTCTCTAGAATTTCACGAATTTGTTCAGCATCAATTCCATCGACTACCATTTCTAAACCTTTTTTCAAAAACGGATCGTCTAAAGTATTTACATGTGACTCTAATGCAAGCAATCCATCACGACGAGCCATATTGGCCATTTCAATAATTGATTGAATTAAATCTGCATTATTCACTTCTCGATTATTAAACAATACTCCAAAAACTTTTGGTAGTCGCTTTATCTGTTGCATAGGATAAGAATTAAGTAAAGCTGCAATACTTCCACCAAAGATGATAATGATAGCGGCCGGATTAATAAGTACAGAAACATCCGCCCCTTTTACAATCATTCCTACAACCACTGATAAAAAACCTGCGATAATACCAATAATTAAAAAGATATCCATTTATAAATTTCCCCTTGTATTCTATATTCATATTTTAATTTATCGGTCAATATCAGTCAAAATTCAAGGGGATAAATAAAAATTATTGACAAATCATTATTTTTCAAAATTTATTCGTTCTTTTTTAGTTTTTCCCTTTAATTTTTATTCAACTATCCGATAATACAGTATGTCAAGGTGATAAGCATCTATGAAAACCTTGACAAGCACAAAACATATGCTTATAATAGCTATGTAAACTTTGCATATTATGCCGTTTCAAGTTAATGTAAATTATCTTTTCCCATATTCCAATAAACGCACGTGTTTTACACGTGCGTTTATTGTTTTGCAAAAATAAATGATTTATTATTTATTTAGTTCGTTTATTTTTTATTTCGGGCTTACGTTTTATGTTCGAAATATTTTCTGTATCGGAATGTAATGTTACGGGGACAATTGTTAATTTTTGTTCTGGCATATGAAAAGCACCTCCTTTGATTGATATGTCAATTTTAACAAGAGGTGCTGTTGATTTATATGCGTTGTTTGAATGGGGGCTTACGATACACCTTGTTATTGGGCGCTTACCTAGCGTGCGCTGAAAATTGCGCATATTAAATTAACCGTTTCAAGTAATGTAAATTATCTTTTCCCATATTTCGACAAACGGGGCTGACCCATTAGTCCCTTTTGAATCCAAAAATCGAAGGCACCCGTGAAAGATGCCTTCGATTTTTGGATTTTTTGGATGAAATATAGAGGATTTTCCCCCTATATTT
>NZ_JBQKFH010000003.1:0-92927 GCF_052119425.1 Enterococcus cecorum
GCTAGAGGGACAATGGGTTGTTTCATCATAAAAAACCTCCAATCTTCTGTTTGAATACAGTATAACTGGAGGACTAGATAGATGCGATACACCTTGTTATTGGACGCTTACCAATTAAGCATCTTCTAAAACAAGATAAGTCATTGATAGTGGGCCGTGTACCCCAACGACTAAAATCATTTCAATATCCCCAGAGTTTGATGGACCAGAGATAAAGCTTAAGTTAGAACCAATCTTTTCGCCGCGTAGGACTTTTTCATTGTAATCAGCCGTTGCTTGTGTAATACGTGGGACGATTTGGCTCTTTGGTACAATCGCAATAAAATGTTGTGGTAAAAATTGCAAAGTACGACCATGTCCAGCGTTCGTTTCAAATACGACGGTTGCTGATTCGGCTAAAAGATATTCAGCAAAGGCAATCCCTACATTGGCTTGATTGGCAGCATTTAGATTTTCTTCTCTAAATTCGGCGCCTTTTTTCCAAGTGTAAGTATTTGGATGATTAGCTAAATCAGTTAATTGATATTCAGCAAAGCGACTATCATCAGGAATAATATAGTTTCCTTGCCCTTTTTCTTCAAGGATATCTTGAATGGTTGCAGCTAAATGCTCTTTAGAAATAACTTTAAAATCTGTGTAGATAGCATCAGATTGTTCTTTGGCTACTTCAAGTAATTCATCTTGACTTAGCCCTTGTAGCTTTTGTAAATTGATTTTATTTTCAGGTTGAAAAGGTTCTTTGTCTAGGCTATGACGTTGATAATTCAATTTGCCAGCTAGTTTATTTAAGAAAGCTTCTTGTTTTTGTGCAGCATCTGAAAACATTTATTTTCCTCCTTTTTCGGCTTTATGACGTTTGAACCATTCTCTAAAGCCGTCTTTTGCTTTTGGTGGACGAGGTAAATCACGATAATCAGTCCAGTTCTTAGCAATCGCAGGAGCTTTGGTTAAGTAGCCGCCGTGATTATATAGATTTTCAACAGCTGGTTCTTTTTGTGTGGCCATCATCGCTGAGCCGGCATGATCGACTTTTTCAACAAATTTGAACACAGGAGCTGATCCAGTAACAGTAGCTGCCATCTTCATGCCGAATTGTTCCATCTTACTTGTGCGTTTCAATTCATCAGCCATAACGGTACGATGCGCAATGAGTAAGTTGTGTAAAGGAATTTTGACTGGGCAAGTTTCAGTACATGCACCACATAAACTTGAAGCATAAGGTAAATCACCAAATTCTTCATAACCACCTAAAATTGGTGAAAGGACCGCACCCATTGGACCAGGATAAATTGAACCATAGCCATGACCGCCAATATGACGATAAACTGGACATACATTTAGACAAGCTCCGCAACGAATACATTGTAGCATCTCTTGGAATTGTGTACCTAAGGCATTTGAGCGGTTATCATCGACTATAATTACATAGAAATCTTCAGGTCCATCTGATTCTTCATCGGCTTTTTTACCAGCAAAAGTGACGTAACTCGTTAATTTTTGACCCACGGCACTTCGACAAAGCAAGCTATCTAATACTTCAGCTTCCTTCATACTTGGCACGATTCTTTCCATCCCCATCAATACGATTTGGGTTTTAGGAATTGCAATCACTAAGTCGGCATTTCCTTCATTGGTTACTAAGTTAATCATTCCATTATTGGCAATGGCAAAGTTACAACCAGTAATGCCAATATCAGCGGATAAGAAGTGTTCACGTAACACTTTACGCGCGAATTTGGCCATTTCTTCTGGCTCGCTGCTGCCTTCATAGCCTAGATTTTCAAAGATTTTTTGAATTTGATAGCGGTCTTTGTGGATGTTAGGGAAGACGATGTGTGAAGGTTCGTCCCAATTATCCATTTGTAAAATAAATTCCGCTAAGTCAGATTCGATGACTTCTAGCCCCATTTCGACAAACATTGGATCTAGGCCGACTTCAGTAGTGACCATTGATTTAGATTTGACGATTTTTTTAGCATTTTTAGCAAGGGTAATTTCTTTCACATATTCTCTTGCTTCTTCTTCGGTTTGTGCAAATAACACATGTCCGCCTTGTTTTTGGACATTTTCAGCAAACATTTCAAGGTAATCTGGTAAATGGTTTAAGGTATGTTGACGAATTTCTTGACCTAATTTGCGCCATTCTTCCCAGTCACCCATATCTGCACGAGAAGCTTCACGTTTAATCCATTGACTATCTTGCGCTTTTTTTAGTGCTGCTTGCATTTGTGTATCATTTAAACTTTTTTCACAACGTTCTTCAAAAGTTAACGTACTTGTTTTTAATCCCATATTTTCACCACCAAACTTGCTTAGACTCTTGCTAATTGAGGAACGCGACTTTCATCGACATCATGATTTAAGACCTCAGCAATGTGCATAATTTTAATTTTTTTACCTTCACGATTAAATTTACCACCGATATTCATCAAACAAGCCATATCCGCACTAATTAGGACTTCTGCACCAGTTGAGATGACATCATTCATCTTTTCAGTCACCATGGCGTTTGAAATCAATGGTTCTTTAACAGAGAAAGTACCACCGAAACCACAGCAGTTTTCGATATGTGGTAATTCAACATATTCTAAACCTTTGACATATTTCATCATGATAAAAGGGGTTTGTTTTTCTTTTAAAATGCGTGACATATGGCAAGAACGATGGTAAGTTGCACGTGCATTTAAAGTCGCACCTACATCGGTTAGGCCTAATTCATAATGTAAGAATTGGGTGAATTCAAAGGTACGCTTGCTCAAATCTTCAGCTAAGGCGCGGTATTGAGGGTCATCTTTGAATAATTCTGCATATTCTTTAAAAGTCGCTGTACAACTACCCGCTGCACCCACGATATATTCCGCATCTTTGAAGGCTTCAATCTGATTGATTAATACCTTGCGAGAATCTTTGCGGTAACCACTATTTAAGGTTGGTTGTCCGCAGCAGACTTGACTTTCAGGGAGTAAAACTTCTACTCCGAAACGTTCTAAAACTTCCGTCATTGCGATAGGGACGTTTGGAAATAGCGCGTCCACGACACAACTAGTAAATAAACTTGCTTTCATATTTCACACTCTTTTCAAAATAGAATCATTCTAATAATAACAATAATTACATATCTATTTTACGCCTGTTTTTAGAATTATTCAAAAGCAAATCATAAAATTTACCATAGAAAAATGCTATGAAAAGTTCAATAACAATTCTAAGGATAAATATAATTAATATTCACCATTTAAACGCATAGAAAATATCGTCAAAAAGAAAGAGAAAGCTGTTTTCATTAATTTTCTATAAATTAATTTAAGTTTCTTTTAGATTAAGTAGATTTATTTGGCAGAAAACTTGCTAAATCGTTATAATAAAGAGAAAAATAAAACAAGGGATTGGTATATATGAAAAAACTATTCGCGCTGTTCTTTTTGGGAGCATTTTCATTTTTTGTTGGTTTTCTTTTAATTAACTGGATTGCTTATCCGGTTTTAAGTAGCTATCCACACTTAGCCTCAGCAATGGCACGTTTTGCGTATACAAAGGAATTTTTAATCGGTTTTGTGACGTTGAGTATGTGGTTGTTTTTTGTACAGTTGATTTTCCAAAAATTTACGGTTATTTATACGTATCTCTTCTATAGTGTGTACTTATTTTTATTGTTTATCGTCTTGTTTGCTAAAGCGCGCAATTATCATTCTTATAGTTTTGAATTATTTGATTTTGTGGTGCGCAATAAACGTGTTTTACTAGAGGCAATATTAAATGTGATTTACTTTATTCCACTTGGGATATTATTTAGTTTCAAATCTCGCTTTTGGGAATTTTGTGTCATTAGTGTTCTTTTTATTTGTGGGGTCGAAACCATTCAATATGTTTTTTATGTAGGGACTTTTGCTGTAAGTGATATTATGTTAAACTTGATTGGTTGCTTGATCGGGCGCTTGTTACAAAGATTCTTTCCATTGTTCTGGCGCGATACAGCGAAGACATTAGAGCGAATCTAATTTCACCATTTCAAGCAAAATTTATATAGAAAATGTGAGCGGAAATGAAAAAAGAAGTCAGTTTTATTGCTGTATTATTAGGAGCCTTTTTTACAAGCTTTGGGATGAGTTTTATTTGGCCTCTAACCAGCGTTTATTTGCATGATAATTTGCATATTTCCTTAACTTTGGTAGGATTAGTCTTATTTTTCAATTCACTAGCTAGTGTGATTGGAAATGTCGTTGGTGGACTTGGATTTGATCGCCGGAATCCTTATTATTTGATGTTGGCTGGTGGCGTAGTGATGACAGTCACGCTAATTGTATTAACCTTGTTTCATCAAGCTGTTCCTTTTGCCATCTGTTTATTTTTCTTAGGATTGGCAGCTGGTTGGAATGGGACTTTGGTAAGTGCATTAGGCGCAACCTTGAAACGTTTTGATGGTCGCTATGTTTTTAATATGATTTATTTTGTCCAAAACTTTGGCATTGTCATTGGTTCATCTGTTGTTGGTTTTTTATATGATTGGGATTTACGGTTACCATTTTTCGTTTCGACATTGATTAGTCTAGGCTTTTTAGCGGTTGTTTTGATTGGCTATCATCCATTGCGTAATCTTAAACGAGCGACAAATGAGCGTAAAACGGACAAGACAAAGATAAAATTACCAAAGATGAATCAATATTTGATGATTACTTTATTAACGATGCTTTTGATTACTTGGACGATGTATCAACAATGGGGAAGTAATGTTTCTGTATATATGACCAGTCTAGGGATTCCTTTTCGGTACTATAGTGTTTTATGGACGGTCAATGCGGGGTTAATTTTATTGATTCAATTTTTCATTGTACGTTATGGGCAATATATTAAAAATCATTTTATGCCAATTTATATCGGCATTTTGATGTTTGCTTTCTCTTTTGTGGTGTTAAGTGTTGCGAAACAATATTATTTATTCGTGACTGCGATGGTTTTACTAACAATTGGAGAAGCCTTGGCCTTTCCACAAGTACCAGTGATTGTCAACCGCATCACACCAGAAGGAGTAAAGGGAAAGTATTTAGGCCTTGTGAATTCTTTTGGTAGTGCGGGGCGGGCTATTTCGCCATTATTTGGTGGTTTAATGATTGAAACTTTTAGCTACCGAACTTTATTTATTGTAGCGGTGTTTTTCAACTTAGCGATTTTACTAGTTGTTTGGCTTGCTAGACAAAAGACGCAAGAGGGACTTTATTATTATTAAAAGATGCGTTGAAAGTCATCCAAGAAAATATCTGAAAATTTCTGTGTAAGTTCTTGACTTTTTAAGAGATATCACGTATTGTAAAAGCTGATATAGAAAAAGTCAGCGAAAGAAAAGAGTAAATATCACGTTCGACTTTCAAGAGAGAGCTACCCTAGGCTGAAAGTAGCTTAAGCAAGTGATATTGAAGAACAGTCTGGAGATGAGTAGTAAAAAGCTATTCCGTGTACGAGCGTTAATCGTTTGAAGGGTGTAAAGTTTTGATTTTACACTGAAAATAGGTGGCACCACGATGATTCGTCCTTGTAGCAATATGGCTTCAAGGGCTTTTTTATTTGTTAAAAAGACTTTAAGGAGGAAATTATGGCTTACCAACGTCCAAAAGGTACCAATGATATCTTGCCAGGTGAATCAGAAAAATGGCAAACAATTGAACAAACTGCTAGAAAATTATTTAACCAATATCAATTTCATGAAATCCGCACGCCAATTTTTGAACATATCGAAGTCATTTCAAGAAGCGTAGGCGATACAACGGATATCGTGACAAAAGAAATGTATGATTTCCATGATAAAGGAGATCGTCATATTACTTTACGACCAGAAGGCACTGCACCGATTGTTCGTTCTTTTGTGGAAAATAAATTATTTGGTCCAGAACATCAAAAACCTTACAAAGTTTATTATATGGGCCCAATGTTTCGTTATGAACGTCCCCAAAAAGGTCGTTTACGTCAATTCCATCAAATCGGAGTAGAGGTCTTTGGTTCGGATAATCCAGCTACAGATGTTGAAACGATGGCGATGGCTTTACAATTTTTCCGTGAATTAGGGATTAAAGATTTACGCTTAGTGATTAATTCATTAGGGGATCAAGAAACACGCACGGCCTATCGTCAAGCATTAATTGATTATCTAACGCCATTTAAAGAACAATTGAGTGCTGATTCCAATCGTCGTTTATTAGAAAATCCATTACGTGTGCTAGATAGTAAGGATGAAAAAGATAAAGCGGTGGTTGCCGGGGCACCATCTATTTTAGATTATTTATCTGAAACAGCACAAAAACACTTTGAAGCTGTGACAAAGATGTTAGATGCTTTAAATATTGCTTATGAAATCGATAGCAATATGGTTCGTGGTTTAGATTATTACACGCATACGATTTTTGAAATTATGAGCGATGATCCAAAAATGGGTGCCCAATCTACTATTTGTGCCGGTGGCCGTTACAATCAATTGGTCGCTGAATTAGGTGGTCCTGAAACAGCTGGTTTTGGCTTTGCGATGGGCTTTGAACGTTTATTAATGATTTTAGAAGCACAAGGCATTACTTTAGCTGCCCAAAAACCATTAAACGCCTATGTGGTTTCTTTAGGTGAAGCAACAAATATTGAAGCCTTACAAATCGTGCAAAGTATTCGTCAAGCCGGCTTTAGTGCTGAACGTGATGTGATGAATCGTAAAGCGAAGGCCCAATTTAAGACAGCTGATAAATTAAATGCACAATTAGTATTAACCATTGGCGAAACAGAATTAGCAAACGGCGTGGTTAACGTGAAAAACTTAGCCACTCGTGTAGAAAAAGCTTATCCACTGACTCAAATTCAAACACAATTTGAAACGGTTTATCAAGAAATGATGCAGACAGAAAAGGAGTAAACAATAATGGCAACAAGAACATTATATTGTGGTCAAGTCTCAAATGAAACAATTGGCCAAACAGTAACATTAAAAGGTTGGGTTCAAAAACGTCGTGACTTAGGAGGCGTTATCTTTATCGATTTACGTGATAGAGAAGGGTTTGTCCAAGTCGTATTTAATCCAGCAGTCTCTAAAGAAGCATGGGCGATTGCGGATAAATGTCGTAGTGAATATGTGATTGAAGTAACTGGTGAAGTCATTGCACGTGCGCCAGAAGCAGTGAATCCAAAAATCGTCACAGGTGGTGTCGAAGTGATGATTTCAGACATTACGATTTTAAACAAAGCAAAAACACCACCATTCCCAATTGAAGATGATCAACAAACCAGCGATGAAGTGCGCATGCGTTATCGCTACTTAGATTTACGTCGTCCAAAAATGACACAAAATATTATTTTACGTAATCAAGTAACCCGTGCGATTCGTACTTATTTAGATAGCAATGATTTTCTTGATATTGAAACACCTTATCTTGGTAAATCAACGCCAGAAGGAGCTCGCGACTATTTAGTACCATCTCGCGTACATCCAGGTCATTTTTATGCTTTACCACAATCACCACAAATCTTTAAGCAATTATTGATGAATGCTGGTTTTGACCGTTATTACCAAATCGTTCGTTGTTTCCGTGATGAAGACTTACGTGGAGACCGTCAACCAGAATTTACCCAAGTGGATATGGAAACTTCTTTCTTAAGTGCAGAAGAAATCCAAACACTAACAGAAGGCATGATTGCTAAAGTGATGAAAGACGTGAAGGGTATGGAAGTGACATTACCTTTCCCACGCATGACTTATGATGAAGCAATGAATCGTTATGGTAGCGATAAGCCAGATACACGTTTTGACATGGAATTAGTAGATATTTCTGAAGTGGTCAAAGATATTGATTTCAAAGTATTCCAAATGGCTTTACAAAATGGTGGGGTAGTCAAAGCGTTAAATGCCAAAGGAGCTGCCGATAAATATTCACGCAAAGATATGGATAATTTAGGTCAATTTGCCGGTCAATATGGTGCAAAAGGTTTGGCATGGTTGAAAGTCGAAGCAGATGGTTTGAAAGGGCCAATTGCGAAGTTTTTAGGCGATGCAACAGAAAAAATCGTCGCTGCCACCAATGCTGAAGTTGGTGACTTATTGATGTTTGGTGCGGATAGCTTTGATGTCGTATGTGCTTCATTAGGGGCTGTTCGTTTGAAATTAGGTAAAGAATTAGGCTTAATTGATGAATCTAAATTTAACTTCCTATGGGTAGTTGACTGGCCACAATTTGAATACGATAAAGAAGAAGGTCGCTATGTTTCTGCGCATCATCCATTCACTTTACCAAGAGAAAGCGATATTCCATTATTAGCAACAGATCCATCTAAAGTGCATGCTCAAGCTTATGATATCGTCTTAAATGGTTATGAATTAGGTGGCGGTTCACTACGTATCTATCAAAAAGAAGTTCAAGAGCAAATGTTTGAAGCATTAGGATTCTCTCGTCGTGAAATGCAAGAACAATTTGGCTTCCTATTAGATGCGCTTGACTATGGTTTCCCTCCACATGGCGGAATTGCTTTAGGCTTAGATCGCTTTGTCATGCTATTAGCTGGTGAAGACAATATCCGTGAAGTTATCGCCTTTCCGAAAAATGGTCGTGCAGTGGATCCTATGTCTCAAGCGCCAAGTACAGTTTCTCCATTACAATTATTCGAGCTAAATATCGATGTAACCAGTGTGGAAGAAGACTAGGCTTGCCTAATAAAATTTAAATATTCCTAAAAGTCATCTATGAAAAGTAAGAAATTTTTCATAAATGGCTTTTTTTCTTAGGCAAGGAGTATAATGGGCTTGAATAAATAAAAAGTGAGAAGGTTATCATGGCACAGAAATTTTTTAATTTATTTCCGCATGCAGATTATGCGCAGAAATTCTCATTCGCAATCGTTTATGCACTTTTAGCTGCGATTTCGATTAATTGTTTTTATCAACCGGGGCATATTTATTCTAGTGGGATTACCGGGGTCGCACAGATTATTACGACTTTATCGGGTCATTATCTACCTTTTACCATTCCTGTATCGCTTGGATTACTTTTGTTAAATGTTCCTTTATTTTTGTTGGGCTGGTTTAAAATTGGTCATAAATTCACAATTTTTACTGGTATTACCGTTGTTTTGACCTCGTTATTTACACAATTACTACCAGAGGAAGTTTTGTCTAAAGATCCAATTATTTGTGCGATTTTTGGTGGTGCAGTCATGGGAGCTGGTATTGGTTATGCGCTTAGAAATGGCTTGTCTTCAGGCGGCTTGGACTTTATTAGTATTGCCATTCGTAAAAAGACCGGTAAATCAGTAGGATCTATTTCGATTTTCTTTAACGTATGTATCATGTTCATTGCAGGTATTCTATTTGGTTGGGCCTATGCATTGTATTCAGCTTTAGCGATTTTTGTTTGTGGCAAGGTAACAGATGCAGTATTTACCAAGCAAAAGAAAATGCAAGTCACCATTGTTACTCGTTTTCCAGATGAAGTAATAGAGCATATTCAAGAAAAAATGCGCCGTGGCATTACAATTATCCACGAAGCAGAGGGCGCTTATCGTCATGAGAAACAAACCGTCTTGATTACGGTTGTGACACGTTATGAACTACCAATGTTAAGGTTGGCGATGAAAGAATCAGATCCTCATGCCTTCGTCAGTATTGCGGAAAACGTTCAGATTCTTGGACGATTTTATGAAGAAAAATTATAAAGACGAAAAAACAGTGCTAATAAAAAGTACTGTTTTTTTTTAATAAGGTTGTTAGGCAGCTCGGAAAGCCTCGAAGAAATTTTGTGCTTACCTACCACTACAAAAATCGGATGAAAGGAGATTTTTGCAAGTGGTAGGGCGAATTTCACAATGTCTAGCTGCCGAACACCGTCAATAAGGTTGTAAATCGACTTGGTCAGCTACGAGCGGATAAGGTCTGTCCAACACTTTCTGAATGAAAAAATTTTTTTGAATAAAAGATAAAAAAATAGCGTATTATCCTTTATAATGGGACAGTAGGAATTAAGTTTTTCTATATTCATTGAATTTTTCCATGCTTTTTTCAGACATTTATGGCATGATAGTATGGTGGGAAAGAAAATATTATTTAAGAAGGTTAATCATGAATACAAAACATAGATATATTACCGGTTTTGATGGGATTCGCACCATCGCCGTTTTAGGAGTTATATTTTACCATTTATTTCCGAATACAATTAAAGGGGGATATTTGGGCGTGCCAGTTTTCTTCGTGATTTCTGGCTATTTAATTGTTGATTTATTACGTCAAGAATGGGAAAGTAACCAAAAAATCCATTTAAAAGCCTTTTATTTTAGAAGAATTAAACGACTGTATCCGGCTTTAATTGGTCTTCTAGTATTATGTGCTAGTTATATTACACTTTTTCAACGGAATTTATTGAATAATTTACGCGGTGTTGTTTTCAGTAGTTTATTGTATTTTAATAATTATTGGCAAATTGATAATAAATTGTCTTACTTCGACCGCTTCCATAATCCAGATCCATTTACCCATCTGTGGTCATTATCCGTTGAAGCGCAAAACTATCTGGTCTTACCAATTTTGCTTGTTCTTTTTTATAAGCTTGGGAGGAAAAAAGACCGAGTAGCCGGCATTTTCTTACTTGGATCGTTAGCTTCGGCAATTTGGATGGCGATACAATTTAAACCTGGCGTCGATCCAACAGCGGTCTATGATGGTACTTTTTCCCGTTCCTTTTCCATGTGGTTGGGGGCTAGCTTAGCAATTTTTTGGCCAAGTAATCATTTACGCACAAGTATTTCTAAAAAGGCCGAAAAAATGTTAAATCGTGCTGGTTGGCTTGCGTTATTGGCAATTATTTTGAGCTTTTTCACTTTGAGTGCGCAGTCTAACTTTTTATATTATGGTGGTATGTATTTAGTTAGTATTTTTGCAGCGATACTTGTAGCTGTGACGGCTCATCCAGGTGCGGACTTCAATCGTTACCTTTCTAATCCACTATTTGATTACATTGGCAAACGAAGCTATGGGATTTATTTGTATCAGTTTCCAATTATGATTTTTTATGAAAGTGCCGTTAAAAATATTAATCAGCATTTATGGTTACATACATTGATTGAAATAGGATTAATATTAGTGATGAGTGAATTATCCTATCGCTTAATTGAAGTACCTTGTCGTCGCTATGACTACTCACAATTACCAGTTCGCTTCAAACAATGGGTGAAATTACCGGCCTATGCTTGGAAAAAAATGGTGTGTGTGCCGCTTGCAATTGTTTTTGCGGTTGCATTATTTGGCATTTTTACTGCTCCTGCTAATCAAAAAAACGACGCACAAAAAGCTTTTGAGGCGAATATCGCTAAGAATAAAAAAGCTGCTGATGCGACCAAAAATACAGATGGCACAACAGAAGTCATGCATGCGACCAATGAGATTGCGGATAAGTATCATTTAACGGATACGCAGCTGCTAAAAGCGCAGCAAATGAACATCACGATGATTGGTGATTCAGTCATGTTAGCTACTGTGGAAGAGATGAAAGAGGTCTTCCCAAATGTGGTTTTAGATGCGGATATCGGTCGTCAACTATACACTGCAAAGAAAACAATCAATGAGTTGAAGAAGAAAAAATTATTGGCAGATACGATTGTAATCGGTCTTGGCACAAATGGCGTTTACACGGAAGAAGATTTTCAAAATATGATGAAAGCGATTGGGTCTAAGCGTAAAGTTTATCTGGTTAATATCTATGTTCCGACTCAGCGTTGGCAAGGAGATGTGAATCGTTTTCTAGAATCAATGGCGCAAAAGTATAAAAATATCACACTAATCGATTGGTATGATGAAGCTAAAGCGCATGAAGATTGGTTTGAAGAAGATGAAACGCATTTGAAAGATAATGGTCAAGTTGGCTATGTCGCTTTTATTGCACAGAATGTATTGAAATAAAAATTACGAGTAGTTCACTTTTGCAGCGGAACTACTCGTTTTTTTACTCAATATTCACATGTGCTTGTAAAATTTCATCATTGGTGGCTGACTGCTGTCTAGAGAGCATTAAGCACAAGACATCTAGCGTAATATGCAGTGTTTGATCAAATAGACTAGAAAGCAATTGGATAGAAGCTATTCCTGACCTTGTTTTTGTAGCACCTGGAATAATAACCATCTCATCAGCAAATTGTGCGAGGGCTGCTTGACTATCACTCGTAAATACAAGCAAAGTCAAGCCTTTTTCTTGCGCACTTTTGCATCCATCAGCACGCCTTTTGTTGTTCCTGAACTAGAAATGGCAATAAATAAATCCCCTTCTTGCACACTGGGCATAATTGTTTCGCCTAATACATAGACTTCATAACCTAAGTGCATCAATCGCATTGCAAAACTTTTTGCCTGAAAGCCACTTCGTCCAGCGCCTCTGACAAAAATCCGCCGTTGCTTTGTAAATAGTGGTAAGATCTTTTGTAATTGTTGTTCATCGACTTTAGCCATCGCTTGACTAATTTCAATCATTACTTCTTGTATCATTTTTTACCTCTCAGTGATAAACCTTGACAAAATAATCCATCCAATATGGAATTTTTTGAATTAATTGACTCGGCAAAACCACATAACTTTCTTGCGCAATTTTATCGGCAATAAAACTATGTAGGTAAACCGCGGCTAAAATGGCTTTTTCTTTATCCGTAAATTGGGCTAAAAAGCTACCAATCATACCAGCTAAAGAATCTCCCATTCCTCCTGTAGCCATACCAGGATTTCCCAATGGATTAATAAATTGGGTTTGATTCGCCAAATAAATTTGGGTTTGATGACTCTTTAAGACGACATTTGTTTGTAATTTTTGTTGGACAGCTAAATTTTTTTCAAATGTTTGATCTTTAATTGCGATTTGCGAAACACGTTGCCACTCCATTTGATGCGGCGTTAAAACTACTTTTTTGGGATATTGAAAGTCCATGGGAAACTCCGCCATTATCGAAAGAGCCGAACCATCAATTACCAACCACTGATTTTCTTTTTGGTTTTGAATGACTTGTTGCAAGATTGTCCGACATTGTGGGTCATCTCCAAGACCAGGACCAATAACAATCACATCAGCCGTTTGACAAACCCGATCAACTTCTACTAAATTTTGCCAATCCACAATCATCGCCTCTGGTGTACGTGCATGGATAGCAGGACGGTTTTCTTTATCACAAATTGTAGTAGTAAGCCCAGTGCCTGAATATACACAAGCCTCGGTAGCTAAAATAATCGCGCCACCATACCTTAGATTCCCTCCAATACAACAAACTCGACCAAAATTCCCCTTATGGCTGATTAAAGGTCGGCGAGCAATTGTACTTAGAATCGTTTCGTCTAACGCTGTTAACATCTAGGTCACCTCGATGAAATTTAGTTATTACGAGTAAATTATAACATAAATAATAAATAACAACATGTATAATACAGCGATTCAATAATTTACTTTTGTATCTTTTCTCTAATAGTGTTATCATGGTAAGGTGAATAAAACTTTAGGAGGTCGTAAATCTATGACTATCGATTGGAAAAAAGAAGTCGAATCACGTAAAGATGACTTATTAAACGACTTAGTTGAGTTATTAAAAGTCAAAAGTGAACGTGAAGACGACAAAAAAAGTGAAGATGCACCTTTTGGACCAGGACCTAAAGCTGCTTTACTACATATGTTAGGCTATGGTGAACGCGATGGCTTTACAGTAAAAAATGTAGATAATTATGCCGGTCATATTGAATACGGTGAAGGTGACGAAACACTTGGTATCTTCTGCCATATGGACGTGGTACCGGCTGGCGATGGTTGGGATACAGATCCATATGTACCCGTCATTAAAGATAATCGCATTTACGCTCGTGGTTCTTCAGATGATAAAGGACCTAGTATCGCTGCTTACTATGCTTTAAAAATTATCCGTGATTTAAACTTACCAATTTCTAAAAAAATCCGCTTTGTTGTGGGTTCAGATGAAGAAAGTGGTTGGGGCGATATGGATTATTACTTCCAACATGAAGAAAAACCTGATTTTGGTTTCTCTCCTGATGCGGAATTCCCAATTATCAATGGTGAAAAAGGAAATGTTTCTTTACGTTTACACTTTAGTTCAACTAATACAGGAGCTGTTCGTTTAGATAGTTTTAAAGCTGGTTTACGTGAAAATATGGTGCCAGGAAAAGCAAGTGCAAAAGTGACATTCACCGATGAATTACAAGCAAAAACAATTTCAGATAGCTTTAATTATTACTTAACTAGCCGTCCAGTTTCTGGTGAAGCAAAAGTCGATGGTAATGTCGTTACTTTTGAAGTAGTTGGTAAATCTGCACATGGAGCTAGCCCACATCTAGGTGTAAATGCTGGTACTTATTTAGCAGCCTTCTTAAGTAGCTATGAATTTGCTGGCGGTGCAAAAGACTTCTTATCAACTATCGAACAATATATCCATGAAGATGTTTATGGTGAAAAATTTGATATTGCCCACGAAGATGAAAAAATGGGTAAATTAACAATGAATGCTGGTTTATTTAGCTTTGAAGCAGATGGCGAAGATGCTTATGTGAACTTGAACTTCCGCTATCCTAAAGGCACTTCTGCTACTTTATTAACAGCCGGTATGATGGCAAAAATTGGCGCAAATAAAGTAAAAATTGAAGAACGCCCACATCACATGAAACCACACTATGTTCCAGCCGATGATCCATTGGTAGCAACTTTATTAGCTGTTTATGAAGAACATACTGGTCAAAAAGGTGAAGAACAAATCATTGGTGGGGGTACATTCGGCCGTCTATTAGAACGCGGTGTTGCCTATGGTGCGATGTTCCCAGATTATATCGATACCATGCACCAAGCTAATGAATTTATGGACTTAGATGACTTATTCAATGCTACAGCAATCTATGCTGATGCCATTTATCGTTTGGCGAAATAAAGTTTGTCTATAATAAGCATAATATTATTATAAAATTAATACATTTAGTGATAGCAAATAGGAATTAAAAACCTATTTGCTATCACTATTTTTATGAAAAAATGATATTTTTGTGATTTGCAGATGAGAAATATTTCATGTAGTATAGAAATTGTATATAAAAATTCAAAGGTGGCGTTATTGTGGAACTCAAAGAATTGCTGTATCAAGAAGTTCAAACGTTGACTAATGTAGAGGATATCTATCAAAATTCTATTACAGCAGATTATTTAGCAAAAAGATTTTCAGCTAAAAGAAATACAATTAGTCACTATTTAAATCAATTGGTTAAAGAAAATCTCGTAATTAAAATCAATACGAGACCAGTGCTCTTTTTTGAAGCCTCGAAATTACGCAATTATGCAAATACGGAATTATTGTTAGAGTATGCTTCTTTGGATGAACTTCAGGCAGCGCTTCATTCAAAGAAAAATGTTTTTGATGAAATTATTGGTTCAAAGCAGTCATTATATGGTCAAATTCGGCAATTAAAGGCAGCCGCTCGTTATCCGGGATTAGGCTTACCAGTACTTTTGACAGGTCCCACAGGGGTAGGGAAAAGTTTTTTAGCTCAAAAATATTATGAGTATTGTGTTTCCAAGGGTTATGTTTCCTGTGATAAGCGCTTTATTCAATTTAACTGTGCGGAATATGCGGACAATCCAGAATTATTATCCAGTATTTTATTTGGTTATAAAAAAGGTGCATTTACAGGGGCTGATGCAGATAAACCTGGATTGTTTGATGAGGCAGATGGTGGGGTATTATTCCTTGATGAAATTCACCGATTAAATGCCAAAGGACAAGAAAAATTGTTCAGTTTTCTCGATAACCAGTTAATTATGCCCCTTGGAGAAACAAAAGAGGCCCATCCGGTAAAAGTGAGATTTATTTGTGCGACAACAGAAGATTTGACGAGTAATTTTTTGGCCACATTTATGCGCAGAATTCCGGTTCAAATTGAGATTCCGGCTTTAAATGAACGAACAGCTCTGGAGCGAGAAAGTCTAATCATGAAATTTTATCGCGATGAATCTATTAAGATTGAACAAGAGCTTTATGTTAGTCAGCAGGTGCTTCATTTCTTAACCATGCGCCATTATTCAAGTAATGTTGGTCAATTAAAGAATGCAATCACACTTTCTGTTGCTAATGCGCTTGGACATATAAAGGATGAAAAAATTTATATTCGACTTTCTGATTTACCTAGTCATATTTTACAGACGAATGATTTAATCGATGTGAAAGCCTTTAGTCAGATAAACAGTGATTTTGTGGCGATTTCACCGCAAAAACCAATCAGTACTCTTGAAAATACTAACGACCTGTTAAACTCTCCTATTTATTCTATGTTTCAAAAATTTATTGAGTTGTCTGAGAAAATGGATAGCGAGGAGAAATTTAAACGAGCTTGTATGACAGAGCTTGAATTATTATGTGATGCACTGATCTATCGTAAAAGAATTAAACGTGGAGGAATTCCTTTAAGTTTTTTGAAAAATATGATTCATTCGGAAGTGACGAGCTTAGAAGCGAATTACGGTGTGAAATTTGATGGCAATATGGTGAATGTCTTAAGTTACTATTTCTACTATAAACAATTTGAAACCAGTGATTTTTCTACTTATCAAAGGAATATCTTCAAAAACATGATTCATATGTTTCATATTGATGAGCCAAATGTTTCCGAGGTTATTAGTATTTTTTTACGATCGATTGCTAGAAATTTGAACTATGTCAATGATGAAGTGGATCAACTGTTTTTACATATCTATCTAAAAATTACTCGTTATGATTATCGGGTCCGTCCGATTCGTGCGCTTATTTTATCACATGGCTATTCGACTGCAAGTAGTATGGCAGATGTAGTGAATAAAATGATGAATGAAAAGATTGTCGATGCTTTTGATATGCCTTTAGATATTGGAGTTGATGATATTGGTAAAGAGCTAACTGATTACATCAATCAATATTATATTAGTGACGGTTTACTATTGATGGTGGATATGGGATCTTTAGAAGGGGTTTCAAAGTATATTTCAGGTTATGTTGATTTTCCAATTGGGATTATTAATCATGTTTCGACACAAATGGCCTTACATGTGGCAAATGAAATTAAACAGAACAAATCCATTGATGAAATACTGGCCAATGTCAAACAAGAAATCCACTATCAATCACAAATTATTTATCCAAAAGAAATTAAAAAGAATTTGATTATTACTTGCTGTCATACTGGCATAGGAACCGCTAATCAAATTCGTACTTTATTGACAGAAAGTATGCCTGCAGAAGTTGAGGTATTGGTTAAAGCTTATGATTACCGTCAGTTGTTAAATCATGAACAAGTAGATGTATTACGTAAAACATTTAATATTTTGGCGATTATCGGGACTTCAGATCCACATATTTCAGGGGTTACCTATATTGCTTTAGAGGATTTAATTTCTGGACGTAAAATTCAGGTATTAGAACAAATACTTGCGACTATTGAAAAAGGCATGTATATGGATGAATTAAATGAGTCTTTACTTCATAACTTTTCTATTGAACGGGTGCTAAATTCTTTAACAATATTAGATGCGCATACAGTAATGAATCATATAGATATGATGATGCGCAAATTTGAAGAATTAAGTCATACGAAATTAACGAATCAACATAAAATGGCTTTATATATTCATGTTAGTTGCTTAATAGAGCGGTTAATTCGTCGTGAGCCTATTGATTCTTATGACTTTGCTGGACAGGTTGAAGATGTTCGTCACACTAAGAGATATATTTGGCTGAAAAATACGCTTAGTGTCATGGAAGAGAGCTATAGTGTCAAAATACCGGATTCTGAGGTGGGATATATTTATGATATTATTGCCAGTGATTATTGATTTACAAGGCTTTTTATTGAAAAAATGAAATAAAACATCAAGCGTGCTAATTTTTGGCACGCTTTTTGCTTATATTAAGGTGTGAGGAAGGAGGAATGAAAAATGAAGATGATATTAGCCAGTCATGGAAAGCTTGCAACAGGCATGAAAGATACTATAGAAATGATTGTTGGTAAAAATGAAAATATATATGCTTTTGCAGCTTATTCAGATGGTAGCGAAACAAAATTTTTGGAAGATATCCGAGCACTTATTAATGAAAATCAAGAAGAGCAAATTGTTATTGCAACCGATCTTTTAGGTGGTTCTGTCAATAATGAAATGATTCAATTATTAAAGCAGTATCCTCAAGTTTATTTAATTAGCGGAATGAATTTACCAGTAATTATTACGCTTGCTACAGCTGTCTTGCCATTGACTCCAGCGATGATAGAAGAGGCTATATCAATGGGTAAAGAAGGAGTAGTTTATGTCAACCAATTAATGAAAGAAAATAATGAAGAGGAGGATTTACTATGATTAAAGTGGTTAGAATTGATCATCGACTATTGCACGGGCAAGTGGTTTTTGCTTGGACAAAATCTCAAAATATTGAACGTATTATTGTGATTGACAATAAAACTTCTACCGATGATTTTAAGAAAATGTCATTGAAATTATCTAAGCCTGCTGATGTCAAACTTAATGTTTTTAGTGTAGCCAAAGCATTAGAAAAACTAGAACAAATTAAGGCTTTACCAGATAATATCATGGTTATTTTTGGAAATGTGACAGAAATGTATGAATTTGTGACTGCGTATGGCAATATCAAGGAAGTCAATTACGGTGGTATTCCAGATCGACCTGGTGCCAAACGCTATACTAATGCTATCTTTTTAACTGATGAAGAAGTGGCATTAAGTAAAGAATTAGCAGAAAAAGGAATTCAGTTGGTTATGCAACAAGTACCAACATCACGAAAAGAATTACTCAATGAAAAAATTTAGTTTAAGGAGGATTTCCCTATGTTAATAAAAGCATTATTAGTTGGGATTATTGGTGTTTTTGCAATGCTAGATTCACGATTATTAGGGCGCTTAAATTTTGAACGACCATTAATCGTCAGTTGTTTAGTAGGGATTGTGTTAGGTGATTTACAAAAAGGTTTAATGGTTGGTGCAACTTTAGAATTAATGTCTTTAGGAATTGTTAGTATTGGTGCTGCGGTACCAGCTGATATGACGTTAGGCTCAATTATTGCTGCAGCTTTTGCGATTCTTTCAAACACAAATGCTCAGACAGCTTTAACTATTGCTATTCCAATTGGTATTTTAGGTCAATTATTAGGTATTGTTTCTCGAATGTTTTTGGCAACTTTAACTCACTCTGCTGATAAAGCGGTGGAAGAAGGAAAATTTGTGAAAGCTCAAAACTATCACATTGTTTGGGGACCAATCATTTATTCCTTACTTTACTTTGTTCCTGTATTTTTAGCTATTTATTTTGGAACGGGTGTCGTTAATTCCTTTGTTAAGATGATTCCTGAGTGGTTAACAAATGGTTTATCACTTGCAAGTAAGATTTTACCTGCTTATGGGTTTGCCTTGTTGATGTCTACAATGTTAAGTAAGAAAACAACAGTATTTTTAATGTTAGGTTTCTTTGTTACTGCTTATGCTAAATTATCAGTGACTGGTGTGGCAATCTTTGCTGTAATTTTAGCTGTCATTTTATATGGATTGGATAAAGGAAATTCTAATACGCCATCGACAGCTAATCAAGCACCAATGGATGACTTAGATGATTTAGAGGAATTATAAAGAGAGGAGTAATGTAACATGGCTGAAGTAAAAGCAATGAATGATAAAGAATTAAAACAAAAAACATGGTCATTTTTCTGGCGCTCTTGGTTTATCCAAGCATCTTGGAATTATGAGCGTCAAATGAACATGGGATTTTTATATGGTATTGCGCCAATTATTGATAAAATTTACGGAAAAAATCCTTCATCACCTGAAATGTTAGCAAAGAAAAAAGAAGCTTATAGTCGTCACTTAGCGTTCTATAACTGCACACCACAAACAAGTGCCTTTGTTTTAGGGTTAACAGCAGCGATGGAAGAAGAATATGCTCAACATCCTGATTCATTTGATCCAGACTCAATTAATGGTGTAAAGACATCATTAATGGGACCTTTATCTGGGATTGGTGATTCATTTTTTCAAGGAACTGTTCGTATTTTAGCTTTTGGACTAGGAATTAATTTAGCTCAAAAAGGTAGTATTTTAGGACCAATCCTAGCGATGATTATTTCATTTATTCCATCATTTATTGTTACTTATTGGGGTGGTAAATTAGGCTACACCATGGGAAATAAATACTTACAACAATTGATTGGTAGTGGAGTAATCGATAAGCTTATGTATTATGTCAATATTGTTGGTTTGATGGTTATTGGATCAATGGTGGCAAGTATGATTGGAATCACTACACCATTTCATGTAGGTAAAACCTTCGTATTACAAGATACTTTGGATTCAATCTTCCCACAAATGCTTTCATTAGGTGCAACGTTCTTTATGTATTGGTTATTAAAGAAAAAAGTAAGTAATGGATTGATTTTAAGCATCTGTGTATTCGGAGGAATTTTATTAAGTGTATTAGGAATTCTAAATTAGGAATTTTTTAAACAAATATTTTTTAGGAGGAATTTAGAATGTCAAATAAGGTAGTCGAAATTGTAAAGGAAATTAAAGGAAAAAACGCAAATATTAATCGCGTATTATTTGTTGGTTGCGGTGCTTCAATGGCTGATTTATATCCAGCATATTACTTTATCACACACGAAAGTAATCGTTTCTTAACAACCATTACTACAGCTAATGAATTTAACTACGATACACCAAAAGTAAATTTTGAGGATACAATTGTTGTAACTGCTTCATTAGGTGGAACAACACCAGAAACAGTTGCTGCAACCAAAAAAGCTCGTCAATTAGGTGCACATGTTGTTTCATTATCATATTCTGCTGGCTCTCCTATTCTAAAAGAAGCTGAATATGAAATTATTCATGATTTTGGTACCAATTATGCAGCTAAGACCGAAAAAATGACTTATGCCTTAGCTTTAGCGATTGAAATTGTTGCTCAATTTGAAGGATATGCTCATTATGAAGAAGCACAAAAAGCTTTAGCAGGTATTGGTGTTTTAATCGAAAAATCTGTATTATCAGTAGGCCCAGCTGCTGAAAAATTTGCAGAAAGCTATAAAGATGATCAAACTATTTATGTAGTCGGTAGTGGGGCAACAGCTAATGTCGCATATTCAACAGCAGCTTTCTTATTTATGGAAATGCAATGGATTTCAGCTCCAAATATGAACTCAGGTGAATATTTCCATGGTCCATTTGAATTGACAGAAAAAGATGCACCTTATTTGTTATTCATGAGTGATGGTAAAACAAGAGCGATGGATGCACGTGCGTTGACATTTATGCAACGTTTTGATGCTAAAGTAACAGTCATCGATGCCAAAGATTATGGCTTGGCTTCTATTGCTGGTTCAAACGTTATTGACTACTTCAATCCTATGCTAATTACTGGTGTAATGCGTGTTTATGCTGAAAAATTAGCAGATGCTAGAAAACATCCATTAACTAAACGTCGTTATATGTGGAAATTAGAATATTAAGAGATGATTTTATGAAAATCCAAGAAGAAGTTAAACAAGCTATTCAAAAAATATTGAATCAGAAAAAGCAGATTAATAAAGTTGTTTTTGTTGCTGCTGGTGGTTCGAATGGTGGTTTTTATCCGGCTCAATATTTCTTGAGTCGGGAGGCCACACAAATTAGTTCAGAATGTTTTACGAGTAATGAATTTTATTATGCACCACCTAAATATGTTGATGAACATACTTTGGCAATTGTCTGTTCAATGCGAGGAACTCCTGAAACATGTAAAGCAGCTCAGGTGGCTAAAGATTTAGGAGCTAGTACCATTGATTTATACGTAGATGAATCTGAACTAACTCAAATATGTGATATCTGTATTCAATATGAATCTATTGCTATTGATGAGAGCCGAATGGAAAGAGTGAATTCTAGCGTAGGTTTGATGTTATGTATGGCATTATTAAACGCGCAGGAAGGCTTTGAATATTTTGATGATGCGATGGAAGCTTTCAATCAAGTAGATGTATTATATCGTCAAGCAGTTGAAGCTACGACGCCACTTGCCAAAGAATGGGCCTTACAAAATATGGATAAAAAACCAATCTATGTTATGGGGAGTGGCCCAGCGTTTGGATCAGCCTATATCTTTTCTATTTGTAATTTAGAAGAAATGCTACAAATAGACTCACCAACCATTAATAGTTGTGAATTTTTCCATGGGCCATTTGAAATATTGACACCACAGACATCAGTATTTCAGTTAATCTCTGTGGGACGCACGCGAGAAGCTGACTTACGAGCAGTAAAATTCTTAAAAAAATACGGTGGCAATAGAGTGTATCTTTTAGATGGCAAACAACTTGGCTTAGACAAAATAGCTGAACCAATTCGAGAATATTTCAATCATATACTATTCTCCCCTATTTTGAATAATGTATATATGAGAGAATTATCTTATTGTATTGGTAAAGACTATATGACACGTAAATACATGTGGCAAGTTCCATATTAAATTTTGAAATCCTAGTTTAGATTATAAGGGCTACCTATATTTGATCTAAACTAGGATTTTTTAGGAGGGATAAGATGTATCAAGCAGTAATTTTTGATATGGACGGTGTGCTAGTTGATAGTGAAGCTGCATATCTAAAAAGGCGCTTGGATTTTTTTTACAAATTGAAAGAGACTCCAGAACATGATCAGTTACAAGACTTTGTCGGCCTAAGTAACGAAGCAGTTTGGCAACAATTAGTCAGCGATGCCAAAAAACGTGAGCGCTTAAAAAGAAAATATGATCAATATCAAAATGAAAATCCCATTCAATACCAAAAATATTTGATGCCTCATGTGATTGATTTTTTAGAAGAGATTCATGCGCAAAAGAAGAAAGTGGCACTCGCATCAGCATCAAATCCAGAACATATTACTTTGATGTTAAGTCAATGTCAATTAAGTAAGTACTTTGATGTAGTGATTAGTGGTGAAAATGTGAAACGAAATAAACCATTTCCTGATATCTATTTAAAAGCGAGTGAGCAATTAGCGGTTTTACCTGCGGAATGTCTAGTGATTGAAGATAGCTTTAATGGCATTTTGGCTGCTAAAAGGGCGAAAATGGATGTCTGGGCATTAAAACCCAAAAATTATACGATTGATCAAAAGAGTGCAAATTGCATTTTTCAAGATTTTTTTGAAATGAAGGCACATTTGATTGATTGGCAGAAAGTGAGTGATTAGTAATGGCATTAATGGATAAATATATTGATAAGACGCCAGAGGCTTTAGGAGAAGTTTTAAATAGCAAGAAGCGAATAGAACAATTATTAGCTGATGTAACAGTGGACAAAATTATGTTGACTGGTTCGGGAACGAGTTATCATTCTGGTGTGCAAATGAAACATTGGATGAGTCAAATAACGGGGATTCCTGTTGAGAGTTACTATCCGTTTCAAGTATGTGATGATCTTTTTTTAACATCAGAAAAAGTATTATTTATAGGCATTTCCCAAGATGGGGGCAGTTATTCCACCTATCATGCCATGCAAGTAGCTAAGCAAAATCATTGTATTTTGGGTTCACTTTCCGCTTATGAGGGAATTTTGTTAGATGAAATAGCTGATTTTTCTTTCACATTACCGATTGAAGCCGAAAAAGCCGGACCTAAGACAATGGGGTATTCGGCCACTAAATTACAACTTTTAATTATTGCTAGTTCTCTCAGTGGGAAAGCTGGTGTTACTGAAGAAATTAAGCAAAATTTATTGAAACTCTTAGTGCAGTTACCTAGTGATATATCAAAAATTTATGAATGGGTGGAGGCACAGAAGCAATCATTTGCTCAAGCTAAGGAAATAAAAGTAGTAGTACCTGCTAACTATTATGGGGATGGTTTAGAGGGTGCTTTAAAGATGCTAGAAACACTGCGAATACCAGTTGTTGCTTATGAATATGATGAATTTATTCATGGAATCTACAACGCTGTGGATGCAGACACTTTTTTGATTTTTGTTGATGATGGCTCAGAAAAGAATTTGGCTACTTTATTAG
The DNA here is from genome assembly GCF_052119425.1 of Enterococcus cecorum. Lineage (GTDB taxonomy): Bacteria > Bacillota > Bacilli > Lactobacillales > Enterococcaceae > Enterococcus_E > Enterococcus_E cecorum_C. The sequence goes on from NZ_JBQKFH010000003.1 coordinate 24,035, forward strand.
CGGTCTTATCTGAATGGAATTCGCACATTTATGTTATTTCGAATAATGCCCAACTTGCTGATAATACGCTTAATCTTCCAATAGAAAAATATGGATTCTGTCAAACGTTTGTTATCTCTATTGTCTTTCAAGTGTTGGCTAGTATGATTGCTCAGACTAAAGGGATTAACCCGGATTTACCTAAAGATCCGAATTTCCATCGTCGCGTAGGAAGTAAAAAATTTCATTCATAATCTACTAAAGATAGCCAATCCAAGTGATTCAGACTTAGATTGGCTATTTTTAAATACGGTTTAATTCCAAGATAGCTCCTGTTTTGGCATCCGCAAGAAACTCATAGGTCACGAGTTGGTCATCTTCATAACGAGTAATTCCCCCAGGATAGCCTTGGGTTTTTACTGCAAATTTTTGATAAGGCTGCATGGTATGTTCAATCCAACTACCTTCAATTGGCCCTTCCAGTAAAAAAGCATCTTTGATTTTTTGTAAGATATGGTCAGCTTGAAGCAGTTTATCTTTTTTCGTGAAACTAGCAGAAACAAAACCGCTTAATAAACCAACGCCAATACCAATAGCTAAACCATTTCTAAATTGTGATTGGATACTCAATAGCATTCACCTGTTTTTCTAATTTTTTCTATATTATAGCAAAATTTCATGAAAATTCCTAGTTAAGAAAGGAAGCCTAAAATGTTTAAGAAACTAGCATCATAAGTATTTGGCGAATGGAAATGAAAAAGGTATAATGAATGTGATATTACTTTAGAAGGGTGAGAGTTGTAGTGAATGAAAAAACATTTCAACGAATCAAAGAATTAACAGAATTAACCGGTACAAGTGGTTTTGAAGGGGATATTCGTGCTTATATGCGTGAAAAAATGACCCCTTTAGTAGATGAGATTGCCCAAGATCGTCTAGGTGGTATTTTTGGGATTCGTCATGCGCAAAGTGAAGAGGCCCCAAGAATTATGATTGCGGCACATATGGATGAAGTTGGCTTTATGGTAACACAAATTACGGACCGTGGCTTATTTAAGGTTTCCCCACTAGGAGGTTGGAATCCTTATGTCGTTTCTGCACAACGTTTTGTCTTAAAAACATCAAAAGGCAACTATCCATGTATTTCTTCCTCTATTCCACCACATTTATTACGTGGCAAGGGCGCTCAAGCAAATGTACAAGTGACGGATATCTTATTTGATGCCGGTTTTGAATCTAAAGAAGAAGCCTTGAGTTTTGGTGTATTACCAGGTGATACGATTGTGCCTGATGTACAAACGATTATGACGGCCAATCAAAAAAATATTATTTCAAAAGCTTGGGATAATCGTTTTGGCTGTACTTTAGTTTTAGAAGCCTTAGAAGCTTTACAAAATGAAACACTTGGTCATACATTGATTGCCGGTGCGAATGTCCAAGAAGAAGTGGGCTTGCGTGGGGCTAGTGCATCTGTGACAAAATTCAAACCAGATTTATTCTTTGCTTTGGATTGTTCAGCAGCAGATGATTTAGTCACTAAAAACGGTACTTTTGGTCATTTAGGAGAAGGCACCCTTTTACGTATTTTAGATCCAGGTCATATTTTATTGCCTAGATTTAGAGAATATTTATTAGACACAGCAAGTACGCACCATATTCCTTATCAATACTTTGTCTCAGGTGGTGGTACCGATGCAGGAGCTGCGCATAAAGCCAATGAAGGTATTCCATCAACTACAATTGGGGTCGTTGCACGTTATATCCATACGCATCAAACCATGTTTAGCATTAAAGACTTTGAAGCGGCTCGTGAATTCTTAATCCAAGTTTTACGAGGCTTAGATCGTTCAACAGTCGATACAATTTTATTTGATAAATAAGGTGGGAAAATAGATGATTATTCCAAAAAGTTTAGAAGAATTAGCAACTTATGTGGAAAAGGGCAAAAACGTCTTTTTCTTTACAGCAGATTGGTGCGGAGATTGTCGCTTTATCAAACCCGCCATGCCTGAAATTGAAGCGGATTTTCCTGCCTATCAATTTATTCAAGTTGATCGCGATGAATTTATTGATGTGGCAAGTAAATGGAATATTTTTGGCATTCCTAGTTTTGTCGTGATTGAAGATGGCAAAGAATTAGGTCGTCTGGTTAATAAAAATCGCAAAACCAAAGCAGAAATTGAGGATTTTTTAGCTAATCTATAAGGATTGAAAGTAGGGATGGCAGGTGCAAGAATATCGCTGTATCTTAGTTGGGATTGATGGATCGCCGCAAGCATTTCGGGCCTTTGAAAAAGCAGTATCCATAGCCAAACGCAATGAAGCTTTGTTATTAGCTGTGCATGTGATTGATCAACAACTACCTAAAATGCTGGAATTTGCGCCATTAAATGAAGATATTTTGGCTAAAGAAGAAGCTAAAGCGGTAAATTTATTGCGTGAGTGTGAAGATTATGCGCAATTTCAGCACTTTGCACCTGTCAAATCCCTTGTTTATCGCGGCTCGCCACGCTTGACATTGGCCCATCAACTAGTTGAAACTTATCAGGTAGATTTAATTGTTGTTGGCCAATCAGGATTGCACGCTCTTGAAAAATTAATGTTAGGAAGTGTCGCTAGCTATCTTGTGCGTGAGGCGAGTTGTGACTGTTTAGTTGTCCCATTTGAGTAAAATAACGGGACATGTCATTACTTAATGAAATGTAGGTGAAAATTTTGTCTTTTATACTTACCTCTAGTGTCTTGTATTGGTCGACTGCCTTAGATTTGTTAGTCATCTTGATGCTGATTAATAATCGCTATTCAAGTAAAAGGCAGGCCCAAAAAATTGCTGCGGGTCAATTTATTGGTTCAAATGGTCTAATTGCTGTCAGTTTATTTTTAGCTTTTGTGCTGCATTTTGTACCCCAACATTGGATCTTAGGCTTTTTAGGCTTGATTCCACTGGGTTTTGGGTTGAAATATTTATTTTTGGGCGATGATGATGAAGAAAAAGTTGAAGCAACCTTGTCGACGCGTAAAGATAAAAATTTATTATGGACGGTCGCTTTGATTGCCTTTGCTTCTTGTGGGGCGGATAATATTGGTTTATTTACGCCTTATTTTTTAACTTTATCATCAGCCAAAGTCATCGGAACTTTAGTCATTTTTGAATTAAATATTATCCTTTTGATTATTTTAGGAAAAGCATTCGCCCAATTATCTTTTGTGAGTGAATTTTTAGAACATTTTGGTCGCTGGGTCATGGCGGCAGTTTATATTGGCCTTGGTATCATGATTATCATTGAATCAGGTACGTGGGCACATTTTTTTGGCTAGGTGGAAGTTGCGTCTTTACGCCTAGCTTTTTCTTTGATAAGATAGCCTATGTGTATGAAAAGTAAAGGAGAAAAGAGAATGATTTTTGCTTATAATAAAGCGCATGTCGGTGACTGTTTGATGGTTATCTGCGCAAATGATAAAAATATGGAACAAACGGTAGAAAGAAAAGGCAATGTCGCCCAAATTAAAACAGTGGATGGCACCATTGTGGGTTATAATTTCTTTGAAGTTTCTACTTATTTATCTTTAACGGCTCAAGGTCAAGTGAAATTAACACAAGAGCAAGTGGACGTATTAAATGAAGAATTACAAAAATCTGGCTTTGCGGAACGTTTAACTTATGATGCTAGTCCAAAATTTATGGTTGGATTTGTGAAAGAATGCGTGCCACATCCTGATAGTGATCATTTATCTATTACACAAATTGATTTTGACGGCAAACACGAAAGCCTACAAATTGTTTGTGGTGCACCTAATATTCGCAAAAACTTAAAAGTCGTGGTAGCTCTACCAGGTGCGATGATGCCAGATGGAATGATGATTTGGCCGGGTGAATTACGTGGTGAAAAGAGCTTTGGTATGATTTGTTCAGCCCGCGAACTTCAATTACCAAATGCCCCAATGAAACGTGGGATTTTAGAATTAGGACCAGATGCAGTTGTTGGTTCAGAATTTGTATTAGCATAATCACAAAAAAGAAGTGGCCCGATACTTTGGACCACTTCTTTTTTCTGAGCGAACCTTATTGACGGTGTTCGGCAGCTAGACATTGTGAAATTCGCCCTCCCACTTGCGAAAATCTCCTTTCATCCGATTTTCGCAGTGGGAGGTAAGCACACGAATTTCTTCGAGGCTTTCCGAGCTGCCCCACAACCTTATCCTTATCCTATTATATTGTCGTTTTGGATGGCTCTTCTAATGGCGCTTAGGTAGTTTTCTTCTTCGGATTGGCGTTGTTCTTCACGGTCAGCTAGGTTTTCTAAGCGTTCGTTGGTTTCATCTAGTTTTCTAAGTAATTGGACGATTAATGTTTGTAAATCATTGTTATTCATAATTAAGCACCTTTACTTTCTGTTGAGATTTCGATGATTTTATTGTCAGCATATTTTGGTCTGTAGAATAATTTATAAAGGACGGCACAAACAATTGGTAAAAGACCTGAAACAAAGTATAGTTGTGGGAAATTCAAGAATTGATGAAGTTCACCTAAAATATAAGGTCCTACGCCAAGTCCTAAATCTAAGCCGATAAAGTAAGTTGATAAAGCAATTCCAATATGATGGCCATCACAAGTTTTAAGACATACAGCTTGGCCATTTGACATGAATGTACCATAGCCTAACCCAACTAATGCACCAGAGAATAATAATAACCAGCTAGAATTTGTAATACTTAGTGAAAATAAGCCAAGTGTTAAGAATAAGTAGCTAGGATACATGACATAATTTTCACCTTTGGCATCAAAAATACGACCGGTCATTGGACGAGTAGCAGTAATCACTAAAGCATAGACAACAAAGAAAAATGAACTTGCGGCAACTAAATGGATTTCCTTTGCATAAGAAGAAAGGAAAGATAAGACACAAGAATAAGCAACACCCATAATAAAGGCGATTCCTGAAATAAAGCCAACTTTCTTTTCAAGGAAGGTATTTAGTTTCCAAGATTCCAACATTTCGCGATGTTCTTTGGTGATTTGGATGTTTTTAACAGGAAAGACAAAACAAGCAATTGAAGTAAGTAAAATAAGTACAATTGAGAAAATAATAATAAAATAAAAGCTTGTATTGTTAAGTAAAATCATTCCGATAAATGGACCAATGGCAGCGGCTAAACTCGTACTTAAACCATAGTAGTTAATCCCTTCACCATGTTTTGATTCTGGGATATAAGCTGTAACAATCGCATTCGTAGCTGTTGAAACGGTGCCATAACCAAAACCATTTAATAAACGTACTAGGTATAAAATTTGAATGCTTGGAATATAAAGATAAGCAATCGTCGTTAATAAATAAAACAGTGCACCATAACGTAAGACAGCTTTACGACCAATTAGTTCTAGTTTTTTACCCATAAATAGTCGTGCTAATAAAGTACCGATGATGTAAATACCAGAAGCAAGTCCGGCTTGACCTAGAGTTGCTTGTAATTGATCTTGGGCAATTACGGCGATAATCACCATTAATAGGTAATACACCAGATACACGACGAAGTTAATTAGGGTAATACTGATAAACCCTTTGTTAAATAGTTTGTCTACTGAATTTTCCACGAGATTTCTCATTCTCCTTTTTTCATTTTTTTGAAAATAGATTGTGAATAAATAATCATTCTATTTTCATTTTTTAAAAGTGAATAAGCCCCGAGATGCGTTTGAATATTGGATGTTTCATGTAAAAAGAAATTGATAGAAGGTCATAAAAATCAAGGGAAAAACGCACCTCAGTGGGATTATCAATCACTTGTGAGCCTACTATACACGCATTTGATAAACAAAAAATGCGACTTTGCTATAAAAAATTGTAAAAAACATTTAAATTTCACAAAGAATATATACAAATGTTGTTGAGTTTTGCGGTATAATCAGTTTAATAAAGAATGAAAGTTTTTCTGAAAGTAAATGAAAAAGCGAATTGAGTGGGGGAGTTTTTGATGGATGACCAAATATTGCAAAAGTATTTAAACAAGGGAAATTTTCCTGTTGTAGTAAAGGAAAAGAAAAAGTATTTAATGTATGAAGGCATTCAGGATCGCTATGTTTATATTTTAAAAGATGGAATCATTAAAACCTCCGTCATTTCTAGAGATGGTCGCGAGTTTAATTTACGCTACATTACAGGGCTAGAAATCGTATCACTGTTGAAAGATGAGTATTCACAGTTTATTGATTCACCGTTTAATATTCGGATTGAATCGGAAAAGGCAGAATTATATCAAATCGACCGGGTGCAGTTTTGGAAAGATGTTAATGAGAGTGAAGAATTACAGCTTTATGTGAAGGATTATTACCGAGTACGTCTGCTTTATGCGATGAAAAAATTGCAACAAATGCTGATGAATGGTAAATTTGGCGCAGTTTGCACGCAATTATATGATTTATATGAAAGCTTTGGTGTGGAAACTTCTGAAGGGATTTTAATTGATTTTGTGGTCACCAATGAAGAAATCGCGCATTTTTGTGGCATTGCTTCAGCTAGCAGTGTCAACCGTATGATGCAGCAGTTGAAAGATTCGGGTGCTATTGAGATGCGCAAACGAAAAATATTGATAAAAGACCTTGAAGCAATAAAAGAGAATATTATTTTCTAAAAAAATCGGAAATAGCCACTTGATTGGGCCATTTCCGATTTTGTATTTTGTTTAAGATTCCCTTTCAACTCTAGCTGCTTGTAGCTGATCGACCCTTCTCACAACCTTTATTTGACGGTGTTCGAAGGGTAGCTACATCGCATCTAAGCCGGCCTGTCTAGGAAAATCTTTAAACTTGATGGATTTTCCTGCCATTCCGGACAAACTTAGCTTTCTCGGTATCAATCAACTAAATACTCGGAAAATTCACCCTCCTGCTTAAGAAAATCTCCTTTCATCCGATTTTCTTAGCAGTAGGTAACACATGAATTTTCTCGTATTTGACCAAGTTGATTGATAACCTTTTGCTTGTAGCTGATCGACCCTTCTCACAACCTTATTAGACGGTGTAAATCGACTAGCTACTTCGGCGTATAAGCCACCCCATCTGGGAAAGTCTTTACTTTTAGGACTTTCCCGATGTGTTGGACAATCTTATCCGCTCGTAGCTGACCAAGTCGATTTACAACCTTATTCATTAATTGATTGGTCGACGGTAAGGTGTACGGTGGTTGTCTTTTTGTCATTGCCACGATAGTAAGTCACTTTAATGCTGTCACCGACTTGTTTTTTATAAAGAGCGGCTCGTAATGCAGTGCCATCATTGACCTTTTCACCATCAATTTCAGTAATGACATCATATTGTTTCAAGCCAGCTTTTTCTGCAGGCGTTGCACTATTGACTTGAGCAAGCACGACCCCTTCATTTAATGAGGTAGGTACTTTTAAGATGTTCGTTTTTTGTTGATCAGATAAAGCATTCAAATCAACCGTTCTAACCCCTAAAGCAGGACGAGTCACTTTCCCACTTTGTTCTAGCTGGTTAATAATATTGACGACATCATTACTTGGAATTGCAAAGCCCATACCTTCAACACTTACACCAGAGCTTGAGGTTGAAGTGGTAGCAATTTTACTTGAGTTAATTCCGATAACTTGACCGGCGATATTAATTAATGGACCACCAGAGTTACCAGGGTTAATGGCTGCATCAGTTTGGATGGCATTGATATTGACTTCTTGGCCGGAATCATTTTCACTCACGACCTGACGATTTAAAGAAGAAACAATTCCTTCAGTCACTGAGTTGGCATAATCAGTTCCTAATGGTGATCCGATGGCGATGGCAGGTTCACCAACTTTTATACTATCTGAATCGCCAAAAGTAGCAACCGTTGAAACTTTATCGCTAGCAATCTTGATTACCGCTAAGTCAGTATAGCTGTCCGTACCAACTAATTCAGCATCGACTTTGGTACCGTCTGCTAGTAAGACTTGTAACGCATTTTGACCTTCAACCACGTGATTATTTGTCACAATATAAGCATATTTACCTTCTTTTTTATAAATGACACCACTACCTTCACTGGCTGTTTCCAAAGTGCCGCTATTTTGACTGCTGCTATTTCCTTGTTGGGCACCAAAGAAATCTTCTAAGCTGCCCATGCCTTGTGTGTTTTGATTTTGTAAATTAATGATGGAAACGACCGCGCCTTGTACTTTAGAGACAGCTTTCGTGACATCACTTTCGACATTATATTTCACATTTTGGACTTTAGTTGCTGTTTGTGCACTTTGAATGCCTGTTGAGCTAGTCGAATTGTTCATGCCAGTGACAGCATACAAGCCGCCAAAAGCAAGGGCACCACCAATCACACCGCTACAAATGCCGATACCAAATCTTTTCATAATTGTATTTGAATTTTTTCTACTACTCATAAATTTTTTCCTCCTCTGACTTAAGTTGTTCTATCTCCCAACGTTAAGTATGTTTCATTTATTTACGTTTTTATGTATTCCTTATTTACAATCCTATCTTAGCGCGAAGTTATGAAAAAAATATGAAGAGGATAGGGTAAAAAGTTTGTAAATTTTTGAAGAATTTTCTTAATATTCATTTTACTGGATTCACAATTTGTGGACAAGGTTTGAGGATAAAAATTTTGAAGTTATCCACAATTCTGTGGGAAATGTGCAAAAAATAGATAAAACAGATGTTCGTGCTAAAAAATGGTTGATTTAAGTATTTATTACCACAATGGTGTGGATAATTCTGTGCATAATGTGGATAAAGCTGTGGAAAAATAGTGGATAACTTTTTTTGCTTTTCTGATTAGTCAAAAAGAATAAAAATAGTTATAATAGTTTTGAATAGATTAAATGAAAGGATTATGTAATGAATATCAAAATTATTGGTGTCGGTAAATTAAAGGAGAAGTATTTAGTGCAGGCGATGCAAGAATATCTCAAACGTCTACAAGCCTATGCAAAAGTGGAAGTCATTGAGCTAGCGGATGAAAAAGCGCCGGAAAATTTAAGCGAAACGCAAATGATGCAAATTAAAGATAAAGAAGGCGAACGAATCTTAGCTAAAATTAAAGATCAAGAATATGTGATTGCCTTAGCGATAGAAGGAAAAAATCCAAGTAGTGAAGCTTTTGCCCAAAAAATCGAAAATCTAGGTATTCAAGGGAAAAGTCAACTTGTCTTTGTCATAGGAGGTTCACTTGGATTGTCGCCAGCCGTGATGCAACGAAGCAATGCACAGATTTCTTTTGGTAAGATGACTTTTCCTCATCAATTAATGCGGGTCATGCTGACAGAACAAATCTATCGCGCCTTTCGTATTATTCATAACCAACCCTATCATAAATGAGGTGAAAATGTTGACAAATAGAGAAGACAAACAAGCCAAACAAATGCCTGAATTATTTTCTGAATTGCGTCAAAGTGTGGTGCATTTACCTAAAGTCATTCGCAACGCATCAGGAATTAGTATTTACGGCAAAAGAATCAAGAGTATTATTTACACGATGGACGTTGCTTTGATTGCCAATAATGATGCGGATGCGATTTTGGCTGTCTATCCATGGACGCCCAATACTAGAATATTATCCGCCATCTCCCAAGTTGCGCAGGTACCTATTTTCGCAGGAATTGGTGGAGGCCTAACTTCGGGTAAACGCTCAGCTAGATTAGGAACTTTTGCGGAAGAACATGGCGCTTATGGTGTGGTGCTAAATGGGCCGACCTCAGTTGAAACCATTGAAGCCGTTAATGATACAGTGGATATCCCAATTATTTATACTGTGGTTAATGATAAAAGAGATTTAGGAAAGTTAATTGAAGCGGGTGTGGATATCTTTAATGTGGCTGGTGGTAAAGATACTGCAAAACTGGTTCGTTGGATTCGTGAAAGCTACCCTACTTTTCCGATTATGGCATCTGGTGGTAAGACTGACGAGCAAATTATGGAAACCATTAATGCAGGGGCCAATGCGATTACCGTTACTGCTTACGGTCAAACGGAAAAATACTTCCAAAGCAAAATGGAAGAATATCGCCAAAAAACGGAAGACTAATGTTGAAAACCATTCTTTGAGCTTAACTGTAGCTTGAAGAATGGTTTTTTCGCGATAAATATTTTCTATCAAGCCATATCATTGAAAGCCATGAAAAGCTTGAGTATACTAGTATTAATCGATAAATCAATAGAACGGAGTGAAAAGATGGACCAACAAACATTTATTCATGAATATGCCAGAGAAAGAAAAAACACCAATTCCTTAAAATGGGATGCCCTTGAAGAACGCTTTGGGGATGCGGATTTATTGCCTTTATGGGTAGCGGATATGGAATTTGCGACACCTAAAGCAGTAACAGATGCTTTAACAAAACGAATTGCCCATGGTATTTTTGGTTATTCCGGGGTAGATAAGGAGTACTTTAATACTTATTTAGGTTGGCAAGCACGCCATGAAAATACCCCTTTTAAAGAAGAATGGCTACAATTTTCAACAGGAGTCGTACAAGCCATTTATGATTTAGTCGATTGTTTTACCGAAAAAGGAGAAGCTGTGATGATTCAACGTCCAGTATACTATCCTTTTAGTAATGCCATCAAAGACAAACAACGTAAATTAATCAATAGTCCACTGAAAAATGTAGACGGCCATTATGAAATGGATTTAGCTGATTTTGAGGCCAAAGTAGTTGCGGAAAAAGTGAAATTATTTATTCTATGTTCGCCACATAATCCTGTAGGTCGTGTATGGCGTGAAGAAGAATTAGCGGCTGTATTAACCATTTGTCAAAAATATGGGGTCTTAGTGATTGCCGATGAAATTCATAGTGATTTTATGATGCCTGGACAAACCTTTACTTCAGCTATTTCTGTGAATGAAGGGGCCTTTTTAGATCATCTCATTGTACTAAATGCGCCTTCTAAGACCTTTAACTTAGCGAGCCTATTAAATTCACATATCTGGATTCCAAATGAAGCATTACGTAAACAATATCGTGCTTATGCCAAAGTAAATCGCCAAACAGAATCTAGCTTAATTGGTCAAGTGGCAGCCCAAGCAGCATATGCAAATGGGGATGAATGGTTAGCAGCACTGATTGATGTCATTTATCATAATTATCAATATATCAAAACAAATCTTGAAGCAGCAGTGCCAAGTGTAAAAGTAGGTGAGTTACAAGGGACTTATCTATTGTGGATTGATTTATCACAAGCATTAAATGGTCGTACTACTAAAGAAGTGGTTCAAGATCAAGCGAAGTTAGCTGTTGATTTTGGGGATTGGTTTGCCCACGATACCAAAGACTTTATTCGCTTTAATTTAGCAACCACACCCGCAAATATCAAACAAGCGGTAGATCAATTAATCGCAGCATTGAAATAATAAAAAGGACAGGGGTAATCACAACTATGGGAGAAAATATTGAAACATTTTTAGCACAATTAGGTAATCGTATAGACGAGCAAACTGGAGCTGTCAGTGCACCAATTCATTTATCAACGACTTATTCTCATCCAAAATTCGGGCATAGTACGGGTTTTGATTATACCAGAACGAAAAATCCTACTCGTGCTATTTTAGAAGAAGGATTAGCCAAGTTAGAAGAAGGGGCCCAAGCGATTGTCACTTCATCCGGTATGAGTGCCATTCAATTGGTTTTCCAACTTTTTCCAGCAGGCAGCGCATTTTTAGTTTCGCGTGATCTTTATGGCGGTTCGTATCGCTATTTTAAAGAAATCGAACGTCAAGGCATTGCAAAGTTTCTTTATTTTGATACAGAGGAAGAATTAGCAGCGCAAATCACCGAGAATATTAGCGCCGTCTTTATCGAAACACCAACCAATCCGTTAATGCGTGAAGTAAGTATCAAGCGTGTAGCAGAGATTGCTAAGTCAAAAGGAGCCTTAACCATTGTCGATAATACTTTTTTAACGCCATTACGTCAAAAGCCATTAACCCAAGGAGCAGATTTAGTCGTACATTCAGCGACTAAATTCTTAGCTGGGCATAATGATATCTTAGCGGGTGTGGTAGTTGCCAAAACGCAAGAACTCGGCGAACGTTTATTATATTTGGTGAATACAACCGGTCCGACTTTAGCTGCCTTTGATTGTTGGTTATTTATCCGTAGTTTGAAAACCTTACCTTTACGCTTTAATCAGCAAGAAAAGAATGCTAAAATAGTTGTTGAAGCTTTGCAAAATCATCCTGCAGTCAAAGAAGTCTTCTATCCAGGTGTGGGTGCAATGGTGAGTTTTAAAATCGCTGATGAAAGCAAAGTCGGTCCGTTTTTAGAGCAGCTAAAATTATTTACCTATGCGGAAAGTTTAGGTGGGGTAGAGAGTCTGATCACTTATCCAACGACGCAAACCCATGCCGACATTCCTGAAGCAGAACGTCTTGCTTATGGTTTAACGCCAGACTTATTGCGTTTATCAATTGGTATTGAAGACGCCCATGATTTAGCAGCTGATTTAACACAAGGTTTAAGTATAGTGACGAGGAAGTGATTATGGTGAATCAAACCATTGAACATCAATTGAATCATCGAAGTATCCGTAAATTTAAATCAGAAAATCTCTCAGATGAACAAATCAAGACTTTATTGGAAGTTGCGCGCCAAACATCGACAAGTAATTTCTTCCAACAATTTAGTGTGCTGCATATCACGGATGAGACCAAGCGTGAACAAATTCGTCATATTAGTAAGCAACCGTATGTCGGCTTAAATGGCGAATTATTTATCTTTATTGCAGATTTATATCGTAATCAACAAATTCGTTTGCAAAAAGGGGAAGATGATGGGCGCTTGCATTCCACTGATGTCTTTTTCCAAGCGATGCAAGATGCGACTTTAGCCATTCAAAATATGATGAACGCAGTCGAAAGTATGGGGCTTGGTGCAGTACTTTTAGGTAGTATCAATAATCAACCTAAAGAGCTAATTAAAGTGTTGGATTTACCTAAAATGACTTATCCAGTTCTAGGGATTCAAGTGGGGATTCCTGATCAAGAACCACAATTAAAACCAAGATTACCATTAGATAAAATCGTTTTTGAAAATGAATATCCTAAAGACTTTCAATTAAGTGACTTAAAAGAATATGATGAGGTCGTGCAAACTTACTATGATTTACGTAATGCGAACCAAAGAATTGATTCCTTTACCAATCAAATCGCCGGTAGCAAATTGCAAGAAAGCATTATCGGCCGCGATGACATCATGGAAGTCTTACACAGCCAAGGACTATGTTGGAGATAATAAAAGGTTGTAAATCGACTTGGTCAGCTACGAGCGGATAAGTTCTGTCCACCACGTCGGGAAAGTCCGAAAAGTAAAGACTTTCCCAGACGAGGTGGCTTATACGCCGAAGTAGCTAGTCGATTTACACCGTCAAAAAAGGATGTGAGGCAGCTTGGAAAGCCTAGAAGAAATTGCAGTGCTTACCTACCGCTGAGAAAATCGGATGAAAGGAGATTTTCTCAAGCGGGAGGGCGAATTTCACAATGTCTAGCTGCCGAACACAGATTAATAAAAGGTTGTAAATCGACTCGATCAGCCACGAGCACAAAAAAGCCAGGCCTCTCTGAATGATGAGAGGCCTGGCTTTTTTACTTAATTTTCGCGCGTTAAAATAGCCTTAGTTAGATGCGCTAAATTTTCTTTGGTTTGTACTTGATTATCAGGTAGCTTTGCAATGCCTTTTAGTGCTTTATCCGTATATTTAGCAGCTAAATCTTGAGCTTTTTGAATCGCATTTGTTTGGTGCACAATATCAAAAACCGCTTGGGCATCTTCATGCGACATAGCTCCTTTTTTACTTAAATAAGGCAATAATGCTTGTTTATTTTCCTTTAGCGCATAGATTAAAGGCAAGGAATAAACACCTTGACGTACATCTTCTAAAACAGGTTTACCAATTCCTTCAGGCGTTTTCGTATAGTCTAAAATATCATCAATAATTTGGAAAGCTAAGCCAATATTTAGCCCAATTTCGCTACATTTTTTACTGAAAGCTTCACTACAACCACTTTCTAAAGCACCAATGCCACAGCTTAGGGCAAAAAGTTCAGCCGTTTTTCCAGAAATATTTTCTAAATAATCATCAATCGTGACATCAATTTGATAGCGATCATTCATTTGACCTAATTCACCATCAAGAATTTTTTCCATACTGCGTGAATTTAACTGTAAACTGCGCATGGATTGGGTATAGTCAGCTAATAATTTAAAACAACTGATAAGAAGATAATCACCAGCATAAACAGCAGTCGAATTATCAAATTGTTTGCGAATAGTTGGCAGTTTGCGACGGATATCAGCTTCATCAATAATATCGTCATGGATGAGAGTCGCAGTATGTAGCATTTCGATGGCTGCGGCTAGACAAATGGCTTTTTTACGATCTTGTTCTGTGCCAAATTGTGAGAAAAGTAGTTGATAAGCCGGTCTTAATAGTTTACCGCCAGAATGAATCATATCTAATACTGCTTTTTCGACAGCTTTATTTTTTAATTTCACGGATTGTTCCATCAGTTCAATGGTCTGATTTAATTCAGGAACTAATTGTGGATAATTTTGCCACATGGGATGTAATTTCATCTAAATCAAATCCTTTCCAATTAATTGATTTGACCAATTTTGTTGTGTTTGTCGATCACGCTCCATTTGAAATCTTTGCAAGGTTCGCACGTGCATAAATAAATAATTCGCACAGACACCAATGGCAATCCCTGAAAGAATCCCTAAAAAGGAAAGCACTGGTAGATAGAGCATGACGGTCCAGGATTGTGCAATAAGGGAGGCTGTTACAAGTTGGCCCACATTATGCATAAAACCTCCTGTGGCGCTAATGCCAATGATGCTGACTCTCTTTGGCCCAAGAGATTTGACAAGCATCATGCCGATATAGCTGAGTACCGCTCCAGAAAAACTATATAGAAAAGTCGAAACTGTACCACCAAGTAAGGTTGATAAGCAAAGTCTTAAGCCAATCAATGTGATCGTTTCGCGTTTGGATAAGGTAAAAATAGCGATAATCGTAATGAGATTGGCCAGTCCCATTTTCGCTCCTGGTGCAAAACCAAAAGGATAGGGAATCATATTTTCAATGAGTCCAATCACTAAAGCTTGAGCCACAAGTAAAGAGATATAGACCATCGTTTTTAGTTTTGATTGTACCATAAGTAAAGGCAGCTAGTAAATGACGCTACCAGATTCACTCCCATCTGAGGACTGGATTTCGATAACTAATTTATGAGGTAAACAGACGATGGTTTCCCCCGGTTTTTTAATCCAGCCACGCTTCACACAGATTTGATCGCCGCAATTGGCTTCTTTCATCCGTATTTGATTACGATTCACTTCAATAATATTATAATCCCCATCTTTATCTTCATAACGATAGGTGTAGTGTTGTCCATTTTCACTTAAATCAAAAGTTTTGACTTGTTTCCCATCTACTTTAACAATGGCTTGATAAGTGACTTCATTGATTTTAGATTGATAGATACTAAAAATGAGAATTGGAATAAAAGAGAGAATCACCAAACTTATGAGAATAATAAAATCCCAACGCTTCATGCGGCTCTTTTTAAAAAATGTTTTGAAATCCACAAAATATCTCCTTTAATCATCTGTTTAATAGGCGAACTAAAAGTTTAATTCGTCTATTAAACAGAAGGAAAACTGAAACAGCTTGTCTCAGTTTTCCTAAAAAGATTTATCTTTTAGTGCTTAGTATCTCGATTTGACATCGCCATACCACCAGTGCCCTAGTTTACGTTGTAACCAAGGAACTACCCAGTGATCAAGACCAAAGGCACGACCAGAACCGTTCATCAAGGCAATAGCAACTGGAATAAACCAAATATTTACCCAGAAGAACATACCTGATAGACAGAAGGCCACGACTAAGGCTACGGTTGTCGCACTCGCTAACCAAGTGAATAGACCGACGATTAAGGCTAGAGCAATACCAATTTCTACGATAGTCATGAATTTTTGGAAGAATAAAGCAACTTCTTTATTAGGCATCATAAATTTCATGATACTTTCGAACCATTTTGGCATGTGATCTAACACTTGCATTGGTTGTTCGCCGTAAGCATAACTAAATCCAAAGTGAGCAGCTTGAGTCGCAGCTTCACCACCACCACTTGCAGCAGCGCCACTAGCAGCACTTGTCGCTTCAGCAGCACCAGATCCTCCTGCAGCAGCTGAGGCACCAGTTGTTGCAGCTTGTTCTTGCAACCAAGGGAATGGGAAGACGATGTGATCAGTAAACCATGAACCTTCACCAAACCAAGTACTTGGTTGGAATAGATGACCATTATCACCTAAAACTTTCTTCATAGATTCGATTAACCACATGAATCCGTAGAAGATACGTAATGGCACGCTCCATAAAACATTACCGTAACGAGATGAGTGACCACGCATAATATTTCTTTCATCTTTAATATGGAAGAATTCATGCATGATGTATTGGAACATATAATATCCAGAACGAATGTCAAAGAAGTATTTCAAGTTTACCACGTGTTTCATAAACATCGCGAAGAAGCCAGATAATTTAATCTTACCAAATAGGTTAGCTACCCCGTAACGAGAACCAATTGAAACCATGAAGCCTTGGTAGTTACTCTTGAATGGGTGTTTTTCGCCACCTTTAATAGATGCGATAACATTTTCTGCCGCACAGTGCGCAGTTTGTTCAGCTGCTTGTACGATTTGAGGTGTTGGTTTACCAGGAGTTTCTTCATAGTAAACTAAGTCCCCGATAATATAGATGTTTTTATCTTCGTAGCCTTTTGCTTGCATGTATTGGTTTGCTACTAAACGGTTGGCACGTGCTTTTTCAATACCGAAGTCAGCTGCATCAGAAGTCGCTTTAACTCCAGCAGTCCAGATTAAAGTATGTGTTGGGATAGTGCTACCATCTTTTAAGACGATATGATCTTTAGCTACTTCAACGATTGGTGATTCTGTTAAAATTTCAACACCATGTTTTTTCATGTAGCGTTCAGCCTTAGCCGCACCACCACGGTCTAACATGTTTAAGATAGTTGGCATTGCTTCAACAACTTTAAGTGTGAAATCATCTTTACTTAGCTTGAAGTCTTTAGCTAAGCGATCACGCCAGTCCATTAATTCACCGACCATTTCAATACCGGTAAATCCAGAACCACAGACCACGAAAGTTAACATTGCTTTACGTTTTTCAGCATCTGGTTCGATTGCTGCTTTTTCAACAATGTCTTCAATGTGTTTTCTGATCTTCAAAGCATCTTCAAATGACCAAAGTGTAAAACCGTTTTCTTTAACACCAGGTGTACCAAAGTCGTTTGGTTCGCCACCCATACCGATGATTAAGTGGTCAAATGGATATTCTCCCATTTTTGTTTGAACAACTTTGTTTTCTTTGTCGATACCAGTAACAGTGTCTGTCACAATTTCAACATTTTTGTTGTGGCAGAATAAACGTTGTAGGTCGTATTGGATAGCTGTAGGTTCTACACGACCACCAGCCACTTCATGCAATTCAGTCATCATTGTATGGTAAGAATGACGATCGATTAAAGTGATTTGTGTGTCTGTACCTTTTAGCTTTTTAGATAAAAGTTTTGTAGCAGCTACACCAGAATAACCGGCACCTATAACAATTACTTTTTCTTTTGCCATAAGTAAATTCGCTCCTTGAATAATAATAGTATAAATTGATCATTGCATAATCTACTATATTATATAAGAATTTATAAAATTTGTCTAACTTCTGAACTGTTTTTTCACAGATTTTGAATAAGACGATTAGAATTCTGTGAAAAGTAAAAGAATTTGGAAAAATACCAATGATAGCGGTTGACAAATTCGATTAATGTTATAGAATAAGAGTGTAAACAAACGATTTCACAATTTCGTTTGTGAAAAAAGTAGTAAAGGGGAACTTTGCAATGAAAATGAAGAAAATTTTAACAGGTTTCACAACGCTAGCTTTATCTACCTTATTGTTAGCAGCTTGTGGAGGAAACGACAAGAAAGACACAGCATCATCAACTGCGTCTTCTTCAAGTGTGGCAAAATCATCCAGCTCAAAAGAAGAAGCTAAAGAAGTTAAGAAAGTCGCTGGTGCAGATTTACAAGACGGTACATACAAACTTGAAGAAAAGAACTATGAACATGGTTACCGTACAGTATTTTCTATCACAGTTAAAGATGGCAAAATCACTGAATCTAACTATGACAATGTAAATGAAAAAGGCGAATCTAAAACAAAAGACGCTGACTACAATAAAAATATGAAAGCTAAATCTGGTACTGATCCAGAAACTTATACTCCTCAATTAAACAAAGAATTAGTTGAAGGACAAAATGCTAATGTAGCTGTTGTAACTGGAGCCACTCATTCATCAGAAAGCTTCAAGAACTATGCACAACAATTAATCCAAGCTGCTCAAGCTGGTAAAACTGATACAATCGAAATCGACAATGGTGCCGCTTTGAAAGATGGTACTTACACTTTAGAAGAAAAGAACTACTCTCATAACTACCGTGTTGTATTCTCAATCACTGTTAAAGATGGTAAATTAACTGAATCTAAATATGATTACGTTGATAAAGATGGTAAATCTAAACAAGATGATGAAGAATACAATAAATCAATGCAAGAAAAATCAGGTACAGCTCCTAAGACTTACATTCCTCAATTGAATGAAGAATTAGTGAAAGCTATGAGTGGAGAAGAACCTTCAGTAAATAACGTAGAAGTAGTTACTGGTGCTACTCACAGTTCTGACAGCTTCAAGATTTATGCAGCTCAATTAATCAACGCTGCTCAAAAAGGCGATACTGCTAAAATTGAAGTGGACAACATCGTCACTGAATAATTTTGTTTCATAAAATCACACGAGATGGAACGGTGTTTAATCATCGCTCCATCTTTTTTTTATTTAATATAACTAGCTAGAAATATATAACTTTTGTCTTCAATGGCGTTAAATAATATGACTCTAAGGAAAAAATTTATTGGCTAAACAAACTTTCTGCGCTATGATAAAAAGGCATAGAAAATGAGTAAGGAGGATTTTATGAAAAATAGAATCATAATGCTAGTGATGGTCTTAGGGACTATCTTGCTTGCGGGCTGTCAAAAACAAGCAGCTGCACCTAAAATTAATGAGACACCTTATTCGGATAATCAATTTTTAATCGGTACATATGTCAATATCCGAATTTATGATGATGGTAAAGAAGATGTCTTACCCCTGGCCTTTAAAAAAGTAAAGAGCTTGGGAGATAAAGTGACTGTTAATCAAAAAGGCTCAGAAATTGATGAAGTCAACGCTCAAGCAGGCATTAAACCAGTGAAAGTCACGAGTGATGTCTATCGTTTGGCCAAAAAAGCGTATCAAATCAGTGAAGAATCTCATGGTGGTTTTGATATGGCGATTGGGCCGATTACGCAGTTATGGCATATCGGCTTTCCTGATGCTAGAAAACCAAGTCAGGCAGAAATTGATGCAGCACTCAAATTAGTAGACTACAAAAAAGTCAAGTTAAATGACCAAAAACAAACAATCTACTTGGAAGAAAAAGGCATGGCACTTGATTTAGGTGCAATTGCTAAAGGTTTCATTGCTGATGAAGTCGTGAAATTATTGAAAAAACATGGGGTGACTACAGCGATTGTTGACTTAGGGGGAAATGTCTACGTCTTAGGGAAGAGCCCGCGTGGCAAGGATACTCCTTGGACGGTGGGTATTCAAGATCCTAACCAAGCCCGTAATGTGACAGTTGGATCAGTCTTAGCAAGTAATCAGACTTTGGTTACATCAGGTATTTATGAACGCTATCTTGAAGTTGATGGGGTGAAGTATCATCATTTATTCAACCCTAAAACTGGCTATCCGTTTGATAATGATATTGCGGGTGTAACGATTATTACGAAATATTCGATTGATGGCGATGGCTTATCTACAGCAGTCTTTTCAATGGGTGTTCAAAAAGGCTTGAAATTTGTGAATAAGCAAAAAGGAGTCGAAGCGATTTTCGTCACTAAAGATGATAAAATCTATTTAAGTAAAGGTGTGCCATCCTTTGAATTAAATAAGGAATCCGGCTATACAATGGCTAAATAAATAGAATCGAGGAAAAAAATGTCTGTAAAAACTTTTTTGGATTTGGTCGAAATTAAAACGAAATTGGCTAGTTTAACGCCTTTTGTTATCGGTGTACTATTTACGTTAAGTTACTTTAATGAATTTCATGTAGGCAACACCATTATCTTTTTTATTGGTATGCTATGTTTTGATATGGCGACCACAGCGATTAATAATTATATGGATTTCAGAAAAGCAAAATCTGAGGAGTATAAATATACGGAAAATGTTGTTGGTCGTGAACATATTCCAGAAAAATTAGTGCAACAAATCATATTTGGATTAATTTTTGTTGCTTTTTTAGTTGGTATGTATTTATCGTTTAAAACGGGTTGGTTGCTTTTAGTGATGGGCTGTTTGTGCTGCTTTATCGGTGTCTTTTATACATTCGGCCCAGTGCCACTTTCTCGTATGCCTTTAGGTGAGTTGTTTAGTGGGGTAACCATGGGTTTAGGAATTTTTGCGATGGTTATATACATCAATATTTATCAAAGCAAAGTTCTCTGGCTCAATTTAAGTTTGAAAACAGGACAGTTTGCCTTAACTGGTAATCTATGGACAGTATTGGCGGTAATTTGGGCGTCCATTCCGATGATTTGTACGATTGCTAATATTATGTTAGCCAATAATTTATGTGATTTAGACCAAGATATTGAAAATCATCGCTATACTTTGCCTTATTATATTGGTCGTCAAAATGGGGTTTTCCTATTTAATATTTTAATGTATTTATGTTTTATTACGTTGACGATTGGTTTATTTTTGGGGCTATATCATTGGACGATTCTTTTTATTTGGGCGATATTTCCAATAATCCGTAATAACTTACGAATTTTTTCAAAAAAACAAATCAAACGCGAAACCTTCAGTATTTCTATTAAAAATTTAATCGTCTTTAATGGTGCATATGCGCTTTGTTTATTGCTAGGCCTATTCTTTTAATAACTATGATGAAGTCTCTACAAAAAGAGGCTTCTTTTTTTATCCAATAAAATGAAGAGGAAAAATATTTCAAACAGGCTATTGACAGGCCCAAAAATTTTTGTTAATTTATAAAACGTAACAGTTACGATTTATAAAAAGAAATGAGGAATATGATGAAAAAGAAAGTTTTATTATTATGTGTTGCTTGTGCGAGCATCTTATTAACAGCTTGTCAAAAACAACCTGAATCAAATAGTAAAAAACCAACCATTATGACAACTATTTATCCTGTGTATGAGTTTACCAAGGAAATTGTAGGCGATAAAGCAAATGTAGAATTACTGATTCCAGCAGGAACGGAACCACATGATTTTGAACCATCTGCCAAAGATATTGCCAAAATACAACAAAGCCAAACAATGGTCTATGATGATCCAAATATGGAAACTTGGGTGGGAAAAGTAAAGTCTAGTTTAACGGATGATAAAGTGAATTTTATCCAGTCTACTAAGGATATGGTTTTATTACCTGGTGGTGAGGAAGAAGAGCATGATCATGATCATGGTGCAGACGGACACCATCATGAATTTGACCCGCATGTTTGGTTAGCTCCTAGCCTAGCCAAAAAGCAAGTACAAACCATTACCAAAGAATTAAGCAAACAATATCCAAAACTGCAGAAAAAGTTTGCAACCAATAGTCAAAAATATTTAGCTAAATTAACGCAATTAGATCAAGAATATCAAAAACAACTGGGTCAATTACCGCAAAAACATTTTGTGACCCAGCATAGTGCTTTTCAATATTTAGCTGTTGAATATGGATTAAAACAAATTCCCATTGCAGGCATCAACCCAGAAGAAGAGCCTAGTGCAAGCAAATTAGCTGAACTGAAAAAACTGGTAAAACAATATGAAGTCCAAACGATCTTTTTTGAAGAAAATGCCCAGGATAAAATTGCTCGTACCTTAGCCAAAGAAGCTAATGTGAAGTTAGCGGTCTTAAATCCATTAGAAGGACTGACTAATTCACAAATTAAAAAAGGCGAAAACTATCTAACCGTGATGCGCCAAAACTTGCAAGCTTTGGTGAAAGCTGGTAGTAAGCAACCATCCATGAAACAAGAAAATACACAGGCTAAACCAAAAACAGTCTATAATGGTTACTTTGAAGATGACCAAATCAAAAATCGTACTTTAAAAGACTGGCAAGGTACCTGGCAGTCTGTCTATCCATTAGTCGCTAAAGGTGAATTAGATCAAGTGTTTCATTACAAAGCCAAATTAAATCCTGGAAAATCTGAGGAAGCTTATCGTAGCTATTACGAAAAAGGTTATCGTACGAATGTCAAACAAATAGAGATTCAAGGAGATACTTTCACCTTTACGTTTGATGATGGAACCAAACAAAGCAGTGACTATCGCTATGTGGGGTATAAAGTCTTAAACTACGAGGCAGGCAATCGGGGCGTCAGATATCTTTTTGAGGCTAAAGATTTACAAACCAAAGCCTTTAAATATTTACAATTTAGTGATCATGCTATTTCACCACAAAAAGCTGGCCATTTCCACTTATATTTTGGTAACGAGTCTCAAGAAGCCTTACTAAATGAATTAGAAAACTGGCCGACTTATTACCCAAGCCAACTGTCAGCGCATGAAATTGCCCAAGAGATGGTTGCTCATTAACCATAGCCGTAGACAAAGCAAAGAGAATAGAGTAGAATGAAGGCAAAATTTTACAGGATGTGATTGTAATGCGCCCTTTCATTGGACTAATTCCTTTATATGATGAAAAGTTAGAAAGTATTTGGATGTTACCCGAGTATCAAAAATTAATTGAGCAAGCAGGCGGGATTCCAGTCGTTTTACCTTTGACTGCGGATGAAGCAACCCTCAATCAATTATATGAGCAGCTAGATGGTTTACTTTTAACCGGTGGCCATGATGTCAATCCCACACTTTATGGGGAAGAAAAACGTCCCGAATGCCAAGTGTTATGTGAAATACGCGACAAGATGGAGATTTCGCTAATAAAGTTATTTTTAAAAACAGACAAACCTATTTTCGGGATTTGCCGCGGCTTACAAATTTTAAATGTGTATTTTGGCGGCTCATTGTATCAAGATATTCCAACGCAATTTGCAACTGATTTGGTGCATAGTATGCCAAAACCATATGATCAAGGCATCCATCAAGTGACCCTTTATGCCGATACGCCTTTATATGAGTTATTGCAAACAGGAGAATTAAGTGTCAATAGCCGCCATCATCAAGCGATAAAAGACTTAGCACCTGATTTAGTCGCGATGGCTCAGGCAACAGATGGCCTAATAGAAGCCGTTTATCATCCGGATTATCTTTTCGTTTGGGCTGTTCAGTGGCATCCGGAGCATATGTATCAATCAACCGTAAGTAAACAATTGGCACAGAAATTTATCCAAGCCTGTCGTGATAGAAAAAAACTATAGATACTAGATATTGCGTTGACATTTTGAATCGTTGTGCTATGATTTAATCAAATTCTAATAATTTTTAGTAAATTTACATTTTTTGGAGGGATTTTCATGACACAACGCTTCGAAACCATTCAATTACACGGAGGACATACCGTCGATAAAGAAACAGGAAGTCGGGCCGTACCGATTTATCAAACAACTTCTTATGTATTTGAAAATGCTGAACAAGCCGCGGCCCGCTTTGCTTTAGAAGAAGGCGGAAATATTTATACGCGAATTACCAACCCAACGACTAGTATTTTAGAAGAACGACTTGCTTTATTAGAAGGTGGTGTGGGCGCTTTAGCCACAGCATCAGGTTCAAGTGCGATTAGCTATGCGATTCAAAATATTGCTAGCAGTGGCGATCATGTCGTATCAGCGAGTACCCTTTATGGCGGGACCTATAACTTATTTGCCAATACCTTACCTGAATTTGGCATTACTACTACTTTTGTCAATGCTGAAAATCTTGATGAAGTGAAAGCTGCCATTCAAGAAAATACCAAAGCTTTATTTATCGAATCACTTGGTAATCCAGATATCAATGTGTTAGATGTGGAAGCGTTAAGTCAAATTGCGCATGAAGCAGGGATTCCATTAATTGTGGATAATACTTTTGCAACACCTTATCTATTTAGACCATTTGAACATGGCGCAGATATTACCGTTTACTCCACTACTAAATATATTGGTGGTCATGGCGTTTCCTTAGGTGGGGCGATCGTTGATTCTGGAAACTTTGACTGGACGAATGGCAAATTTGCGAAATTAGTCGATCCAGATCCTAGTTACCATGGTGTTTCTTGGACGCAAGCAGCCGGAAATGCCGCTTATATCACCCGTGCTAGAACGATTTTATTACGTGACTTTGGCGCAGCGATTTCACCATTTAATGCTTGGACTTTACTACTAGGTATCGAAACGTTATCACTAAGAATGGAACGTCATGTCGAAAATGCACAACGAATTGCTGAGTTTTTAGAAAATCATCCAAAAGTTGCTTGGGTTCATTATCCAACCTTAAAGAGTAGCCCATATTATGATTTGGCACAAAAATATTTCCCTAAAGGTACGAGCTCAGTCTTTTCATTTGGACTAAAAGCCGGGAAAGAAGCCAGTCAAAAACTATGTGGTTCAACGAAAATCTTCTCATTATTAGCAAATGTGGGCGATGCAAAATCATTAATTATCCATCCAGCTTCTACCACCCACTCCCAATTAAATGAAGAAGACTTGAAAGCAGCAGGTATCCAACCAGAAACCATTCGTATCTCTGTGGGTATCGAAAATGTAGAAGACTTAATTGAAGATTTAACGCAAGCCTTAGAACAAATTTAAGCAAATGATTATTATCCTTAAGCATTTGGCCGAAATTGGTCGAATGTTTAAGGATTTTTTTTATTTGTAAAACGCATTTTGAACTTTTTTGCGAATTTAATAAGTAGAGGCCTCTATTCATTCTTTCAAGTTAAGGGAAAGGAAGTGAGAATCATGCTAATTGAAGATTTTTCTGATGAGATGATCGAATTTGGGGTTAAAGAGCAGATGCAAGATATGTATTTGTACTTACGCGAGGATAAAGGAGTGATTCAATTCAGAAAAAATCAAGAAATTGCTTCATTTAAAGAAGTCAGTCCTCAAATCGCCCAACAATTAATTACGCGTTTTAAATACTTAGGGGAAATGGATGTAGGAGAACATCGCCGCGCCCAACTAGGAGCTATCAGTTATCCATTACATGATGAGGTGCAAAGATTACGACTTTCCACCGTGGGGGATTATCGTGGCAATGAAAGTATGGTCATTCGCTTTTTGTACAATTTATCCGTCGATCATCTGCATTATTTTAGCTATGAACAGTTTGAAACGATTGTCAAACGAACCAAAGCAGCAGGGTTATATCTCTTTAGTGGTCCAACGGGTTCAGGTAAAACGACTTTAATGTATCAGCTTGCCAAACAAATCAAAGGGCAAGTGATTACGATTGAAGACCCGGTAGAAATTGAGGAACCGAGCTTTTTGCAGTTACAGACCAACGATAAAATTAATCAAACCTATGATCAATTAATTAAATTATCTTTGCGTCATCGTCCGGATATTTTAATCATTGGCGAGATTCGTGATGAACGTACCGCCAAAGCAGCGATTCGAGCCGCCTTAACTGGACACAAAGTATTTGCGACTGTTCATGCTAAAGGCGTCCGTGAAACGAAAAGTCGGCTCATTGATTTAATTGGTGAAACAAGTGAGTTAGATAATTGTTTGATGGGGGTTATTTATCAGCGGATGTTAAATGATCCTAATGGCCAAGCAGAAGTGGTTTTTGGTTATGAATTTTACAGTGAACCAGCTATTTATTTACCTTTTAGTGACAGTCTTAAGCAGTATCAGAGGTATTATGATGAAGGTCAAAAAAGATAAAAAAGCCCAAAAGCAACTCGTTTACTTGCTTTCCATTTATTTAAATAGCGGATTTTCGATGCAAAGTAGTTTTCAATTAATTCAACGAGGAAAACAATTATCGCCGCAGTATTTAGCCCAAATCGAAAAAATGCTTTGTACAGGCACTGAATTAGAAGAAATTTTTCGCACGCTTCACTTCAGTCCACAGATTATCGCCCAGATTCAATTGGCGCAAATTCATGGTAATTTACCACTCACTTTAGCTAGTATTTATCAGCAATTAAAACTACGCCAAGAACGTCTTCAAAAAATGCAGCAAATCTTATTTTATCCTGTATTATTATTGGTATTTTTGTTAGGAATGTTATTGCTGATGCGCTTTATCTTATTACCTCAGTTTATTGAGACGGGCATGGTCAGCAAAAAACAGGGGATGATTTTCCTGTTATGGTATGCACCGAATATTTTAGTAGGTGTGTGTGGGATAAGTGTTTTGGGTTATATCTTGCAAAAAAGTTTATGGCGTCGCTTGCCTGTATTACAAAAAGTCCAATATTATTGCCGGATTCCGGGTATCAAGGCGTTGATTCAGCTATATTATACGAGTTTTTTTGCTTCTGAGTGGGGACTATTATTGCAACAAGGCTTAGAACTTAGGCAAATCATCTTATGTATGCAACAGTTGGAACAGCACTCCTTTATGCATGAATTATCACGCGATGTCGCTAAGAAGCTTTCAGTTGGACTCACTTTACAACAAGCCTTAGCCGATGAAGTGTTTTTTACACCAGAGTTTACCCAAATTTTGTTTCAAGGGGAGATGACCGGTGATTTAGGCAAAGAATTAACGATTTATAGTCGCTTGAGTTTAGAAACCTTCCAACAAAAATTACAGCAAGGGATGCAGTGGATTCAACCCGTTGTCTTCTTTTTTGTTGCGGTTTTAGTGCTAGGAATGTATTTATCAATTTTAATGCCGGTTTACAGTCAAATCGGCCAATTTAGTTAATGGAGGAAAAGAGAATGAAAAGAAAAAAATTCAAAGCTTTTACTTTAATTGAGATGATTATTGTCCTTTTTATTATTGGCATGTTAATGATGATTTTTGTGCCGAATTTAACTAAAAAAGGCAATGATGCGCAGAAAAAATCAGATATTGCTATTGCTAAGGTTGTTAAACAGGAAATTGAATTATATAAGGCAGAAAAGGGCGAAGAACCAAATGACGCTAAAATTGTCGAATTAGTCGGTGAAGATCGTGCAAAAATCTATCAAAAGCATAAAGATGAAGTGAAAGATGAATATACGCCAACCCCAGCAAACTAAGCGCAAAATAATGTCTTTTACTTTGATAGAGTGTCTATTGGTATTGTGGCTTTTGACTTCATTAGCAAGTTTAAGTGTGCATGGTTACCAAAAGATGCAACAACAACTTGAGCGCGCGCGTTTTTTTCGTCAATTTGAATCTAGCTTTTACCTAACCATTGCCCGGGCCATTACCACCGATGCGCCTTCAGAAATGATTATCAATGCGAGTGGGATTCGCATGGAGCATCCAAAGTTTTCCGCTATTGTGTTTCACTATCCAGAGGGCATTCACTGTATTTCCTCTGCTCGCTATCTACGTTTTAGTAGTAAGACCGGTAATTATGCCCCAGCTAGCAAAGTCGTATTTGCCGATGAGCATGCGCGGTGCAAGGTGATTTATTCATTTTATTTTGGAAGTGGTCGCTATGAAAAGAAAATTATCCCGCTTTAATCAGCCAGCTTATATCTTTATGGAAAGTTTATTTAGTCTCTTTTTATTTGCGAGTTGTGCTTTATTGCTTTGGAGCAGTGCGGTCTCTTATATTCAAGAATTAAAAAGAGAAGAACAATATCTAGAAAATATGCGCGCAGCTTATGAGCAGTTGTATGTGCAAGTCTATCATCAGCAATATCAAAAAGCGGATTTTCAGTATGAGGATCAAGGGAAAACTCAGGTGATAACTATTGAATAAACAACGAGCCTTTACCCTTTTTGAATGTTTGTGGGCGCTATTTTTGATTGGCCTGACGCTTTTAGGGATGAATCAGTTACTTTTTGGGATGCGAAAAATTGATAACTACTTACACTTTCAGCAAACCCAAGACTTTCAACTTTCCATGATTCAACTAGAACATCAACTAAAAGATTTTCAATGGATCAAAATCGATCCGGAAAAAGTCGTCCTTGAAAGTAAAGTAGCGGAAAATGGCTATTATCCTAAGGCAATCTTAAAGCTAAGTGCGACCAATAACTTTATGCTTTCGATTAATAGTGGCAATCAGCCCATCTTAAAACAAGTAAAATCAATCCATTTTCAAGAAAACAATCAGTTTATTCAAATCGATGTTTACTTTCAAGAAGGGAACGAGAAGCATGCGACACTTTTACTACCGCCTAAAACCACCTAGGGCCGGCATCTTGATGATTGTCCTGAGTTTCATTTTTATGTTGAGTGTGATTTTAATGATGCTGACAAGTAGCTTTCATCATCAGCAGTTGGCCAATCGCGAGGTCAAACACTATTTCCAACGCCAAATGATGAAACAATTATTGTTAGCTGATTATCAAAAAAATCCAACAAAATATGACAAAGAAGGCGTGGTGAACTACAATATTGGACAAATTCACTATCAAAAAACAACTGATGAAATGATACTTTGGATTTATTTAAAGTCCGATTCTATGAAAATAAGAGATTCACTGAATGTTTCGGTATCTTCTTCAGATGAAACAACGACGATAACCAGTGACAAAACAAATCCTTGATAGAGTAGCTTAGTTATATAATTTACAAATTAATACAGATGACAAAACAAAGATGCTTGGAAATGAAAAGAATGTTTCCAAGCATTTTTGTTGATTTTTCAACGTTTTCAGAAATTATTTCAACAAATGATATCAAAGAAAGCGATTGAAAAATATCACAAATTGAGATAAAATTAAACAGACGGTAAAGTTGTTATAAATTATATAATGGAGTTGAAAAAATGTTTCCAGAAAAAATTGAAGAACGTTTTTACACGCATTTGCAAGCTATTCAAATCTTGCAGCAAGCGTTAGAATGTTCATTTTTAGATGCTTATATTGAGCATGTTGAAAATATCAATGATCAATATACCATTCGTGTTATTGAAGGAGTCCCTAATCAAGAAAGCATTGATCAACTCACTCCTTTATACGAACAATTAAAAGCGGATGAATTTACCGCCGAAGAAAAACGTAAAATCAGTCAATTGTTGCTGTTAAAAGGGGCACAGACGGAAAAACTACAAGCAAATCATCAATTGACCCCCGATGGCATTGGCTTTTTATTTGTTTATTTGATTGAGCAACTCTATATGGATCAAAAAGCAAATTTACGCATGTTGGATTTAACGACAGGGATGGGCAATCTTTTGTTCACCATTGTCAATAATCTAGCCTTAGCCAAATATCATACAACCGCGATTGGTGTGGATAATGATGAGACACTTTTAGCAGTAGCAGCCGCCAATAGTCAATGGTTCGAAAGTGAGGTTACTTTATTCCATCAAGATGGCTTACAGGACTTACTAATTGAACCAGTGGATGTGGCCGTTGGTGATTTACCAGTCGGCTATTACCCAATTGATGAAAAGGCCAAAGATTTTATCGTTCACGCGGAAAATGAACATACCTATGCCCACCACTTGCTCATTGAACAAGCGATGAAGTATGTCAAAGAAGCTGGCTTTGGTATTTTCCTAATGCCAAGTCAATTTTTAGAAAGTCCACAAAGCGACGAATTCAAAAAGTTGCTTCAAGAAAAAGTTTATTTACAAGGAATCATTCAATTACCGGATGATTTATTCCGTAACGAACATTCGAAAAAGAGCATCATCTTGCTGCAAAACCGTGGACAAGGAGCAAAGCAAGTAAGTGAAGTCTTATTAGCTCGCTTACAAACCTTAAAACAACCGGAAAAAATTG
Source organism: Enterococcus cecorum (assembly GCF_052119425.1). Taxonomy (GTDB): domain Bacteria; phylum Bacillota; class Bacilli; order Lactobacillales; family Enterococcaceae; genus Enterococcus_E; species Enterococcus_E cecorum_C. The sequence goes on from NZ_JBQKFH010000003.1 coordinate 53,949, forward strand.
CTGAATTCTTCAAAGAGTTCGCACAATGGAAAGAAACTTATTTAAATTAGGTAATTTACAAAAGATTAGAGGTCGATATTATGTCAAAAACTATTTCAATTAACGCGGGAAGTTCAAGTTTAAAATGGCAACTATATTTAATGCCGGAAGAAAAAGTTGTTGCAAAAGGTTTGGTGGAACGTATTGGTTTACCTAATTCAATCTTTACTATTAAATATGGTGAAGATGAAAAATTTGAATTAGTGCAAGACATTGAAAATCATGAAATTGCTGTCCAAATGTTAATGGATCAATTAATTGAACTAGGCATTTTAGCAAGCTATGACGAAATCACAGGAGTTGGTCACCGTATCGTGCATGGTGGTGAATACTACAGTGAATCAGTAGTCATTGATGATGAAGTTGTGGAAAAAATTGAAGAATGTGCTGCCTTCGCGCCATTACATAATCCAGCTCACGTCATGGGGATTCGTGCCTTCCGTAAATTGTTACCAGGCGTGATTAATGTAGCGGTATTTGACACTGCTTTCCATGCCAATATGCCTGAATTTGCTTATCTATACAGCTTACCAATGGAATACTATGATAAATATAAAGTCCGTAAATATGGTGCACATGGTACAAGTCATCGCTATGTTGCGCACCGTGCGGCTGAAGTACTAGGCAAACCAATTGAAGAATTAAAACTAATCACTTGTCATTTAGGAAATGGTGCTTCAATTACAGCGGTTGATGGTGGCCGTTCAGTGGATACTTCTATGGGATTCACACCATTAGCTGGGGTAACAATGGGTACACGTTCTGGTGATATTGACCCTGCTGTATTACCTTATTTGATGAAAAAATTAGACATCGACATTGACGAAATGTTGACGATCTTAAATAAAAAATCTGGTTTACTTGGTTTGAGCGGTATTTCTAGTGATATGCGTGATATCGAAGCAAATCTAGGCAAACCTCAAATCGACTTAACTTACCAAGTGTTTGTGGATCGTGTCCGTAAATATATTGCTTCATACGTTGCAGTAATGAACGGCGTAGATGCCATTATCTTCACTGCTGGTATTGGGGAAAATGATGCTCATGTTCGTAGCGAAATTATGAAAGGTATGAGCTGGTTTGGTTGCGAAATCGACCCAGAACAAAACAAAAAACGTGGCGAAGAACTAGTCATTTCAACACCTGATTCTAAAGTGAAAGTATTAGTGATTCCAACAGATGAAGAATTAATGATTGCTCGTGACGTTGAACGCTTAAAAGCTGAAACAAAATAATGAGAGAATAAACGCCTAGCTTACGATGAGTTGTGAGTTAGGCGTTTTGTCATTTAATACAAATACGTCTCAAGATTTTGAACAATATAACCAAAAATTCGTAAATCTTGTTGACGCTTACATGAATTGGTTTAAAATAAAGAATGTATCTAATAATTAGAGTAGGTGAAATCATGTTAACAGTGAAACAAATCCATGATAAAAATTATGAAACAGTCTATGAACTAACAAATTCTAAAGGATTAAGAGTCTTAACTAGTCCATTTGGTGCACGCCTTTTAGCTATTCAAGTGCCATTAAAAGAAGAGCTACGTGATATTGTGGCCGCTCCTAAAGATTTGGCTTTACAAAAAGAATTGCGCTACTTTGGGGCAACGATTGGACCTGTCGCTGGACGAATTACCGATAGTCAGTTCACCATTGATGGTCAAACTTATACCACTGAAACGAATAATAATGCGCATACTTTACACTCAGGTTCCAATGGTTTTGATACCAAAGATTGGTTTGCTGAAACCTTTGAGCAAGAAGGTAAAGTAGGGGTTATTTATAGCTTTACGCATCCTGATGGCGCAGATGGCTTTCCTGGAGAAGTCCAAGCTAAAGTGATTTATACTTTAGATGAAGAGGACAATTTAAAGATGACTTATGAAGCGAAAACCGATAAAGCCACTTTATATAATCCAACTTGCCATGGCTATTATAATTTAACTGGTAGTGAAGGAAATCCCGTCAACAGTCATTTATTACAAGTTGGCGCTGAGAAGAAAGCAACGACCAATCCAGATGTCACAACAACAGGCGAATTTACCCAAGTGGCAGGGACAAAATTTGATTTTAGAACTTTAAAAGAAATCGGCGAAACCACGCTTGATGATCCATTTGTCCTTCATCATGAAAACGACTATGACTTGACAATTACCAGTCCTGATCAAGCAGTAAGTATGCAAATCAAAACTGATTCCGATGCGATTATTCTTTATATCACAGGTACCCATGAAGAAGGGACACCAATGAAGAATGGTACGATGGTTGCACGCGGTTCGATTGCAATTGAACCTCAAGGAATCCCGGGTGCAGAAAAGTTCAGCCAATATGGTTCGATTCTATTACGCCCAGAAGAGACTTTCCATTCTGAAACCACTTATCACATTGCCTATTAAAACAATGAAAGTACAGACAAGCCTTAAGCAGTCTGTACTTTTTTGTGCTAAAAAACAGTACTTTAGTTATTTTAAAGTTTATCTGAAAACCATTTTGTAAAGTATTTTGTTTGATATTTATGTGCAATCCATACACTTTTTTGGTTTTGTCGTAAAGCCGCTTGCAAAGGGTTCAAAGATGAGTAAAATAGCTTTCGTGGGATTCTTTTACCCAATTTTATGAAAACTTTCGGAAAAAGATTTCTAAAGGGTGAAGTTTCTCGATGATTGAAGTAATTCTCAATTTTTTGATTCTTTGACAATTAAATATGAAAGTGGTGGAAAACAGTGATTAAAAAAGAATTCCAGAAAATCTGGGCAAACAAATTACTATTCGTTACTGTTATCGTAGCGATGTGTTTACCTATTCTTTATGCAAGTATTTTCCTAAAATCAATTTGGGATCCATACGGCAGAATTAATCATTTACCAGTTGCGGTGGTGAATTTAGACCAACCAACTACATTAGAAGGTAATAAAGTCGATGTTGGTGACAGATTGGTAAAAGAGTTGAAATCAAATGACGATTTAGATTGGCATTTTGTTTCAGCTAAAAAGGCGCAAGATGGACTTAAAGATCGTAAATATTATATGATCGTTAAAATTCCGAAAAACTTCTCTGAAAATGCGGCTTCTGTATTAGATACCGATCCTGAAAAAATGGATTTAACCTACGAAACAAATGGTGGGTTGAACTTTTTAGGGGAAGTTATCAGTGAAAATGCTATGACGCAATTAAAAGCGCAAGTCAGCGAGTCAGTCACCAAATCATATGCTGATGTGATTATCAAAATGGTGAAAACAGTTGGCGATGGCATGGATCAAGCTGCGGATGGTGCAACGAAATTAGCAGATGGTTCAAAACAAGTCGCTGATGGTATCGCAACGGTTCAAGGTAAAGTCCCTGAATTATCTAGCGGTGTGAAACAATTAGATGATGGTGGCAAACAATTAGCAGACGGTGTAAAACAATACACAGACGGTGCTGGTCAAGCCGCCAAAGGAAGCGACCAACTAGCAGCGGGCTTACAACAGTTAAATGGTAAAGTGCCTACTTTAGTGGGTGGCGTGAACCAATTAGCTGATGGTGGTAAAGCATTAAATACTGGCGTAAACCAATATACAGCTGGTGTTAAACAAGCTTATCTTGGTAGCAACCAATTAGTCGATGGTTTGAAAGTATTAAGCTACAAAGTTCCAGGTTTAGTCGATGGCGTCAACAAGTTAGTTGGTGGCGGTAATCAATTTGTCGATGGCTTAAATGCTTATACAGCAGGCGTTGCTCAAGCTGGTGATGGAAGTAGTCAATTAGCAGCTGGATTACAAACGATGCAAGGTCAATTACCTGCTTTAGCTAATGGCATTAATCAATTAGCAGAAGGTTCTAAGCAATTAGCTGATCAATTACAAGCTGGTACAAGCCAATTTGGTGAAGAACAAGCAACACAATTAAGAAGCTATGTAAACGGTGTTCAACAATACATCAATACCATTAATGCTGTATTACCAACTTTAAATAATTTACCTTTAGATCAATTAGGTCAACTAAAAGGACAATTTGCAACCGTTCAAGCTGACTTACAAAGTGCTGGAGCAAGTCTTGCAACGGCTGGTCAAACCTTACAAACGAGTCCAGCGCAAGTTGCTTCTAATGTTGTCAGTCAATTACCAACAGATGCAAATGGCAATGTGACTGTTCCTGCTCAACAATTAGCACAACTTATCGGACAACAAGTCGGTGCCAATAATCAACAAATTGGTGCACAAGTTACGGCAGCTGGTAATAGTTTACAAAATGTTGGTGCAACATTAACACAAGTTGGTCAGTTAATGAATAATTTACCAAGTGTTGATACATCAAAAATTGGCGAATTAAGTACAGCAACTTCTCAATTAGCTGCAAATACAGATCAAGCAACTGCAGGATTGAATGAATTAATTAACGGCACTTTAACAGTGAAAAAAGAAGCTGTTCCTGGAGCAGCAAAAATTGCTGGTGGTTTAGCACAAGTTCAATCTCAATTGCCTACATTAAATGGTGGGGTTAGTCAATTAGTTGATGGTAGTAAAGCTCTAGATTCAGGTCTTGCTACATTGAATGATAAATCTAGTGAATTAACTGGCGGTGCCAATCAAATCGTTGGTGGCATGAAAGAAATGCAAAACCAATTACCAACTTTAACAGATGGTGTGAAACGATTAGTTGCTGGTGGTAGTCAATTAAATGGCGGTCTAAATCTGTTGAATGCCAAATCTGCTGAATTAGGTTCTGGTTCTGGTCAACTTGCTGCTGGTTTAGGTTTAATGCAAGGTCAACTACCTGCTTTAGCTAGTGGTGCCAATCAATTAGCTGATGGTAGCAAGCAATTAAACGCTGGCATGAAGAAATTAACAGCTAACTCTGCAAAATTAAATAGTGGGGCAAGCCAATTAAGTGATGGATTAAATACCTTAAATGGCCAAATCCCAGCATTAGCAGATGGTGTGAATAAACTTGCTGATGGTTCTACACAAGTTAAAGATGGCAACAAAGAATTAGCAGATAAATTAGGTGAAGCTTCTGATAAATTAACAGATGTGAAATTAACAAACAATACTGCGAAAATGATTGCTGCTCCTACTAAGACGGAACAAGAAAAATACAGTGATGTGCCAAACTATGGACATGCATTAGCGCCATACTTCATGAGCGTATCATTATTTGTCGGCTGTCTAGTATTTAACTTTGTTTATCCAATCCGTAAAATTGCCGACCGCAAAAATAGCAATGCCACTCAATGGTTTATGAGCAAACTAACTGTCGGATTTATCACTTCTTCAATGATGGCTTTAATCATTGGTACAGTGATGAGAATGATTGGTTTAGAAGTTGCGCAACCAATGAACTTCTACATGACACTTCTAGTAACTGCTTGGTTATTCATGTTTATGATTATGTTCTTAGCGATGAGCTTTGATAATCCTGGACGTTTCATTGCCGTGTTGCTCCTAGTTATGCAATTAGGTTCATCAGGTGGGGTATTCCCAATGCCATTGATTAGCAAATTCTATAATGTATTAAATCCATTCATGCCAATGACTTACTCAATTTACAGCTTACGTCAAGCAATTTCAACAGGTCTTGGTGATGAATTATACCGTAACTCAATGTTGATTTTAGTCATTTTAGCTATTGTCTTTATCATCTTATTAGGTGTCGCTATGCAAATCCTATATCGTAAAGGTTTAGCTGGTTATTCACAATTACATGAAAACCAAAAACTTTTAGATGATGATTACACAGGCAAATTTGCAAAAGAAGAAGATCCATACACATTATGGTAAAATAGTAAAAACGTTGGTGTTTAAGAACAAAAACTTAAACACCAACGTTTTTTTGTTTCAAGGATGTGAGGCGGGTCGATTAGCTACGAGCGGATAAGTTTGTCCAGAACGTCGGGAAAGTCCGAGAAGTAAAGACTTTCCCAGACGGGCTGGCTTATACGCCGAAGTAGCTACCCGCCGAACACAGATTACAAATAGGTCGCAAAGCAGCTCGCTCAGACATGAATTTCACAATGTCTAGCTGCTGAACGCCGTAGATAAAGGATATGAGATGGGTCGGTCAGCTCCTACACTTTTTTTACAAAGACCAAGCGTTTGTCAGTGGATTCATCTTTTTGTAAGCTGAAACCGTCAAAAGTTAATTTGCGAACCTCATCAATGCTTTGAATTTGATGAGAGATGAGTTCTTTGACCATTTTCCCACGGGCTTTTTTAGAAATGGTAGAGTGGATTTTGCGTTGGCCTTCTTTTTCCTCCATAAAGACACATTGATAGAAGTTTTGCTGCAAGTCTTTGCTAAATACTTCTTCAAATTCACTAGAGAGCAGCGAAAGAATGATTTCCTCATTTTTAACAGCTTGATCAAAAGAAGACTGCCAAAATTTTCGCAGGGATTGTCCTTGAATTTTGCCTTTGGTTTGAAAGTCTAGGCGATAAGGAGCAATCGGGGTATCAGCCGGAATGACCCCATATAAAGCAGAGGTGATAGCCAGAAAATCATGGATATACTGACTTTCTTCTTGAGTATAACTTTCTTTATTAAACTGGCGGTACATCAAGCCATCTAGTAATAAGTAAGCTGGATAAGTTTGCGCGTTTTGCTTTTGGAGTGCTTGCCATTGCGCTTGGACTTTGGCAGCCATGTCTTCTTTAATTTTGTAAGCTTTTTGTATTTCCGCTAATGATAGTTCAGAAAAAGCAACGACAATCTCCTTCGTTTTTGGACTAAGCACTTGAAAGGATTGGTCTTTAATGGCTAGATTCAATTCTTTTGCAGATGGAATTAGGATTTTCACGATTTCACCTCAGTTTTTAAGTTATTTTCGATAAAGGCTACGATGTCTTGATAGACTTGTAGGCGATTTTTTTCTTGGATAACTTCATGCTTCATTTCTGGATAGACGAGATTGGTGATATTGTGATAGCCGATTTTTTTCAAGGTATCTAAGCTTTCAGCAAGTCCTTTTTCGCCACCGGTAATCAAGGTATCATCCACACCAGTCGCACTCAAAATCTTCAAATCAGGATTTTTACATTGGAATTTGGCGATTTCTTTGAGTCGTGCATTAATCGTAAACATGGTCAGCATGCCACTGTTGGTCAAGCGCACTTGGCAGAGCGGGTCTTTGGCGATGCGGTCGAGATTATCCAAATTATAGCTAATCCAATCCAGCGTATCGTTTTTTCCAGGGTTTAAGGCGTTTAAAAGTGCGCTATGACCTGATTTTCCAAAATAGAAGACCACAATACGAGCTAAAAAGACCCCCACAGGAGCAAGTGGATAAGGCGTGACCGTACCTGTTAAAATTAAGTGCTCGATTTCGTCATCATAATTTTGCAGATAGATTCTCGCAATCATGGAGCCTAACGAATGACCAAATAAACTTAATGGGAGGTTAGGATAGCGTTCTTTAATAAAACGGGTAACCAACACTTGGTCAAAAATCAGTTCATCAACGGTTTGCATCATGACGTGTGGATATTTTTGATTGGTAGAATGGCCATGACCACGTGTATCACTAATCACAACGATATAACCTTGGGCATTTAAATAGCGACAAAAATCATCATAGCGGCCTTTGTGCTCTAATACACCGTGGATAAGCTGAACGATACCTTTAGGATTTTCGCGTGGATAGACTTTTGCGTGCAATAATAGCCCATCTAAAGCCAAAAGTTGCACATCTATAGAGCCATCTTCATTTTCGATTTCTTGACGCACATTGACTGATTTTGTTTTGGCTAAACGTTCTTGATTGAGTCGATAAAAGATTTGTTCTTGATAGGTTGCCACAATTTGCGGTAAAAGAAGTAGAAATACGATTAAACCAATGATCCAATACATAACACTCACCTCGAATAATTTGTTAACTTCATTGTAACACAAAAAGAAAAGCTAGCCGAGATTGACTAGCTTTTCTTTTTATTTTATTTTCAGTTCGTCCATAATCGCAATGCCTGAACTAGTCCCGATTCGCTGAGCTCCTGCTTGAATCATAGCTAAGAAACTTTCAGCATCTCGAATACCACCAGCTGCTTTGACTTGGACTTTATCGCCAACGTGTGCCACCATTAATGCAACATCTTCTACTGTTGCACCGCCAGTTCCAAAGCCGGTGGAAGTCTTAATGAAATCAGGCTGTACTTCTTTAGCAATCTGACATAGCGCGATTTTTTCTTCATCGGTGAGGTAGCAATTTTCAAAAATAACCTTACTGATAACCCCAGCCTCTTTACAACACGTGACGATTTGTTGCATTTCATCTTTAAGATAAGCATAGTCGTGTTCCTTGGCTTTGGTGAGATTAATGACATAATCGATTTCATCCGCCCCGTTTTTTATTGCATCCTTCGTTTCAAAAACTTTACTGGCAATACTGGTTTGACCGAGTGGAAAAGCAATCGCCGCACCGACATGCACATCGCTATCTTTTAAAAATTTAGCACAAGTTGCACTTTGGACTTGGTTAATCGCTACCATCTTAAAATGATACTCACACGCTTCTTGGCAAAGTTTTTGCATATCAGCACTAGTGGCATCTGCATGAAGATTGGTGTGATCAATCATTTGCGCATAATGTTGTAAAAGTGTTTGTTCCATAGCAATCACCTCAAGTAAATGATACACCATATAAAAGCGCTGTCAATAGGATCGTTATTCGTTTGAAGTTTGATAAGAAAATGTTAAGATAATTGGCTAGGCTCTGCAAAATATTGTTGAAAGGAAAATGCTGTGTTATCGTTTTCATGAAGTGATAGCAATTTAGAAAGTGAGAATGAGGATGAAAAAGCACTTACACTTAGTCATAATAGTCTTAGCCGGCATAGCGATTTTCGAATTTGCTATTTTACTCTTTCAATTTGGTAGAGATTATGTCGATATGAAAGAGCAAGAGTCAGTACGCCAAGAAATAGTAAATGATATGGAGCAAAAAGATTTGCTGACCGCGCGTATGTTCCGTGAAAGAGGCATGCCACATGGAGAGAATATTCAGATTTGGCAATTATCGACAAAGGGAAAAGGTAATTTCAGCATTCAAGATTCTAAACATCAAATTGCTAGTGAAGAATTGTCTGGAATAGAAGCGCTTAGTATTTTTGAAAAAGTAGAGAATCAACAATTGGAAGAGAATACGAATTTTGATGAAAAGGTATTTCATTTCCTTTACAACCAGTTAAAAGCAGATAAGCAAACCACTTGCTATAAATTTGAGCATCACGATGTTAAACGCTACTATTTAGTCAATCCTTCCATGCGATTTGGCTTACTTATCCGCATTAATGATTAATAAACAAGGCTCTTACTGAAAAAATTGTTATCAGTAAGGGCCTTGTTGTTTGTTTATTATTCAGATACTTCGATTTCTTTGATTAACTCATGAACATCAAATTCTGTTTCTAGAAAGTTTTGAGTAGAGGGAAAGCCTTGCGTAAACTCTGTTAAAGCTTGCATGGTGATAATCCCTTCTGCTAGTTCATAGTCCATGATATGACCGCCAAATTGACCATCATCTGATAAGAAGTGTAGGTGATAGCCACTTACGGAAACACCGTGGAATAATTCTGGTGTATAGAATCCAACAATTGTTCCGCTAATATTATCCGCTTCGAATTCAGGCTGTACCACGGCAGAGAATGGGCGATAAGGTTTTTGTTGTTTAGGAACGACACGGACATGCATGTGTTTGAAGGTTCCTTTAATTTGGATGGCATGGAATAAATTCACGCTTTTTAGATGATCGTAAATTAATTTACCGATTGTTTCGCTATTTTCATTTTGAATCAATGGGAATTCATATTCAGGTTCAAAATAAGCCACTGCTGCATAAGGGACTGTCTCATTACCTGATAATTTCACGACATCACCAGTTTGACGGGCATGAAAAGCTTGACCATTAATCACCATTAATTCACCATCAGAACCATCTAAAGTTCCGATACCGAAATCACCATGTTTTAATAAGTCGTTGATTGTTTTGCCGCCATCCATCGCACCGGCAAGTAAAGAACTTAAAGTACCAAATTGATATAATGTGTTTTCTGACATAATTTTCACCTTCTTAATAGAATTGGTCAGGTAACATCTTTTCACCTAACATCTTGTTGTCAGAGTAGTCTACAGGAACATCGATAATGACTGGGCCATCTGTTTTTAAGCCTTCTTGTAAAGCTTGTGCAAAACTTTGAGCATCGTGTACGCGAATACCTTTAGCACCGAATGCTTCAGCGTATTTCACGAAATCAACTGGGCCAAAGTCAACACCTGAAGAACGATTGTATTTCATTTCTTCTTGGAATTCAACCATGTTATAGCGGCCATCATTCCAAATAATATGAATAATATTTAAGTTTTTGCGGACAGCAGTTTCTAAGTCTTGTGCAGAGAATAGGAAACCACCATCACCTGATACAGAGACGATTTGTGTGTTAGGACGAACTAATGCTGCTGAGATTGCCCAAGGAAGAGCGACCCCTAAAGTTTGCATCCCGTTACTGAATAATAATTTACGTGGTTCATAACTTCTGAAGTGACGAGCCATCCAAATATAGTGACTACCTACATCAACCGTTACAGTCATTGAATCATCGACAAAATCTTGTAAAGTATCGATTACTTCAAGTGGATGTAGTAATTCTGGATGTGTTTCAGAAGGGACCATATCACGTTCTTTTAATTTTTGTTGTAAACCATCTAGATATTCTAGTGAGTCAGCTGGTAATTCATAATCGGCAATTGCTTCACTTAATAAGTATAAAGTGTCCGCAATGCTACCAATTAATTCGCGTTCAGGTTGCATATATGGATCGATTTCAGCAGGAATTTTATCAATAACGATAATTTTCGCATCTTTTTCAGCGTTCCAGTTACGTGCTTCATATTCGATTGGATCATAACCTACCGCAATTACTAAGTCACTGCGTTTTAGAAGCATGTCACCAGGTTGGTTACGGAATAGCCCCACACGACCGAAGAATGAATCTTCTAATTTACGAGAAATCACACCAGCAGCTTGGAAAGTTTCGACAACTGGTAATTTCGCATGGGCAACTAATTTACGAATTGCCATCGTTTCAGCTTCACTTGAACCACGCATCCCGACTAAAAGTACTGGTAATTTCGCTTCTTTAATGCGTTTCACTAGGTAAGCAATATCTTCTTTAGAGGCAGAACCTAGACGTGGCTTACTTAATGGACGGATGCTATCTCCAGAAACTTTACTATCGACAACGTCTTGAGGAATACTGATGAAACTTGCTCCTTTTTGTCCTGAGCGAGCCATACGATAAGCATTGGCAATGATTTCTGAAATGGTTTCAGGATCTTGAATTTCAGCGCTATATTTGGTAATTGGTTTGAATAAAGCAGCGTTGTCCATACTTTGGTGCGTTAATTTTAATAAATCGCTACGTTTTACTTGTCCAGCGATGGCAAGGACTGGATCACCTTCTGCAGTGGCGGTAACTAAACCAGTGGCTAAGTTACTTGCACCTGGACCACTGGTTGCAATAACGACACCAGGTTTACCAGTTAAACGTCCGATTGCTTGTGCCATAAAAGCAGCATTTTGTTCGTGACGTGTAACGATTAATTCTGGTCCTTTATCTTCTAAAGTATCAAACACGCGGTCAATTTTTGCTCCAGGAATCCCAAAAACATAATCCACTTCATGATTAATCAAGCTATCCACGATAATATCGGCACCGTGTTTTTCTTTTTTGCTCAACTGTAACACTTCTTTCTGTATCATTTTCTTTAAAAACTCAATAAATCAACATTTTATATGATGTAACAGATTGTATATCTGTTTTATTATCGTTTTGCATTATAACACTAGTAATTACCTGTTGTAAATAGATATGCTTGAAAATTTGCAGAAAATATAAAGTTATAATATTTATGTCTTGATAATGTGTGAAAAAATATTATTTTTATAAAAATTAGATTAGTTATAATTAGTAAACTGTTTTAATTCCTTAAATATAGCTAAAATAAATAATATTATGATATATAGTTGAGAATGATATGGGTTACTATGAGAAGAGATTGTTTTTTTACAACTTGACAAGCGGTTTTGATAATGTTATCTTTAATGTGTGAGGAGGCGTATAAGGATTTCTGTTTTTCTTAATTATTTTAGGAAAAACAATAAATCTTTTTTTCAATTCTACGCTTTATTAAAAGAAAAGTAATATTTTTATTCATCCATTTAAATCAGTAGCATTTTTTGGTTGATAGGTGTAAAATGTACTTGTATTGGGTGGAAAAACTCGATACTTAAATCCGCTGTTTCAATTTTTATATATACTATCCTTTCCCATAACACAAAAGCGAGGCTGCCAAAAACAGCCTCGTTTTTGTATAAAGGATGTGAAGCAGCTTGGAAAGCCTTGAAGAAATTCGTGTGTTTACCTCATGATTTTGGCTTCAACGGCAAAGTAACACGGAAATTCACGCCCCGTGGGAGAACATCCAACACTTCAATTTTTCCCTGATGCTCATGAATGATTTGCCAAGCGATGGTTAGCCCCAAACCATAGCCGCCAGTTGCTTGATTACGTGAAGCATCTTCGCGGTAGAAACGTTCAAAAAGATGCGCTTTATGTTCCTCATTAATTGAAGGTCCTGTATTTTTTACTTCTAATTGCCAAAATTGCCCATTGCTTTTTGAGAGCACTGTGATTGAATCTTTAGTATCCGTATATTTCAGAGCATTATCTAACAAGATGACAACTAATTGGTGCAGTCGCTTGTGATCTGCATGAATTGTATCAGAAGTGAGATTCTCAAAGGTAAAAGTTTTCTCTTCAATTTCTGCCATTTCGATAAAAGGTTCGACAATTGGGGCAAGAAAAGTATCAATATGAAAAGTAGATTTTTCCAATATTAGTTGATTAGAGTCACTTCTTGCAATGGTCAATAAGTCAGCAGTTAAACCATTTAGTCTTCTGGTTTCGTTTAATGCTTGAGCGATGGTCTCTGATTCTTCCATAATGGTATGGTTTGGTTGTGTAAAGAGTTTTTGTAAACTATTTTGAATAATTGTCAGTGGAGTGCGCAATTCATGAGAGGCATTTTCGACAAATTCTTGTTGCTTATGCCAAGACTTCAAAATAGGTTGCATATTGGCTTTGGCGAGATAAAAACTGACGATAATCGATAGCAACCAAAAAACAAGCATACAAATGACTAAAATCATCTGAAAAGTCCCCATGGAATCGCTGACTTGGTTGGTATTGGCTAAAATTTGTACATAAGCCACTGCAGAGTTTTTGCTTTCATACTTATAGGTAATGGAGTGAAAGGATAGTTGACCATTATTCAGACTGAGTTCTTTCACTTTACCGAGCTTTTTTTTGTCGAGTGTCAGTTCATTTAATTCATTCAAACGACCACCGAGTAAAGATTTATTCAAGATTTCGCCTGATTTCGACCATAGAATCATCTGGGTATTAAAACGGTTGAAGCCTTTGAAATCTTTATCAGGTGGTTGTTTTTCTAGACTTTCTCCCTGACTATTGAATAAATCCTCTTGTTCAAAACGGGCAATTTCAAGCTGTACCAAAGTTGGTTGATTCATGACTTGTCTAAGCATTTTGTCGGTTTGTTGATAAGCAAGACTATGCATTAATTGTAAAATAATCAAGCCTAAGAGTAAGAAAATGCCTCCAAAAGCAAGAATATTAAAGAAGAAAAGTCGCCGTTGTTGCTTGCTAGTCATCTCTTCTTTCATTCGCTCAATCCTTTCTTTGGGCTAGTAAATACCCAACATTGCGCAAGGTCTGGATATTTTCTGCCATATCAGTCTGTTTTAGATGTTTGCGCAAATGACTCATATACACTTCGACTACGGTAATTGTCGTTTCTGAATCAAAGCCCCAAATGCGGTCAAAAATTTGCTCTTTGGTTAAAATCATTCCTTGGTTTTGAATCAAATAGACGAGTAACTCAAATTCCTTGCCTTGAATAGGTAGGACAATCTCGTGTGCACGAACTTCTTTTTTGCTTAAATCACAAATGACATTTCCGTATTGTAGGGTATTTTCTTCGTGTAAGCCTAAAGATCGTCTTAATAGGGCTTTGACTCTTAGTAACAGTTCTTCACGATAAAAGGGTTTGGTTAAATAATCATCAGCCCCTTTTTGAAAACCAGTAATTTTATCTTCTAGGCTATCTTTGGCAGTTAAGATTAAGACAGGTGTTTGAATATTTTCTTGGCGTAATTGAGCGAGCACTTGATAACCACTCATCTTCGGTAGCATCAAATCAAGCAAAATCAAATCATATATCTTACTTTGCGCTTCATACAAGCCTTCTTCACCATCAAAACACAGCGTCACTTCCCCTAAATCAGCAATAATTTCTTTAATATTTTCAGCTAAAACTTTTTCATCTTCTATGACTAATAATTTAATCATCGCATCCACCTACTCTCCTCATTATTGTAACGAAAGAATATCAGACTTTCCATAATCGAACCTTAAAATTTTTAAGCTAGCTTTAAGTTATTGACGTTATCTTGAAAAAAACGAAAGGAATGAAGCAAGATGAACTTTATCAAACGAGCCTATCAATATCTCTGGGCAAAAAAAGGCAAAAGTGTTTTAATGATTGCGATTCTATCCGTCATAATGATTTTTGTTTTAGCAGGTTTGAGTATCTATCAAGCAGCGAATCAAGCAATCACTAATGCCCAAAAAAGTACCGGAGCCACTGTGACACTAACTCAAAATCGTGAGGCGATGTTTCAAGCAAAGGAAAATAAAACAGATAACGACCAAACCTCGAGTATTTCTGAGCAAAGTCAGCGAAAAACTTTTAGCCGGACGCCAATCAATTTAAGTGATGCGAAAAAAATTGCGGCCTTATCAGGGGTGAAATCTTATCTATACACAGCGAGTACTTCAGTAGATGCAGCAAGCGGTATTGAAGCAATTGAAAGTAGTGCTGAAACAAGCAGTACCAGTGAAACAACAAGTGGTTCTAACGAGGCTACGAGTGAAAGCAAAGACAACGAGGTAACTTCTGGTGCAAGTCAAAGTAAACAAGGAAATGGCCAAATGCCGCCAGGAGAAGCCATGTCGCAAGGAGATTTTCGCGTCCAAGGTGTCTCAGATAGCAGCTTATTAACGACTTTTACCCAAGGAGAAGCCAAAATAATCAAAGGGAGTGCGATTACTAGTGCCGATGAAGGAAGTAACGCTGTATTAATTGAAAAAACTTTGGCTGAGGAAAATGATTTATCTGTCGGGGATACCTTCAAAGTGACAACCAGTGATGACAAGGAAGTTGAATTAAAGGTGAAAGGTATTTATGAAACCACTGATGCCGGAGATGAGTTAGGGATGCAGTTTAACTTTTTAAATCCGGCGAATACCTTGATTACTTCTTATACGATGGTAGCAACCTTAAAAGGCGAAGATAGTGAAACGATTGATGAGGCGACATTTACCTTAGAAGATCCTGCTAAAATGGATAGTTTCATTAAACAAGCCGAAAAATTAATTGATACCGATACTTTTAGCCTTCAAAGCAATGATCAAATGTATCAACAAATGCTTCAACCACTGAATAATGTCAAAGGATTTGCCAAAAATATTATTATCCTTGTCGGTGTTGCAGGTGTAGTGATACTAACTTTGATTGTGATGTTAAGTTTGAAAGATCGTCGCTATGAGATGGGCGTATTGCTATCATTGGGTGAATCACGCATCAAGTTAATCGGCCAATTCTTCATCGAAATCATCATTTGTTTAGTATTTGCTTTAGGCATTGCAGGTGTAACAGGCAATCTTGTAGGAAATGCACTAGGCAACCAACTGATTAGCCAACAAACCACAAGCACCCAAAACCAACAGACCAATAATCAACCAGGTGGGGCACCAGGTAAAGTGCAAAACGGCCAAACACCGCCTAGTCGACCAGGAGGCAATCGTCAAAATCCATTTGCTGCATCACAAGAAGTGAAAAATCTGAAAATTAACGTGCAACCAAAACAATTCATGCTTTTAACGGCTATAGCAATAGGGATTGTTTTAATCGCAATTTGTTTTGCATCCATTGGTATTTTTAGACTAAATCCCAAATCAATTCTAATATCGTAAAATGAGGTGAAAATATGGTTTTACAAGTTGAAAATTTAGGTTACTGGTATACAAATGAACGTCCATTGTTTCAACAAGTCAATTTGACCTTTGAGCCACGCAAGATGTATGCCATTTTAGGAACAAGTGGTAGCGGCAAAACCACCTTTTTATCCCTTTTGGCTGGTTTAGACCAACCCAAAGAAGGGCAAATCACTTATCAAGGGGAGTCGTTAAAACAAATTGGTCTTCAAAACTATCGGAAAAATCGTGTTTCTATCGTCTTTCAAGCCTATAATCTGTTACCTTATCTGAGTGCGGTGGAAAATGTATTAACAGCGATGGCAATCAGTCAGACCAAAAAAGACAATCCTAAAGAATATGCTTATCAACAGCTAGAAAAAGTAGGCCTTACTCGTGAGTTGGCCGATAAACGAGTGAGTCATCTATCTGGGGGTCAACAACAAAGAGTCGCCATTGTTCGAGCAGTTTGTTGCGGGCATGATTTGATTGTGGCCGATGAACCAACAGGAAATTTAGATGAACAAACCTCTCAAGAAATCATCGCCCTTTTTCAGCAGCTTGCCCATGAACAGGAAAAATGCATTATCCTTGTCACGCACGAAAAAGAAGTGGCGAATGCAAGTGATGAAGTCTATGTGTTGAAAAATCAGCAGTTAACAAAGCAAGCAGATTCCCTATAGTTAAAGATTACAGTTAGGTGACATTTTGACATCTAACTGTAATTCAATTTTTGAGCAAAGTTTAAGAATTTTTAAAGAAAGTTGCGTTATAATCGAGCTAGAAAAAATAGAAGGTAGGTAGCATGACAAATTATAAAAAATATTTATGGTTATATCCAATGTTGGTTTTATTGGTTGGACTGATTGGTGGAACCAAAACGGTAGAAGTCAATCCTGATTCCACCACCTATCATGTATTGGCAGCGCAAGTCAATCGTCAAATCGCCACCCCTTTGATTTTAGTCCCAGGTACATATGGCACGCAAAATCGCTTTGATGAAATGTTGGTAACCTTGAAGACGACGATGCCGGATTTAAGTGTCGAAAAAATTACCGTACATACAGATGGCACCTTGAAAGTGACAGGTAAAATCAAAAAGAGCAGTCAGCATCCGGTTTTTGTGATTGCCTTTGAAGAAGCGAAAGATGGCATTGAAGCAATTAGCCAACAAGCGAAGTGGTTCCAACAAGCCTTACATAGTATTCTTGATTTTTATGACTTTGAGACCTATAACTTTGTCGGTCATTCGAATGGTGGTTTGGTTTTTACTGAATATCTAGAAAATTTGCAAACGACTGACGAACCCCAAGTTGCTAGTATGATTACTTTGGGAACACCTTATAATGATGTAGTAGAAGAGGAAAATCAAAACTATCAAAATGCCAATGTGACAGAGTGGTTAAGTCATTATTTGGTATCCAGTATTCGCCAGACTAATTTTGAAATGATCAATATTGCTGGCAGTTTAAATAATCAAGCAACGGATGGCACAGTCCCTTTAGCGAGTGTCCAAATGGGTGCACAAATCTTCCAAAATAAGACCGAATACCAAGAAAAGATAGTGTCTGCCTCGCATAGCAATCTGACTGAAAATGAAGAAGTACTTACATTATTGTCAAAAGTAATAAGCTCTAATAGCCAAAATCTATCAGTTTAAAATTAGGCGGACTGTTTACACACCTAGGATTAATCGGTACAATAAAAACAATAAAAGGAGGAATTTTTTATGCAAGTACCATATACGGTTGATCACGTGGGTAGTTTTTTACGTCCTGCACGTATTAAACAAGCACGTCACGATTTACAACAAGGTCTGATTACCAAAGATGAATTACGTCAAATAGAAGACGAAGAAATCTTGAAGTTGGTTGAAGAACAAAAACAAGTCGGCATTTTAGGTATTACAGATGGTGAATTTCGTCGTGGTTGGTGGCATATCGACTTTTTAGAAAACTTATTAGGGATTGAAGGTTATGTCCCTGAAGCTGGTTATAATCAGAATTTTAAAGGCGCTGCAGTACCATCTTATAATGTCCGTGTGGTTGATAAGATTGCCTTTAATCCAAATCATCCATTTTTAGCTGATTTTACTTTTTTGAAAGAAGCGGTCGGTAATGATGGTGTGCACCAAGCTAAAGCGACGATTCCAAGTCCAACAATGGTGTTACGTCAAGAAGTGCTAGCAAATGATGGTAGTTCGAAATTAGCTGAGATTTATCCGAATATTGAAGACTTTTATGCAGATTTAGCTAAGACTTATGCGGATGCGATTCAAGCTTTTTATGATTTAGGTTGCCGCTATTTGCAATTTGATGATACGAACTGGGCCTTTTTAGCCGATGCTAGTAAACGTGAATCTTTAGTAGAAAAAGGCATTGACCCTGAAAAAGTCGCCCAAATTTGTACAAATATTATCAATCAAGCATTAGCCAATAAGCCAGCTGATATGGTGGTGACTACACATATTTGTCGTGGGAATCATGCGTCTTCTTGGATTTTTTCAGGTGGCTATGAAGTGATTGCCAAAGAATTATTTGCGACGAACTATGATGGCTTCTTCTTAGAGTATGATAGTGACCGAGCTGGAGATTTCAAACCGTTACGATATTGGCATAGTCCAAAGAGTAAAGTTGTTTTAGGATTAGTCACCTCTAAATTCCCAGAGTTAGAAGATAAAGAATTAATCAAAGAAAGAATTAAAGAAGCGACAGAATATGTGCCGCTTGAAAATCTAGCTATCTCTCCGCAATGTGGTTTTGCCTCTACAGAAGAAGGCAATAAATTAACACCTGAGCAACAATGGGCGAAAATGCGTCTATTACAAGAGATTGCAAAAGAAGTTTGGTAATTAAAAAATGAAAGACGAATAGGACCGCGCGTTTGCAAGCCTATTCGTCTTTTTAGTGTCTTTGTTTCTTTTTAGCAATATACATAAAATACTGATAGCCAATCATAATGGTTTCTTTTAGTGCGGTTTTACCGGGTAGATGGCCACAATTAGGTACGAGGGCAAATTGCAAATTAGGATTATAAGTTTGCTCATAGGTTTCTCTGGTCATTTGTGTGGGTGTTAATAAGTCATCTTGCCCCTGAATCATAATATAAGGGACCTCGATATTTTGGAGGTCACTAGTTAAATCGACTTGCATCATTTCTTTATCCAATGACTGATTCTTACGGGTACCATTTAATAAAACCGCAATTAAATCTTTCAAACGATAATCAGGGCTTGAGAGCATAATCGCAATAATCGAAAAGAGTGGATATTTTTCAGCTCTTTTTGGTTGGTAGCCATTGGTATATTTTTTAATCCAATATTCAATTCTGCGTAAGTCGTATACGGAATGTTTCTTTTTTCGCTTGATGTTGGCTAATATTTTTTGACGAAACTTAGGCATTTTGGCATGTTCTAAAGCATAATAGACGAATTCATTAAAGCCTAAATCGCGCACAATTTGTCCTAAAGCCATCACCCCATTGATTAGATGTGGCACACGTTTGGTCACTAAAGTAGATAAAATCGTCCCCCAAGAATAACCAAAAAGATATAAGTCATTTTTAGGAAACATTTGCTTTAATTGTTTGATTAAATCTTCCGTCATCTTAACGAAGTGATTAATGGTAAAGTCTTCTGAAATTTGTCGATCATTCACGCCACAGCCTAACTGATCCCAATACACCATCAAAAATTTTTCGGTCAATTCAGGAAACATCCCACGACAACCTGCCGAAAATGGTGCTGGACTACCCGGACCACCATGTAAAAAGATGAGGATAGGATTATTGCGAAAACGTCCTTCGATTAAGATTTTTTGCTTGAAACCATCCAATCGCATCGTCATTAATTCAGAAATTTCATTTTGTTGAATGTTTTTAAAACGCTCCCAAATCATTGTAGTGCCACCTTTTCTCTTGTTCATCTCGATTATATCACGACAAAAGGAAAAAGCATTAAAACTTTCTCATTATTTTGGTTGAACAGATTGAGCATATTTGTTAGAATAAATGCAATTATAAAAGCATATTACTTTGTGAAATTTTGTTAATTTAGTACAATAAGAAGGCAAAGTTCAAAGAATAAAAGGGAGCGATAAAATGAGTTTTGAAGCGGTCAGCAAGCAAGTGAATCTTGAACTGATTAAATCCATTGCTTGTTTATCTGAAGAAGAGCAAGCATTTAAAGACAAACGAGACCAAGAATTAAGAGATGTGATTACAGGTAAAGATCAACGTTTTCTATTAGTGATTGGTCCGTGTTCAGCTGATAATGAAGAGGCGGTATTAGAATATGCCAAAAAATTAGCAGCCATCCAAGAAGAAGTCAAAGATAAAATTTTCATCGTCCAACGTGTGTATACTGGTAAACCACGTACCAATGGCGATGGTTATAAAGGGATGTTACACCAACAAGATCCAAATGGCGAAACCAACTTGATTCGTGGGATGGTCGCTGTGCGTAAATTGCATAAGCGTGTCATTGCGGAAGCTGGGTTAACGACTGCCGATGAGATGCTTTATCCAGAAAACTTAGTCTTTGTCGATGATTTAGTCAGCTATCATGCGGTTGGCGCGCGCAGTGTAGAAGATCAACAACACCGTTTTGTCGCAAGCGGAATTGATGCGCCTACTGGACTTAAAAATCCAACCAGTGGGAATATGAAAGTTTTATTTAACTCCTTGCATGCGGCTCAAAGAAGTCAAGAATTTATCTTTAGCGGTAGTGAAGTGAAAACATCTGGTAATGAACTAGCACACGTGATTTTACGTGGAGCTTTAAGTGAACAAGGTCAAGTCGTTCCAAACTATCATTACGAAGACTTATTAAAAGCTGTAAAAGCCTACAAAGCGGATGATTACCAAAATCCATTTATTATTGTGGATACTAACCATGATAATTCTGGTAAACAATATTTAGAACAAATTCGCATTGTCAAAGAAGTGTTAATCAATCGCGCTTGGAATGAGGATATCAAGCAAATGGTTCGAGGCTTTATGATTGAAAGTTACCTAGAAGATGGTCGTCAGGATATTTCTGAAGGCACTTATGGTAAATCAATTACCGACCCATGTTTAGGTTGGGATAAGACCGAAGAATTGATTCAATACATTTACGAAAATATTTAAACTAAAAAACACCTACAGTCGAGATTTTCAAGGACTGTAGGTGTTTTTTAAAAGGTTGTGAAGCTGCTCGCTCAGACATGAAGAAATTCGTGTGTTTACCTACCGCTGAGAAAATCGGATGAAAGGAGATTTTCTCAAGCGATAGGGCGAATTTCACAATGTCTAGCAGCTGAACACCGTCTAATAAAAGGTTGTAAATCGACTTGGTCAGCTACAAGCAGCTAAGTTTGTCCGGAATGACAGGGAAATCCACTATATTTAAAGATTTACCTAGTCAGGCCGGCTTAGATGCGATGGAGCTACCCTTCGAACGCCGTCAAATAAAAGGTTGTAAATCGACTTGATCAGCTATAAGCAGCTGGCAGATTATTTTTCGTCAATAATCTCAAAACCGTAATCACGAATATGTTGTTTTAATAACTCTAGGTAATGATTGGCTGTACGCGATAATTGTACTTGGCGATGACGTAGATAACCTAAAGTCATGGAGTCATCCACATCGAGCGGAATCGCAATAATTTTATCATCATTCAGCTCACTACTGATAATTCCCGAACTAATCGTGTAGCCATTTAAACCAACCATTAAGTTAAAAATCGTTGCCCGGTCACTCACTTTAATACTCTTATGGTGCGAAGTCGTACTTAATATTTCTTCAGCAAAATAAAAGGAATTATTTTCCCCTTGTTCATATGACAAATATGGATAATCTTCTAAATCTTCTAAAGTAATGATTTTCTTTTCAGCCAATGGATTATAGCGACTCACAAAAACATGTGGCGTTGCGACAAACAATGGGGTAAAAATCAAATCATTTTCCTTAAATAATTTAAGCAAGACTTTGCGGTTAAAATCATTTAAATATAAAATGCCTAGCTCGCTTTTGAATTTCGCTAAATCATCCAAAATATTTTGCGTTTCTGTTTCACGTAAGGTAAATTGATATTCTTTGCTATCCACTGATTTTAACAATTCAACAAATGCATGGACCACAAATGCATAATGCTGTGCGGAAACAGAAAAAGTTTGTTTACGGCTCGTGTTTTTGTGGTAACGTGTTTCTAAAAGCTGGACTTGGTCTAAAATTTGGCGGGCATAAATCATAAATTCACGACCATCTTCAGTTAAAGTTACCCCAAGTTTACTTCGGATTAATAATTGAATCCCGACTTCTTCTTCTAATTCTTTAATGGCATTTGATAGACTGGGTTGTGTTAAATAGAGTTGTTTAGCGGCTTCGTTTATTGAGCCAGTTTCCACGATTTTATCCAAATAAGCTAGTTGTTGGATACGCATGACGATTCACCTTCTAGTAATTTTACTTTATCGATTAATTTTTGGTAAATATGTTTCATAAACCAAACTTCGCTAACTGATTGGGCAATCTTGTCTACCTCAAGCCAAGTGATTTGACTATTTTCACTTGGACGAATGTGAATCGGCAAATCAGGATTCGCGATACAAAGAAAGGTCAGGTTTAAATGTAGATGACTAGAAACATATTCTCCATTTTTGATATGACCATCTACGGTTAGGACTTCCAGCGAAAATAGTTGATCTTCTATTAGCTGAAATTCACTTAAGCCACTATCTTCTTGGATTTCCTTTTTGATGACAGCCACAATATCTGCGTTGCCATCGAGATGTCCGCCCAACCAAGCAAAAGATTGATAGATACGATGATAGGCCATTAATACCTGCTTAAAATCAGGGCTAACAATCCAAGCAGATACCGTTAAATGCGCCACAAGATTTTTTCTTGTCAAAATATTGTCTGCGGATAGCTGCTGTAAAATCAAATCTTTATCTTTTTCTTCTTGCTCGTTATAGGGAATATAATTTTGAACAAATTGATAAATATCTTTCATAATCCTACTTCCTTTACAATGTCTTTATTTTACCAATCTTTGCTAAAAATTCAACTAAAAAGTTTTATTTTATTAAATATTATTTCTGATAATTTTAATTATTACATATCCGGATAGAAGCAGTCCTTTTTGATTGAAAATACTGATATATAAATGTTTTGTAAAATGACACTAAGTTGCTTCTGTAAATTATGAATTAAAAAAGCAAATCATAAAATAATGTCATGAGTTATTTTTAATTTTTTGAGTCCGGGATTTCTAAGGTGCTTTTCTGCTTTTTTTGATTCGCGCGTTTTGGTGCAAAGCCTACTTTTGTTTCTTGGTTATTCGTTATTTCTAGTATAGCATAGTTGCGTGATATAGTTTGTAGCTATAAATGATAATAATTTATAAAAGTTATCCAATATATCAAGTGTGTGTTATGATTGCCTACAAGAAATAAATGAGGAGTGTTGGTTATGAGTACAACGATTGTTGGTTTTCCAAGGATTGGAGAAAATAGAGAATTAAAATTTCAAACAGAGAAATACTTTAGGAATGAAATCACAGAATCGCAACTTTTATCTTTTGCAGAAGAATTGCGTAAAAAGCATTGGCGTATTTTACAAGAAGCGCAGATTGAGGCTATTCCAAGTAATGATTTTTCGTTATATGATCAAACATTAGATAGCGCCTTTTTACTAAATATCATTCCTACAGAGGTAGCGAATTTGGATTTAACACCGTTAGAAAAATATTTTGCTCTTGCTAGGGGCTATCAAGGGACAAAAGGGGATGTCAAAGCACGACCAATGAAAAAATGGTTTAATACCAATTACCATTATTTAGTGCCAAAGTTTGAAAAAAATACCCAAATTAAAGTGACAGGCACTAAAATTTTTGATGAATATCAAGAAGCTCGTGAATTAGGCATCCACACACGCCCCGTCTTAATCGGTCCGTTTACGTTATTACAATTAGCCGAGTATGCAGATAATACTTGTGCAAATGATTTTGTCGCTGACTTGGTGGCTGGCTATCAAGATATTTTACATAACCTAGAAGCGTTAGGTGCAGATTGGATTCAATTAGATGAACCTTCTTTGGTAAAAGATTTAAATACAGAAGAAAAACAATTATTCTGCCAAATTTATCAACGTCTGACTGAAAATAAAGCCCTTAAAATCCTTGTCCAAACCTATTTTGGCGATGTGCGAGATGTATATCAAGAATTAATCGCCTTAGATATTGATGGTATAGGCTTGGATTTTGTAGAAGGACGCCAAAATTTATCTTTAGTACAACAAGGATTCCCCGCAGATAAGACACTTTTTGCTGGAGTTGTGAATGGTAAAAATATTTGGCGCAATGATTATCAAAAAACATTGGACATTATTAAACAAATCCCTGCCCAAAATATCGTTTTAAATACGAGTTGTTCTTTATTGCATGTGCCATATAGCGTAAAAAATGAAACTTTTGCGGAAAATATCAAAGCGCATTTTGCCTTTGCTTTGGAAAAATTAGCAGAATTAACTGATTTAGCACAGTTAGTAAAAGGAGAAAATCCGCAAGCCTTAGCAGCAAACCAAGCATTATTCACGAATGAACGAGTGGTGCGAGATGAAAAGGTGCATCAAAAATTAGCCCAATTGACCGAAGCTGACTTTACGCGTCCAGATACTTTTGAAGTGCGTGAACAAATCCAAAAAGCAAAATTCCAATTGCCATTATTACCGACGACTACCATTGGCTCTTTTCCGCAAACTAAAGAAGTGAAGCAAACCCGTGCCAAATATAAACGTAACGAGATTTCTAAAGAGCAATATCGTGATTATTTAGCCACACGTACTAAGGAATGGTTAAAATGGCAAGAAGAAATCGGCTTAGACATCCTGGTGCATGGGGAATTTGAGCGTAATGACATGGTGGAATACTTTGGTCAAAACCTTAATGGCTATCTCTTTTCGACAAATGGGTGGGTGCAGTCTTATGGCACGAGAGGAGTGAAGCCGCCAATTATTTGGGGAGATGTTTCTAGATCAAAACCAATTACTGTCTATTGGTCTAAATTTGCTCAAGAACAAACCACTAAATATGTCAAAGGGATGCTAACCGGTCCAGTAACTATTTTAAATTGGTCATTCCCACGAGAAGATATCAGCTTGAAAGAATCAACCTTGCAATTAGCGCTAGCCATTCAAGAAGAAGTATTAGATTTAGAGGCAAATGGTATTGAAATAATTCAGATTGATGAAGCGGCTTTACGTGAAAAATTACCGCTACGTCAAAGTGATTGGTATACGCAATATTTAGATTGGGCGATTCCAGCTTTTCGTTTGGTGCATAGTAAGGTCAAGCCAACCACCCAAATTCATACGCATATGTGTTATAGCGAATTTACAGATATTATTCCGGCTATTGAGCAGATGGATGCGGATGTAATTAGTTTTGAAGCTTCCCGTTCGAACTTAACGATTTTAGATGAGTTACAAGCACAGCACTTTAAAACCCAAGTCGGTCCAGGTGTCTATGATATTCACTCCCCAAGAATTCCATCTGTTGAAGAAATTGAGCAGACGATTAAGCAAATATTAGCAAAAGTTCCAATTGAAAAAGTGTGGATCAATCCAGATTGCGGACTGAAAACAAGGGGTGAAAAAGAAACTAAGGCAAGTTTGGTACATTTAGTCCAAGCAGCCAAAAACTGTAGAGGAAGTGAGTCGTATGGGCAAACCAAGTCTATCCTTTGAAATCTTCCCACCAAATTCAATGGTAGGTGAGGAGCGCTTGATTCAAACGTTAAGTCAATTAAAAGGTCTTTCTCCGGATTTTATTAGCGTGACTTGTAGTAATCAACAAGCAAATTTTATTGATACCACCTTAAATGTGGCAGATTATGTCCAAAATCAATTAAAAATTCCAGCAATCGCTCACTTACCAGCTCTTTATTTAACTGCTAAAGAAGTCGATTATATTTTAAAGGCTTTACACCAACGCGACATCTCACAAATCTTAGCCTTGCGTGGGGATTACATTGAAAATATAGTCCAACCGAATAACTTTCATTATGCCAGTGAGCTGATTGACTATATTAAAGGTAAAGATAGTAGTTTTAAAATTAGTGGTGCTTGCTATCCAGAAATGCATCCTGATTCCAAAAATCGCGTGGAAGATATTTTGAATTTAAAAAGAAAAGTCGAAAGTGGGTGCCAGCAGTTAATTACGCAGTTATTTTTTGATAATGATACCTTTTATCGTTTTCAAGAATCCTGTGCGTTATCTGGCATTAATGTACCAATATTAGCCGGAATTATGCCGATTATTAATCGTAAACAGGCAATACGCTTGATTCAGACATGTCAAACCAAAGTCCCACGCAAATTCATGGCGATTCTTGAAAAATACGAATATCAACCAGAATCTCTTAAAGAAGCCGGACTCGCCTATGCATTGGATCAAATTGTCGATTTAGTGACACAAGATGCTGAGGGAATTCACCTATATACAATGAATCAAGCAGAGACTGCGCGCTATATTTATCAAGCGACGACGGCAATCTTTCAAAATTTATCTCATGCAAGCTAAAAAAATCCTCCCAAGCGATTATTCGTTTGTGGAGGATTTTTTGCTCGTATCTGTTAATAAATTGACATCATCTTTAGCTAGGTGATAGTAAATGATTTCAGGAACTAAACGAAAACGACTCGATAAATAAGAACGTCTTGCTCGGTTACAAATAGAGAGAATCGTTTTTTCCGTAACAGCATAGAGTCCGTGTGTAAAATATTCAGCCCCTTTAATCTTCTTTTTAAAGCGACGGAAATATTTGCGAGGCTCATGGGCATGCCCAGCTAAAATCAAGTCATAATTGCGAATATCCGGGACATGTTGAATCATATCAGGCTCATGTAAGAGTAATAGATGCCAACGAGAATAAGTTTTTTCGTAATGGTATTTTGGCTTACCTTTCAAAGGATCATCAATACCCGTAACTGTAATCGAAAAATTCTCCATGGAACCAAAAATTTCTTCATTCTTCAATACTGTAAAGCCTGATTCTTCTAAGGCATTTTTGACAAAGTATTGCCCATTATTGAGATAGTCATGATTACCTAAAATCGCTATTTTTCCCATAGGTGCTGTGAAGCGTTTCATTTTGCGAATCAATTTAGGACTCATTTTTGGGGACCATTTGCCATAATTTTCAATCAAATCTCCAGTAAATACAATAATTTCCGGACGATTACGCTGCGTTGAACGGATGAGTCGATTGATTTTCTTCGGACTAAAAAATCGTGAAAAATGTGT
The DNA here is from genome assembly GCF_052119425.1 of Enterococcus cecorum. Classification (GTDB taxonomy): domain Bacteria; phylum Bacillota; class Bacilli; order Lactobacillales; family Enterococcaceae; genus Enterococcus_E; species Enterococcus_E cecorum_C. Next base: position 81,357 of record NZ_JBQKFH010000003.1, read on the forward strand.
ATCACTAAAATGAGCAATCGTGACAATGCTTTTTAATTCATATAAATCATAAGCTCGCGAAATATCGATAATTTCACTGGAATTTTTATGGATGAAATAATGTTTTTCGCGAATCATATAAGGTAAGATAAAAATGACATAAATATAGATTGCTAATATTAGACAGATTATTGCAATGAACAAGTACATCATTTTCACCCCTTCAAAAAAGTATCTACCTAATAGAATAGTAGAAATAGCATAAAAAAGCAATTGACTATGTAAAAAATTTGTCAGAGTTTTGTTCAATTCAAAGATGTGCTATAATGAAGCCGTTGAAAATCAATGAAAGGAACAGTTTGAATGAAGATATTTGATACGCATACCCATCTTAATGCGGAACAGTTTAAAGACGATATTCCAGAAACAATTACGCGTGCCCATGAGTTAGGAATAAGTGAGATGGCTGTAGTAGGGTTTGATACGCCTACGATTGATAAGTCTTTAGAATTAAGCCAAACCTATCCTGAAATTTATAGTATTATCGGTTGGCATCCAACTGAAGCAGGCAGTTATACGCCAGCGATTGAAGAAAACTTACAAGCATTATTAACCCGTGATAAAGTTGTTGCCTTAGGAGAGATTGGTCTCGATTATTATTGGATGGAAGATCCTAAAGAGGTCCAAGAAAAAGTATTTCGCCGTCAAATTGCAATAGCTAGAGAACATCATCTGCCAATTAGCGTCCATACGAGAGAAGCGTTGGAAGATACCTATCGCATTTTAAAAGATGAAAAGATTCATCAAGTGGGCGGGATTATGCATAGCTTTAGCGGTGACGAATATTGGGCCGAAAAGTTCTTAGATTTGGGCATGGAATTATCCTTTAGTGGTGTTGTGACCTTTAAAAAAGCTACCGATGTTCAAGCTGCAGCCAAAATTGTGCCATTAGACCGCTTTTTAGTGGAAACGGATGCCCCTTATCTTGCACCGGTACCTTATCGCGGCAAACGCAATGAGCCTGGCTATACCCGTTATGTAGTAGAAAAAATCGCGGAATTAAAAGAATTACCAGCCGAACAGATTGCTAAAGCGAGTCGTCAAAATGCTTATCGCTTATTTAACTTAGGTGAAGTGAATGACTGATAAAATCAAGATTCAAGAAGTTGTTGTAGTAGAAGGTAAGGATGATACGAGAAGACTGCGTGAATTTTTTGAAGTCGATACCATTGAAACCATTGGCTCAGCTATTGATGAAAAGATACTTGAGCAAATCAAAAAAGCCCAAGCATTACGTGGGGTGATTGTCCTAACTGATCCTGATTTTTCAGGGGAACAAATTAGAAAGAAAATCATGCAAGCTGTGCCAGAGTGTAAACATGCCTTTATTACCAAAGCTCAAGGAAAAAGTCGTCATGCTCATGAAAGTCTAGGAGTAGAACACGCGGATAAAGCGAGTCTATTAGCCGCGCTTCAACAGGTCATGACCCCTCAAAGTAGTGTGCAAACTTACATTACGAAAGAAACATTACTCGAGTTAGGCTTGTTAGGTGGAAAGCGCGCCAAGTTTTTACGGCAACAAATTGGTGAACGCTTAAGTATCGGATATACAAATGGTAAGCAGCTAGCCAAACGCTTAGCTATGTTTGCGATAGATGAACAAACTTTAAGAGAAACGATAAAGAAAGTCGAGGAAGAGTGTGAAAAATAGAGAAATTGCCAATCCCAGTCATACACGCGAAATCTTAGAACGTCATGGATTTACATTTAAGAAAAGTTTAGGTCAAAATTTTTTAACCGAACCGAATATCTTGCGTAAAATCGTCCAGACTGCCCAAATTGATGACAAAGTAAATGTTATCGAGGTAGGTCCGGGTATCGGTGCCTTAACAGAGCATCTTGCCCAAAATGCGCATCAAGTTTTAGCCTTTGAAATTGATGATCGTTTAATTCCCGTTTTGGCAGATACTTTAGCTGAATATGAGAATGTGCAAGTGGTTCATCAAGATGTTTTAAAGGCCGATTTGGTGCAAGTGACGCAAGAAGTCTTTACCGAAAATTTACCAATTAAAGTAGTTGCTAATCTGCCTTACTACATCACCACACCGATTATGATGCATTTTCTAGAATCGGCATTAAAAGTTGATGAAATGGTTGTGATGATGCAAAAAGAAGTAGCTGATCGTATAAGTGCACAACCAGGAAGTAAAGCTTATGGTTCGTTAAGCATTGCCGTCCAATATTACATGCAAGCTCAACTTGCTTTCATCGTTCCAAAAACCGTGTTTGTCCCACAGCCAAATGTTGATTCTGCCATTTTGAAATTAACTCGGCGCAGTCAACCCGCTGTAGAAGTGATAGACGAAAAAGCCTTCTTTAGATTAACGAAAGCTGCCTTTCAACTTCGCCGCAAAACACTGTGGAACAATCTTTTACACTCATATGGCAAAGATGAAGCAACAAAAAATTGGTTAACACAAGCCTTGGACCAAGCGAATATCGATCCTAAACGTAGAGGAGAGACTCTGACCTTACAAGAATTTGCCGATTTAAGTAATGCGATGAAAAATTTAAAATAGTTAATGAAACACTTTTTGGTAGTCGAATCATATTTTACTTGACTAAAAAGTGTTTTTTCTATGAATAAAATTCGCTATCCTACTGAAGCAAAATTATTTTTAGATATAATTTAAAGGAAAAAAAGAATGTTTTTTTATAACTTTTGTGTAATTAAATGAAATGATAAATTTGTATGATTTACCATTACTTCAGTTTTTTTAAATAAAATTGTTGGTTAAAAAATAAAAATATAGTATAATGTACCTGTAGATAACCTATAAGTGTGGAGGATTTTTTTGATAAAAATAAACGGTGATTAACGAATGTTTTTCGAGCCCCTTCCCATTCCCCAATGACTCTATAGATGTTCGTTTTTCATTACCTCCATGAATTTTTGGCACTAAGGATAGGTGCCTTTTTTTTTACCCCTTATTATTGTCTTGACATTATATGTTAATTAGATTATATTTATAGCAACTTGTTTATGTCATGACATAAATAAACTAAATTGATAAACTAATACTGATTGTGAAAAAAGGAGTTTAAAAATGAAGATTCAATCAATCAAAAATTTAACAGTTGCTGCTTTGCTCATTGCTTTAGGGATTCTTATCCCAATGGTCATGCCGAAGATTGTCATCGGACCTGCCTCTTATACGTTAGGAAGTCACGTACCAGCAATGATTGCTATGTTTTTCTCACCTTTAATGGCTATTTGCGTCACTTTGGGTACTGCTTTAGGATTCTTTTTAACCTTACCACCAATTATCGGCTTACGTGCACTTTCACATATAATATTTGTAACAATTGGTGCTATTTACTTACAAAAAAATCCCCAAATAGTCCAAAAACCATGGAAATTACAAGGATTTAATTTTATTTTAGCTGTTATCCATGCTAGTTTTGAGGTTGTTGTTGTATTTGCTTTTGCTTATTTTGGTAATCTTGCAAATACGACATTTGATCGCAATTATTTTATTTTCTTATTCGGTATGATTGGTCTAGGTGGCTTAATCCATAGCATGATTGATTTCAATATTGCCTATATCGTTGCCAAAGCTATTCAAAAACAAGCGCAAATTCCTGTTTTCACTTTAGCAACGAAAAAATCGAATATTCACTAATCAAGGGCGAATATTTTGCCATTTTTTAAAGAAACAAATGAAATTTTAGCATTATTTTCAGAAAGTGTGTTATGATGAACGTAAGGTTGTAAGAAGAAGTCTGATCAAGTCGCTTCACAACCTTATTGACGGTGTTCGGCAGCTAGACATTGTGAAATTCGCCCTCCCACTTGCAAAAATCTCCTTTCATCCGATTTTTGCAGTGGTAGGTAAACACACGAATTTCTTCATGTCTAAGCGAGCTGCCTTACAACCTTTATTACAGAGTAGGGGTTAGTGCGTTAAGTGCTTTGGGGATGGGATGTTGCCTCATTGACGAAGAATTTTATTCGCGGTGCTAATCTCGCATTCGCTGCAATTTTTGTAGCAACTCATTAAGGAGATGCACACATGAAAAACAACAAAATTTCAGTTCAATCGATGGCTTTATTAGCGCTATTAGTGGCAATCCAAATTGTCTTAAGTCGTCAATTTGCCATCGAAACGCAATTGGTCAAGTTCTCTTTTGCGTTTGTCGCTACATTTTTAATGGGGCTATTTTTAGGTCCTTGGTGGGCTGGTATCGGCGGTGTTTTATCGGATGTTATCGGTATGACCTTACTAGCAAAAAGTCCATTCTTTATCGGCTTTACATTTAGTGCGTTTTTAGGTGGTGTCGTCTATGGCTTATACTTCTATAACAAAGAAGTCACGCTAAAACGCTGTATCGCTTGTGTTTTAACTAATGCGGTATTATTTACATTAATTTTAACGCCACTGTGGCTATCTATCATGTATAATATTCCGTTAAATAGTTGGGCTATTTGGTCTGTACGTTTAATCAAATTAGCCATCACAATTCCATTGCATGTAGCTACCTTGTATATTGTCGGTAAAGCTTTACCAATGGCACAATTAAAACGAAAATTATCATAAAAAAAGCAAGCTAGCAAGAGATTCATCCCATCTTTTGCTAGGTTATTTGTATAGGTTCATTTTTTTGGCAATTTGTTCGGCATAATAGCAAACGGTTTGTGGATCGCGCTTTTTTAAGGCTTCCTGTTCACTAAGAGGGAGTAAATAAAAGTCAACAATCACGCGATCAAAATGCCCTGTGCGCATGGATTGGTAGATTTCTAGCTCTAAACTCGTATGCAAAATATCATTCATTAATTCAGCCGTAACACTAGCATTTGCAGAATGATTGGGAAAAGGAATAATCTCAGCCATGATCATCGCTCCCATCTGGTTCGCCTAAAGAGCAAAAAATATGTTTGTTCTCTTGCCAGTAGTTTTCTAATAAATTTGATTGGCGCAGATGTTCGATAAATAGATGGGCTAAATAAGTCACAGCTTGGCGACGGCAGGAAAGCAGTTCTTTTTGTTTCTCTTTAGGAAGGGTATCTACTAAAAATAAGAAAGAATGATAGGTTTCATTACGGATGGCTTGATATAAAAGTAGTTCGGTACCTACTTGCAATAAATCTGCCATTTCTTGCGTAGGTATGAACGCTGATTGCTTAAAAGGAACTATATTGTTTTGTCGCATGATGAAGACACATCCTTCCATTTATGGTGCAAATATATTATAGAACTTTTTGACTGACATGTCGTATCATTTGTAAACCTATAGCTTATCAAAGAAAAAATTCCTCTGCCAATGAAAGGCAATCACTGGCAAAGGAAGCGTGGGTTAAATTTGTGTTTGTGTAAATTGGGCGTGATAGAGTTTTGCGTAGTAGCCGTTTTGTTGCAATAATTGGTGGTGTGTGCCCATTTCGACAATTTGTCCATGATCCATCACTAAAATTTGGTCTGCAGATTGAATAGTAGAGAGTCGATGGGCGATAACAAAGCTAGTTTTTCCTTTCATCATTGCTAAAAAGGCATCTTGTATCTTTCTTTCAGTCAAAGCATCGACAGAACTAGTGGCCTCGTCTAAGATAAGCATCGGAGGGTTTGAAATCATGGTTCGCGCGATGGTCAGCAATTGGCGTTGACCATCTGAAATTTTGACATTTTTCTCCCCAAGAGGCGTATCTAATTGTTGAGGTAATCGCATGACAAAATCATACATAAATGATTTTTTGAGTGCATCAGTGATTTCTTCATCCGTAGCATCTGGACGACCAAAAACGAGATTTTCACGTAAAGTACTATCGAAAATCCACGTGTCTTGAAGCACCATGCCAAAATTCTTTCTTAACTCATCGCGTTTGACTTTTGCAATGTTCACACCATCAATTAGGATTTTTCCACTATTGACTTCATAAAAGCGCATCAATAAATTCACCAATGTAGATTTACCCGCCCCAGTTTTACCAACAATGGCAATCGTTTGTCCAGGTTGAGCAGTAAAATTGAAATCCTCAATTAAAGGTTGGGAAGGGACATAATGAAAATCCACATGTTGGAATTCAACTTTTCCTTGAATAGGCGGCAAGGGAAGTGAGGCTTCTTCTTTCAATGGTTTTTGAGCCAATAACTCAATCGTGCGTTCCATCCCGGCCAGTGCACTTTGAATTTGGGTAGTGAGTCCCGTCAATTCAATAAAAGGTTTTGAAAATTGACTCGAATAAATCGTAAAGCTTGAAACCGTTCCGATGCTGACAAGATCAGGATGTTTAATCGCTAATAACCCACCGACACAGCCGACTGCTACATAAGCTAAATGATCGACAAAACGTGAAAGAGGATTGGCGATGGCAGAAGAGAATTGGGCGTTTTTCCCTTTTACATAAAGAATTTGATTCATTTCTTCAAATTTTTGTTGATTTATCGTTTCGTGTTGGAAAGCTTTGACAATTTTTTGATTGCCCACCATTTCGGTAATAAAACTCGACATATCCCCTAGAATAGATTGTTGAGCGACAAAGTTTTTTTGTGAGAGTTTGGCAACCACCCAACTACTCATCACGATAATCGGTGTTGCAATTAACACGACCAATGTTAACCATACATTTAGGTAAAACATCATCCCAAGTGAAATCACTACAATGGTCCCACCAGAGAAAACTTGGGTATAAATGGCTTGAATCGCAGCTGAAATATTATCCATATCATTAGTAAAGCGACTCATAATATTTCCGTGAGGCGTGCGGTCATAATAACTCACTGGTAATGAATTAAGATGTAAGAAGGTATCTTTACGTAGGTTTGCGACACTTAAGTAGGCCACACGATTACCGATACGTTGAATAAAATATTGCCCGAGCACATTGATGACTACCAATAATAAGAAGAAACCAATGGCACGATAGATTAGGGAAAATTCTACTCTACCCAGACCAATCATCAAGTCGATAATCTGACCAATGGCATAGGTAAGCAGCACACTAGCGATACCACTCAGAATGCCTAAAGCTAAAGCCGTCCAATTTTGTAGACGAAAACGACGTAAATAAGGCATAAAAGCGCGAATGGATTGGGCATTCATTTTTCTTTGTCTCATGCTTCATCCTCCTGTTGTGCTTGATAAATTTCTTGATAAGTCGGACAAGTAGCTAACAACTGCTCATGGGTATCGCAACCAACCAAGGTACCATTATCTAAGACTAAGATTTGATCAGCTCCTTGGATAGAGCGGATTCTTTGGGAAATAATGAGGGTTGTACAATCCAATTTTTGTAAGGTTTGTCGCAAGTTCAAATCCGTTTGATAATCAAGCGCACTCAATGAATCATCTAAAATTAAAATCGGACGTTGACTAATCAAGGCACGGGCGATAGTTAGTCGTTGCTTTTGCCCACCGGAGAAGTTCTTTCCACCTTCAAAAATTGGCGTGTCTAATCCTTCAGGTAAAGTCTCAACAAATTCTTTAGCTTGGGCGATTTCTAAAGCTTGCCAACATTCATCATCGGTCGCATCGACTTTTCCCCATTGTAAATTTTCACGAATCGTCCCGTTGAAGAGGACACTTGTTTGTGGGACAAGCGCGATTTGTTCACGTAATTGATGTTTGTCGATTGCCTGGATATCTGTACCATAATACTGAATCACACCACCGGCAATTTCATAAAAGCGTGGTAAAAGTGAAATCAAGCTCGTTTTCCCACTTCCGGTAGCTCCGATAATTCCGATGGTTTCCCCTTTTTGAATGGCAAAGTTTAACTGTTTTAAGGCTAAACCAAATTTAGGACCATAGCGAAAATCAACATCATGAAAAGCAAAAATGGGTGCTTGATTAGGTGTCGGAAATTCCTCAGTAATCTGTTCTTGAACGCTAGGCACATCTAGTACATCATTAATACGTTTAGCAGAAGCATGCGCACGGGTATATAAAATGACCAAATTAGCGACAATGATTAAAGCTAGTAGCATCTGATTCATATAATTGACCAATGCAAGTACTTGCCCAGCCTGTAGATGTCCGAGATTGACTTTTTGCCCACCAATAAGAAAAATACCAACAATCCCCAAATTCATCACCAAGGTTGTTGCCGGCGATAATAAAGCAGAGAGTTGGGTAACACTTAAGTAAGCATCTGACAATTCGTCGACACCTTGATTAAATTGAGCGACTTCATCTTTTGTCCGGACAAAGGCACGAATGACGCGAATTCCGCTTAAGTTTTGGGACACAGATTGGTTGAGTTGATCCAATTTTTCCTGCACTTTTTGATACATTGGAAAAGAACGGGTCATAATAAAATATAACAGTAGACATAAAATAGGTAAAACAGCTAAAAAGATGAATCCCGCTTGAATATCAATACTAAAAGCCATAATCACTGCACCGATACTTAGAAAGGGGGCTCTGGAAACAAGGCGAATTAACATAGCTAATGCCCACTGAATTTGCGTGACATCATTGGTTAAACGGGTAATCAAGCTTTCAGTGCCAAAATGATTTAGCTCTTGATGGCTCAATGTGTTGATTTTTTTCATCAAGACATTTCTCAGCTCAGTACCTAATCCTTGAGAAGCTACCGATGCATAATATTGACAAATGATGGCAAAGATAAAACCAATGATCGAAATCAAAATCATTTCTAGTGTTGTTTGCCAAATAATGGGAATATTTAGCTTACTGATTCCTTGGTCAACTAGTTTGGCCATAAATAAAGGAAGTAACAGTTCAAAAACTGCTTCTAAAAATTTAAAAATCGGTCCTAAAATGACTTCTTTTTTATAATTGCTTGCATAGCGAAATAAGCGAAACATAGAACTCCTCCAATTTTTCTATATATAAATATGAAATAACTTTGTTTACTACATATATTTTAACGTAAAATAAAAGGAAAACAACCAAACTAATGAAAATTTCAGGAACTTTCAAAAAAAGCGATAAAACATTAGAAAGATTTATCAAAGTTTTTTAAAAGTTTTGTTACGAAATTATTACATCAATGATTGGTGGAAAATCGGTTCCGTCCCACTTTTCTTTAAATTTTTTTAAAAAATAGGAGTAAAAACCCCACTTTTATCTAGTGGTTGTAACAAAATGTAAAATAATTGCAACACAATTTGCCACTAGGTTTTGTATAATGAGAAGGTCAAAATGTAAGAAAGGTGTTGAAATGTGTGTCAATGAAATGGATTCGTCAATCGGCTATTGTCATTGGTTGTTTAGGTCTTAGTTTAATGCAAGCTCCTATTTATGCAGATACTATGGACCAATTGAATCAGCAAGAAGCACAGTTACAACAGCGAAGTGAACAAATCAGTACACAAATTCAAAATACATTATCAGATGTCAATGATAAATATGCACAAGTGGAAGATTTAAAAAAGCAAATTGCTGATAATCAACAGTTATTAGAAAAGACGCAAAAAGATATCACAGATACGCAAGAAATCATCGCAAAACGCAAAGAAGTCGTTGCTAAACGTTTGCAATCGATTCAAGTGAATCACGCGGCTGATATTGATTTAAAGGCATTATTTGCATCTAAAAATATCGGTGAATTTATCCAACGAATTTATGCGATGACATTGATTCAAAACTTTGAGAATGAAAAATTTACTAGTTTGAATCAAGCAGTCGATACATTAGAAGATTTAAATAATAAAGCAACGCAAACACAAAATAAATTGCAAACAGATAAAGCAGAATTAGACGTTCAAGTGCAACAATTAGATTCGAAGATGGCTCATTTACGTCAACAACTTGTAGATAATAAAGATGCTTTAGCAAAGATTGCTGCCGATAAAGAAGTTGAAACCCAACGCATTGCTGCTGAAAAAGCTCGTCAAGAACGCGAAGCCAAAGAAGCTGCTAAACAAGCACAACAATCTCAAGCACAAACAAGCGCTTCAAGTCAAAATCAAGTTGTTACTCCAAGTCAGCCAACAACAACGACACCAGCTACTTCAGGAAGCGCAGGTGGTCGCGTGCTGACGATGGAATCTACCGCTTACTCATATTCAGAAGCAGGTGCCAGCTACTTTACCGCAAGTGGAACAGATTTACGTGCCAACCCAATGGCCATTGCAGTTGATCCAAGTGTGATTCCATTAGGAACTTTGTTAGAAGTACAGGGATATGGCGTAGCTTTGGCGCTAGATACAGGTGGAGCTATTAAAGGAAATATTATCGATGTGCACTTTCCAACAGTTGCTCAATGTAAAGTTTGGGGACGTCGCATGGTACAAGTCCGTATCTTAAGTTAATGCAAGCAAAAAAGGGGCTGACCCATTAGTCCCTTTTGAATCCAAAAATCGAAGGCACCCGTGAAAGATGCCTTCGATTTTTGGATTTTTTGGATGAAATATAGAGGATTTTCCCCCTATATTTGGTTTTGTATGATTGTTTTTCCCTCATATTTCCTTACTCTAGTTACTAATTTCCTAAAATTGTGCGCAAGAAATACAAGTCCCATTTCCTTAAAAATTTTTTCGGCTCTATAATAAAGGCTCTTTGTCAAGTAGTGTTGTTGGCAATTAAGTCAATTGGAGAGAAAGTTATTTTATGAATGCTTTCTCTCTTTTTTTTATTTTCTTTTCTTTTTTCAATCGACGCTTATGTACGAACAGGTGGCTGGAGCTGTGCAAGGGTGGACTTGTCCACTTGCGTAGCCCTTGCACAGCTGATAAAGCCATCTGTTACACTTTGAGTGCGATTGAGAGAAGGTTTTAAGCAGTTTTTCTTCTACATTTTCGTTTCTTAGGTTTTTTCGTTTGCCAATTTTCCTCGTATAAAAAGATTCTTCTTCGCATATTTTCAAAGTTTCTAAATCCAAAAGAAACTCGTTGAAAGACTTTGATTAAATTGTTTTTACCTTCTAGTTTTCCGTTTGAATAAGGTAGTTTTAGAGCATTCTTTACATTACGAGTTTGTTTGGTTAAGTATTTAATTGACTTTTTAAATTTTTTATCTAAGTTTTGAGGTAAGTTATAGAGTATATCAAAAAATTTGTTGTATTCCTTTTTATGAAAGTGTCCAAGCAGACTTTGATAAATCTCGTAACATTGCTTGAATCCTTCGTCAAATGAAAGTAAGGTATCTACAACTTCTGTTTGAGTGATGAATTTTTTGTCGAATAATGGGTACTGTGAACGTTTCTCGTAATTCAGATTATCCTCGTGTGTTAAAACGAATTTCCAATATTTTTTTAATTTTGTATAGTGTCGAGATTCCTTATTTTTTTGTTCATTCATTACTTGAATTCGTTTATTATTCAAAGCACGAGTCAATTGCTGGATAATATGGAAACGATCAATGATTATTTCTGCATTAGGAAATATTTCTTTGATAGCATAAGGATAAGAGGCATTCATATCCATTACCACATATTTCACACGACACCGATTTTCCAAGCTAAAGCGCAGAAAATAGTCTTTAATCGCAAAATTCCTACGATCATTTAGAATATCAATGATTTTCCCAGTTTCTCCATCACTAAAAATAAAGCATAATTTTGTATGACAATCTTTCGTTCCTTTGAATTCATCAACCAATAGGCATTCAGGTAATTGGTAGGTATAAGGA
>NZ_JBQKFH010000004.1:0-88270 GCF_052119425.1 Enterococcus cecorum
GCTAGGGTGGAAAAGTCCAGTTCAATACAGAATTCACCTTATGAGTGCATAAAAAAACGTAGTAGACAAAACTACTACGCTAATAAAGTCTAACTTTTGGGGGTCACATCACCAGTAGCTCTTTTTTTAGCGGATAACTGCCAAACAAGGTTAAATTATTAGCCACTGTATCTTCAAACACTACGGATTCCTGCCCGACATATTCAACAAAATCATCTATTTCGCTTTCCCTAACCTTGCCTTGATTCCAGATAATCGCAGCAGATGACTCTCGTTGATAAATGTATTGCAACAATGTGGATTTACCACTAGCATTTGGACCAACTAATGCAATCTTTTCTCCTGCCAGTAGTTTTACATATAAATGTTGGAATAACTGCTTACCTTCTGGCGTTTGTAAATTTAAATCACAAATTTCTAGGCTTTCAAATGGATATTTTGCCTGTTTTCTAATGGTCATTTCTTCTGCTTGCAACCAATTTTCCATTTCCTGACGTGCTTTTTTGGAAGCGTGTAAGGCATTCACATCAGTTAGAATATATCGAATGGGATAGACAAAGTTGGTAACATAAGAAAAAGTGGCCACCGCTGCACCTACAGATAATTCTTTACGATATAAAAGTACTGCCACCATCACAAAGGCCAAAAAATTGACAATAAACATTGCCAAACCACTCATTACATTTGCAAATGTTTTAAAACGTCCGTAATCATATAAACTACTTTGGTTGCTTTCTGCATAATAATCATGACGCTTAGTTAAATTCAAAAAAGTAAACGGTGTAAATAGCGACTTGCCTTTTAAAAATGTACTTAATTGTTTGACATATTGTTCATAAGCTTCTAATTGATTTTTTCGTAAAGTTGCTAATTTTTCTGCCGTATATTTCGGTAATACTGAAGCGAATAATGAAGCCAATAGAACTACTACTGCAATTTTCCAATCAACAAAAAGAATTAAAGCACCTGTGTAGAAAATAATTTCTATCATAGCTCGCAACATGTCGATGAATGGACTTAAGTATTCTTCGTCCAGCACTTCAATATTATTAGTAAAAATAGCAAGATAGCCTGATTGACTATGACTTTGATAGTTTCGATTGGACTGCGATAGAATTTTACGAAAAAGCCTAGTTTGCATGATTCGCCGAAATTCTGCAGATATTTTCCATTCTAAAGATTGATACTTATCTTGAAAAAAAGAATTTGACAAAATAAGACTGAAATAACCAACACACAAAAAGATAACTAATTTTAACGTGAGATGGCTCACATGATTAAATAAAATCATATTCATGTAAGGTAAACATACATTAGTTAACGTCCATAATGTTGAAAATATGAACTGCAAGCCTATAAGTTTACGTAAATCATTAATAACTTGTTTCACACTAAACATTCCTATCTAAATTCATTTCAACGCTTTTTTGCCACCTGATTTCGAATCCACAACCAGATACCAACAAAAATGGTAGCTACATTGATAACAATACCTAATACCGTGATATTATCATATACGGTAGGAACTAATAAGAAAATAATACCAAAAGCGGTATACAAACTAGAAATCACTGAAAAAACCAAAGCCATTTTCGAATGATCATATGCTTCGTAAACCATCTTTTCAAATATATTACCAGAAATACCAATAACAAAGAAGGCAACGAATAGGCAGACTAATTTAAGTAATGGTTGTGGCAAAATGAAAATCAGTAATAGAGCCAGTCCAGAAATCATATAGTCTACGCTGAAGAAATGATAGGGATTCATTTTAATTTTAGGAGCTACCATGGCGCCAAGTAAATCGGCAGCTCGTCTGGTGGCAATAACAATTCCTAGATAAGTCAACGGAATCTTTCTGCTAACAAGTACAGTGGCGCTAGCGTGAGTAAAAGATCGGTGCCTCCACTTAAGACAGCTTCTGTGCAAATAATGAAGGAAGCTCGTTTTTCACTAAAGAATTCCTGTAAAGATTGTTTGGTACGAATGCGCTGCTCCTCTGGTTCCTCGTCCTCCTCGTTTTCCTTAGCAAAATAGGCATCTTTAATCTTCAAGCGGAACATGAAGTAAATCGCACCAATAAAGAATGGGATACTTAAATCCATCAGCAATAAATACGATAAAAAGGTTAGTAATACCGAAGCGATGAAGTTACTGATAATATCAATCACATTACTTGCGACATATTGAATATCAATCGAAGCGTTAATCAATTCATCATTATTATCTAAAGTAGCTGGAATGACTTTCATCTGAATCGTATTTAACAAACTGGTAGTCAAACTAAAAAGAAAATTCAAGCCATACATCAAGTAAATCGATCCGTGAAAATAAAGGGTTGCAATGATCGATAACATGATAAATAACTGTGCTGTTTGAAAAGTAAGTAACCAAGCTTTATCTTTTTTCAAATAATGCAAGTAAGGTCCGTATAAAAAAGCAAACAAATTCGGCAACATTCCAACTAGCGTAAAAAGGGATAAATTCGCGGCATCTATGTGATAGACGGCTACTAAACCTAAAGATAGCGCTACTAAATAAAAACTATCGGCAATATTTCTAACAGAACGACCTAAAATAAGGTGCTTAAAATTGGCTGTATAATGACTAAATTTCAATTATCTTTCCCTCCTAAAAAAACGAATGATAATTAAAATATACCAAAAAAATGATAAAGTAAATATCGCAATATCATTTTATTCTCATTTTAAATCTGAACACCATAAAAAGAAGGTCCCAAAATATCCATTTCAGGAACTCTCTCTTTTTCAATATTCCGGATATTGTTCAATGTAGCCTTTTTCTTTTAACACTTTGGTTTGACAATAATCTTGTTCAGCTTCAATTTGTTCCATCTTTTGAACTTTAAAGATAAATTGCCAATTATCACCAAAATCATAAACGGCTTCAAACACTTCATTTTCTTCCAATACCAAGGAATCCAAGGTCGTTTCAGAACCCAATTCAGAAAACACATCCATATATTCCTCGCTTCTTTCATAAGATAAACCATCCACTTCAAAGCGATAAAGGTGTGTAAAATCAAATTTCATCGAATCTAAAAAGGTCACTAACAAATCTTCTAATGATTGATTGCCTGCCATCTGAATGATTCGATATACTTGCCGATCAAAACCTTTAGGATAGATTTTAAAGATATAGTTATACATGCCATAGTCTTCATTCGATAAATCATCTATCATCGCCATAAGTATATCATCCACATCGTCATCACTCATTGCATCCAAAGCTTGACTTAGTTCCTCTTCATCCATAGCATCTATAATCTCTAGGATATTCTCTTTATCACTAAATGCTAAATAGCTCTCTATATTTTCGGCTAAGGCTTCACTAATCTCTGGTTCCAAACGAGCAAGAGCTAAATCCATCATACGGAGGGCTTGTTGCGACAAAATTCCAGCATCCATTTTTTGAATTAAGCGTTGCGTCACTATGGGCAATTCAGCAAAATCAGGAATCGCGCTTGAAATTTGTTGTTCACGTACAGCTTGATAGATTTTCGTCAAATAATTGATATAAAGCGCTAATTCTATATCACTTGCTACAAGATTGAAAAAGGTAGCATAATCACCAACTTCTGCAAATTCCAGGGATTCACGAAAGTCCGTTTCATTCAATATCAATTCATAAAGCCTTTCATCATCTTCTTTTAATAAAAAACGGAACTGAAGCAGGTCTTCCATCGCTTCTTGTAATTCATCGGCATTTTCATAATACGGAAAAGTCTCTACAAAGTCATCCTCTTGTACTTCCGGTGTATCTTTCAAATAATCGAGTAATTGGGCAACTTTATTCGCTCTTTGTGGGATTGTTTCTTCTCCTGTCAGGTTGAAATCAAAAAAGTCCAGCCCAGACGAAAGTGTTTCAAGATCTATCAGCTGATTTTCGTAACGATTAAAACTATAATTTAGAAAATATTCCCCTGAAATTTGTGCCTTATCTTCTAAGGTTAATTTTGAAATATCCATCTCTTTTCCTCCAATATTCATGTTTTTTTATTAGTGGCACTGGCAGTGGGGGTCGCTTTCACTCTCAGTAACGTTTACATTTTTATTTGGAGCATCCACTAGCTTTGGTGTCCAGAAATTTTCATAAGTCCCGTTTCCATCCCTTTTAAGAATTTTTGACGTACTTCTGGATAAGTCTCACTTAAACGACTGACCAATTGCTTCATCTCTTCACGTTTAGTCTTTTTATCAGCAGGACAGGGGTTAAAAATCACCGGTAGCCCTTCACGTTGCACAAAATGCTTAATGGCAGTTTCTTCTACATATAACATTGGACGGATAATCGAAACCTCGCTGCGTGTGAGATAAGTTATCGGTTCAAAACTACGAAATTCACCGTGGAATAACCAATTCATCATAAAAGTTTCAATCGCATCATCTAAGTGGTGACCAAGTGCAACCTTGCTACAGCCGCGCTCTTTAGCCGTTTGATAAAGAATTCCGCGGCGCAAATTCGCACATAAAGAGCATGGATTCTTCTCTTGTCTGATATCAAATACAATCTTGGCAATATCAGTCGGTACAATATCTAATTCGTACCCTAAAGAGGCACAAAATTCCTTAAGCGGGGTTAAATCCATATCCATCCCCATATCTAAAACCATTGGATGAATGTCAAAATCAAAGCCTAGACGCTGCTGTTTTTTAATCGTATCTAGCAAATAAAGTAGTGTCGTACTATCTTTTCCTCCAGATAAGCCAATCGCAACTTTTTCTCCTGGTTCAATCATTTTGTAATTTAATATTGCTTTTCGAATTGGATTATAATAACGTTGATTGTCTTTTTTATGTGTTGTTCCCATATTGATTCCTTTCCAACTTATTCATTCTTTGATGCCAATCGATATCTAGTCATTTTGCGTGTTCCTTCAACCACTAGCAAGGACTGCGCTACCATTTGTCGTAAAAATCGCTTTGTAGTAGAATCGGCCAAACCTAATAGTTCTCTTGCTTCTCTATTCGTAATTTCTCCATGTACATTGATATAGTCGATAATTTTGGCGATTCTTTCTTGTTCTATCGTTAATCTATCATTTTTCGAATAAGCCTGATGATTCTTTATCGGCTTTTTATCTCCATCTTCTAGCATATCATAGGCGTCATGAACAGTACTCATCTTATTACGGTAAAAGCATACGACAAAACCTGTTTTCTTCTTTTGAAACTCATAACGAGCACCTGACATCTTATAGTTTTGCACCAATAGATCGAATCGCTTCTTTGATTTCTGAAGTCGACTTTTTAAATTCCAATGTTTCGGTTGCCATTCCTAAATTCATACCCTCCTTATCTATCATTTTGAAACCATTATAGCATAATCTAAAATCAGATTGTGGCCTTTTTCTCAATGAACATCAAGCTAATTTGGCACAAAAAACCACCTTAGCATTTACACTAAGATGGCATTCTTTTCTATGCTTTGATTTCTTTATTTGTAAATAGCCACCAGCCGACTAACATTGCCACTATGCCGGCAACACTTAATCCAATAAATGGTGCAAGCTCAAATTTATCCATCGGCATCTTGGCTAATAGATCAAATAGTGACGTATGTACCACCCATTTTGGCAAATCTAATAAGACTGCAAAATACGTCACGCAAAAACTATAACCTAATAGCCCATAGACGAGCCAACCAAAAACGGCAGGCAAACTTAAACTCAATAACATCAAACCAACAAATAGACACACTAAAGGCCATTGATTCATCGCCGCTTTTAAGCAGATCCATACAAAATCATAATTCTCTTCCTTCATCGAACTTACCGCAGCTATCCCTAGACTCGCCCCATTCAGTGCAATAGCCAGTAGACCAAACACCAACGATAAAAATAAAGTAGATAAGTAGATTTTGCCGCGACTTACTCGATGCACCACGAGATAGCCTAAGCGCGATTTGGCTTCTTCCGTATGCACTTTACGCACCACGACTAAAGGCATCACTAGTCCAATGGCCGTCATAACAACCATAACTAAAGAAGTGAAAGAATCAATTAAACTAGAAGCATCATTGGCAAACATTTGGCTGATTAATTCATTGCTGTTCACAAACGTGTCAATATCCCCATAAATCGAACCATATATTAAAGCGATCATCATCTCCGCTATTAACCAAGCAATGATTGTTCCTTTATTCAGATAAAAGATAAATCCTAAAGGTGTCGTTAAATAGCCTTTTGCTTGTGTTTTTCCTTTGCGCGCCGCTAACAGACTGGCTCCTAAATCACGCTGACTCTCTAATCTCATACCTAAGAAAAATAGAACCATTGTGAGCACGAGTAACGCCAAAGTATAATTCAAATGATTACTAAGGAAAGGTTGACCTAAATATGTCCAAGCAAGCGGATTGATTTTAGAAAAGTCAAGATTGCTAACATCGGTACTAGCTCTCAATAAATAAAGTAAACCGACAAGACTAAAGAAAATACCGCGTGCCTGTGAACTGGTCGGAAAGATTTGGGCACAGACATAAGCGAGGCTAGCACCCAATAAGCTTGCCAAACCGATAGAACTAGCAAAATACACACTGCCAGCAACATCTACTGTTTGAACCTGATAAGAGACTAAAATTCCACTAATCAGTACGACCATTAAAATCGTATGCATCAAGACCAGTAAAATAGCCGCCATACTATAAGCCCTGGCACCAATTCCCAGCGATTTAAGAATTTCTAGCTGACCATTTTCTTCTGTCTTTCTTGTCTGCTCAATCATAAAGCTACCAGCAATCATCATCGTGACAACAGCGATAAAAAGCGTCATTTCATGGCCATACATCACACCAACCGTATAATTATTCGCTACATCAACCGGTAATGGTCCAACAATTGCTGCCATGGCGGGATTTTGCATCGTGACAAATAAGCCGACTTTCCCTTGGTCTTCTGCAATTTTTTCAAAAGCAGGGACATACCCACTAGCAAAAGCCGTTAATCCAAGCAACCAAAGTGAAAGCCACAACCATTTTTGGCGCAATTGAAAACGTAATAAGGCAAAGGTTTGGGTAAAATGATTATCCATTGCACTCCCCTCCTTACTTTTCCACTTGATAATGACGCATGAATAATTCTTCTAGTGTTGGTGGTAAGATTTCTAACTTTTGCACCTGATAGCGACTCAATTCTTTCAGCAAATCATCTAAGGCCTGATGATCAATCGAAAAGGTCGCATGATTTTGAGCAGTTTGCGTCCAATCATGAATGAAGCTTAAATTTGCTAACGCTGCGATATTTTCTTTTAAGGCTAAATGGACCGTACTGCGTGTTAAATGGCGTAATTGCTCTAATGTACCACTTTCCACGACACGTCCCTCTTGAATGATGACCACCCGATCTGCCAGACGTTCTACTTCACTCAAGATGTGCGAGGATAGCAAGACGGCCTTTTGTTCCGCTTTAAGACGTGCGACTTCATCTTGAAAGACGCTCTCCATTAAAGGATCTAAGCCACTCGTTGGTTCATCTAAAATGTAAAGCTCACAATCTACCGCCAAAGCTGCAATTAAGCCAACTTTTTGCCGATTTCCTTTTGAATAACTCTTGACCTTTTTGGATAAATCTAGCTGAAATTTTCGGACAAGTTCCTCTTTTTTAGCTTGATTTCCTTTACCGTGTAATTTCATCAATAAGTCAATCGTCTGCCCGCCTGTCAAGTTCTCCCATAAAGCTAAATCTCCTGGAACATAAGCGATGACTTCATGAATGGCTAAAGAATCTTGCCAGGCATCCTTACCAAATAACGTGACTGTACCACCAGATTTTTTCAATAAGCCTAACATAACCCGAATCGTCGTGGATTTACCTGCGCCATTTGGTCCGATAAAACCAACTACCTCTCCTGGATAAATTTCAAAACTGACTTCTTTTAATGCGGCCGTTTTCCCAAAATTTTTGGATAATTGCATAATTTTTACAATAGGTTCTATTTTCTTACACCTTCTTTTTTTGAACTAAAAAGATAATTTCAGTTCAATAATAAATATCTAGCATTGACTTGTCAATATGATTTGAACTTATTTCGTTAATACAGTTCACAAATTTTCGCTTTTTAGCTATAATTGAATAGAGAAAATGAAGGAAAGGATTATCGCAATGAATGGATTTGAAAGGCGTAGTGCCAAAAAAAGAGAACAAATTTTACAAACAGCTTTAGTAATTATGAATCATCCAAATGGCATTAATAATCTAACCGTTCAAAAAATTGTGGAAGCCACTGCCATTTCTAAAGCCACCATTTTTAAGTATTTTGAAACCAAGGAAAACCTCATCCAAGAAACTTTTTTCTACTATTTAAATCAAATGAAGCAAAAAAGTGAAGTCATCCTCGCTAAAAACAAAAGCTTCAATGAAACTTTTATGGCATTAACCCAACTAAAAGTCGATACGATTGCTCAAACCGAACAACAATTTTACCTAGATTTAATGCGCTATTATACCCAAACAAGCGACCAAAAACTGGCTCAAAAAATGAATGATTATACGCAAGAATCTTTTGGAGTAATGAAGAAATTATTGCAACAAGGACGCAAAGAAGGTGCGATTGACGAAAAATACAGTGATGAATTTTTGCTTTTGTATACACAAGCAATGGTTAATGGCTTTTCTCATCCAGAAATTTACCAAGCAGCTTTGCCATTCACTGAGGATTGGAGTGAGGTATTGTTAAAAGGTATCGCGCCTACTCCAAAGACTGAATAAAATAAATGGATGCTATATTAAAAAACATTAAAAAATATCAATAATTTTCAAATTATACGCAGTGAAATGTGTACTTTCAATATTTAGATTTCATTCTATTATTATGGACTGAAATAAGATAATTATTTTTTCGTGTCAAAAAAATAATTATCTTATTCTTTCACTTTTATTATTTAAGGTGAATTTTTATAAAATATTATATTATCAAACATCCATCCCCCAAAAATTTAGGTAGTTATTTGTAACCAATTCCAAAATAATCAACTTGTTCATTTTTAGGGTATAGAAATACTATAATTCAATTTTTTTATTCATTTAAATAACCAATTTATTTATGTTTTCGCTTTACAAATTATTATGTTTTGAGTTAAAATGAAGAAAAGAGCATAAGGGGTGAATGTTATGCGTCGTAAAGTTTATACAAAAGATCAGATATTGAAAGCGGCACATGAAGTTGTTTTAGAGAGTGGTTTTGAAAAGTTTACTGCCCGTAACGTAGCCAAGAAGATGGGCATTTCTACGCAGCCAATCTATCTTGAGTTTAAGAACATGGAAGACTTAAAACGTACACTGTTACAAAAAATTGAAACAGATTTAACCCGTAAATTTATGAGTCAACCAATTACAGGTGATTTGATTGTAGATGCTCCTGTTCACTATGTTGAGTTCGCCTTGAAAAAACCTAAATTATTCAAAGCCTTATTTGTTGATCCAAAAGGCGGCGGACCTATCATGTATGAATATTCCGTAGAGTTCTATAAGGAATTATCTAAGCAAAGTCGTCGTTTCGGCAAATTACCTAAAGAAGACTTCGAATTATTGCATTTGGAAGCTTGGATCGTGGTTAACGGCTTAATTACTATGTTATTAGCAGGTATCATCACATTAACACGCGAAGAATTAATCGAATTAGTTCAACAATTAATTGAAGATATTTCTGAAGGTAAGAAATTCAAATTTGATGTTACTGAATACATCAACAAAGCGTAATATTTAGTTGTACATAAATCTAGCTCACATGGATGGGCTAGATTTTTTTATGTCAAAATACGCAAAAAGTCTTGATAGCTATCGATGCAGATAACCATCAAGACTTCTTTTTGACTTATCTATTATTTAACTTGAGAAATCAAACTATCTTGGGCTTTTTGTTCTAATCTCTCAAAAAAGACTAACACTCGCTCCATAATTAGACCGGTGGTAATCACACAAATAATGGTGCCGATACCAAAACTTTGGCTACCTAATAGTAAACCGATAACCACCATCAAAGCATCTAAACTAATCCGTACATAACGTAAAGGAAATTTCGTCGCTTTCACAACCATCATTGTTAAACACTCGACAGCCGCTGAGCCTAGATTACCAGCAACATAAATTCCTACACCTAATCCATAAACGACAATTCCTAAAATCATCGTTAAATACGTATGACTTGTTAAAAATTCATTGGCCGTTAAAATGGGCGTCAAAGCATTTACGGTTAAGCCTACGCCAAAAGCATTCGCAAAACTACCTAGGCCAACTTGTTGACGGTCAAAAAATACAGCAAAAGCTAAAATAATTAAATTAAAAGTTAATGTTAAGTAGCCAAATTTCCAGGGAATAAAATTCATTACACCAAATAGGGCAACACTTAAGGTATCCACCCCTAGCTGGCTCGTAATCATCAACGTAATTCCTAAAGCAACAAGTAACGTCCCAACAATAATCTTTACTAACTGGGAAACTTGAATATTTTTCAACATCAGATTATTCTCCTTTCCAACATCTTTCAATTATAGTATATTCAACTCGAATTGTATAGAAAAGGTCAATTGTCCTGATTTGAAAAGGATTACATTTGGTATTTAATTATTTTCGTGCATCAATTCCTGATATTTCTGCTCTAATTCACAGCGGATTCGCTCTTTTGTCGCTGGATGAGCAAAACTCGCCTGAATCGCATCTATATTTGTTTTTTGCATCATAGACAAATCAAAACCAAAATATTGATTTAATAAAGCATACTCATTCATTAAACTTGTATTCGAAACGGTGCGATTATCAGTGTTGACGCAAAATTTCACTTTTTTCTCCACAAATAGCGGATAAGGATAATTTTCGAGGGTATCGACTGCATTAGTCTGCAGATTACTCGTTGGACAAATTTCTAATAAAGTGCCTTTTTGGACACACAAATCTAAAGCTTTTAAGTCATCTTTAATCGCTACACCATGGCCAATTCGAGTCGCACCAAGATGAATCGCTTCAACCACGTGATGGGCACACCCACATTCACCAGCATGTAAGGTAATTTGCAATTGCTTATTCTTAGCCAAAGCGACAACTTCTCCACGCTCGCCTAAATCATCTCGCTCATCACCTGCATAATCAAAGCCAACCACACGCGCTTGTTGCATCGAACAGACCTTTTCTACAAGATCAAGATTGCGTTCATTACTATGATGACGCATGGCTGAAATAATCAAATTCACTTCCACCTCATAATCTTGCATGCCTTGCTCAATCCCCAGACATACAGCATCGAGAATTTGAGACACACTTAAGCCTTGATGGGTATGTAAAAGTGGTGCAAAACGTATTTCTAGATAACGAACATTCTCTCTACTCACTTGCTCAACTAAATCGTAGGCGGCCATTGTCAAGTTTTCTTCGCTTTGTAGTAATGGCAATACCGCATCAAAACTATCTAAATAGGCCTGTAAGTTTTGACATTTTTTAGGCGCATGAACCTTAGCTAAATTTTCCAGAGGATAGCCATCTTTTTTCGCCATTTTCTCTAAACAAGCCATCGAAATCGAACCATCTAAATGACAATGTAACTCTACTTTGGGAACACGTTGTAATAATGCTTTTTCCATCCAAATCACCCTTTCAAAAAGTGTATATTGTTAGAGATTATAGCAAAAATATTCGGTTTTAAAAGTTAGATTAGTAAATTCTAATTAAAAAAGATGAGCCCGAAAACTCATCTTTTCTCAATCAATTTCAATTTTAGTTAAGAGCTGCATATATTGCTGGTTGGACAAATAAATTTTCTTCTTATCAACCGTGATTTCTGCGCCTTGCTTTAAAGTTTGGATACTTCGGCCGACTGTACGCTCACTCAAACCTAACTGCTTCGCGATTTCCTGATAAGATACCGGAATCAATAGCCGCTCTTTGCTACGGTGATGCTTTTCATAGAAGCTAGCCAAAAAGAAGCGCACCCGATCAATCGCTTTGGAATAATAAAAGAGTCCATCATTGCCAGAACGTGCATAAAAATCTTGAGCCAACCATGCTAAACACTTACGTAAAAGGGGCAAATCATTTTGTAAACTTCGGTACACTGTACTAGATGGCAAACGTAATACTTGCAATTCTGTTTTTGCCACCACTGTCGCAATATGATGCTTTTTATGGGCCAATACTTCCAACAAACCCACGACACCATTTTCGGCATTTAATTGGAAATAACTGTATTCTTGCCCATTGACATACTCTCTTAGTCCCACTGCTTCTCCTGATAAGACAAAATAAATATATTCTGGAAAACTACCACGTAAGCACACGGTTGATTTCGGTGCAAAAGTCAAAATCGTCCCTTGTTGCTTTAAACTCTCCGGTAGCACGCCCACATTAAAGGACATTTCCATACGATACTGCTGCCATAATTTTTCTAATTCATCCATTTGATCACCTATGCTAAGCGTTTTTTCGATAAAAATGTATCATCTGTTCAATATCAGCAAGTGGTAAATAATTCAATTCCGTGTGAAAATCATCATCGCCTGCTTTCACATTCAACTTACAATGGCCTAATTGTTTAGGATACAGCCAACGAGAAGTCCGTATTTCTAGACTCTGAATATTTTTTCGTGGCAAAATCGTTTGGACACGCTCCAACAAACGAACATCGCGAAAAACAATAAAGTGCTCATTCATCCCGTATGCTTGGGATTTACTTTGATAATAGGCATACCCTAATGAAAGTGCGGCTAACAAGACAATCGCTAAAGCTAACTGCCAAATCGCAAAATGAAAGACGAAATACGCCCCAATTGGAATTGCGATAATTAAAAATTTAAAACGACTAAAATACCATAACCGCAATTGCTGCATTTCTTTTAAGGACACCTGAAAATCAAAATCGGGTAAAAACTGTGTCAAATACGTATCGGCTTCACTAATCTTTGTTACAGGAATTAGTATCGGATGAGACGTTAAGGATTCTTTTTCCCCTTCTTGTTTTTCTTGACCACCAGCAATCAGTAAATCCAAACTGACCAAGCCGAAAAATAGGCGGAAAATATTTTGTTTGATACGCACACCTTGAATTTTGCTCATTGGAATCACTTGCGACTTTTGTTCAATCAAACCATATTCAATTCGCAAAGCCCCAGTACTTTCCTGAAAAATTTGGAAATTGGCATATTTCAGCACTGTTTTTAAAACCATAAAAATAGTAGTTAACAAGTAAGCAACACAAAATAGCGCCACAGCAACTACAATAACTAGCTGACTAAATTGCCCCCAAAGTTTATCTTGCACACTATCCGGTATCACTTGCAAAACCCCAAACATTAAGACAACCGGTGCTAACAAGGACAACTCGGTCAAAGCAAATGTCAATAAATCCTTAGAAGACAAGGCAAAGTCTGCTTGACGCGTTTTTTCTTTAGGTTTCATCAGCGTTTCATTACGACGTCTTGCTTGTAATTCATCATATAAGGCATACGGTACCATCGGCAAATCAACCTCTGCTTCTTTTCCGGAGTGTGCAGCGGTCTCAACCATCAGACGAACCAATCCAAACGGTACCATATAAAACCATTGATTTTTCTTGATTGTTTGCATTCGTTCATAAGGGACAATGATTTCTTGCTTGACGAAAATACCTTTGCGAAAAATCAAGGCATCCTCGGTCAATTCGTAAGTTTGCGTCAAATAACAAGCCACATGATACCCCACCACTAAAAGAAAAATCCCCAACGAAGCTAAAAGGATATACAACCAAAAATGAGGTTTAGATAAGTAATCACGATCTTTACCAAAAAAACTACTTAAGGCAAACAGGATAAAAATTTGCCAAATCAATTTGACTAAAGAACGAAGAGGCGCAAAAAGTAAATACAGTTTCGAATAATGATTTTTCTTAGACATCTTCTTTCGCCTGCCTTACCATTTCAATAATTTGCGCGCGAAGTTGTTGGGCCTCCTTAACATCCAAACCTAAAATTCTATGCTTCGTCGCTGCAGTATGAATCACCAATTCCATCAAATTTTCATGGCGCAAGAAGGGACCTTGCTCCGTTTCAATATGTTGGATACGATTTAAAGGTACATAAGTCGTCGAACGGAAAATAAACCCTTCCTGAAAGGCCAAATCTTCACTAGCTAATTCATAGCGATGAAAAGTATAGCGATAAGGAATCAAGGCCAAATCTACTATTGCTTTCACGATAACCACTGATAAATAAACCAACAAACCATAAAATAACCATTGATTATGCCAAATAAAATGATAAATTAAAAACGCAACGCCACCGAGCAAAAGAGTGATGACTGTTTCTACTAACCAGGTCCATCGCCACACTTTTTTGATTCTTTCCGGCATTTTATGCTCTAATAACGGATAATTCATTTTTTTCATCTCCTTTTTAATAAATAGAAAACGTTTCATCTTATTTTAACATTTTCACTTATAAAAAAACAAGGGTAAGACAAAGTAAATCCGTATTATTCATTCAATAATGAGATTAAATCAAAAAAGCCGAAAAATGGGAAGAACTCCACTTTTTCGGCTTCAATCATTTTTTTAATTTAATTTACTTGCAGCTGCTTGGTCCACAATCACCGTTACATTTGGATGATTTTGTAAGACACTTGCTGGCACATCGGGTGTTACTGGTCCTTCTACCATTTTTTGGATTGCATCTGCTTTTTTCTCACCAAAGGCTAAAAGAACAATTTGCTTACTTTGCATAATCGATTTAATCCCCATAGATAGCGCTTGCGTTGGTACTTCTTCACGGCTTGCAAAATAGCGCTGGTTGGCTGAAATTGTTGATGGCGTTAAGTCTACCACATGAGTTGTCACATCAAAACTCGTGCCTGGTTCATTAAAGCCGATATGGCCATTTTCACCAATTCCTAAAACTTGAAAATCGATTGGATGAGTCGCAATCACTTCATCATAGCGCACACATTCAGCCTCTAAATCTTTAGCCAATCCATTTGGTACGAAGGTTTCTTTAAAAGGTTTGTGATTAAATAAGTGATCATTCATATAGTAACGATAACTTTGCTCATTTTCGCCACCTAAGCCCACATATTCATCTAAATTGACTGAAACGCAATCCGAAAAGTCTAAATCACTTTTGACCATTTCTTGATACAAGGTTTCTGGTGTACCCCCTGTTGCTAGACCAAAAGTTTTCTTTCCTTGTGCCAGACAATCTTTTAATAATTCAAAGGCTTTTTGACCACCTTCATTTGCATTGGTTACTTTTACTACTTTCATCTTTCTCACTCTTTCCTCTTCTTATTGGTACATACCAATTTTAACACCAAGCCTCGTATTTGTCTAGACCAATTGTACAAAAAATCTTTTTATTTGCGTTTTTCTACAATATATGTTGAATTTAATTTAACATCATATTTGAAAGTTAGGTATTTTACATGAAGATTTCCACTAGAAAAATATCACTGGACAAATCGTGACTCATCAAATCCGTTCCATCGACTATCAACATCGAAATTTACAAGTAGTTGAAACCTGTGACATTCTCACCTGGACAGATGTCTTAAGTATTATTCAAAACTTCATTTGACAAAAAACCGCCTGAAAATCTTTCAAGCGGTGCGTTACATTTTTATTTACTTGCTGCTGCGACAATTTCAGCAATGAGTGTTTCATCTGTCAATTGTGTCACTTTACGAACCACAGCTTCCAGCGATTCGTTTTGCAACATCTTTTGCAACTCTACACTCTGTTCATCCTTTTCATCACGATAATTAAAGATTAAGCCCACAACTGTTAGTAACTGTTGATAACTTAAATTGCGATCATGTAATTCACGTATTGGACGAATAAAGCGTTCATCATAGCCTAATTTACGAATTGGTGTACGTGCCACACGCGTGATTGCATCGGAAATATATGGATTTTTAAAGCGTGCCACAATTTTTTGGGCATAGGCTTGATGGACTTGTGGATCAAACTGCCATTTTGCTATTAATAAGCTACCCGTTTCTTTTAGTACATTTTCTAGAGTCGTCAATACTTTTTCATCGGCAATCGCTTCATCAATGGTTTGATATCCTAAAGACGCACCGGTATACGCCACACTTGCATGCCCAGTATTCACAGAAAATAGTTTACGTTCGATATATGGCTCTAAATCATCCACATATTCCACATCACTTAACACAAGCTCAGGATTTTTCATCTGTGTTTTATCTACAACCCATTCACTGAAAGGTTCAACACTGACAAATAAAGGATCTTCATGGTGTTGAATCGGTACAATGCGGTCCACTGCTGCATTCGGAAAGCCAACATATTGATTCACATAATCTAAATCTTCTTGCGTTAAATAAGCTTTGACTTTTTCAAATAGGAACTGACTCCCACCAATCATATTTTCACAGGCAATCACATCTAGTTTTTCAGTCACTTGATTGGCTTTACGTTTTTGGATGCCTTTAGCGATTAGTTCTGCAATAAACGGTAAAATGTTTGGACCAATAGCAGTCGTTACAATTTGTGAGGTTGCTACGGATTCGACAACAGCTTCAGGATTTTTTTGATTGTTAATTCCTGTTACGTTTGCCACTTGGATTTGTTGTTTGCTTTCTTCAGCGAGTTCGATCGTATAGCCTTTTCTAGACATTAAAGCATCGATAATCGTCTCATTGATATCAACAAACTCAATACTAAAGCCATTTTTTGCTAAAATTTCACCAATAAATCCTCGTCCAATATTTCCTGCTCCAAAATGTGTTGCTTTCATTTTATTCAGCCTCCTCTAATAAGCGAATGATTTCTTCTTTTGATTTTGCATCAGCTAATTTCACGACATTTTCTACTTCTGAACAGAAAATCGCGATTTTTTGCAATAAATCTAAATGTTCATTTTCAATTCCAGCAATTCCGAATAAAACCATCGCCAAATCTTCTGAACCATCTTCGCCAAACTGCACACCTTGAGGCACTTGAATCACACAAATTCCTGTTTTCTTCACATATTTTTTGGCTTCATCTGTGCCATGAGGAATCGCAATAAAGTTTCCCATGTAAGTGGAGACTAGCTTATTTCTTTCTATCATTGCTTCGATATAATCTTCATCTACACATCCATTATCTACTAATAAACGGCCACAAGCTCTAATGGCCTCCTCTTTTGTAGCATAGCTCTGATTTAATAACACCATATTTTCTGTTAAATGCATCTTTTCTTCCTCCAACTCTTAATCTTTTTGTATTTCTTTTACAAATAACGAACTCATTAATTGATAGATTTCTTCTTTTGAACCATGCATATAAGTTTGCGTATTCAAGTCACTTTCAATAATGGAACTACTAATCTGTCCGAGAAGCGCCCGTTGATTTTCTGACATGGGCTCGGGAGCTAACATCAGTAAAATTCGTTTCAATAATATCCCTTTGCGATCCATACTAGGAATGCTGAAAGTATGGTCAAGCTCATATATCGCAAAGTACGGCTCCAATATTTCTTCATCCGCACAATGAAATAGCGCCATATTCGTCTGTGGGATACCAATCGGCGCAATCAAATAACGATCAATCACACGTTGGGTCACAGCTTGACTATCATGAACAATCGTGCCGCTCAATTCTTGAATAATTTGTGCTAATGTCGCTTCAATTGTTGGTTGTGCCTTGACTTGTTTCAAATCAAAATTGCCAAGTAAATCATTAGCCAATTTCATCGATTCATAGATTTCTTGAAACGAGACATGCTGACTAGATATGGTTGGCTGAGGTACTTTTTCGCTACCTTTTTCTTGCTTAGTCTCCATTTTGTATAGTTGACTTTTAATTTCACTAATCTCATCTTCTAACAACAATGGAGAAATGACTTTATACGGAATCGGGAAACCAGGCAAGAAAATAGTTGCTAGAATCAAATCGAATTCCTTGTAATTCAAGCGACTCATTTCAGAAATCTTACCAATTTTTACCGTTTGAAACTCTGGCAAATATTTTCGAATGCGACTCTCCAATATCCTTGCTGTGCCAATCCCACTAGAACAAATCACCAATACCGACAAATCCCGACTAACCGGATGACGTTCTAAGGAAGTAGCAAAATGAATAACAATGTAACCTACTTCATCCTCTGAAAAGCGATATTGACTAAAGATTCCCTGCAAACTTGTACGAACCGCCTTGGTAACCCAGTCATATTTTTTTGTTACTTTTTCTAAAAGGGGATTTTCTGGACTTTGAATCGCATGAGAACTTCTTTTCAAGGCAGCACTCATATGGGCCATTAAATCTTTGAAAAGCTGTTCATCTTTCCGAAAATCATATTGACTCAGTTGAGAAACCTTCCGAATAAATTCTTTAATTTTATATGAAAGCTCCACATCATAAGTATCGATAAATATATTTTGTGGTTGTTTATAATTAATACCTTCTAATTGATAAGCAAACAGCCTTACTTCTTGATTTGGAATAGATTGATTTAAAAAAGTAGCGACTTTCACCATTAATTGATTCGCTAACTGAATGGTATCTGTCCGCGCTTCTTGTTCTTGCGTTTTTGCTAAAACATGATTGGAACGCATTCGGTCAATAGATAAAGTCAGTAAAATCAAAATACGTTGTAGCTGATTATCAGTAATATTGCTCAAAATATTATTGGGTAATTGATAAATGCTTGTTTTAGCCAAAAATAAACTGTCCGTACTTAATAAATCTAAGAAGAAATTTCCACTTTTTTGATGGCTATTTTCGGCAGTCAACTTATCCAAATAATGGAAGAAATCATATTCACTGACACCATTAAAGATCAGGTTGCCTAAAATTTGGCGTTTGGCTTTTTCGTCGCCTTCAATTTTGATACCACGTGCTTTTAACCGAATCAGTTGCAAACGATATTCCACTAAACTGGTTTCAATCGTTTGTAAATCAGAAACAATCGTCGCAACGCTTACTTGAAAATCAATTGCTAAACTCTCAATTGTCACTTCTTCCTCTTGAAATAGCAGAGAACAAACAATGGCTCCTTGTCGTTTAACATTATTCGTAAAGATATCTTCTTGTACTTCATTGAACTGTTGTTTTAACTTGTCTAAACTCGTACTTTCACCCAAAATACGATATCCCGCCCCACGAGGCTTGATGATTTGAATATCCAAAGCTTGTAAAGTTTTTTCGATACTGGCAATTTCACGATATAAAGTACGGCGACTAATTTGCAGTTGTGTCATTAATTCTTCTTGTGTAATTCCGTTTGGGTACTCAAGCATCAAAGACAAGATTTTCTTTTCACGATTTGAAAAATACATGCTCTCCCTCCTTTCTTCTTATCTCTAACAAAGACTTTAGCCAGGCTTTTGTCACCTGGCTAATAGCCTTTTCTTTTACTTATTTTTTCACTTCTTGTAGCTTAGTCACAATTTCATCATAACTTGGTGAATTCATGAAGTTTTCTACTGTAATAAATAGTGCACTTGGCGCTTTTTGACTTGCGCGTTCTTTTAATTCAACTTGCGTAACGATTAATGCCTTTGGATCGTCTGTTAAATTATTAATAGCAGAGTTACTTACTGGCACATCTAAACCAGCTTTTTTCACTTTATTTCGTAATACAGAAGCACCCATTGCACTTGAACCCATGCCCGCATCGCAAGCAAAGATAATTTTATCGACCGTTGCAAATGATGCTGAAGAACTTGAAGTTGGTGCTGCTTGAGTGGTTGCAGCTACTTGACCTTTACTTTCAGCTTTAGCAGCCTTCACAGCAGCTTGACTTGCTTCAAAATCTTCTTCCTCTTTATTATCAGATTTAATAATTACCATTGACACTAAGAATGACACTGCTGTTGCGACGGCTACCCCAGCAATTACTGGAAGATATCCACCTTTTGGAGTCATTCCTAAAATAGCAATGATTGAACCAGGTGAAGCAGCAGCACGTAAACCAGCACCTAATAATTGGAAAGTAAATGTACCTGATACCCCACCAGCCATAACAGCTAAGAATAATAATGGTTTCATCATGACATATGGGAAGTAAATTTCATGAATACCACCTAAGAATTGAATGATAATCGCACCTGGCGCAGATGATTTGGCAGAACCTTTACCAAAAATCATGAAGGCTAATAACACACCTAAACCAGGACCAGGATTGGTTTCTAATAAGAATAGAATAGATTTACCAGTTTGTAAGGATTGTTCCGTACCAAGTGGTGTTAAAATACCGTGGTTAATGGCATTGTTTAAGAATAAAATTTTCGCAGGATCAATGAAGATATTTGCTAATGGTAATAAATGTGCATTAATAATCGCATCTACACCGCTAGCCATCGCATTGGTCAATGATTGAACGACTGGACCAATTCCTAGATATCCTAGAATCGAAAGTACAAATCCAATCAAACCAGCTGAAAAGTTGTTGACTAACATTTCAAATCCAGCAGCAATTTTATCTTGGAAAGCATCATCAAATTTCTTGATACACCAGCCACCTAAAGGACCCATCACCATCGCCCCAATAAACATTGGTACTGAAGATCCGACTAAGACACCCATTGTTGCAATTGCCCCAACAACTGCACCACGTTGGCCATGAACAGTATGTCCACCAGTATAACCGATTAATAATGGCAATAAATAAGTAATCATTGGTCCAACGAGATTGTTTAATTCTTTATTTGGCCACCATCCAGTTGGAATAAACAGGGCAGTAATTACACCCCAAGCAATAAAGGCCCCAATATTTGGCATGACCATTCCTGAAAGAAAACTACCGAAACGTTGCACTCTTGCTTTTAAACTCTTTTGCTGCACGTTTGCTTCCATTTTTAACTTCCTCCTCTTAATCTGTGCGGGATGGTTCTGCACACCCCACAAAAGTTCTTGTAATTGTTTACATTTTTATCTTAACCCAATAAATTACCGCTTTCAACAACATCTAAATACATGTTTGACACAAAGAAGTGTGCCAAAGTTTGTGATACCAGTTCCATAAATGGCACAAGAAAAAAATGCTATTCTCACATCAGAATAGCATTCATCTTTATATATTTACACTAATATAATTATTATTTCACAAAATTTTTATTCATATAGTAATCAATTAAGTAACATTTGATAAAAAATGTTTAATCCCCCTATGACAACCATTACTAGGATTGGCCGGCTCTTTAGCTTTCTTAATAAAAGAAGTGCTACAATAAATAGGACAATTTTGGAGCTATCCAGTGAAAACCAGTTGTCCATATGATTCCCGTAAAAACTATTACGCAAAATTTCTAATCCTGAAACCAAAATCAAGACAATCACAGCAGGTCTTAAAGTTTGTAAGACATTTTGGACAATCGTTAAATTTTGATAACGCACATAATAGTAGGCAATGATACTTACAATGATACAAGAAGGTGTTACACAGCCTAGCGTTGCCACAATCGCCCCGATAATTCCAGCACTTTTAACGCCCACAAAAGTCGCCGCATTAATCGCGATTGGACCAGGTGTCATTTGTGATAAAGTAATTAAATGATTTAGTTCGGTCGCATGAAGCCAATGATGGGTATAAACTTCTTGCTGAATCAAAGGTAAAGCTGCATATCCACCGCCAAAACTGAATAGGCCTACTTTCACAAAACTCCACCATAACTGTAAATAAATCATCGACTCACCCCACGCCATGTTTGAATGATACCATAAGCCAAGCAAACTAAAATCAAATAAACCGAACTAACATGGAATAAAAGACTCGCACCAAACACCATTAAAAAGATCAAAATCGCAGTTCCTTGTTTTTTCCTGATAATAGGTAATAACATATCCAAAACGACTTGTAAAATTAAAGCACCCACAGCTACTTGCATACCAGAAAGTAAATATTGGACCCAAACAATTTTGATAAATATATTGTAAAGGTAGGCTAAAATCGTGATAATTCCTAGCGGCGGTAAAACAGTAGCTACTACCGTTACCAATACCCCAATTACTCCGGCTAGCTTGTAACCTACCAAGATTGCGCCATTAATTGCCATAGCTCCCGGCGCACTTTGAGCAATCGCCACAAAATCAAGCATCTCATTTTCAGTTAGCCAACCATATTTTTGAACAAATCTTTGTTTCATTAGCATGACAATGACATAACCACCACCAAAAGTAAAAGCGCTCAAAGTAAATGTAGACCAAAATAGCCTTCTTAAGCTGAACTCCTTATCCATAAATCAAATTCCTACTTTCTATCAACTATACCTATTATAATCTATTTTCCTTACTTGTGAATCTACCTGATGATTAGCTTCACTATGTAAACTTTTCTTAACATGCCAACAAAATAGAATGTTTTATTTTAAATTTTATTGTTTTTATTTAGATTAATTATAAATATAATATAGAGCCCCACTTGTGAAAGATGCACATAATCGTTTTAATTTCTTAATAAAAAAGTAAAAAACAGCAGTGCCACATACTTTCTTGATAATAGTCACATTCAACGTAAGTATTTTGACAAAAAATAGTATATTCTCAATTTTGTCAATAAATTTATTCAATTTTTAAAGAACATTCCATCTATCCATTTTTCTATTCATAAATTATAGCATCTACTATATCCTTTATTTTAATCTTCACCAATAGCCGAAGTTTTGTTTTTTTAAATATTAAAACAAGCAAAACTAAACTAAAAAAGCCTCATATATCAAAGTATAAATCCAAAAGCAAAGAAGCATATATATTTTATACAGTTATTTTAAAAGAAAACGATTTCAATTTTAAAATAACTTACACTTTAAACGATTACGCAAGTTATGATTAATAATAACTTAACATACAGCATACATGATAATTGCTTTTTATCAAAAAAAGTATATTGTATACATGGATAGGGAAATGACGTAATTGAGAACGTCATGTACATTTGCAATTGTATCTCAATGCATTTACAATCATATTTTTGTTATCTATTTTAAAAATGAAAATTTACAAAGTTTACTTACTTATCGAGCTTATTTTCAGGAAAGGACGTGTGAATTATGACAAAAACTGGTGGATACAGAAAAATAGCAAATGATATCATGAATAAAATTCAACGTGGCACTTTTAAACCTGGTGAAAAACTACCTAAACAAACTGAATTAGCTAATTTTTATGACACAAGTCGTGTTACTGTGCAAAAAGCATTAAATGTACTAACACTCGAAGGCTATATTGCTTCTAAAAAAGGCGTTGGTACCTTTGTTAAAACATTAGATGAAACGACTTCTAACTTAGATTCAAGTTCAAATGAATGTCTGGGCTTATCACAAAAAGTTGCTGCTAATCAAACAGTAACAAGTAAAGTGATTTCCTTTCACGTTCGAAACCCTGAGGATGAAGAATGTGAAAAACTAGCTATACGCCCAATCGATAGCGTATATGATATCATTCGTGTGCGTTATCTTGATGGTCAGCCTTTCAGAATCGAGTATACGGTTATTCCAGTAGCTACACTCCCTGAATTAAACACAGCAATATTGGAAAAATCTTTATACCAATATATTGAAAATGAAACACCTTATGAAATTGGTTCAGCAATCCGCAAGATTAAAGCTGACATGTCAGATAGATATGACCAAAAGTATTTGGAATGTCAATTATTCGATCCAGTTCTTGAAATTGAACAAGTCGTAACATTTAATGATGGTCGTCCATTTGAACTATCTGAAATTCGATACCGCTATGACAAAGGATGCTTTATTGCTATCCATTCTATCTAAACAATTTAATCTTAATCAAAAAACTCGGAAGTTTATTCTTTCGAGTTTTTTTGTTTGTGAATTTTCCTCTTGATTACCTTCCATATCTACATTATTTCCAAACCAACAATACATATATGTAAACTTGTCAATCCGAATATGACAACCTCTCTCCATATGCAACAATAACATCACGATAATCCCTCACCACCTCTACCGCCTATTGTGAATACGCTGCAAAAGCTTGTTTATAGCGTTTTTTTCAGATGTTATTATTCCTAAATCTACTTGATTTTTTTCATGATATAACCGATACTACATGTATAGAAAAAAGTATGTAAACCTATATCTTTACATACTTGATTTACATTACTGGGGAAACTTAAGATATACATTCTAAAGTATCGGGGAGATTATAATGAAAATTTTAAAACAAAAACTTGTTAACTTATCTATTGCTGGAGCCGTTCTTACTGTTGGAGGTCTATTCCTTACATCTCAAATACAGAACACCTCAGCTCAGGCAAGCGAACCTACTAAATTGGTTGCATTTGATAAACAAGCATCCACACTAGGACAAACAATTGATAATATTAGTGGTTCCGAAACTGTTAAGGCCACTTTAGATAAAGCGCAAACAGAATCTAAGAAGAAATCTCAAACAGAACAAAGTCAAGAAGCTACTAAAACACTAGAAAGCAACGCAACCCAACAAGTTGACAATACAAATATTTCAACAACCGAAGTATCAGCTACTACCCAATCGGAAAGTAGCAATGTAGCACAAAATAACACACCAAATACCAACCAATCAAGTATAACTCAACAAAGTTCACCTACACCTGCTCCCAAGCCACAAGTTGATACAAGTGGTTTTAACTTTAATGGTCACCACTATCCAATCGCTTGGTTCTCAGGTACAGGTTATGTCCCAGCAGATGGTAATATCTATCGTTGGAGTGAAATGCCAAACCACTACTTGATTGAACGAGCTGGTATGGCTGGGGGTACTATTCGTGAATTAGGTGTAGGTTCACAAGTTACCATCGACGGACGAACATATACCATCTTTAAAATGTTGTCTGGTGTTGCCAACGATGAAAATGCCTACGACTTGCTTATTTCTCAAGGTGCAGCAATCACTTTCCAAAGCTGCGATGCTACTTATGGCGCGAACGGCTTAGCAAACTTAACAATCTGGTTTGCAGCCTAAGCATAAAACCAAATTCTATCTAAAAAAGTCGCGATTACCCTCAACGTAACCGCGACTTTTTTGTTACTCTATTACTGTAATAAAATACCTAATGCAAAACTCAGTACATGAACAAATGAACCTACCGCTAAAATTTTTACCGCACAGATAAACGTTTGGTTCTTCACTTGAACTGCGAGTAATTTTTGTGTTTCCTGCCAAACAAATGGCATACTTACTAAACTTAACAAAGTCATCACAGGCGCTAAATGTAAAGCAACCGTCGCAACAATAGACAAATAAGCGAAGCGATTCATATTTACAAATACGTTTAATGCACGTCGTTTGCCAAGATAATGAACGATGGTATAACGATTATTCTTCTCATCTTCTTCTAAATCGCAAATATTATTGGCCAACATCAAATTAGCTATCCATAATGTATTTGGTAATGAAATCAGAAAAATCGAGCCGATGGTGCTAAAATTCCAAATAAACTGATCATAAGCATTTAAATAAACACAAATGAGCGAAATCATAAAGCCCATTGTAAAACCAGAGAAAAATTCGCCTAGGGGTAAACTTGATAATGGGCGCGGACCAGATGAATAAAATATGCCAACCAAATAGCAATACAACCCCATCACTAAT
This sequence comes from Enterococcus cecorum, assembly GCF_052119425.1. GTDB lineage: Bacteria > Bacillota > Bacilli > Lactobacillales > Enterococcaceae > Enterococcus_E > Enterococcus_E cecorum_C. The sequence goes on from NZ_JBQKFH010000004.1 coordinate 25,506, forward strand.
AACGGCCAACCAACAATCATTGACAAACCTATTCCCATCAAAGCCGAAACAATAATTAAGCCCATCATGATGCGAAAGACTAACTTCAATGACAAATTTTCTCTACCTATAATATTGGTTTTATGCTTATAATCATGAACATCGGTGGCGTGGTGATAGTCATTATAATTATCCAAAATATCCACCGCCATATTAAATAGAAACATCGCCACAAAATAAATAAATACCAAACCAATATGCAATGTATGATAATGATAATAACTGTATGCGAGCCCTATAAAAAACGGTAAGACACTTGCAGTTTTCGCTTTAAATTCTACAAGTTCCAAAAACACTTTTAAAGACACATTTTCACTTCCTTTAATTTTTTAAGCTTTGATATTTCCTATTCTAAGCAATTTAAGGTACAATAAAGTTATAAATTAATTTGCGAGGAATTATCATGACAAGTTACTGGAATAATTATCCCACGATTCAAAATAAACTCCAAGCTGTTTGCTCATATTTGGAAGAAAATGTAGCAATCAATAACGAAATCATTTCAAAAACACTAGTAGATTTTGCTCGCTCTGGTGGCAAGTTGTTGCGCCCGGCACTTTGTCTACTATTTGCTGAATTAAATCCCAACCACGATGAGGAAAAAATGACAAAAATCGCTGCTTCTTTAGAGATGCTACATATGGCGACTTTAATTCATGATGACATTATCGATGACTCACCTCTGCGTCGTGGCGCGATTACGGTCCAAGCACAATTTGGCAAAGACATCGCGGTATATGCAGGCGATGTACTTTTTACCAAGTTTTTCGAAACACTTATTAGCGTGATGAATGGATCTGAATACTTAGCTTATAACGCCAGAACAATGAGACGCATACTCATGGGCGAGCTCAATCAAATGACCATCCGCTTTAAAATCGATGAAAAATTTACGGATTATCTTCGCAGCATCAACGGAAAAACGGCTGAATTATTCTACTTAGCTTGTAAAGAAGGTGCCTATTTCAGTGGCTGTTCTCCACAAGTGGTGCGCTTAGCTAGTCGTATTGGCAGAAATATCGGTTTAGCCTTCCAAATCTATGATGATATTTTAGATTATACCGCAGATAAAGCAACTTTGAAAAAACCGATTTTGGAAGACTTAGGCCAAGGAATTTATACCTTACCCTTGATTTTAGTAAAAGATCAATACCCAGAAATCTTCGCGCCATATTTGAATAAGAAAAATCAAATCACCCTGGCAGAAATTGAAGAAGTAGCCAAACTCGTGGTGCAATATGGTGGCGTCGAACAAGCCAAAGTCATTGCTCAGAAAATTACAAAAAAAGCACTAGAAGATATCAAAAAATTACCTGATGGCATCGCAAAAGATAACATCCATCAATTAACCATGGATTTATTAAACAGACAATATTAATCATAAAGAAGGTTTTGTAAATGTGTACTGGTTTACGTTACATCAATGACGGCTTTTACTTTGGCCGCAATCTCGATTTGGATTATACTTTCGGACAATCAATTGTGATTACCCCTAAGAACTACGAAATCAAGTTTAAGCACGAAAAAAGCATTGCCAATCATTATGCCTTTATCGGAGTCGCTGTAGTCGTTGAGGATTATCCGCTTTATGCCGATGCGATCAATGAGGCTGGGCTAGGAATCGCTAATCTAAACTTCCCCCATTTTGCCGAATATGCCACGGAAGTTCAAGAAGGCCAATTAAATTTAGCACCTTATGAATTGATGCTTTACGCCCTAGCAAATTGCCAATCCGTCGCCGAAGTAAAAACGGCTTTTCACAATTTAAATGTCGTTGATATTCCATTTAATGCACAAATGCCCAATACGACATTGCACTGGTTCGTTGCGGATAAAAAACAAGCTGCTGTGATTGAAGTGATTCAAGGAAAAGTCAAAATTACCGACAATCCAGCCAATGTCTTAACCAATAGTCCAAGTATTGATTATCATTTGATGAATCTAGCCCACTATGCTAACCTGAGTGACAAGCAACCTACCAACCAACCTTTTGATATGCCTCCATTTGGCGAAGGGTTTGGCGCGATTGGTCTACCTGGCGATTGGTCCCCGGCTTCTCGTTTCGTCAAAGCTGCATTTGTAAATGAACATTCTATCAGCGAAAAAGATGAAATTAGCAATGTCACTCAATTTTTCCATATTTTAGATTCGGTGGCTTTTGTTGAGGGCGTAACCACTTCACCACGAGGAACCCATGACTTAACGATGTATGCTTCTTGTGGACATCCTGAAAGTGGCAATTATTACTATAAAACCTACCGCAATAATCAAATCAATTGCGTGTCCATGTCAAAAGTCGATTTGCAAAGTCACACGCTTTTTAATTATCCGATGATTGATACCCAACAAATTCATCAGGTTAATTAGCGTGAACTACTCACCACTTAGCTAAACATAACGGTTCTTAACGCTTGAAGTGGGAGCTTCTTGGAGGATGGGCGACTTCTGCCTGAATTACGTTAAATGAATGATTTTACACGAACGAACGCTTAGCTGAATGAAAGGTGCGTGGCCAAAATGAAACATGGTTTGAAGTATTTTTTCTGGAAAGTTTGGTTTAGTGGTACCGGCAGCAGAATGTGGTTGGCTTACCTATTAATAACAGTCATTCACGATTATTATAAAACCAAAGATTCAGGAATTCCTTTTATAGGTGCTGTGTTCATACTTCTTTTCATTTTAATCAAAACTGCCATTTGGTACCTAAGAGGCGCAAAGATAGACGAAGAAAATTAACCGCACTAAAATAGACGCACTATTTGAAGTAGTGCGTCTATTTTTTTATTCGGATAATCGATAATGGATATAGCGTCCTTTTCCTTCCTGTATGATCAAACCATCGGCTACACTTTTCTTTAATAACCTGCCTGAAGTAGTTTGACTGACCCCTAGCCGATTTTGAACATCTTTACGAGTGAATGTTTTTTGTTCTTTTCCTAATAACAATATTTCTGCTTCTTGAGAGTTTTCAACTGTTTGCTGAGTGATAGAATCCGATATATGATTGATATTTGGCAGAATAATTTTAAACACATGATCAGAAAGGGCTATTTTAGGTTCTTTACCCGTTTCGGAATAAGCGTTCATGATTTTTTGGATACCCGTTCCATAAGATTCAATTAACTCTAGGCGATAAAAAATATTGGCTAGCTTTTCATTGCGGCAAACGGAAATGCCCATCATCACATCATCCAAAGTTATCCCATTTGGCAAACCACCCATAGAAATAAATTCTATTCGATCTGCGTATATACTGATTAAACTACTAGCACGATAAGCATATTCCCGATGAACCAATAAATTTAGCAAAGCTTCTCGGATGGCCATTTCTGGATAATCCCTTTGATCCACACGATATAAAGAATCAAACGAAGAATGCCGTTGGTTGCGAAAATCAATATATTCATAAGCTGTCTCCATTTGTTCAAATAAAGAACCTGAAATTTCTTTACGATCTCTAAACTGTGCTTGATTCTCTCCTTCAAAAGAGGCAATTTTTATCGTATGTATACATTGATCGGATATTAAAAGGCCAAGATTGGTATATAATCCCTCATAGTTCAAGATTCCTAAAGTTTTCATCTGTGCTTCTTCTAAAGGCAAATTCTTTTTAGCAAAATGTTTTTTAGCAGCTTCAAAAGTTAGATTTTGCTCTATAGATCGACTATTTTCAAAATAATCGCCATCCGTTTCCTTAATCATTTGCCTAATAAGCGACTGACTGGCAGGTGCCGAAGAAAAGCCTTGTCTAATATAAACCCCTTCTGGACGTATGCCTTTTTTCGCAATATAATACGGACGATTTGTGCCACGTTGAACATCGATGACAACCACTTGCTTATTCTCTATATTTAATGTCTCATAGTGCAAAAACATCGTCAAATCAGGTTTTATAGCATCACGTATCATATTACTCACTTGTAGCGCAACTTCATCTGGATTATCAACACCAATGACCGTTCCATCATCGAGCACACCTATATACAGCTTACCGCCTGTACTGTTCGCAAATGAAATAATTTCTTTTTTAATATCATCAACCACAACCGATTTTAATTCTACATTTTCACTTTCCTTGAATATCATACTATCACCTTCTCACCATGCTAACCATATTCTACCCATTCTAACCATTTTTGTCAAACGTTTGGTTAGTATGGGTAGATAAACGCACTACTTCATTAAATCTCCGTTAGCTAACCAACCCTTCTCATAACCTAGGTAAAAAAACACCGCGTAAAGATGTATCTCCTTACTGCGGTGTTTTATTCATTAACGTAAGATATCAATTAAATCTTTTTTAGCGGCTTCTCTTGCTGGCATAACTGAGAAGATTAAACCTATCAACGTAGACACGCCGACTGCCACGACAATTGTAAACAAATCAACCGTAACATGAATCTTCATCAAGGATCCAATGCTATAAGCTAAAATCATTCCGATAAAATAACCGATTACACCACCAGTAAACGTCAATAGCACCCCTTCAATTAAGAACTGAATCATAATGGAACGTTGGGTTGCGCCTAATGCTCGACGAATCCCGATTTCTTTGGTCCGTTCAGAAACTGAAATATACATCATATTCATCACGCCAACACCCGCGATAAACAATGAAATACCAGCCACGGCGGTAATAAAGTAAGTAATCGTACTTAACACTTTCCCGATACCCTTACTTAAAATAGCCGTATCAAAGGAACGATAACTACCTTGTTGACGCATACTACCTGATTTTTTCAGTTTATCCAGCACCTTATTGGTCACTTCATCAGGTCGTGTTCCTTTTTTCATTGTTACGACAATACTGTAGCTTGCGTCATCACCTTTAATCAAGTAATATTCATACGCTTTTTTAGGAATTTGAACTTGATAGCTGCTCATCTCACCAAACATACTGGCCATTTGCGCTTCTTCATCACTCATCTCCATCCCAGTATACACACCAACAATGGCATAATTTTGACCGGAAATTAAAATCCCGCGATTCAACGCATTTTCTGGTGTACCATACAAATCCTTCGCTAACTCTTCATTGACCACAGCGACTCGACTGCGATTCAAATTATCCGCTTTAGACAGATTGCGCCCCGCAAGGACATCACTGTTAGTTTGTTTCACCAATTTGGCTTCAATGGATTGATTTTTATTTTTTATCAATGCACTAAAACTTGTACTATTGGTTTCTTGCTTTTCAAATTCGGCACTCTCAACACCTGAAATGCGACGAACCAGTTCCAAGTCACTACTTTGAAAAGCAGGTCGATTCGTTTCATAGAAGGAATCATCATTTGGGTTAAACAAAATTTGCGCTTGAATCTTTCCGTTGTCGCTCTTCGTTAGACTTTCAATGGTTTGACGCTCATAGCTACGACCTATCGCCAAAATCGCAATCACCGCACTAACCCCAATAATAATCCCAATCATCGTTAAAATACTACGTTTGCGATTATTATTAATTGCTTTAAAGGCGGAACGAAAATTCACATAAAAGTTCATGCTTTCACCGCCTCATCTGCAATAATTGCCCCATCGCGAATTTTAATTAAACGATGGCAATAAGGGACAACTTCTGGATCATGGGTAACCAAAATAATGGTCGCGCCGTCTTTTTCATTTAATTCCGCAAATAATTCCATAATTTCCGTGGAAGTATGCGTATCAAGCGCGCCAGTTGGTTCATCGGCAATAATAAATTTCGGATTATTAATAATCGATCTAGCAATGGCTACCCTCTGTTGTTGTCCACCGGATAATTGCTTCGGATATTTATCCTCTTTACCTTCTAAGCCAACTCGTTTTAAGGCAGCCAGTACCTTTTCTTTGGTTTGTGAAAAATTATAGCCGCCATAAAGTAAAGGCAATTCCACATTTTCATAAACCGTATTATTTTCAATCAGACTAAAATTTTGAAAGACAAAGCCCACTGTTTGATTGCGCACTTTTGATAGTCGGTCATCATTCGTCCCAACTAAAGATTCTCCTTCAAACAGATAGGTTCCTTCAAATTTTCGGTCAATAAAGCCCAACAAATTAATCAATGTTGATTTTCCTGAACCAGATGGGCCCATGACAGCGACCATTTCCCCTTGTTCAATATGCAAATTCACATCTTTAAGGACATGTAAGGATTCTTCATCGTTTTTATAGTATTTGTTGATATGAATTAAATCTATCATTCAAACACCGCCACTTCCTGATTATCCTTTAATTTCTTATCTGGATTAAGAATGTATTTATCACCCATGGCTAATCCTTTTTCAACTAAGTAATTGGTACCTTGATCTTTTAAGGTTACTTCGGTTAAATGTGCTTTTCCATCTTTATAGGTATACACATATTGCTTGCCATCGCGATCAATCACGACTTCTTTTGGCACGGTAATTTGATTAAAATGAATCGCCACTTGCACACTAAAACCATTATGAATTTCTTCGGCTGTTTCTACCGTAAAGGCATAACTGGAAGTAGAACTACTACTACTATTACTACTACCACCTGAGACCGCTGCACTCAAGGATGGTGTAGCACTTGCTGATTCAGGTAAAGTTGAAATATTGGTAATCGTTCCTTCAATTTTACGTTCATCATTAGCTGGCATGACTTCCACTTTTTGTCCTTGTTTTAATTTATTATAGTCATATTCTGTCACACTTGCTTGAACCACAGTGCCGGGTGAAACTAAAGTCGCATATGGCACTGTTGCTTGGTTTTTTCCATTTTGATCTACATAGACAATGCCATCAAACGGTGCAGTCACTTTAGTATTAATTTTCTCTTTTAATTGAGCAATTGTTTTTTGCGCATCGCTATATTCTAAATTAGCACTGTCTACTCCTTGTTTAGCTTGAGACACTGCGTCACCAGCCGCATCATAAGCTTCTTTAATTTGAGCCATTTGTGCAACTACTTCTGCTGCTGATGGATCGTTAGCTGCTTTTAAGGCCTGTACAGATTTATTCAATTGATTGTATTGATCAGCCAATTGATTTTTCTTATTAACCGCACTATTATAGCTACTTTGCGCATTAGATACAGCCAAGTTTAATTTATTTAAAGCTTGTTCTTGCTGACTTACTTGTTCTTCAATGGTTTGATTTTTGTAAGTTGCTAACACATCTCCGGCTTTTACTTGTTGATTATTTTGGACATTAATGGTTTCAATCGTTCCTAATGTAGGATCTAATGTAAACGTCCGACTTTCCTTTGGTTGCGCAACACCGTTAAATAATAGCGGTGCTGACTTTTCAATTTTTGCGACTTGATAATCGCCTTTTTGTTCCTCTTTTTTCGAACCATTCAAAGTAGCCCAAACTACCCCACCAATAGCAACCACACACACAATCGCAAAAACCAATGTCAGGCGTAGTTGTGTCTTACGTTTTAATCTTTTCACTCAAATTCCCTCACTTTATGCTTTTTCTTCTATTTTTTCAATGGCAAAGATATGCACTAAACACATAATTTGCGGAATATATAACAATAATGGTGCAATCATACTAACAACTGTAACGACCACACCGATTGATCCTAGCTGACTGGTTAATTCATTTGCACTTGATGCACCTTTTAAAAATGTACCAATTACTAAATTCAAGACAAAATAACCTAAACTCGCAAAATAGATTAACTTGCTTGGTACCTTATCTTGGCTCAATTGACGAGAAGCAATAAAATATAAAACCACAAATAATACCGTCATCACGACCCCAAAGATAATTGCTACTTTATATGAGGTACTGCTCACTTGATTGTACAGTTCAAGCCCTTTTTTTCCTAAGACTTCAAAATTTTCACGGTTCGGAAATAGACTACTTGGCAAGGTAACTAAACTAACCACAGCACCAATAGCGGTCAATACTAAAGCAACCATATTCCATGTCCGTATTTTTTTGATTCTGTTTGCTACTTCATTCATTTCTTACACCCCTAATCTAATAAAAATGACAACTATATTCCTGATTGTTTCTATCTCAATCAATAGTTATATTATACTATACCCCTTGTAGAAACTGTAGGAAAATCGGAATGCTACATGAAAAATCAGTCTCTGGTTGTAGGTTTGAGACAAGTAGATTGAGATTATTTATTCCAACTAAAATACTAGTCATCTTTGTAACATAGACTTAACTTGCTTTTACCGTCCAATTATTTTATAGTTGGTGTAGCATTTATCAGATTGGAGTTTATTAGCATGAAGAAAAAGCTACTATTAAGTGGTTTATTAGTCTTAAACTTTTTCGCGACTCCTCTAGCTTTAGCAGAGACCATCGATGAAAATATTCAAAACCAAACGAAAAAAATCGAAAACTTGCAGGCTGATCAAAAGAAATTAGCCCAAGAAGTCGAACAATTAAATAAAAATATCAATAAGTATCAAACAAAATACGATGAAACTTTAGCACAAAAAAATGAGGCTGAAGTCAAAGTCAATGAACTTTCAAAAAAATCAGTTGAGTTACAAGAAAAGATCGAAAAACGCAGCGAAAAGATTCGAGATTTGGCACGCAGTACGCAATTAAATCAAAAGAGCGACACCATGCTTTCTGCTTTATTAGAAGCAAAATCAGTCGGTGATTTGGTCAATAAATCATTTGCAATCTTTACCTTTGTCCAAGCCAACCAAAATCTATTGGCCCAACAAGAAGCCGATCAAAAAGAATTGCAAAAGACTAAAGAACAAGCAGAACAAAATTTGCAAACAATTAATGATAGTATTGCTGATTTACAAAAGACTAATGAACAATTAGTCAACGCCAAACTTGATTTAAATGTGAAGCAAAACGAATTAAATGCATCCTTAGCAAGTGAACAAGCGAAAAAAGATGAATTTATCAAACAAAAAGAAGCGGCCGAAAAAGCAAGACAAGAAGCCGCCGCAAAATTAAAAGCTGAACAAGAAGCTGCTGCCCGTGCCCAACAGGAAGCTACCTTCCAAAGCAACTCAACGACTAATACTACTGTTAGCATACCTCAAAGTATGCCTACTGCAAGTAGTGGTTGGAATGCCCCACTTGCTTCTTTAAATGTTTCTAGTGGTTTTGGTTCTCGTCAAGATCCAACAGGTTTTTCTGGTACCCAACATGACGGAATCGACTTGACTGGAAGTTATGGTACACCCGTCTTTGCTTCTAGAAGCGGAAGTATCGCAAGCAGTGGGTATGACCCATCTGCAGGGAACTATATCATCATCAATCATGGCGATGGCTACTACTCATACTATCTACACCTAAGCAGTATCGTTGTCGGTGGTGGTTCTGTCAGTGCGGGCCAAACAATTGGTCTCATGGGAACAACTGGTAATTCTACCGGTGTACATCTCCACTTTGGTATTGCAACAACTCCAAACTGGCGTGGATTCGTAAACCCTGCCCCATATATTGGCTTATAAGATAGAAACTGCAAATGTCCCTAGGATGTTTGCAGTTTTTTTAGCGATAGTATGATTTCAGTTGTTTTTTGTAAAGTAGGTATAAAACCTTCATTTAGACTTGATTGACACTTCAAGCATACCGATATTTTCGGATGCTTTTTTATTTTGTCTTCCCCCAACTTGTATAGCCTACTTCATATAAAGTTTACAAGTATTTAACTGAACGAATATAGTTTTATCATTTGTAACATAAGCAAAGGTAACGGTTTCTAAAATTGATAAACTTTGAAGATTTTTACTTGTCTATCCAAGCAAAATCATTTATAATCATCTTGTATATACAGGAAGAAAAGTAGTTGAATCTACAAAAAGCACAATAAGCAGGAGGACCCTTTATGAAACTCGTAGCAATCTTAATGGATGGCCACAAAGCAACAATTACTCTACCAGACAACCAAGTCCACACCATTGATAACTTGGCAGAAAATCTAGATGCGTTAAAAACAATTCTAGATGCTGCTGACTTTGTAGGTGGTTATGTGACTGGTTGTGACGAATACTTAGTCCCTACTAACTTTGGAATTATGCCTGTCGCTCAATGGATTAGTGAAACTTATAATGTACCTTTTGTCTTTAGCGATGCACAAAACTTTGAAGCAACAGCAAAAGACAATCTTTTCCAACTTGCCTACTATGGATTCACACCAGGTAAAGACGAATACTCCATCGAATCCTTATTAACAGTGGGGAATGGTTTTATGGGCTTGCGTGGAACAACCCCTGAGATGGAAATTTCTGATGACACTTACCCAGCTACTTATTTAGCTAGTCTATATGATGCAGCTACTTCAAAAGTTAGCGGTCATGATGTGGTCAATGAAGATTTCGTAAATGCGCCAAATGCACAAAAAATGTATCTTATCATTGACGGACAAAAGGTAGCAATCACCAAAGAAAATGTTACTTATTTCAAACGTCAATTAAACTTAAAAACTGGATTATTTACAGCTAAAGCCATTCTATCTGTCGGTGACAAACAAATCGCATGTACGACTGAAAAAATTGCAAGCATGGAAAATGTCCATGAATACTATGTGCGTTACAGCTTTACACCATTAAACTTTAGCGGTGAAGTCACTTTTGTTAGCGAAATCGATGGCAGCGTCTATAACTATAACGTAGCAAGATATCGCAGCTTAAATCGCGAACACTTAGATGTCGTAAACACTCAAGCAAAAGCAAACAACGCGGTCTTAGTAGCTAAAACCAAACAATCACAAATCACCATCACACAAGCAACACAATTAACCAGTGAAGAAGATTTAACAAACTTAGTCAATGAAACAACGGAACAAAAAGTCTTCCAAAAACTAGTCCTTGCCGCTAACGAAGGACAAACTTATACCTTTACTAAAGCCGTGGCTGTCTATCAAGATCGTCCAGAAGAAGCAACAACAACCATTGATTTAGACGTATTAAGCTTTGATACTTTTGAAGAAGCTTACGAAAAATCTGCTCAAGCTTGGCAAAAACTATGGGATAAAGCTGCAATTACCATTCATGGCGATTATATGTCTCAACGCATGCTTAATCTTCATACTTTCCATATCTTGGCTTCAGCTAGTCCTAATGGAAATAAAGGGTTGGATGCTTCTGTGACTGCTCGTGGATTACATGGTGAAGCTTATCGTGGTCATATTTTCTGGGATGAATTATTCATTTTACCATTTTATATCGTGCACTTCCCTGAAACAGCGCGCGAATTATTAATGTATCGTTACCGTCGTCTAGCTGCGGCGAAAAAAGATGCCCAAAAAGAAGGCTACCAAGGTGCGATGTTCCCTTGGCAAGCAGGGCTATATGGCGATGAACAATCACAATTCTTACACTTGAACCCAATCAGTGGCGAATGGAAAGAAGACCACAGCCGTCGCCAACGTCACGTATCATTGGCAATCGCTTATAACGTATGGCAATATTTCAACAATACGCAAGACTTAGACTTTATGGAAAAATATGGTCTAGAATTAATGTTAGAAATCGCCCACTTCTGGGAAAGTATCTCTATTTGGGATGAAAGCTTAGATCGCTACTCCATTGAAGGTGTGATGGGACCAGATGAATTCCACGAATCTTATCCAAATGCTGAAAAAGGCGGCTTGAAGAACAACGCTTACACTAATATGATGGTTGTTTGGTTATTCGAACAAATCGCTAGCCTTCAAAAACAATTACCAGCTGAAATTTTTGCAAATGTTCAAGCAAAAACAGGGGTAAACGATGAATTAATTGCACATATGGGAGAAATCCGTCATCAACTAGCCCTTGAAATTGACCAAGACGGTATCATCGCTCAATACCAAGATTACTTCAAACTAGAAGAAGTCGATTGGGATCATTACCGTGAAAAATACGGCAACATTTACCGTATGGACCGCATCTTAAACGCTGAAGGCAAATCCGCTGATAGCTATAAAGTTGCAAAACAAGCGGATAGTTTGATGATTTACTATAACTTCTCTAAAGAAACGGTTGATAACATTTTGAAAGATTTGAACTACCAAGTGCCTGAAGATTATGTGAAACGTAACTTAGACTACTACTTAGCACGCACTTCACACGGTTCTACTTTATCACGTATCGTCCATGCCCAATTAGGTGCAATGATTGGTGAAAATGATCTTGCTTGGAAACTTTACCAAGAAGCGCTAAATTCTGATTACCGCGATATCCAAGGAGGAACCACTGCTGAAGGAATCCACGCTGGGGTAATGGCTGCGACTTTATTCATTCCATTGACAACTTTTGCTGGTATGGATATCCGTCTAAGCGAGCTACACTTCAATCCAAACTTACCAGCACAATGGGATGATATCGCCTTTAACATCACTATCCGCGGTATCGACTATCAAGTATTGGTAACGAAAAAAGACATTACTCTTACAGCCAATAAAGACAGCCAATGCTATGTAGGTTCTCAACTGGTGAAATTACCTAAAGGCCAAGCGGTTACTGTCAACTACTAAAAATTTACTCAGGTAGGTCTACTTACCTGAGTCTACTTTAAAAAATATAGAAAACGAGGGACAAATCATGAAAGGTTTTGTATTTGATTTAGATGGCGTGATTACTGACACTGCCAAATACCACTACGAAGCATGGAAAGCACTTGCTGATAAATTAGGCATTGAAATCGACTTAAAATTCAATGAACAATTAAAAGGAATTAGCCGCATGGATTCACTTGAACGTATCCTAGCTCACGGCAACCAACAAGATAAATATACACAAGAACAAAAAGAAGCTTTAGCCGCTGAAAAGAATGAAGCTTATGTACAATTATTACAAAACTTAACACCAGCGGACCTATTACCTGGTGTCAAAGCATTTTTATTAGAAGCGAAAGAAAAAAATATGCCATGTGCGATTGCCTCAGCTTCTAAAAATGCCCCATTCATCTTGGAAAAATTAGGGGTTATTGATTTATTTGACGCGATTGTCGATCCTGCTACTTTAACCAAAGGCAAACCAGATCCAGAAATCTTCGTGAAAGCCGCAGAAAGCATCGGCATCAAACCAGAAGAAGCGATTGGATTTGAAGACGCACAAGCTGGTATCGCAGGTATCAAAGCTTGTGGCATGTACGCAATCGGCATCCTAGCTGGCGAACCACTAGACCAAGCCGACCGCACCGTGCATACTTTAGATGAATTAAACATGGATGAATTAATCGCCTTATAATACAAAAAAAGAGAACTGTTCATTTGCGAGCAGTTCTTTTTTGGTTTAAATCAGCTAATTTTAGCCAACTTTAGGTCTTATACTTTGGAGCACGCACGAATCTATTTGATAATTTTTGTTGATTTTTAGCAAATAGAATGAATTGCTTGGTGCAGATGTAGACCAAGCAAAACGAAAAAATAAGGTATATGTCAATTATGATTTATGACGCGCCTTAGGATAATGAACGTTCATCGGCACGCAAAAAAGAGGTCTTTCCTATCATTCTAGGAAAAACCTCTTTTTTATTTATTCAATTTTAATACCAACCATGTGTTAACCAGAATTGTTGGGCATTTTCCCATGAGCCATAACGATTTGCAACATAGTTATCGGCCACACGTTCTTGGTTTGCTGGGGAATAATCGCCATTTAAGTAACTAGAATCTAATTGATAACGACCATAGTAGCGACCATTTTGTGCTGTATAGCTACCACCTGATTCTTTTTGGGCAATCCATTCTTTGGCACTTGAACTAGTTCCTGTATAAGTAGTCGTGCTTTGTGCTTGCGTATTTGTAGTATTTGTTGATGCAGCAGGTGCAGTTGTTTGACTTGTGGTATTAGTTGTCACATTTGCAACCTCTACTTCACCTAGCAAGATTTCATTTACTTTATCTTGTACTTTTTGTGGATCATATTTTTGTGCCTTTAGATAATCTACACGAGCTTTTCCAGTTGGAATCTTTGTCTTACCATCTTCTTCAAAACCATTGATAACTAATAAAGCTTTTTTCGTAATGGCTTCCTCTGAAGTTGTATCCTTTGTTTCATCGGCATGTGCATATAGTGGTGCATTGAAAAATAGCAAACCTGCTAAAACTGTTGTAAGGGAAATTAATTTTAAATTTTTTTGAATCATTTCATCTGTCCTTTCAAAATATTCTATGTTTGCTTATTCAAAAACTTTTCTGAATAGGCTCTGATTCATGAATACTATGATAGTACAAATTTTCATTTCATAGGTTAAGTAAATATTTTCGCCTGACTAAGTTTTCATGATAAGCATTACTTGAAATTATCTTTGATTACAGATGATTAAAGGATTTTACAAGTTGTAACAATCTGTGTCTGCAAAACACTTATTAGCTGAACGAAAACTCATTTAACGTAATAGATTCTCTGCAACAAAAAACCTTCCTACCATTTTCTAGGTAAGAAGGTTCCTATCCGCTTATCTACTGACCCTTAAATTTGAAAAAAGACGTCTTACTGTTTGTGACTCACTTAACCAAGAAACAAGCAAGCAAGATAATATTTTGTCAATGATGCCATCTGAAAAAGCTCCAGTATAAGATGAGAAGTAGCGACTAAGCCCACCTGCTCGCATGGTAAAAACCAAGGCATCGGTTAATGTTCTCGTCGTACCATTAAATCCATCGTACAATACTAAACGCACGGCAGCACTTACAAAAGAGCCGAAAAAGACAATCAATACTCCGGTTAATATCGCTCGTTTATAGCCAAAACCGCTTCTAGATGCCAAGTGTGCCACCAGAGCAATCGTCAAACTCACTAGACCAAAAGGAAGCGCTAGTGGACCATGAATCACCGCTAAGACAATATTAGTTCCAATCCCCGTTAGCAACCCATAACGCAACGGGAAATTCACTGCCACAAAAATCGTACCTATTGCATCTAAAAATAGCAATGGGATATGCGTATAAGTCACTACTGAACCTAAAATGACATTCATACCAATGGCCAATGCACAAAAAATCAGTATTTGCAATTGATTCTTTTCCTTATTCACTTTTTATTTCCTCACATAAAATTTTAGATAAACTCTCCCCAAAACGAATTTACCTGTCATTATTTTAGCACAACTATGTTATATTGGAAATATATTTGCTTTAAATTTGAACAATTTACAAGCTTTGTCTTATCAACATTTTCAGGAATAATTAAACCATTGAATACGAATACAAATTTTGTGCACAAACGTTATATAAGATTTGTTTTTATAGCATTTTTTCCATACAAAAACACCAATCCAAAAAGCTCAGATTGGTGCAAGTAACAAACTAAAATAACACTGGCAACATCATCAGGAAAATGGCAAGCATGAGGCCAAACCAAATATATTTGCCTAGGCGATGATAAGGATTAATGGTAAAGCCAATACCGATTGCTTTCGGTACAAAAAGAGGCGCATTCTCATCGAAAATTCCTTGATAGTAGTATTTGGCTAACTTATAGGCCATCACTAATATCACTTCGGTAAGTAACATCAAAGTGACCGTTACCACTTTCCCTAACCAAATGGGTGCATCAGCTGGTACAAGGGGCAATAATACCGTAATACCAATAAGCACGACTAATAGTCCCATCATCCAATACATGTAGGTTTTGACCTTCGCATCTTTCACATTTTGTTTCATTTTTTGTTCTGCCATCTTCATCCCTTCATTTCTTTCAAAACAGAACAGCAATTGCCTATTTTTGAGTCTTAGTCCGACGCGCAAAGTCCACAAAACGGAATTTGTCTAGGCGATGAATGGATTCGGTATATTCAAAACAACGCATATCGTATAGGTAAACCAAGCTTCGGACCGCAACCACATGACGATCATCTAGCGTTAAATTTAATAAATCACGAATTTCTTTTGAAGCTGTATCAACCGTAATTTCCTTTTGCGCATAGGAAATCTCCAGGCCTAAATCTTCTTCAAAATAACGATAAATCGACTCAGCCACCCGATCTTTCGGCAACGTTGGAATAATCGAAGCATCTAGATAATCAATATCAATAATGGAAGGCTCGCCATTAATTAAGCGGCGACGAACCAATTTCCACACCTCAGCAGCAACGGGCCAACCTGTCTTTTCACTTAAATCAGGAGAAACCGCAATTTTTTTAATCGAAATGACCTCGGTCTGACTCTCCATATTGAATTTATCTTGTAATTCTTTAAAACTCGTCAATCCTGAAATTGGAAAATCAAAGCGATGTAAGTCTAAAACAATCGAGCCTTTGCCTTGCTTTTTCTGAATATAGCCCGCATTACGCAAGAGACTCAACGCCTTTCGTACGGTTTCACGGGAGACATGATATTTTTCCATCATTTGACTTTCGCTAGGCAATAAAGTATTTGCTGGATAAACGCCATTTAAAATTTTTTGTTCTAAATCGGCAAAAATCTCTTTAAATTTATTCATTCTAATCCCTCAAAATTAATCTTTTTTAAAGTAATTTCTAATACTTATTATAATAAGGCAAATAACTGGTGTAAATAGACAAGTCTTGAAATTAAGTGTCTTTTAGGAAATTTTGTGTTAATGTAAATAAAAAGTTTCCCAAAAAATGCTAGCGTACTTGAAGTTTACTTTTGAACAATCTGAAAACCTACTATGGAAGGATGATGAACATGCGGATTCTCGTCTATAAAGATGGCGAACTAGATGGAATCGCCTATAAAGAAACCAACGAATATGTAAAAGCAAAAGAACATTCTTTTTTTGAACGTCTCACTAATATCCCTGTGAACTACCTGATTATCGAAAAGTTCATTCTATTTCGTGAACGCATTACCTCTTTAGACCAAATGAAATACGATGGTCGCGCATGTGGGGATATGTATCGCTTTGTTGTTGAACATGATAAATAAACAAAACAGTGTCTAACCAATTCTCATGTAGAAATGGTGGACACTGTTTTTTATATCCTTAATTCTTGTTGTAAAGCTGTTAATAGTTCAGCTAAATGGCTAACTTCTTGATACTTAAAAGTTTCATGATTGGCTGGCTTTTGGCGCTGGCGATGATTGAACCAATACACTGGCCAGTTTACCTGATTCGCCCCGACAACATCATTTTCAAACGAATCTCCAACATAGATGGCTTGATCCAACTGATGTGCTTTTTGGTAATATTCAAAAATTTCACGTTGAGGCTTCATTAAATCGACTTCTCCTGAGATTAACCAATTCTTTTCAGGAATATACTGAGCTAACTGAAGACTATGGAGTTTTTTCCGTTGCAAATCACCCGGTCCATTGGTAATCACCCCTAAAAAGATGCCTTGTTCTTGACACTTTTTAAAAAATGCCGCATAGCCCTCCAACAACGTTAAATGTCCCTGATAATACGCATAAGTATCCTGAAACGACATTGCCAAATCTTCCGTTACCTCATAACCAAAAGCTTTGGCCGCCTCGATAATACGGATTTTTTGCACTTCTTTTATATCGATTTGTCCTAACTGCTGCTTTTCAAACAAAGAATCACTGATTGCACGGCTCTTTAAATAAAATTGATTAACCGAAACCGTAGCCGCCATCTGTGGTAAATGCTTTTGATAAGCCTGATTAAACGGCTGCATTGGGTCATATAAAGTATCATCTAAATCAAAAATGATGGCTCGCACCTTCATCCCTCCTCGTAAATTATTTTAACATTATTACGATTAAATGAAAATGTAGTAGATATTCAGTTTCCAACTTGCTTTTAAAAATTACTTGTTATATGGTAGAGATAAATGTTATGAAAAAATAGGAGAAATTTATGATTCGCAAACTAACAAGAGAAGAGATTATTGATACGTATAACCAACACTTAGTCACTGATTTTCCAGAAGATGAAGTCAAGCCTTTAGCGATTATTTTGGATTTTTATGACCACCATCGCTATGAATGCTACGGACTATTTCAAGAAGATAAAATGCTTGCTTATGCCTATTTTGCGGACTTTAAGGCTGAAAATATCGACGCCTACTTGCTAGATTACTATGCTGTCGTTAAAACTGCGCGTAACCAAGGAATTGGCAGTCAATTACTCAATGAACTATTGCCAACTCTAGAAAAGCATCGTTGTATTTTAATTGAAATCGAATCACTCAATACCGCTAATAACCAAGAAGAAGCAACTCTGCGTAAACGTCGACGCGATTTCTATCTACGTAACCAAGTACAGCTTTCCCAAGTAGTAGCCCAAGCTTTTGACGTAGAATACCAAATTATGTACTATGCTAAAGAAGTATTAGAGGATGCCTTTATTCATCAACAAGTCCAATTGGTATATCAAGAATTATTCGCATCCTTTACACCACGTCCATTTGAAGTCTATCCAGTATAATCAAAAGTCCTGAATCGCAGTATACACAACGGTTCAGGACTTTTTTACAATTCAGTATATTTTTTATTCGAGCCACGTGCCTTTTCAATGGGATATTTCTGGGCATTTTTAGCTAATTTTTCTTCAATGATTTGCCCCACATCAAACTGCAAATTATCCGCCATCATTAGAGAATAGATTAAGACATCTGCTAGCTCTTCTTTTAAGCGTTCTTGCTTGGTTTGGACCACCTTCGTACTATCTTGCCATTGGAATAGCTCGAGTAATTCATTCGCCTCCAATGAAATCGAAATCGCTAAGTCTTTTTCATTATGATATTGCCGCCAATCACGCGCATCACGAAACTGATTGACTTTTGCAACTAATTCTTCTATTTCCATCAAATCACCTCGTCTTTTAGTCTACGCACATCGCTTTCAAATAATACAAATTTTGTTATAATGATAAAAAACAGAAAGGAAGTTAGACCATGAAAGCTGTCATAAAAAGTTCTCTCATTCTACCGGCTGTCTTTGTTTGTGGCTTAGGGGTTGCGCTTTTTGTCCGCGCAAATTTAGGATCAGATCCGGTCACTATGCTCGAAATCGCCTTAGCTCAAATCACTACTTTAAGTCTAGGTCAGGCAGCTTTATATTTTGAGGGATTCATCTTCCTACTCTTTTTCTTTCTCAATCGAAAACTGATTCATGTCGGTTCATTTCTTTTTTCTTTTGGTATCGGACCAGCCATTGATTTATCAGAAAAGTGGTTAACCTATTTTTTAGGCACACCACAAGGATTATCCTGGCAAATCTTTTATCTCATCAGTGGGACGTTTTTTATTTGTTGGTCGTTGGCTTTTTACATTCCGCTCAATTATGGCTACCAAACTTCCGATATTTTGACCTTATCAGTTAGCGAGTGGTTTCATTTAAGCTATGGATGGTCGCTTACACTCGTTTATGGTGCTTTATTTATCTTGGCGCTTTTACTAGGTGGCCCCTTAGGCATCGGTACTGTCATCGCCACATTTTCCTATGGGCCAATCATTGAATGGATGATGAAAACTTTTTCCTTCAATGCTGCTACCCTTTATCAAAAGCTAACCAAAAATTAAAACGCGCCGTCTCAGTTATTCTACAGGTACTAAATTTCCTTGACCTTGCGCATAAAGCACACCATCATGAATCGTGCCATTATCAACGGCGATATCATAAGCCATGTAAGGACTGCCCTCGACAAAGCCAATCACATGCCAATACGTCTTGCCATCGCTACCGACTAACACTTGATGCGTATCCTCAATATCAAAATGCATATTGCTAGGTGAAAGTCCCGTCCGATCATAGTAACTTTGCGCCACGGCAATTGCTTCTTGGGCAGTAAATTTTGGTGTAGCACTTGGCGTTGGCGTACTTGGCATTGCTTGATTATTTTGGTTGGAATCATTTTGGCCTTGATTGACAGTCGTTGTGCTCGAAGTCGTAGTCGTTTGATTATTAGTAGGCGTATCTACCGTTGACTGAGGTTGTGCTTCTTTTACGATATCTGGAGTAGTCTCACTCGTTTTCTTCGTCTTTGGCTTTTGATTCTTTTTGACTTTGCTAACATGCGTGGATGTCGGCGTTGTTTGCTCTGCCTTTTTTTCAGGAGAGGTCATCACAAACAGACCAATTACCGGTACAAGAATAATTAAAGCAATTAGCACACTCACAAGTCCGATAAACCGTTTATTTTTCTTCATTGTAACACCACTTCTCTGTCTTTTTTCCTATTATACCAAAAAGAAACAGGCAAGCAAACGTATCCCAAACATTAAATTTGTGAAAACTTTATTCAAACAGTCGTCCAATCTGTACTTCAAACACCAAATATAAATAACCAACACACTTCACAACTCAAAAACTTTAAGCGTAATCATTTGTTGAGAATATAATAAATAACTCCTATATACAGCAAACATAAATAACTTATATCACAAGCATAACTGTTGTAGTTCATTTGTGCTCTGTGCTATACTCAAAAACGATTAAACAACAAAATCATACAATTTAGGAGTGAATCAAATGAAAAGTCCAAATCGCACTTTTTATCTAGCTTTTTCTGCAATATTATTAGCCTTATTAATTATCTGCGCGCAAATCGTCTTGCCATTACCGATGATTCCTTTAACCTTGCAACCATTAGGCGTGGGTATGATTGGCACCTTATTACCTTTACCTTGGGCCGGGGCAACCATTTTAGCTTACTTAGCCTTAGGAGCACTAGGTTTACCAGTATTCGCTGGGGCTCATGGTGGAATCGCTGCCTTCTTAACGCCAAGTGGTGGCTACCTTCCATCCTTTTTCGTTTACGCTGTACTAGCCGCTCTTTTCTTGCGTAATCGTCAAAAAACTTGGATCAATATCTTTGTAGCCAATGTCTGTGCCGCGATGATTTATTTAGTGCTTGGTTCATTATGGCTATGCTTACCATTCATTGCTGGCATGAGCGTCAAAGCTGCCTTAATTGCCGGGACCTTACCGTTTGCTTTACCAGTTATTGGCGAAATTGCCGTTTATACCACCATTGCTACGGCTTTACACAAAGTCATGGCCAGACGTTTACGATAAACATACAAATGCCGATGAGAAGAAATTCCCATCGGCATTTTTAAAAAGTAGTAAAGAAATAACCGTCTCGCATGAAGCTCGCCTTGCGCTCAAAAGTTCAACAAACCTCTGCTTGAGATTGTTTCTTATGTATTTATTATAGCTTATTGCGTGTTTTTTCACAAGCGTTTTCATCTTATCCCGTTGACATACTCACTAAAAACGCTACGTACTCTAAAAAGCTAGACCCCTAAACAAATACGAGTCTAGCTTTTGGTTTACATATTTTGATTGTATAATTCAATCTTTTCAATCTTGGCAAAACAGTCTGGATATTTTTTGAGAATATTTTGCAACGAAGCTACTGTAGTCACCGCATACACACTGCTAATCTTAAAATTATCTTTATTTTGCAGTTCTTTTTGATAAGCTTTGATTTCTTTATTCAAATATTCATAATGGAAGAGTTTTTGAAAATGCGCTTGATTATCTAACATGAATTGCAACAAGGATTGAAAACGATCATACTGGAAATTTTCCGGATATTGATTACTTGTTTGAATTCCCATAAACAGATAAGGATATTTTTGATTCAGTTTTTCTAAATATTTTTTGTCCCTTTCTTCGGCAGTTAACGTATAGGGCACGGTGCCAATATCGCGAAATCCTAGCAGTCCAGTCTTATCATTTGGTGGTTGAACGCCATACCAATAAATATGTGTGTATTCTTCTTCCTCAATTTTTTGCACTTGTTCTAAAGTCACACTTGGTTTAAAAGTAAGTGAGGCATAAATTTGGCTATATGGCGGCAAAGTAGCCAATTGTTTAAGCATGCTTTCTCTGAGATTCTCAAACGTTTGATACTCAAATGTTTCACTCGGCTTAGTTGAAAATCGTAACAACGCAGAAGACGTCCTTATAGCATAGTTATTATTAACCACTTCGCCTTTTCTGATTTCCATTTTAGTGGGAAGCGGATAATCAAAGCTTGTTTCGCCGCGCTTCCCTAATGTGGTTTCAACATCATAATTGCCATAACCGAGTTCATTAATTTTAATGTCATTGATACTAATAAAAGGGTTCTGCAACTCATAGGCAACCATGAAAGATAAAGAGAATGGCGCAACTTTATCGCCATCTTTAGCAGTCGGATTATAGTAAAACTGATCGACAATTTTTGGTAAAGCGAAATAGCCGATTCCTGTTAACACTAATAAAATACCAATCGTTGCCAAAAGTGTTTTAAACCAATTTTTCTTGATTTGTCGATTGATTTTTTGCTTAAACTGTTGATCTTCCACACTTAAATCTAGTTTTTCCCATTCCGCTTGTTCCTCTTCTAAGGCTAAATCCTGTAATTCCTGAAATTCAGCTAGGCGTTCTTTGATATAGGCAATTTCTTCTGGTGTGGCTTGGTTTTGACGGTATTTTGCTAATAATTCTAATAATTTAGTACTCATCTTGTAACACCTCTTTTAATTTTTTGCGTGCACGATGTAAGTAAACACGCACCTGATTGACGGTCAACTGAAAATACTGGGCTAACTCAGTCGTAGAACAATCCGCAAAATAAAACAACAATACCAACTCTTGATAAGGCATCGGCAAGGATAAGATAGCGAAATACAATTGCCTATTTCGTTCTTTTTGCAAGATTTGTGATTCGAAACTTTCCGTAAAAGTAAGCTGTTGGCTCGCTAAATCCACTGACTGTCGGTATTGTTTTTTCCGATATTGATCAATAAAACTTGTCTTAACTACACGTAATAACCAAAACTTCAACTGATCAGGGGCATGCGTTTGACAAAGGAGCTTATAATAGGCCTCGCTAACTAACTGTTCTGCTTTTCTTTCATCTTTTGTCAGTGACAGCGCATACAAATACAAAGAGGGCGAAAACGCAAGATAACTTTCTTCAACTATTTTTCTATCCATAGTCATCGCCCTCCTTTCACTTAAGAGACGTTTGAAAGTCAAAAACATTACAAGATTTTATGTATTTATTTTAACAAAATATCAAAAACGATACTATGGCAAAAAAGACACCTGCCTAGTTTAGACAGATGCCCCCTTGTTAATTAAAACCGTATAATTTATGCACTAAGCGATAAAAACCGATCACAATCATGCGGCCAGACTTACCTGGTAAATGCACACCAAAACCAAAGAAGCCACGACGCAACTTGCGATAAAGCTTCACATCTTGCTTGCGGATATATTGCCATAATTCGCGTTTCTTAGCCAAACTTTCTCTACTGCCTTCTTTAATCAATAATACCGACGAAATCATCGTAATAATCTCAGCATACTTAAACATATAGGCTTGCAAATTCTTATCAGTCGTTGGATGTTGCGCCAAAAAGGCAATTATCCGGCGATTAATATACAGTTGTTGGTCAATACGCTTGATCATCACTTGCTCATTGACAGACTGATCCTCGCGTCCAATATAATAGCGATAAAAATCAACATCTAAATAATACATCTTCTTCACAGCGGGTAGTGGCTCAAAAACATACAAATTATCCACATAAAAAGTATGCTTAGGTAAGACTAAATGCTGCGATAACAATAATTGCCGACGATAGATTACCGAATGCATCAATAAATACTTACCTACTGGAAAACGCTTGGTCGCCTCCCAGCTAAATACTTGATTCGTTGGTAAAAAGGACGTATATTCGATGACTTTCTTGCGTTTGGCCCCTTGTTTTTCATAGACGTAATTACTAATCAATAAATCAATCGGCTCAGCAAAACTAGCTAAACAGTCTAAAATCTTTTCATACGCGTCCGGATCTACCCAATCATCGCTATCCACGACTTTCACATACTCACCCGTCGCATACTTGATGCCCGTATTGACTGCCTCGCCATGCCCACCATTTTCCTGATGAATCGCGCGCACAATCTCTGGGTATTGCGCTTGATAGTCCTCCGCAATCTTGCCGGTGTTATCTTTTGACCCATCATTGACGATTAAAATTTCAACCCGACTGCCCCCAATAAGCAAAGATTCCACACAACGCTTTAAATAATCCTGGGAATTATAACTGGGGACGATAATACTCAATACTTTTTTCATTTTCAAATCTTTCCATTAAATTATCTAACTTTTGTTGCTAAGCTTATGATAAAGAAAATACCAACGTTTTGCAAGGGAATTCCTTTATACCACACAAAAAGAAGGGCAGCTCATCCACCCTTCCTTTGTCATCGATTATTTGACCACTGCTAAAATATTTTTCACAATATTTTCCACCGTGATGCCATTTTCAGCTAATAATTCACTGGCTACATAACGGTCATGGAAAGCTTTATCTAAACCGTAATTTTGCACTTTCACATCGGTATTGCCTAAAAAGCTTGCGACCGTTTGACCATAGCCACCATCGGTAATGCCATCTTCTAACGTCACCACTAGTTGATGATTATTGGTTAATTCTGTTAATAATGTTTCATCCACACCAGAGATAAATTTAGGATTAATCAAGGTTGCTTGGATATTTTCCTTAGCTAGTGCGGCGATGACTTCTTCGGCTAAACCAAAGAAATTACCGACCCCCATTACGGCGACCTTGTTTCCTGCTTGAACGACTTCATTTTGATAAAGTTGATTATAATCCGTCGTATCTGCTTTTCCTGTGCTGCGTAATGGCCCCACTGGTACACGAATGGCTACTGGATGAATGGTTTGTTCCAAGGACCAATCAAGCATCGCCAAATATTCTTCTTGATTTGTTGGCGCAAGATAGACTAGGTTTGGAATATGACTTAAAAATGGAATATCAAAAATCCCTAGGTGGCTTTCATCATTCATGCCATTCACGGAAGCATTATAAACCAAAATCGTTCCTGGCAAATCATTTAAGGCTAAGTCATGTGAAACTTGATCATAGCTACGTTGCATAAAGGTTGAATTGACCACCCAAACTGGTTTAGCCCCATTTTTAGCCAAGCCTGCTGTCATGGTTGCTGCTTGTTGTTCGGCAATACCAACATCAATAAATTGTTTGCCTAATTGTTTACGTTGTTCAGGATTAAATAGCATCATCGGAGTGCCTGCATTCACTGCGACCACTGTTTTATCCTTTTGCATTTTTTCCCACAAAAATTCTGTGGTGAGATTGCTGTATGTTTTCGCCCCGATACCGCGTTTGACATATTCGCCGGTTTCAAGACTAAATGGACCACCTGCATGGAATTTTTCACGATTTTCTTCTGCAAATTTGAAGCCTTTTCCCTTCACCGTATGTATATGTAACAACACAGGGTGATCCACATCTTTGACCGATTCAAACAAGTCGATTAAAGCATCTAAATCATTACCTTCATCTAAATAATGATATTCAAAGCCTAGTGATTGAAAGAAATTATCTTTCGCTTGACCATTTGATTCGCGCAAAGCTTTTAAATTACGATATAACCCACCGAAGTTATCTGCAATTGATTGGTCATTATCGTTTACAATCACGATGATATTGCTGTTTTGTTCGGCGATATTATTCAATCCTTCAAAGGCCAATCCACCAGACAATGAGCCATCGCCAATTAGCGCCACAACATTGTAATTTTCTTGCTTTAAATCACGGGCCACCGCAATCCCATTCGCTAAAGCCAGCGAAGTCGAAGTATGCCCCACTGTGAATAAGTCATGTTCGCTTTCTTTCGGGTTGGTATAGCCAGACACATCATCAAAATGCGCAGGATCTAAAAAGGCTTGGGCACGACCGGTTAACATCTTGTGGATATACGTTTGGTGTGAAATATCAAAAACCAACTTATCCACCGGTGAATTGAACACACGATGTAAAGCCACAGTCATTTCGACCACACCTAAATTTGGCCCATTGTGACCGCCGTGTTGACTAATTTTGTTCAATAAAGCAGTGCGCGCTTCATCGACTAAAGTATGTAGTTCTGAACGATTTAATTGTTTTAAATCTTTGGCATCAGTAATTTTTTCAAGAATCATGTTTCATCAATCCTTTTATGTATTATTGCACAAAAATTATCATACACCTTAAACCTAACTTTAAGGCAAGCGAAAAACAGGATTTTTTACTAAATTCCGCTGTATTTTGTCATCCATATGCTAGAATGAAGGAAAATAAAGTGAAAGAAAGATATTACCTTTTATAAATTTATCTCATCCGACCAAACTTCTGATATTTTGTCGAGTGTCTCTCATTCATCCATGATAAGATAAGGTCAAGTTAGCTAACAAAACACAGATGGAGGACAATATGCTTAAACAATTAAATCATTGCATGCAACTCATCGAACAATATCTTGATAGTCCCGATACTATGGAGCAAATCGCCCAACAAAGCCAGTGGCCCATGCTAGATATCAAACAAGTTTTCTTTTATTTGACGGGAATGAGTCTGGTGGAATATATCAAAAATCGCAAACTCTCCCTAGCCACACAAAAACTATTAACTGGCAAATCAGTCACAGAAACAGCTTTTGAAAGTGGCTATCAGTCCGTCGATGGATTTACTCGCGCTTACAAAAAATTTAGCGGAATGCTGCCATCTGAAGTCTATCAAAAACAACGCGGTCGAAGATTTGAACCTATTCAATTTAAAATAACTGTTCATGGAGGAAATCAAATGGAATATCAATTAATCGAAAAACCCGCCTTCACCTTTGCCGGAGTTAGTAAACGGGTCAAGATGCAATTTGAAGGCGTGAATCAAGAAATCGTTGCCCTAGCTCAAAGCATCACGGAAATACAACGAAATTTAATGCATCAATTAAAAAACGGAGAGCCAAATGAAATTCTGAATATTTCTTATCAAGCGGATCGACAATTTTTAGCCGAAGAAGGCCAACTGACACATATGATTGGGGTTATTACTAAAGAGCGTAATTTACCAGAAGGCCTAGATTATTTAGAAATGCCAGCTTCTACGTGGGCAGTCTTTCCAAATGAAGGACCTTTCCCTGAAACCCTTCAGCAAACAATGGCCAATATCTATACAGATTGGTTAGTGAATCATGATTATCAATTAGCGGACTCACTTTCCTTTTCATTTACCAAGATGGATCCTGAAAAATCTGGTTTTGCCTATAGTGAGATTTGGATTCCTGTCAAAAAATAACACTAAAAAGTCTATCCCACATTTAAACATGAGGTGGATAGACTTTTTGTTTTAATTTAGACTTTCCAACACACAGACAATTCCTTCTACAATAACATTCAATACCACTTCCACCAACCCAGCAATAAAATGGTTTTTGAAATTTGAGTCCACGCAAACCACATCCTGAATTCTTTTGCTAGTTTCATTTTAACCGTTTACTTACTATAATTCCTGAGGCTAAGGACTGAATCTTCTAAGTAGACAACTTTTTCAGGATACACAAAAAGCCCAGGAATTGCTCCTGAGCCTTTTGTTCTATGATTGATTATAGTAAATCGTTATTGTTTAAAGCATCTTCGGCAGCTAGTTGTGCTTCTACATCAGAAATGCTATACACGTTTTCGCTAGTTAAAGTTGCTTCTTTTGGTTCCATATTGCGGTAACGAGCCATACCGGTACCTGCAGGAATAATCTTACCGATGATAACATTTTCCTTCAAGCCTAGCAATGGATCTTTCTTACCACGGATAGCAGCATCTGTTAACACACGAGTTGTTTCTTGGAAGGAAGCAGCAGATAAGAAGCTGTTTGTTTCCAAGGATGCTTTCGTAATACCTAGCAATACTGGACGAGAAGTTGCTGGCACACCACCGTTTACGATTGTTTCGTAGTTTTGGTCTTTAAAGTCAGCAATATCCATTAAAGTACCTGGTAAGATGTTTGTGTCACCTGGATCCATTACACGGACTTTACGTAACATTTGACGAACCATTACTTCGATATGTTTATCCCCGATTTCTACCCCTTGCATACGGTATACACGTTGTACTTCGCGCAATAGGTAAGTTTCAACAGATAATACATCGCGAACTTGAAGTAATTGTTTAGGATCAATTGAACCTTCTGTTAATGGTTGACCACGGTGTACGATGTCGCCTTGAGCCACTTTCATACGCGCAGTAAATGGTACAGTATAAGTACGAGTATCAGTTTTACCTTTAATCGTCACTTCTTTGGTACGAGTTGAAGCTTCTTCGTTAATCTCAATGACTTCACCAGTTACTTCAGTGATCACGGCTTGCCCTTTAGGATTACGTGCTTCAAAAATTTCTTGGACACGAGGAAGACCTTGAGTGATATCATCTCCGGCAACCCCACCGGTATGGAAAGTACGCATGGTTAACTGAGTACCAGGTTCACCGATTGATTGCGCAGCGATTGTACCGACTGCTTCACCGACTTCCACTTCACTACCAGTAGCCAAGTTGCGTCCATAACAGTGTTTACATACCCCATGACGTGTATTACATGTAAATACTGAACGAATCGTTACTTCTTCAATTCCTGCATCCACGATTTGTTTAGCAATGTCTTCTGTAATCAATTCATTTGAACCGATGATTACTTCACCAGTATTTGGATTGATAACAGATTTACGAGTATAACGACCAATCATGCGTTCTTCAAGAGATTCGATATTTTCGTTACCTTCTTTAATCGCACGGATAACTAAACCGCGGTCAGTACCACAATCATCTTCACGAATAATGACATCTTGTGCCACGTCAACCAAACGACGAGTCAAGTAACCTGAGTCGGCAGTCTTCAAGGCAGTATCGGTCATTCCTTTACGAGCTCCGTGAGTAGAGATGAACATTTCCAAGACAGATAGTCCTTCACGGAAGTTAGAGATGATTGGCAATTCCATGATTCGACCATTTGGAGCGGCCATCAAACCACGCATTCCGGCAAGCTGTGTAAAGTTAGAGATGTTACCACGAGCTCCAGAATCTGACATCATGAAGATTGGGTTTTTAGAGTCCAAACCTTCCATCAGTTTCTTTTGAATTTGGTCTTTGGCATCATTCCAAACACCGATAACACGCTCATATCTTTCGTCATCCGTAATCAAACCACGACGGAAAGTACGCGTAATATTGTCAACTTGTTTGTGGGCATTTTCGATAATATCATGTTTTTCGTGTAAGACCATGATATCGGCAATCCCTACAGTAATACCCGCTAAAGTAGAATGTTTGTAACCTAAGTCTTTCATTCTATCTAGCATGTGAGAAGTTTCAGTGACTTTGAATCGTTTGAAGACTTCAGCGATAATATTTCCTAAGTCTTTCTTCTTAAATGGCTTAACTAATTCTTGACCCGCAATTAACGCTTTAATATCCGTACCAGGTGCAACAAAGTATTTATCCGGTGTTTGGACGGTTAAGTTAAAGCTGCTTGGTTCGTTTAAGTAAGGGAATTCTTGTGGCATGATTGAGTTGAAGATAATCTTACCAACAGTCGTTACCATTAACTTAGATTTTTGTTCTTCAGTAAATGGTTTGTCCCCTAAGGTATTTGGATTCACAGCGATACGAGAATGTAGGTGCACATAGCCATTGCGCCATGCAGTTACCGCTTCGTCCATATCGCGGAAAATCATGCCTTCACCTTCACGACCAGCTTCTTCCATGGTTAAGTAGTAGTTACCTAAGACCATATCTTGAGAAGGAGTTACGACTGGTTTACCATCTTTAGGGTTCAAGATGTTTTGAGCCGCTAACATCAACATTCTTGCTTCGGCTTGAGCTTCTTCATTCAATGGTACGTGAACCGCCATTTGGTCCCCGTCAAAGTCCGCGTTGTAGGCTTCACATACTAATGGGTGCAAACGAATCGCACGGCCTTCAACTAAGACTGGTTCAAAGGCTTGGATACCTAGACGGTGCAAGGTAGGTGCGCGGTTAAGTAGTACTGGGTGTTCTTTAATTACATCTTCCAATACATCCCAAACATCATCTTCTTGACGTTCGATTTTGCGTTTGGCATTTTTAATATTTGAAGCTAATTCGCGTTTTACTAATTCATGCATGACGAATGGTTTGAATAATTCAATCGCCATTTCTTTTGGTAAACCACATTGATACATCTTCAAGAATGGTCCAACTACGATAACTGAACGTCCTGAGTAGTCAACACGTTTACCTAATAAGTTTTGACGGAAGCGACCTTGTTTCCCTTTCAACATGTGTGATAGAGATTTCAATGGACGGTTACCTGGACCTGTTACTGGACGGCCACGACGACCATTGTCAATTAAGGCATCCACCGCTTCTTGTAACATACGTTTTTCGTTTTGAACGATGATACTTGGGGCATTTAAGTCTAATAAACGTTTCAAACGATTATTACGGTTAATCACACGACGATATAAGTCATTCAAGTCAGAAGTCGCAAAACGGCCACCTTCTAATTGAACCATTGGACGTAAATCAGGTGGAATAACTGGAATAACATCCATCACCATCCAGCTTGGTTTATTACCAGAAGAACGGAATGCTTCTAAAATATCTAAACGACGGATTGCGCGTGTACGTTTTTGACCAGAAGCTGTTTTTAATTCTTCTTTTAATTCAGCAACTTCTGCTTCTAAATCGACACCTTCTAATAATTGTTTCACCGCTTCAGCACCCATCGCAGCCGTAAATTCTTGGCCGTATTGTTCACGTTTTTCACGGTATTCACGTTCTGTTAATAATTGTTTTTTCTCTAAGCTTGTGTTACCTGGATCGATTACGACATAAGAAGCAAAATAGATGATTTCTTCTAATGCACGAGGGCTCATATCTAGGACTAATCCCATACGTGATGGAATCCCTTTGAAGTACCAAATATGTGATACAGGAGCAGCTAATTCGATGTGGCCCATACGTTCGCGGCGCACTTTAGAACGAGTTACTTCTACCCCACAACGGTCACAAGTAATCCCTTTGTAGCGGATTCTCTTATATTTACCACAAGCACATTCCCAGTCTTTTGTAGGACCGAAAATACGTTCATCAAACAAGCCTTCGCGTTCAGGCTTTAAGGTACGATAGTTAATGGTTTCTGGTTTTTTTACTTCACCAAAAGACCAGCTTCTGATTTTCTCGGGAGAAGCCAAACCTATTTGCATACTTTCGAAATTATTTACATCGATCAAAAGGGGTTCCCTCCATTTCCTTTTTTCACTCGATTTTATACAGCAAGATAAGCGGGCAGAAAATCATCCTTTCTGCCACTACTTATCATTCATTTATACTTTTGACAAGCACGATTTTAGGCTTCGTCGTTGTCCTCTTCTTCGGCTTGACTAGCGGCTAAAGCTTCTTCTTCAGCTTTGCGTTGTGCTTCTTGTTGGGCTTTTTGTTTTTCAGCATATTTTGTTAAAGCATCAACGGTAATTAAATCATCGTCATCATCCATGTCACGTAATTCAATTTCTTGATCGTCAATGTCTAATACGCGCATATCTAAACCAAGAGATTGTAATTCTTTGACTAATACGCGGAATGATTCTGGCACACCTGGTTTTGGAATTGGTTCACCTTTCACGATGGCTTCGTAAGTTTTCACACGTCCGACAACATCATCTGACTTGTAAGTTAAGATTTCTTGTAGGGTATAAGCAGCACCGTAAGCTTCCAGTGCCCATACTTCCATTTCCCCGAAACGTTGTCCACCAAATTGAGCTTTACCTCCAAGTGGTTGTTGGGTAACTAATGAGTATGGTCCAATTGAACGGGCATGTAGTTTGTCATCAACCATGTGGGCTAATTTAATCATATACATGACACCGACAGAAATACGGCCATCGAATGGTTCCCCTGTACGTCCGTCGTAAAGGATGGTTTTCGCATCTTTGGCTAAACCAGCTTCACGAACCGTTGCCCATACATCTTCATCGCTCGCACCATCAAATACAGGTGTTGCTACATGGATACCAAGGGCACGCGCAGCCATACCTAAGTGTAATTCTAATACTTGTCCGATGTTCATACGTGATGGCACCCCTAATGGATTCAACATGATATCCACTGGTGTTCCGTCTGGTAAGAATGGCATATCTTCTTCCGGCATAATACGGGAAACAACCCCTTTATTACCGTGACGACCGGCCATTTTATCCCCTTCATGGATTTTACGTTTTTGAACAATATAAACACGTACTAACATATTTACGCCTGGTGATAATTCATCGCCAGCTTCACGTGTAAAGATCTTCACATCGTGGACAATACCGCCACCGCCATGAGGAACACGAAGAGAAGTATCACGAACTTCACGCGCTTTTTCACCGAAGATTGCGTGTAATAGACGTTCTTCAGCAGATAATTCAGTCACTCCTTTTGGTGTCACTTTACCTACTAATAAGTCCCCGTCTTTTACTTCTGCCCCGATGCGGATAATACCCATTTCATCAAGGTTCTTCAAGGCATCTTCACCCACGTTTGGAATTTCGCGAGTGATTTCTTCAGGTCCTAATTTGGTATCACGTGCTTCTGATTCGTACTCTTCAATATGCACAGAAGTATACACATCATCTTTTACTAAACGACGGCTCATGATAACCGCATCTTCATAGTTGTAACCTTCCCATGTCATGAAGGCAACTAAGACGTTTTGACCTAAAGCTAATTCTCCACCTTCCATTGATGGACCGTCTGCTAAAGTATCGCCTTTAGCCACGCGTTCATGCAATTGAACTAATGGACGTTGGTTGTAACTTGTTCCTGAGTTTGAACGACGGAATTTCGTTACTTTATATTTATCTAAGGTACCATCTTCACGGCGAACGCGAATTTCACTTGCATCCACGTATTCAACGATACCATCGTGTTTACATAATAAAGCTGCTCCAGAGTCATGCGCTGATTTGTATTCCATACCAGTACCAACCCATGGTGCTTTAGGATTAATCAAAGGCACTGCTTGACGTTGCATGTTGGCCCCCATCAAGGCACGGTTAGAGTCATCGTTTTCTAAGAATGGGATACATGCAGTCGCCACGGCAACTACTTGTTTAGGAGATACGTCCATGTAGTCTACTTTTTCAACAGCAACTTCGATATTTTCACTTGTTGCACGCGCCATGACAACAGGTTCAGCAAACGTACCATCTTCGTTTAACTTACTGTTTGCTTGGGCCACAACATAATGGTCTTCGATATCAGCAGTTAGATAATCAATTTGATCGGTTACGCGTCCTGTTTCACGGTCTACACGACGATATGGTGTTTCGATAAAGCCATATTTATTCACTTTCGCATAAGTCGCTAAACTGTTGATCAACCCGATGTTTGGACCTTCAGGCGTTTCAATCGGACACATACGACCATAGTGAGAGTAGTGAACGTCACGAACTTCATATCCGGCACGATCACGCGTCAAACCACCAGGCCCTAACGCAGATAGACGACGTTTGTGGGCTAACTCACTTAGCGGGTTGGTTTGGTCCATGAATTGTGATAATTGAGAAGAACCAAAGAATTCTTTGATACTTGCCACTACTGGACGGATATTGATTAATTGTTGTGGTGTTAATGTTTCAGTGTCTTGAATTGACATGCGTTCACGTACCACACGTTCCATACGCGCTAAACCAATACGGAATTGATTTTGTAATAACTCACCAACTGAACGGATTCGACGGTTTCCTAAGTGGTCGATATCATCTACTTTACCGATACCTTCCATTAGGTTTAGGAAGTAACTCATGCTTGCGATAATATCTGCAGGACGAATCGTGCGCACATCGCTTGGTAAGTAGCCATTGCCAATGATATTAATTTCACGTTCTGGATCTTTTGGTGAAAAGACTTTGATTACTTGAACAGTCATCGGCTCAGTGACAACCCCATCTTCTGAAGGATAGTAAGTCACGCTGTTTAAGCCGTTTTCTAATTGTTCGGCAATGCTATCGATGACTTGGTGTGTTAAGACTGTTCCTTGTTCAACTAAAATTTCACCTGTTTCAGGATCTACTAAAGTTTCAGCCAAAGTTAAGTTTAATAGACGTGTTTTTAAGTCTAATTTCTTATTCACTTTGTAGCGACCTACTGCAGCAAGGTCATAACGTTTTGGATCAAAGAAACGCGCATTTAAAAGATTTCTTGAGCTATCAGCAGTCTTAGGTTCGCCTGGACGTAGACGCTCGTAAATATCTTTCAAACCTTCTTCTGTACGTGAATCACTTGCATTTTTGTGTAAGTCTTTTTCGATAGTATTACGTAATGATTCGCTATCTCCGAAAATTTCAAAGATTGTATCATCTGAACCAAAACCTAACGCACGAACTAACACTGTCAATGGAATCTTACGGGTACGGTCAATACGTACATAAGAAATATCTTTACTATCTGTTTCCATTTCTAACCATGCGCCACGGTTAGGAATGACAGTTGAACCGAAACCTTCTTTACCATTCTTATCTACTTTCCCATGGAAGTAAACACCCGGAGAACGGACTAATTGTGAAACGATAACACGTTCTGCCCCGTTGATGATAAAGGTTCCTTGTTCAGTCATTAATGGGAAATCGCCAAAGAATACTTCTTGTGACTTGATTTCGCCAGTTTCTCTATTTGTCAAACGTAATGTTACATGTAATGGTGCAGAATAGTTTGCATCGTGTGCACGTGCTTCATCTACATCATACTTAGGTGTCTTCAACTCATAATCTACGAATTCTAGAGATAAATTGCCGTTGAAATCTTCAATCGGTAAAATATCTTCAAACATTTCTCTTAGTCCTTCATCTAAGAACCATTGATAAGAATCTGTTTGAATCTCAATCAAATTCGGTAATTCCAATACTTCACTGATACGTGCGAAACTTCTACGTTCGCGGTGCTTTCCGTATTTTACTACGTGTCCAGCCAAGCTCTTCACCCCTTCAAAAATCTTTCAAAATAGCTACCAACCAATATTACTTTTTTGTTACAAACATTAAACTTAGGTAACAAATCGTATTTTTTGCGGCTTTAAGGCAAAAAAAAATCAAAAATAGAAAGTGTTCAAATCCCTGTTCTACTTTTGTTTTCCTTATGCTACAGCCGAAACGGACAATATTTCGTTCCTACTGATAATACTTTTTGATAGTTTTTGCATCTATACATTTTAGACAATTCTAGCCTATTTGTCAAGCTTTCATGAAATTTTTCATTTTTATTCTCAACATTGATTTTTCATCCCTATGTGCGAATAAATTCAACAGTTTTCCCACCTATACTCTAGAAACTTCTGAAATACAAAAGTTTTTACACTTATACTCTAGAAAAGTTAAAACCGAGAACTTCCACAGAAAAGTTTCTCGGTTTTTGACTAATATGACTCTGTAAAAATATTCTAGGATATGTGCCAAAAATTTACGTCTTCTTTTTCAAACTTATACTCACTAAAAGAAAAATCAGAAACATTCCCATTGCAATCAAGCTAAAACTTTGGAATACAACAAAAAGCGCAGTGACATCAGGTGAAAATACTCCCACTGCCAAAACAAAGGCCCCCGAAATACTCCGACTCAAAACTTCATCCTCTTTCTTTATAATTATGATAATAGGCTAAAAAACTAATTGTTCCAACACAACAAATCAGCGCATAGCTCATAAACAAAACAGATAAACCGCATCGATCATATAAAAAACTTCCCAGCGGACTACCAACTGAATCCCCAACTAAAAAACTAGATTGCAGAATTCCTAAATAAATAGTTGATTCTGCCTTAGGGATGACTTGATAATCCATCAAATCACTAATCACGAAATAACCAGCTAATGTCATCTCAACAACGAATAATACGATTAACATACTCATTTTACTATTCACTATCAGTGGAATAATTAGTGCAACCAAAATACCGATAAGCTGATTCAAAAAGAAAAATAAGCTAAGTTTTTTAGATACCCAATTATTTGATAATATAAGCGTCAAAAGCAAAGTTAATACAGCAATTAGCGTAGTTAGATAGGTAGTGCCCATCACAGACCACCCTGCACCTTTGATGATTGCTGGTAAAATGGAGGTAATCATTGAACCACAAATCCCTAAAATAAACGTAATGGCATAAAGTAAACTTCCTCTAGCCTTATCTCGTGGCAAGAAAATCCATTGCTGCTTTTTTTCTGGAATTTCAATATTGGGTACCTTAGTAAATGACAATAATAGCATTAAGCAAGCATAGATAACTAACAATGTCACATAAGCATTCGTTTGATAGAAGCTCATTAAGAAAATCGCACATCCACTCACAGGCACGGCAATGATACTCGCAATATTCGAAATGGTAAATCGTGAAGAGCGAATAAGATTACTGTTTTCTTTATCCTGGTCGCCAATATGTAAAAACCAATGCCGAACAAGTAGCAGTATCGCTGAAGCACCAAGACCACCAATAACCCCTGATAAGATAGCCAACCCTCTATTTTTAACAAAAATCCGTAAAAACATTCCCAATGCGTACAACGGCACAAAAATACGAAAATAGACAACGGTTTTATTTTTGGGAATCTGATTGGTAATCATAAAGGACAGTGCACCTGATATTGCCATTGCTGAATATGATAATGAATAGTTATCCAAAGATTGATGTTCTTGCGCAAATAGTACAAAAGCATATTTGGAAACACCCATCAACAAATAGAATACAAACAAAAACAAGAAAATATGCTTATGCTTTAACAATTTTTTATATTTCACTCAATAACTCCTTTATTTCAGTTGCTACACTTTACAACATTTTTTTAAAAGCATAAAAACTCTCAGACAGCCTCTCTCATCACAAACCAATGAATGACAAGTAGTAACCATAATATCAAGCCGATATATGTCTCGCAAACGGAGGTATAGCTAATCAAATAGAAAAATACGCTACTAAGAGTAATCACTTCTGAAACAATTAT
Organism: Enterococcus cecorum; assembly: GCF_052119425.1. GTDB lineage: Bacteria > Bacillota > Bacilli > Lactobacillales > Enterococcaceae > Enterococcus_E > Enterococcus_E cecorum_C. The sequence continues at coordinate 62,149 of NZ_JBQKFH010000004.1, forward strand.
TTTTTCACGCGGTAGGAAACGAGAATCTTTAAACCAAGCGTAAAAATATAAAATCATTAATAAAATTTCAACCATAATCACTAAAGCTGACACAAATAACGGCAAGGTCTTGAATGCATCTTTTTCTAAATAGGCCAATTGAAAAGCGACCGTGGACATGATTAGATATTCCCATCTTGCCGGCAGAGAGGGCTGTTTTTGTTTGACGAAAGGTTTGGTCCAGATATAGAAACGATAACAACTTAATCCCGCACTCAACCATAGCAAAACACCTATAGCTACCATATTAACTCCATCAAACAAGCTCGCCACACTCACAAGTAAAAAACAAAGTAAATCTACATATGGCGTTTGATATTTTTGTGAGATAAAAAGATAAGATACACCAAATACTATCATCCACAACAATTTTTACCTCTCCACTCTCTAATTATTTTCTTAAAATTATTGTAACAAAAAAACATTTATTACAAATAGTAAAAAAAGAAGAACCCACAATGATAGGATTCTTCTCTACATTATTTCTTACATCACTAACAATGCCACAAAACCGATTAAATTATTTAAGAAGTGGACTGCAATGCTTTCGTTTAAATTCTCATGACGATAATAAGTATAGGTCAAAGCAGCACTCATACTCAAATACACAATAAAACTTAAATCAAATTGGCCGCTAACATGTAGTAAAGCAAAGACTAGCATCGCCACCACAAAAGCGATTTTTTTATTTTTGATTGTTTTGAAAATCAGCGCCCGACAAATAAATTCTTCTACCATTGGCGCTAAGACTAAAATCATCAATCCCATATACCAAGTTGGAATTTGCTTCATCAGACTTTCAATCGCTTGTTGGTTTTCTGGTGCTGCATTGACACCAAAAAGTTGTAAAATCACACCGCTCAGTAATTTAAGTAGGTAGGTCAGTGCAAACATACTCAAAATGAATTTCCAGTTGTCTTTGGTAATCGTCTGTGTGATAGGTTTCATCCAACCTTGTTTTCTTGCTAGATAATAAGAGATACCCACCGTCGTAAGTAAGAGTAAGGTTGCAATTATATAGACAAAAGTTTGATTACTTGAAATCGTTGGACCTAAAGCAATCAACATGGTCGAGGTTTGATCCAAAGTTAGTAATCCGATAAATAATAATATAGCCAATAAATAGCGAATAATTGGATTTTTAATATTTTCCATTTTTTACGCCTCCTTTTAGATAACAAATATATTATACTAAAAACAGACCAGAAACACTATCCGTCTCTGGTCTAAGTTGGATAATTTTAACCATAAAATGATTGCAAGTACACCCATGATTTTCAAACAACATTTCACATTTATTTTTCCTCATCTTGTGTTAATCGCGCAGAAATATCCGATTGACAGTACAAGATATTGGTCACGTAAACTTTATTCGCTGTGATTAAGTAAAAGACATAATAATTCTCTATCCTCATCTGATGAAGTCCTCGTGAACGTCCTGGTTCAATATCTGTCATCTTATATCGAAAGGGCATAACGTTTAAACTGAATATTGCTCTTTTTATTTTTTGATAAAGGCTGCTCGCAACATTAGGAGATTGTAACTTAAAAGCGATATATTCGTAAATATCCTCTAGATTCTCTATAGCAGATTCTGTAATAATCACTTGATATTCTTTCATATCAAATACTTCTTTTCAAAATCTTCAAAGGCATCTTTTGCATCACAAACTTTTCCTGCAAGCACATCATCCATTCCCGCTTGCAATAAATCAGAAATTTCTTCTTTACTTAATCTCCCCATATCGATAGTTTCTGGCGCCTGAGGCAAGGTAACTTTAAAAGGGATTCCTCCTGTCAGTGCGATTTGATTCAAATACATATCTATTGCAGTAGACATTGGCACCCCTAATTTAGACAATACACTTTCTGCTTTTTCCTTAACTGAAGCATCCACTCTTAAATTTAATGTCGCATTTTTGACCATCGACTATCCCTCCTTCATGTACAATTGTAACGCAAACGACATTACTATTCAACTCGATTTACCACTTCCTTTGATTCAAAAAAAACAGACCAGAAACACTATCCGTCTCTGGTCTAAGTTGATTGGTATTCATTAGGCTTGAGCGACTTTTTTCTCTCTAACCTTTTCTTCTTTTTTCTTTCGCAACATATCGCCTGGTTTGACTGGTTCAGCAACCGGCATTGTTAAGAGCATCATCGGATTTGGTGCACGATCAATCATTTCGCCCTCTTCATTTTTCATCCATTCTACACTTTGATGGAAATGATGGAAGCCAGGGCCATAAATCTCGATTTCATCGCCTACGCTAAAGTGATTTCTTTGGCGAATGGTCGCAATTTTGGTCTCTTCATCATAGCTAATTACTTCACCAATAAATTTATATTCAGGAATTTTACGACGTGGACCAAATAATTGTTCATTTTCTGTTGGGATATGATAGTAAAAACCAGTCGCTAATTCACGTTGCGCCACTTTCCATAATTCATCAATCCACTCTTGTTTGCAGACGTAATTTTCTGGATCTGCCATAAAGCTATCCACCGCTGCACGATAAACATTACATACCGTTGAGACATAGTGAATCGACTTCATACGGCCTTCAATCTTGAAACTATCTACACCATTTTTAATCAAGTCTGGCAAATGTTCAATCATCGACATATCTACGGCACTCATCGAAAACTCTTCCGCAACTGCCCCATTTTTCACCAAGCTGCGACGTTCTGTTCCAAAAGGCATGTCATATAAGTCATATTTCCAACGGCAAGATTGTGAGCAGCCGCCACGATTGGCATCACGCATGGACATATGGTTAGACAACGTACAACGCCCGGAATAAGAGATACACATCGCCCCATGAATAAAGGCTTCAATCTCAATATCCGTATTTTGGCGAATCGTTGCGACCTCTTCCATCGAAACTTCACGCGCTAATACCACACGCTCTAAACCTTCTTCTTTCCAAAATTCTAAGGTTTCAAAGTTGGTGGCTGAAGCTTGTGTGGATAAATGAACAGGTAATCCTGGTGCTTCAGTAATACAAATTTCGATTAAAGCCGGGTCTGAAACGATAACCGCAGAAATCCCCACATCACGCAATTCGCGGAAAAATTCACCAGCCCCTGCTTGGTTGGCTTCGTGTGTCACCATATTGGCTGCCACATAGACTTTGGCATTGTGCGCCTTGGCAAACTCCACGCCTTCTTTCATTTCTTCATAGGTAAAATTACCCGCACGAGAACGCAATCCATAGGCATTTCCACCAATATATACAGCGTCTGCCCCATAATGGATGGCTGTTTTTAATTTTTCGAGTGTCCCAGCTGGTGCTAGAATCTCGGGTCGTTTATATTGAACAGTCATGATAGTCCCTCCTTATTTAATAGCATCTGGTTCGATATAGTAAAAACCAGTCGTTAATTCGCGATTGACAGGATGATTTGCCTCAATCGTAGCAACAAGTTGTGCTTTTAATTCATCGGTAAAATTGTTCGCTTCAATGGCTTTTCTGGCGGTATCAAAAGCCTGCGCAATCGCCACAAAACCTTCTCCAGGGCAATAGATGCCATCTAATTTCCAAGTCGTAAAATGATAGTCCACTAAATCTGTTAATTCATTCATCAATTGAATATCTTTATCAGCAAAAATATGCGTGCCATGACTATCTTCGTAAATCGAATAATGGGTTTCTTCTTTTTTCGGTTCACTTAAGAATAGTCCGCGCTCTTTTTTCACCGATTCTTTTTGTTGCGTAAAGTTATAGTAATTTTGTAAAAGCGGACGTAAGGATTGATGGATGCAAGTCGCACCATAGACTAAAACTTCTGCAGGGACTTGTAGCTCTTGAGACATCACTTTCATCTCTTCAAAAGGCACTTCGCGGGCAAGGACAGCTCCTAATGCACCTTTTTTCGCCCAGAAGTTAATTTGACGCGCACTCGTAACCAATGTTTCCCCATCATAGATAAAAGGTAGGGTTAATTCTGGATTTTTGCGCATCACATAGATAATCCCAGGGTCACCAAGGGAAATCACATCTACATTGATTGAACGTAGAAAAGCCAAGTATTCAGGGATTTCTTTCATCTTTTCCGGATGCATAATCCCATTCACCGCAATCATCGCTTTTTTGCCGTGCTGATGGGCTAAGTCTACTAGTTGTTTTTGTTCTTCTCTGGTAAAGCTGGCTGGCAAGCGTAGGCCAAAACGTTCTTCACCAAAAAAGATAGTATCTACATACGGTAATAATTGCTCAGCTTGGGCCAAGGATTCCACCGTTGCGACAATATTAATCATCAAAAAACCTCAATTCTTTGTCATAATTCAAATTTATATGTAATAGGCACTATTTACTGTATCATTAATTCAGTGTTTGTGCAATGAAACGGCGCCGACTTTTTATTGATACTTATGTTATTTCTTGAAAGATAACAACGTTTAAAAATAGGATGATTCTAAAGGATTAAAAAACTTTCTCGTTAAAAAAATATTTCACAATTGATATTTTTATCGTATCAAACCTATCTGAGCGAATCCACCGATTTTTGTGATACTTCACACGAAATCATTAAAAAGCAAGCCAAATTTTGAACACTTCAAAAAACAGACCAGCGCACAATGACCCTGGTCTGCTGAAAGTCTTGCTTATTTACCACTACCGACAAGTTCAAGTGGTTGGGTTTTGCTATTCTTGACAGTCAAAGTGATATTGCCTTTAGAAGCACCGATTGTCACTGCATCGCCTAATTGAACTTGGCCAGAAATCAACGCTTCACTTAGCTTATCTTCAATTTCACGTTGCAATGCCCGACGAATTGGCCGTGCACCGTATTCTGGATCAAAGCCGGCTTTACCGATGACATCAATGGCACTTGGCGTAATCTTCAATTGAATGCCTTGTTCTGCCATACGTGCGACGATTTGACGGCTCATGATTTTCACAATTTCATGAATTTCGCTCGCATCTAATGAATTAAAGACCACAGTTTCATCGATACGGTTCAAGAACTCTGGACGATAGGCTTTCTTCAATTCTTCTAAAATACGTTTTTCCATCGCTCTTTGGTCTTTGCTTTGGTCCACCGCATTGAAACCGACACTCTTTTCTTCGCGTAATTGCGTTGCGCCTAAGTTAGATGTCATAATCAAAATCGTATTTCTAAAATCAACTTTACGTCCTTTGGCATCGGTTAAGTAACCATCATCCAAGACTTGTAATAAGATGTTAAAGATATCTGGATGGGCTTTTTCTACTTCATCTAACAAGATAACAGAATATGGTTTGGTCCGTACTTTTTCTGTTAACTGGCCGCCTTCTTCATAACCTACATAACCTGGAGGCGAACCAATCAAGCGAGAAGTCGAGTATTTCTCCATGAATTCAGACATATCTACCCGAATTAGCGCATCTTCACTACCGAACATCGCTTGGGCTAAGGCTTTGGCTAATTCCGTCTTCCCTACCCCAGTTGGCCCTAAGAACATGAAAGAACCAATTGGACGGTTTGGATCTTTTAAGCCACTTCTGGCACGGCGAATAGCTCTAGACACCGCTACGACTGCTTTATCTTGACCGACGACTCGTTGATGCAAGATTTTTTCTAGATCCATCAAACGTTGGCTTTCTTTCTTAGCGATTTGTTGCACAGGCACACCGGTCCATTGTGACACCACTTCAGCCACATCTTCGGCACTTACCACTTGCAACTCTTGATTTTCGATTTGTTTTTGTTGAGATTGTGCTAATTTTTCAGCAATTTTCCGCTCTTCTAAACGCAATTGAGCTGCTTGCTCGAAGGCTTGATTATAAATGGCTTCTTCTTTTTCTGCATTGACCCGAACCAATTCATTTTGTAAATCAGCGACCTTCGAAGGCTTATCGCTAGCATCTAGGCGCACTTTAGCAGCTGATTCATCAATCAAATCAATGGCTTTATCTGGCAATTGACGAGAATGAATATAGCGCACCGACATCGTAACAGCTGCTTCAATCGCTTCATCGGAAATTCTCAAGCCATGGTGTTCTTCATAGCGTGGACGTAACCCTTGTAAGATTTGGACCGCTTCTTCTTGACTAGGTTCATCGACTTGGACTTTGGCTAAGCGACGTTCTAAAGCACTGTCTTTTTCAACATATTTTTGATATTCATTCAGGGTGGTCGCGCCGATTAATTGGATTTCGCCACGGGCAAGGGCTGGTTTTAAAATATTGGATGCATCCACAGAACCTTCTGCACTCCCCGCACCAATCAAGGTATGAATTTCATCAATAAAGAGAATAATATGACCATCATTGTAGATTTCGTCAATGATTTTCTTCAAACGCTCTTCAAATTCGCCTCTAAATTTCGTACCAGCGACCAAAGAACCCATATCTAGCATCATCACGCGTTTATGCAACATATCTTCTGGCACTTGACCATGAATAATGCGTTGCGCCAAACCTTCCACAATTGCCGTTTTTCCGACACCAGGTTCCCCAACAAGTACAGGATTGTTTTTGGTACGACGGCTTAAAATTTGCACTAAGCGACGGACTTCTTTATTCCGGCCAACCACTGGATCTAAGCGTTGTTCGATGGCTTGACGGGTTAAGTCACGCGCTAAGGCATCCAACGTTGGGGTACCCTCCATGGTTTCTTGTTTTGCTTGGGTTGGTTGCTTGCGACGATTAGGTGTCTGTGTTTGATTGCGTGTAGGTTCTTGACCCATTTTCTTCTTCAATAATTGACGCATTCTTGACAAACTAAGCCCTAAATTGAGCATAATGCGTGAAGCTAAAATTTCTTCATCGCGTAATAAACCTAAAAGTAAATGCTCCGTCCCGATTTTTTCAACACCAGAACGTTTGGCTTCATCATTGGCATAAGCGATAATTTGTTTCACTCGCGGCGAATAAGGTAAGAAGTAGTTATCAGGATAATGCTTCACCATGCCAAAACCGGTGTAATGTTCGATTTCTTCACGGATATCATTTTCTTGAATATTCATTTCACGCAAAGTTTTTCCCGCGATACCTTCTTGTTCCACCACTAAAGCTAACAATAGATGCTCTGAACCAATTGTTTGATGCTTGAAGTATTTGGCTTCTTCTTGTGCTAACATCAAGACTTCTTTTGCTTTAGGTGTAAATAAATCCTCCATTTTTCATGCCCCCTTCATATCTCTAGCTATCTAGCTTAATTTTCGTAACTTAAACGTTGTAATAACGCATGCATTAACTGTGCGCGAATTCGTTGATCATCAGGATGATTAATCCCTTGTTTTGAAAATAATGATAATAAAAGATTACCTTCACGCTGCGTTAATAAATCTTCCTCGTATAATTTTTGAATCATCGCCTTGGCATCATTTTCTGATAAATAATCTTCAAATAATTGATCCAAACTAGCTAAAAAGGCTTGGTGATTGCTGATTTGTACCTTTTCAATGCGGATATAGCCTCCACCACCACGTTTGCTGATGACGTTATATCCTTGCTGAATGGTAAATCGCGTATTAATCACATAATTAATCTGTGAAGGTACGCAATCAAACAAGTGAGCCATTTCCGCACGACGAATCTCAATAGCGGCCTGTTCTTCTAAAAACTTCTTTAAATAGGCTTCGATTAAATCCGAGGTATTCTGATTGCTCATCTCATCCACCTTCCTTGACTAATATTGACCTTAATTATACAGAAAATTTACATAATTAGCAAAAAACTCGCCTTTGCTCCTATCTAACGCTTGATAGCCCCATATAAAAATAAATCAATGACCTGCTCAAGTGGAACTTGCTTTTTCGCATGCCCAGTGGGACGAACCATCGTATAACTCGCCAACAATGTAAAGAGCTGCGTGACCAAGACTTCTTCATTTAACCCCTGACGTAAAGGCTCTTTTCCACTCGTTAATACCTTGATAAATGGCGCTTGATAACTCTCTTGCCAAACCATTAATAAGCGCACCATCGATTCTCTAGGCAACTCATTATGAATATCCTTTAACATCTGCGCAAAATCAAAGTGGTATTCCTTTTGTAAGAAACTGGCCATCTCCACCAATTTTTCCTTTAGTGGTAAATCTTTGGCAGCTAAAAAATTCAACTCAGCGGCTAATTGTTGGGAAATATGCTCCACAACAGCGACATACAATTCTTCTTTATTCGGAAAATGATAATATAAATTAGGCTGCGTAATCCCAACTTTTTGGGCAATCTGGCGAGTTGAAGTTGCCTTAAATCCCTGTGATAAAAACAATTCCGCAGACGAAGCTAAAATTGTCTCGCGTAAATCCTCCCTCATTTCTAACCTTCTTTCTATCTCTTTACTCCTATTTTATCATTTTTTCAGGGAAATATTCACTTAATTTGATTAAATGCAAAGAAAAAAGACTAGCCATTGTAACTAGTCTTTTTCGCTAATTGATTAACATGGATAGGCAAAGATTAGGCTTGTTTTTCTGTTAGTACGCCATCTTTCATTTCAAAAATACGGTCGCAATACTTAGTCATACGAATATCATGCGTAACCATAATCGTTGCTTTATTTTTCAGCTTGGTTTCTTTCGCTAATAGTTCCACCACCTCAAAGGCACGGGTAGAATCTAGACTCGCTGTCGGTTCATCCGCTAAGATGATGGTTGGATCATTATACAGCGCTCTGGCAATGGCTACTCGTTGACGTTCTCCTCCCGATAAATTTTCGGGATATTTTTTAGCCAGATGTTGAATCGACAATTGCTCAAATAATTCTTGTACCAATTGTGGTCGTGGTTGATGTGTAATTTTATCTACCAAACGCATTTGGTCTTCAATCGTCAAAAACGGAATCAAGTTAGAGCTTTGTAGAATGAATCCAATTTCTTTAAAACGTAATTGCGCTCGCTTTTTCTCTGCTACTTGACTAAATGGCTGATTATTCACCAAAATTTCACCTTCGCTCGGCGTTAGTAAGCCTCCTGCTAAAGTTAAAAACGTGCTTTTTCCTGAACCAGATGGACCGACAATTGCAACAAATTCGCCCTTGTTAATCACCAAATTCGTTGGTTTGAGTGCTTGGATGATTTGTGAACCGTCTTGATATTCTTTACGGACATTTCTAAATTCTATTGCTTGCATATAATCCCTCCTAACTAATCGCCTTTAATGGATCGATTTTGACCACTGTGCTGACAGAAAAGACCGCACTTAAAATGGCAATCACCCACATGCCGACACTAACTACGAGATATAAGCCCCAGAAAATGGCAAAAGGTACCGCAGCAGGCAAGACAAGCGAACTCAAATAGGTCAGCGCTAAGCCTAAGACAATCCCGACAAAAGCTAAAATCGCCGTCTGTACAAATACGCTACGAGCAATGAAGAAATTCGAAATACCTTGGGCTTTCATCACACCGAAAATGGCCTGTTTTTGCATCGTTAAAATATAGATGAAAATGCCAATCACAATCGCCGCGATAACAATTAAAAAGCCAATCATAAAAGCAAAGGTCATATTTTGCGCACTATAACCTGGCAAATCATTGATAAATGCACTGATTTTCACTTTTTCAAGATTATCGGCGACTTGTTTGGTCTGACCACGAACGACAATCGCATTAATTTTCATCGCCTCTTCAGGTAAAGCCTGATTAAAACGAATTTCTTGAAAATCAGCCAGACTCATATAAATGACAGGTGCTACATTATACATCGCCTCATCGGTAAAACCAACAATCTTTAAAGTTTGCTTACTACCAGCCACTTTTAACTGATCTCCCACTTGCAGTCCATCTTCTTTTGCTAGACTATCATTAACTACTACTTCACCAGTATTTTTGAACATGCGCCCTTTCACCAGATTAGGCGCCAAAAATTCATCTGCTTCAATACCGAAAAAACTTACATTGATTTGTTGGTCCTTCTTTCCTTTTTGATACACAATGCCAGGAAACTGTGCCAATGCCGCTTTATCCTCTGCTTTCACTGATTCATAATCATCCATCGTTAACATCGACATATTTAGCTTTCCATTGGCCTCATCGGATAATAAAATACGATCTGCCTGCCATTTATCGACTGCTGTACGATTTTCTTGCGCCAATCCATAGGCTAGACCGGTTAAGAAAAAGACCAAATAAGCAATTAAAAAAACTACGCCAATCACGAGAGCATAGCGTAACTTTGAATGTTTCATTTCATTGATTGCTAAAAACATGCTTACACCTCATTTTTCAATTTTTATCAACTGATAAATTTATCAGTTGATAAAAACATAATAGTCGAAACACTCAAATGTTGCAACTATTATGTATCAAAAGGGCTTTATTATTTTTAGCGAGGCTACAGCTAACTTGCTGATAAACTAAAAAAATCAAATAAAACCGTCTGTATCACAACAACTACAGGCGGTTTTTGGGTTATTTAATTGGATCAACGGATAGCACCGCATTAGTTGAATTTACAAGTACAGTCGTGCCATCCTCAAATTTGATTTGTAATTGCTCTCCTTCATAATCGTCCCACGTAGCTACCTTGCCTTTTTTTATCGTGCCGTCTGGTAATTTGACCATCGCGTAGTTAAATGTATAAGTCGTATCAAAAAATTGTTTATTCCCACAGGCACCTAGTAATACCAAGCCGATACCTAACACACTGACCATGACTAACTTTTTCATTTTTTTCATTCCTTTTCGTCTTTTTCCTCATTATACCAAGAAGATTGAGACAACACGATACGGCTTAAGATGTAAAAAATCCTAGCTAAACGTTTGGTGTCTAGCTAGGATATATTTTTATGGAACTTGGATGGTGGTCGCTTTAGAGACAACCATTGAGACTTCTTTGCCATTATCTCTTTGGGCGTAAATCGTTGCGGAACCACCTTGAGCGACTGAAACATCAACACTCACTCGTTTGTAATTACTTGAAGCATCCACAATAAAGGATTGGACTTGTTTTCTCACATCACCGGTACTAGCATCTTTTAGCCAAATGGTAATGGTTTGGCCGTTATTATCGTTTTCGCCACCGGTAAAGTTCGCAACGACATCCACAGTGAAATTACTCAAGTTGCTACCTTTAGAAAGTGTCACAGTCACACTGCTATTTTTCTTCACTTTTTCACCTGCACTAGGATTAGAGCGAATGACTTGGCCAGCTGGGACTTGATTGTCATAGTCTTCTTCAAAGTTCACCGTTAATCCCGCTTCTTTGGCGGCACTTTGAACTTCTGACTTACTCATTCCCGTAAAATCAGGAACGCTGACTTCATTTGGTCCTGAGCTAACCACAAAGTTAATCATCGTCTTGCCTGGTGTCACACTAGAACCCCCAGAAGGCGTTTGACTTAAAATCGTACCAGCTTCTTTATCACTTTCTTGTTGGGTTTGTTTGACTTGTGATTCATTGATACCATTATTCGCCAAATCAAGTAAGGCTTCATTAATCGATGTACCTACATAATCGCTAATCTTGATTGGTTTGGCCCCTTTGCTGACTACAAATTTAACCGAAGTCTTATCTGGAGTCACTTCACTATTTGCTTCAGGCGTTTGTGAGATAATCTTTCCTTTTTCAACCGTATCACTATATTCTTCTTTTTTCTTAATCTTGCTTTCTTTAAAATCAAGTTTTACCAGTGCTTCAACCGCCTCTTTATAATCCATATTAGTGTAATTCTTCATCTTAATTTTCCGACCACCAATACTGATATAAAGCACAACTTCTCGACCCTTTTGCACAATCGCTTTGGCTTCAGGATTCGTCTTGACTACTTTACCCTCTGGTATTTTATCACTGGTAATTTCTTCGGTTTGCCCAGCGGCTTTTAATCCAGCTTCTTGTAACTTGCTTCTTGCAGCTGATTCGGATAGATTGCTGACATCTGGCACGCTAATCTCGTTTTTACCACCACCTAAGACGCTAAAGGCAATCACAACAATACCTATGATTAAAGCAGCCGCAATCCCTAGGAATAATAATTTCTTCTTACTCTTAGGCTTTTGCTCCTTAGCTTTTTTCTTCGATGGTATTGGTTTTTCCTCAGCCTCTTTTTCTGGTGTAGTTACGTCTTCTTCCACTGGTACCGCACTTGGAACTTGTTCCGTTAGATTTGGTAGGACCTTGGTTTCTTCAACATGGCTAGCGGGGTGCCAAATCGGTTCATTCAAACGACTTGGATCCAATACTGTAGCCAAATCAGCGCTCATTTCCTCTGCACTTTGATAACGGTCGATTGGATCTTTGGCTGTAGCTTTTAAGACAACATTTTCTAAAGATTGTGGGACATTACGATCATACAAACGTACAGAAGGAATCTCTTCTTGGAAATGTTTCAACGCAATGGTCACCGCTGACTCACCGTCAAATGGTACTTTTCCTGTCAGCATTTCATACAAAATAATTCCAATCGCATAAATATCGGATTGATTCGTCGCCATACTTCCTCTCGCTTGTTCAGGAGAAAGGTAATGCACCGAACCTAACATACTATTGGTTTGGGTAATGGAAGTTTCGGATAATGCCACCGCAATCCCAAAGTCCGTAATCTTCACCGTACCAGATTCATCAATCAAGATATTTTGGGGTTTTAAATCGCGGTGAATAATCCGATGCTGATGGGCCAAGGATACCGCAGACAAAATCTGTTGCATAATATCCACAATACGGCCATAAGGAATTGGATACTGCGTCTGGATATAGCGCTTCAAATCCATGCCCTTCACGTATTCCATCACTAAAAATTGCGTTTCGCCTTCTTGACCCGCATCATAGACCGTCACAATATTTGGATGGACTAACTCTGTGGAAGCAAGCATCTCTCTTTGGAAACGACGGATAGCTGATTGATCATTTAAAAAGTCATAACGCAACACTTTAATCGCTACTTCGCGGTCCAAAATCAAATCGCGGGCTAAAAAGACATTGGCCATACCCCCGCTACCGATATTGCCTAAAATCAAGTAGCGACCATTAAACTTTTTCCCGATTTCAGTCGGCATCCCTTTCACCTCCTAAAGAAATAACTACGGCTGTAATATTGTCTAAACCACCCGCATCATTGGCTTTTTGAACTAATGATTGCAAGGCTTCTTCTAAGTTTTCAGCAAAAAGTATGGTATTGGCGATTTCGGCATCACTGACCATATTCGTCAAGCCATCTGAACAAAGCACGAGATAATCCCTAGACTGTAGATAAAAACTGGCAACATCCACTTCGACCACACCGGGCATACCGACTGAGCGCAATAAGACATTTTTACGCGGATGATTGGCTGCTTGTTCTTGGGTAATTTCTCCTGATTTGACCAATTCATTGACTAGCGAGTGGTCCTCAGTTAATTGCTGTAATTTGCCTGAACGTAAAAGATAAATACGACTATCTCCCACATGGGCAATCGTGAATTGATCTTCAAAAATGGCTACAGCAACAATCGTGGTACCCATTCCAGCTAATTCGACAGCGCCAGCACCCATTTCAAAAATCGCTTGGTTTTCGATTTGAATTTGTTGAATCAGCCATTGCGCGCATTTTTCTGGATCAATGATTTCACTTGCTTGCCAGGAAGCCCCGAGCTCTTCTACGGCTTTTTTGCTAGCAACATCGCCTGCTTGATGTCCTCCCATGCCATCAGCTAGAATCGCTAAAGGATAATTAGCTTGATTGTAATAGACATCTGCATAATCCTGATTGGTATTACGCTTTTTACCGACGTCACTTAAAAAACGAATTTCCATCGCTCTCACCTCTTTAAAATCGTCACTTGTCACGCGATTTTCCTATTTTTTCTCTAAGACCGCAATAAAAAAGCCGTCTGTTTGATACTGATGTGGATAAATCGTCAACATTTGATTATGCACACTTTGAGGCAAGTGGGCAAAAATTTCAGGCGCTACCAGTGAAAAGTCTGGATTCTCCTGTAAAAATTGCATCACTACCCCTTGATTTTCTTCCGGTGCAATTGTACAAGTGCTATAGACTAATCTTCCCTTTGATTTTAACACACTTGCGGCACTTTTTAATATTTGTAATTGAATTTTTGGCAATTGTTTAAAATCTTCCGCCGTTTTTTGGTACTTAATATCTGGTTTTCGACGCATTAAACCAAGGCCTGAGCAAGGTGCATCCACTAAAATACGGTCAAAGCTATTAGGTGTAAAATGCTCATGAATGGTTTTGGCATCCATTTTGACTGCCTGAACGACCTCATCTACATGTAGACGCGCGGCATTTTCTTGGATGAGCTTAATTTTATGATCATGAATATCTAAAGCCGTGACTTTTCCGCCGGCTGCTTGATCTAAAAAGCTCGCAATATGCGTTGTCTTGCCACCAGGAGCCGCACATGCATCCAAGACCTGACTATTGCCTTGAACTTCTAGTGCACGGGCTACTAACATCGAGCTTTCATCTTGAATGGTCATAGCGCCTTGCTTAAACAACGTACTCCCTGCTAAAAAGCCTTTTTGTGCCACAATGCCATCTGGTGCAACCGTACTTTTGTGCGCTTCAATGCCTTCTGTAGCTAACTGCTTTATGGCTTCCGTGCGACTAATCATTGCCGTATTCACTCGAGCAGAAACATGACTTGGTTCAAATAAAGATAAGCCTAATTTTTCGGTTTCTTCTATGCCAATTTGTGCGACCAACTTTTCCACGAGCCACTTCGGCATACTGATTTTCACACTTAAACGCTCCATTGGGTCGTGAATTTGTTCAACAGTTGGGACCCCTTGACGTTGAATATTGCGCAAGACGCCATTGACAAATTTAGCGATCCCAGGATTTCCCTTCGCCTTAGCAATCTCCACAGCTTCATTGAAAATCGCATGGCTTGGCACTTTATCCAAATAATTTAATTGATATAAAGACATTTCTAATAATGCCAATACCCAATCATCGACTTTTTTCGCTTTTTGGATAAAAGGCGCCAGTTGATAATCTAACAGCATCCTACGCGCAATCGTCCCGTAAAGCATTTCTGTATATAATTTAGCATCTTGGGGATTTAACTGATTTCTTTCAATGGCTTGTGCAACCAATAAATTCGAGTACGCGCCCCCTTTTTTCACTTTTAATAAGCTATCTAAGGTCACGAACCGTACCGAATGCTTGATTTTACTAGGAATTTTACGTTTACTCATGCAGGCCTACTTTCTCACCGACTTGTACGTGTTGACCGACGCCATTTAGAAAATCTTGAATCGTTTGTTTCGCCTTACCCGCAATTTGTAATTCGTCAATCGCTAAGGTCGTTTGTTGGCCACAAGCAATCACTAGACGTTTTTTAGATTTCTCGATAATCGTACCCGGTGCCTGCGTCGTCGTTTCCTCAAGAACGGTCGCGCGATAAATCTTCATCCGCTTGCCTTGATAAGTGGTAAATGCGACCGGCCATGGATGCATTCCACGAATTTGGCAATCAATTTGTTGGGCAGTCTTTTGCCAGTCAATTTCTTCTTGTTCACGGGTGATATTTGGTGAAAAAGTAACGCGTGCTTCTTCTTGAGGGGTTGGTTTTAAGCCATCCAAAATTTTAGGCAACGTTTCTAATAATAAATCACGTCCTAATAAGCTTAACTTTTCAAACATCGTGCCTACATCATCTTGCGGCGTAATAGGTAATTTACTTTGCGCATAAATGCCACCGGCGTCCATTTTTTTAATCATTTCCATAATGGTGACGCCTGTTTCTTTTTGACCATCGATAATCGCATAATGAACAGGAGCGCCCCCACGATAAGCCGGTAAAAGAGAAGCGTGGACATTGACCGCACCAAATTGTGGCACTTGCAATAATCTTTCAGGTAAAAACTGACCAAAAGCTGCGGTCACAATCACATCTGGGTTTAAAGCGATAATTTCGTCTAATTCTTCAGATTGACTGATTTTTTCCGGTTGATATACAGGTAAATTTAAATCTAAAGCCGCTTGTTTAACGGGTGGAAATTGAATTTGTTTTTTTCTGCCTACTGGACGATCCGGTTGGGTAACCACGGCTAAAACTTCATACCCCGCTTCTACTAGTCCTTGTAAAATTGGCACTGAAAAAGCTGGGGTGCCCATAAATACTACTTTTGTCATCTTGTCACTCCTCATTTTCTCTTGATTCATAATAGCTTTCTAGGTCTTCTTCTTTGATTTCTTCAATTAAATGATCCGTAAATAAAATTCCATGTAAGTGATCAATCTCATGTTGGAACGCACGCGCTAAAAAGCCCTCTGCCTCGACTTCATATTCATCGCCAAGACGGTCATAAAAACGGACCTTTACATAATCTGCACGCTTGACCGTACCATAGAAATGCGGAATACTCAAACAACCTTCTACATCGATGTCTTCTCCGGATTGTTCGATAATTTCTGGATTAATTAACTCAAATTTGTCGCCTTCTTCTACTTCCACAATGGCCACTTTCAAATCTGAGCCAACTTGCGGCGCGGCAATCCCCACGCCATCACTTGCTACCATGGTTTCGTACATATTATCTAAAAGGGTGAGTAACTCAGGCGTGATTTGCTGCACGTCCTTGGTTTCTTTTCTTAAAATCTCATTTGGAACTTCAACAATATTTAATAACATCTATTCCTCCGTTTAAATATAATTCAATGGCTCATGGTCAATCGAGACAAACAAGCCTTTTCTTTGCTCAGCTTGGGTTTTCATCAGGATATCTTTAAGTAAAGCTGATAGGTGTGGTTCGTGTTTATATTTAATAATCATCTGATAATAATATTTATTTTTTACCCGCATAATCGCACTAGGACTCGGACCTAAAAAGATGGCTTGCGGACTCAAATGGGCTTTGAGCTGATTATAGATGGCAAAACTCATCTTGGCAGCGACTTGTTCCACTTCATGCGTACAAGTAATTTTCACCGTGAAATAATACGGTGGATAACCGCCTTGGTGACGGATAAACATTTCTTGTAGGTAGAATTGTTCATAATTTTGACTTTGTGCAAGGGTAATGGCGTGATGCTCTGGGTTAAAGGTTTGAATCACCACTTCGCCAGCCTTATGCGCACGACCTGCCCGACCACTGACCTGTGTTAGCAGTTGGAAAGTCCGTTCACTCGAGCGAAAATCCGGTAAATTAAGTGAAGTATCTGCATTTAAGACCCCCACTAAAGTAATATCCGGAAAATCCAGTCCTTTGGCAATCATCTGTGTCCCTAACAAAATATCTGCTTTTTTCTCACCAAAAGCTTTTAACAAACGTTCATGTGCCCCTTTTTTCCGGGTGGTATCGACATCCATCCGAATAATTCTCGCTTCAGGAAACAACTCTAGCGCTTCTTCTTCAATTTTTTGCGTCCCTGTGCCATAATAACGAATTTTTCGACTGCCACACATTGGACATGTATGTGGAATCGCTTCTTCATGGCCACAATAATGACAACGCATCTTCTTGACATCCATATGCAAAGTCAGGGAAATATCACAATTCGGACAAGGCAGCACATATCCACAATCTCGACACATCACAAAAGAAGAATAACCCCGACGATTCAATAGTAAGACAATCTGTTCCTTTTTTGCTAGGCGGTCAGCAATTTTATCTTGTAGAATTTGTGAGAAAGTCTGGGTCTTAGGATTTTTGGCCTCATTTTTCATATCGACAATTTCCACTTGCGGTAGTTTGGCATTTGGATTGGCACGCTTAGGCAAGGTTAAGAGTTGATAGACATTCTTTTGGGCACGGGCTCTGGATTCCAATGATGGGGTGGCACTTCCTAGGACAATCGGGCAATGATGGAACTGCCCACGCCAAATGGCAATATCTCTCGCATGATAACGCGGTGCCTCATCTTGCTTATAGCTTGATTCATGCTCTTCATCGATAATAATCACACCAATATTTTCCAAAGGCGCAAAAACAGCCGAGCGCGCACCGACGACAACTTGGGCCTCTTTGCGTTCAATTTTGCGCCATTCATCATATTTCTCGCCTTGAGAAAGCCCGCTATGCAACACCGCAACCAAATCTCCAAAGCGCCCCTTAAAACGCTCAACCATCTGTGGCGTGAGGGAAATTTCTGGCACGAGCATCATCGCTGTTTGTCCATTTTTCAAGACTTTATCAATAATTTGTAAGTAGACCTCGGTTTTCCCACTACCGGTAATCCCCTCAAGTAAGAAAGTCTTGGCCTCTTTCATTTGATTGGCTTGTAAAATCGTATCGCAGGCGTATTGTTGAGACTCATTTAAAGCAAGGTGTGCAGTTTTTTCAAAAGTCTGATTAGCAAAAGGATCACGATAGGCCTCCACTTCTTCAAAGGCTAACCAACCTTGTTCTTGCGCTTGATTTAAGACACTTGTAGAAATTTTGCGCTCAGTATAATATTTCACTGGCAGATAAGCTAAAGTGGCTAATTGTTGCAGTAGTTCTTGCTTTCTCACCGCAGTTTTACTCTGTTGTAGTTGCAATTGCTCATAGGCTTCTTTACTTAATAGCGGACGAACATAGCGAATCGTCTTGACTTGATTCTTGTTTTTAACCAAATATTCTAATCGCACTTCTTCTGCTTGGACCGCTTTTTTCAATTCAGCCAATAATTGTTTTTCTTCCGCCTCAGCAAATGATAAGACGGCACTTTCCTGAAAGTAGGACGCAACTTTAGATTTTGGATTTAACAGGCGGAATTGCTTATCATAACTGGCCTTTAAAAGCGCAGGAAGCATCGTCTGTAAACAAGTAATCTTAAAAGCAAAAGTCGTTTCTTTCATGTAATCCGCTAGTTGTAGTAATTCTTCATTCAGTACGGGTTGTAGGTCTAAACAGCGAATCAATGGCTTCAATTCGATTTTGTCTTGAGTCAATTTTTCTGGATGGACTTGTTCAATTGCGAGGACAAAGCCTTGAATATGACGATTTCCATTGCCAAACGGTACCTCTACTCGCATCCCGACACTGACGACATCGCTTAAATTTTCCGGAATCAGATAGCTATACGGCTGGTCTGTCTGCATAGTCGGCACATCGACAATCACTTGAGCAATAAACATCTACTCACCTGCTTTCTAAAACATCTCAACTAATGAAAAACCGACATAGAGATTGCTTTCAAGGCTCTATATCGGCTAACATCATCATTTATCTGTGGCAACTTTTTCTTCTAGTTCACGTTGCTCGGCTTCTTTTTGAGCTTTGCGTTGTTCTTCTTCCATTTTTTGTCTTTGACGCTTCAACTCAGGATTTGGATCGTTAATCACAGTTAAGGCATCAATTTCTTCCAAAGCTTTCCCTACACTTTTTACAGAATCAAAATGGTCTAAAGTTCCTTGGGCTCCTGCATCTAGTTCGTGTGCACGTTTACTAGCTAAAATAACTAATGAATACTTAGAATTGACCCGGTTTAATAGTGAGTCAATCGATGGTTTTAACATCATAATTTTTACAACTCCTCTATCATTTTTCTATATTTATCAATTACGCGATCGACACGAAAATGTTCGCTAGCGATAATCTCTTTGATACGTTTCACGGCTTTTGGTACTTCATCGTTCACCACGGCATAGTCATATAAAGCCATCATTTCAATCTCTTCTTTCGCTACTTTCATTCGTTGATCAATCACATCTGCATGATCGGTTCCACGATTGACAATTCTCGAACGTAACTCTTCCAAATCTGGCGGCGTTAAAAAGATAAATACCCCATCTGGCACCTTTTCTTTGACTTGACGGGCACCTTGGACTTCAATCTCTAAAAAGACATCCTTGCCCTTTGCTAAAGTCTCTTCTACATAAGAAAGTGGTGTACCATAGTAATTGCCGACATATTCAGCATATTCTAACATCTCGCCTGCTTCAATCAAGGCTTCGAACTCTTCTTTTGTCCTAAAGAAATAATCGACACCTTCTTCTTCTCCTGGACGCATATTTCTCGTCGTCATGGAAATTGAATATTGGAAGTCATTATCGCTACTTTCAAAAATAGCTTTTCGTACCGTGCCCTTTCCCACACCGGATGGACCGGATAATACAATAAGTAATCCTCGCTCTGTCATAATGGGTCCTTTCAAACTTATATTGTTTACATTACATTTTGCACTTTTTTTTGAAAAGTTTCAAGAATAAATTCCGTATATGAGAAAGTTTATAGGAAAAAACTATGCATTCTCTTTTTTGCGTTAATTTTTTACTCTACGTTTTGAATTTGTTCGCGGATTTTTTCTAAGATTGTCTTTAATTGGATGACATAGCCTTTTAAGGTGACATGACTCGTCTTAGATCCGATGGTATTGACTTCACGATTCATTTCTTGCACTAAAAAGTCTAGCTCTCTTCCTATAGGCACCTTTTTTTGCAAGGTAGCGGCATAGGTCTGTAAATGAATGTTCAAGCGGTCCATCTCTTCGTGGATATCGCCTTTTTCTAATAAAATGGCTAATTCCATTAAAAGGCGATCTTGATCCACCACACCGCCTAAGTAATCTTGTAATTTCTTTGTATAGCGCGCTTGATATTCTTTTTCATAAACATCTTGAAAAGCGACTAATTGCGTTAAGACGGTAGCTGCTTCTTGACCTTGCTGCTGTAAAACTTGGTAAATTTGCTCACCTTCTTGCGCTCTTTTTGCCACTAATTGATCTAAAGCTTGGTCTAAAGCACTAAGTACCAAACCTTGCAAACGCTCTGTCGCAATTTCTTGATTGGTTACTTCGATAAATTCTTCGCGAAGTAATAATTGACTAATCAAATTTTCTGGTGAAACTTCCGGCAATTGTGCCATCACTTGGGTAAATAATTCATGATTTACCTTAGCTTTTTTTGAGCTAGCCTGCAATTCCTCTAATTTACAAATTAATTCGACCCGACCACGACTCAATTTTTGACTAACTTGCTTTCTAATAGCTAAATCAAAAGCACTCATCCCCGTTGGCAGCTTTAATTGCACATCTAAAAAACGATGATTCACACTCTTGATTTCAATATTTACACGATAAGCCTCATCTTCCACACTGGCTTTTCCAAAACCTGTCATACTTTTCATCATTTACACCTGCATTTGTTCTAAAGTCGATTTTAAAGCGGCTAGTTCTTCATTTGTCAAAGTAATTCCCTTGCCCATTTTTGCGTGTTCGCTATCCCAATCACGTAGGTCAAATTTCGGTGGTCGTCCATTCCAACTCACCAAATTCAGTTCTTTCTTCCATCCTTTTGCATTTTCTGACAATACGGCAATGTGTTCGACAATCTCAAATGAAAATGAATCTGCCATCGCTTTTCCTCCTTCAATTTTTCCATTTTTTAGGCACACCACTCAAATTTTCGCACGTCTGATCGAGCTGAGTGATAGCCTCTATTAGTCCGCGTTCTGCGAGTAGCTACTTGCGCGTATAAGCCAGCCCGTCTTGGAAAGTCTTTACTTTTCGGACTTTCCTGACGTTCTGGAAAACTTATCCGCTTGTAGCTAACCGACCCGCATCACGCTCCTATCCAAACGGCATCCCTCAGCTAGACGTATTGAAAATTCGCCCCTCCAAATTGGAAAATCCTTAACCTCGCTGATTTTCCATTTGGCGGGTAACACACGAATTTTCGCACGTCTGATCGAGCTGAGTGATAGCCTCTATATATTATATTCGCTTTTTTTGTTTGTTTGCGTTTTTATTATACTATGAAATTGGTTTGAAAGCGAAATTTTCATTTTGGGTAGGTATTGTTGTTGAAAATGCCAATGAAAGAAAATGATTTTCCATGAAAACGATTAATGATAATCTTTTGTAATATATTTTTAAAAGAAAAGAAATGATTATTTTCCCTTACTTTATTGTAGAATGAAAACAGACTAGGAAAGGAGTTTGTCAGATGAATTCACCAATTTTTGTACATATGGATACCACTAGCAATGTCGTTTTGAGTCGCGGCATCCAAGCTAAAGATTTCCAACGAGGTCTGATTCATCGTCCGAATAATCTCCTTTTACTGAACCCAGCTAGTCTTGATGGTGAATTTGAAAACCATACGAACTTAAAAGTCATAAAAGGTAGTTTTGCGGTCGAACAATTTTTACAAAACATGTCTAAACGTCGTAACAATCAAGATGTGCGTTGGATTGACTTTACCGACTTGACCATGATTAAAGAACTTTCCGCCTTAGAAATTTCCGAATTACTTTATCTTGGTCATATGAAAACACACCTTCATTCACCATTTTTCTATAAATTACAAAACAATTTCGTCTACTTCGATTTAGGTGATGACCTATTGCGGGTTTATTATCGTTATATTGAAGAATTTTATCGCATTTTGGCCAAACAAATTACTTGGATTATTTACCAAGAATTAAATGACCAACGCCCTTTCTTCAAACGCAAACCAATCGAAGTACCGACTTTACCCATTGATTTGGTCAAAGATTTACGTGAATTATTAAAAGACGGTCTAGTTTTTTACTTTCCAAAAGCTAAAGTCACCAATAAATCTTTTGAAATTCCCCTTTATGCCGCAGAAGAAGCCGGATTGAAGTTAAGCCAACAAACCATTAAGTCTAAGGATTTTGTCGGTACGCTCACTTACTATCCAAAACAAACTAAATGGGAATTAGATGCCGAAGAATTATATCTGTAAACACAATGTCCACCCTACTCATGTAAAATAGGATGGACATTTTTTTATTTCGTTGTCACACTGAATATTTTTGCCTGGGCTGCTTGTGAATCGGAAAGCTCAGATACCGATTTTTGTGCTTTTTGATAGATTTTTTCATCATTGGTAAAAATCATGCTGCCTAACTTTTCTGGAAACTGATCCTTATTAGCTACAAACGCTGCATATTGATACGATTTATCAAGTTTTAGACGTGAGGTAGCGCCAATATCACTCTTCTTATCCTTGAGCTCTATTTCATAACCATTCTTATCTACTTTGATACTCAATTGTAATTTCATGGCAGTCGGATATTTATCTTTAGCAATCTCTACAGCCTTTTTATCCTCAACCTTGACGACAAATCCTTCCTTTTCTTGCAGTTGCACAGTGTACACGCCTTGTTGATCGGTTGCTTGAATCCTTTCATTGGCTTGTTTTTGTCCACAACCAAAACTAATCACCCCAATGACAAACAGAACTAACCCTAACCATTTGCGTTTCATCCAAATCACCTCATTTTTATTGACTTTCCACTTATATTGTAATCGTTTTTTTGTTATGTTCAAGAATTTTCTGATAATTAAACCTAAAAAAGAGAGCTTACCTATGGTGGCAAACTCGCTTTTTTTCTTATGCATTTAACCATTTTTTGACTTTTTCAATTTCAGCATCACTGACTCCATGTCCTCCATCCAACAGTTCTAACTGCGTATCTGGAAAAGCACTTTGTAATCTTTTCACGAGTTGCATACTTGCGCCAGGTGACACCAAAGTATCTAGACTCCCTGCTGTCACTAATAGGCGTTTAGGTTTACTTGAAGGCGTGAAATCAAATTGAAAATCACTTGGATGTAATAATATCACTTGATCCGCAAAATCTGGATGTTGGCTTAAAATTCCTTGTAAGAAATTTGCGCCATTCGAATAGCCGATTGCCACAATTTCACTTGCTGTAATCTCTAAGCTGTCCCAAAGTTCTAAAAATCGCGAAACTTGGTGCGTAAAATCTTCGCGGTCCAATTCTTGATTGACCAAAGGATTGAAATAGCGGCGATTCACCCCTACTCCTTTATCGCCTAAAAAACTAAGCACACCCGCTTTAGCATCTAGTTCCTCTGTTAAAAAATACAAACTATATAAGTTGCCTCCAGTGCCATGAAAAGTGACAAAAAGTCGTTGATTCCTTCCACGATTATTAAGATAACGCATCAAACTCGCCTCTTTTCTTATCTTTCTTGTTGTGCTAAATCACGTTCAATCGTTGCGCGTTGGTCTTCTAAAAAGCTTGGTAAAATTAATTCATACTCATCAAAAGTCGCTTGTGGTGTTTGTAAGTATGGCACGCGATCAATTGGCGGGGTTGCAATTTCATATAAAATACTATTTGGTTCACGATAATATAAAGATTGGAAAAATTCACGATTCACAATTCCCGAATGATGGATATTTTCGTCATCTAAGTATTGTGCAAAAGCTGCCAAAGTCGCTTCATTATCAACCCCAAAAGCAATATGATGCATGCCACCTACGCCTAGTCGTTCGCGCTTATTGTCTTTATCTTCAATTAAGTATATTTCATGCTGCCACAAATTATGGATATGTAAAGGAATTAAGGTGTGATTAAAATAATCGATTGGCTCTTCTTGGGTAAATCCTAGGCGGGTGGTCAACATGTCTAAACTTGCTTCTAAATAACGCACTCGTAGGAAGACTGCCCCCATTCCAAAAATCAAATGTTCATCAGGAATTTCTGGATGTGGCGTTCCTTTAGCAATCGAGGCATCTTTAGCCACCATCAAGCCTAACTTCATGCCGTCAAAATCTTCAAAACGCAAAATTTCTTGATTGCGGAAAGTCTCGATACCATAATGTAAGACCCCCATTTTTTCTAAGCGTTCTTGCCAAAAGTAAAGCGAGTCCACTGATGTCACCAAAAACATCACCCGTTCAATCGCATTGGTACCAAATTGATTATCACGAAAATGACTCATCTCAAAAACAGTAAACTCGGTCCCTTCCCGTGCTTCTTGATCACCAAAAAATAAGTGATACATGGTTGGATCATCTTGATTGACGGTCTTTAAAAACATCTTTAGGCCTAAAATATTCGTATAGAAATCATAAGCTTTTTTTGCACTTCTTACTAAAACTGATACATGGTGAATGCCGGTATTTTTCATCATTCATCGCTCCTCTATCTTTTCTTGACTTAATTTTGTTAATAATTGAAAGAGTGTTTGTAATTCGTCTTTAGATAATGAATCAAACATCTGGGCTTGATTGGTTATTTGTTTATCATAAACTTGACTTAATTTTTCTTGTCCTAAAGCAGATAAGAAAATATGTTTTTCCTTTCCGCAAGCCTTCTTTTCAATGAGTCCTGCTTGTTGCATCCGCTGTAATAACCGCGAAATCCCACCTTGCGTGACAGTTAATTGATTGGCTAGTTGTTGTTGGCTGATGGGCTGATAGCGTTCGATTAACACTAAGACTTCAAATTGAGCTGCAGTTAACCCGTCTTGTTGTAAAAATTCATTAGATTGTTGATTCATGCGTGCGGTCAGTCGAGCCATCCGCAACCAAACCAAGACAGCTAAAGGTAATTTCTTCATGTTCCTCACCTCTTGACCATCACTTTACATGTAAAGTGAAATTTTGTCAAAGAAAAAGACTCCTCACTTGTGAAGTAAGAAGTCGTTCATTTTTACTACTTATGAATCAGCAATTTTCTCAGTGGTAGATATACACACGAATTTCTTTCGAGGCTTTCCAAGCTGCTTCACGACATTTATACTCGGCGTTCGAAGGGTAGCTCCTGTGCATCTAAGCCGGACTGTCTAGGAAAATCTCAACATACGATTGATTTTCCTGACATTCCGGACAACCTTAGCTGCTTGGAGCTAATCGACCCTTCTCACGACCTTTTAGCTGTTTACTCCGAAGTGTGCGACATATATAATCCAAAGTGTGGCTAGAATGACTAGTAAGCCTAACAAAATTTTGACGATTAAGGGGATTCTTAATTGTTCGCGTACTTTATAGCTGACAAACGCGACTAAATACATTAAAAAGCTGGGAATCATAAACAAAAATTTTAACCATAGGATACTAGCCATGCTACTCACCTTCCTTTATCTTATTGAAAATCTTTAAGATCGCCGCCCATGCCACCAACTAAACCAATTAAAATCAAAGAAAACCAATGCAGAATAGTTTTAACCGCTTTCATTTTTGTCATCCTCCGCTTCTTTTCTTCAAATTTATTCTGCCATCTTATCACAAGTTAATTATCCGTCTTGGGAATGATTGTGGAAAGTTGAGCTAAAAAATTTTGAACTTCTTTCATTCCTTGCCTTTCAGCTACTTTGAAAAAGCATTTATTCATCTCAACTATATATCATTCCAAATTTTTTCACAAATAATAAAAAATCCCCCACAACAGTGATATGTACCCAGAATCCTGGACACATATATGAACTAGGCGGAACACAAGGATGCTAACCTGTACTTTGCAGGTGGCATCCATTTTGTTTTTGCCTGAATTCTTTCGTTA
>NZ_JBQKFH010000005.1:0-79790 GCF_052119425.1 Enterococcus cecorum
CTCATTTTCTTTCGGTGTAGCAAGCTACGGTGAAAGAAAATGCGTTCGACTTGCATGTATTAGGCACGCCGCCAGCGTTCGTCCTGAGCCAGGATCAAACTCTCATAAAAAGTATTGATAAGTCATAAATGACTTTAAGCTCAAAATTGATTTTGCTAGCTATTGCTTGCATGTATTTTTCTTTAGTTTGCAATAAACTAAAGACCCTACACATTGGTTGTTTGCATTTATTTGTTCAGTTTTCAAAGGTCTACTTTGTCGTATTGACAACTTCTAGAGTTTATCACATTAAACTTTGTTTGTCAAATGATTTTTAAAACTTTTTTCAAACCCTTGATTAAAGATGTTTTCTTAAATCAAGTACTTTGTTATAGTATCATATAACTTTTTAGATGTCAATTACTTTTTTTATTATTTTTTAAGTCCTCATTTATCTCGAGGACAAGTAATAATATACCAAGTCTTTCTACAAAATGCAAGCATAAATTTTATATTTTTTTGATTATTTTTTGTCTCGAACATAAAGAGCATTTATTGTAATATAATTCGGAATTCATTTTAAAAGCATAAATATCATCGGCGATTTTTAGATTAATTATTCGTAAAAATGAAGCAGCCGCAAATAGCAACTGCTTCATTATAAAAAATTAATATGAATTTTGTTCACTTTCAATAATTGGAACATATATTCTGAAAATTGTACCTTGCCCTAGACTACTTTCAACGGTGATTCGTCCTTTATAGCTTTCTAACAACTGATAGGCAATTGAAAGACCTAAGCCATTCCCACCTTTTGTCCTTGCCCGTGCCTTATCCACACGATAGAAACGATTAAATACTTTTTGCAGATCTTCAACTGGAATCCCTTCACCAAAGTCTTGGATTGCAATTTCAAGTTCTTTCATGTTACTTGAAATACTTACGTGGATTTCTTTACGATCTAAAGAGTATTTTACCGCATTGTCTAGAATGATAATTAAGATTTGTTCGAAATGATTACGATAAATTTGTAGTGTTCGTTCTCTTGGTAAGTCATCATCCATCACGAACATAAAATCAGGATATAACAATTTAAAGTTGTTAAATACTTGATTAACCACCTCTTTAGCCTGACAAGTTTCATTACCATAGTAGATGTCTACTTGTTTCGCGCGTGATAAATCAAGCATTTCTTGAACCAAATCTTTCATACGCTTAATTTCCTGCATACTTGCAGATAATGATTCTTCCAAAATTTCTGGATCATCTTTTCCCCAACGATTCAGCATGCTCAAATGACCTTCAATAATGGCTACCGGTGTTCTTAATTCATGTGAAACATCTTCCACAAATTGTTCTTGTTGCTCAATATAAGTACGCATGCGATCAATCATTTCATTAAAGATTTCCGACAAATCAGATAATTCATCTCGTGTTTCAATGACCGGTGCATGAATATCAGATTGTGGGTCTTTGCGGATTGTTTCCATTGTATCGCGCAACATCTTTAACGGTTTCAAATAATATGAAGATAGCAAAAAGGCTAAAATCAGACTAAGTAAGAGTGAAATCAATTCAACTGCGATTAAAATCATTAATAGACTGCGCTTCATCTCATACATTGAACTCAATTCATAGAAAGTTTGCACATAGCCAATTTTTTCTCTCGTTTGCTTTGATATCACAGGTTGCACGCTCAACAAACCAGCTTGTTGATTAATCGTTGTGAGCTTATTTTCAATGGTCTCCACCGACTGTAGAGAAAGGCTTTCTTCTTTTGTTTTAAAAACCAGATGATAATCCGGATTATATACATAAAGGCGGAAATTATTTTGACCTAACTCAGCAATAAATGGATCGATACTCATCATATTGCCTTTTAATGTCGAAGTACGGTCATATAATCTAGCTTGACTTTCTGAACTATCTGTTAATTTGCGATACACGTTAATCAAAGTCAGCGATTGATCGTTATCGGCCAATTTCGATACGATTTGATAAGTGGTTTCTTCACTTTGTTTGCGCTCTTTTTCTACCAAAAGACTAACAGCTGATTTATACGTTGTTACTGCAAAAACCGTAAAAATGACAAAGATGAAGAAAGAGCTTGCTAAGGCCCACTTAATGGTTAAAGAAGGCCCCTTTAGCTCCTTGTTTTTCTTCTTAATCATTTTCATCATGAACGCATCACATATCCAGTACCACGAACTGTTTGAATGTAACTATCTTCACCAGGTACATCAATTTTATTGCGTAGATAACGGATATATACATCCACTACATTAGTTTCGACTTCAGTTTCATATCCCCAAACTTTATTGAGCAATACATCACGTGCCAATACCGCATTCACACTTTCCATTAGTGTGAGCAATAATTCATATTCGCGTTTAGTCAATTCAATAATTTCATTACCACGACGAACGACACGATTTTCCTTCTCAATGGTTAAATCACGATAAGTTAATGTCGTTTGTTTAGCCGCGTTTTTATCCCCTTCAATGTCAATACGACGTAATAAAGCACGAAGACGAGCAAGTAGTTCTTCAATCGCAAAAGGTTTAACAATATAATCATCTGCGCCGTGATCAAGGCCGGATACACGATCAATCACTGAATCTCTAGCAGTCATCATAATAATTGGCGTATTTTTACTTTGACGAATGCGACGACAAACTTCTAAGCCATTTAATTCAGGTAACATTAAATCAAGTAAAATAGCATCCCAATCCTTATTTAAGGCAGCATCTAAACCAGTTCTACCATTATAATGAACTTCTGTACTATAACCTTCATGTTTTAATTCTAATTCAACAAAGCGAGCAAGATTTTTTTCATCTTCAATAATTAATACGTTACTCATCTATACATATATCTCCTTTAATCTTTTTAATCATGCTAGCACAATTCTATCATGGATACGAAAGAAAAAAAAGGGGCAGACTCAAAAGAATTCATTGAGCCTGCCTAATCTAATTATTCATACCAATTGTAATGGAAAATACCTTCGCGATCTGTACGTTTGTAAGTATGTGCACCAAAATAATCACGTTGGGCTTGGATAATATTTGCTGGTAATTTTTCCGCACGATAAGAGTCAAAGTAGGCAATCGCTGATGAGAAGGTTGGTACTGGAACACCTGCTTGAACAGCTAATGCCACTACATCACGAACAGCTTGTTGATATTTAACTGTAATATCAAAGAAGTAATCATCTAATAATAAGTTTTCAAGATCATCATTCTTTTCATACGCATCAGTAATCTTTTGTAAGAACTGTGCACGAATGATACAACCTGCACGCCAGATTTTTGCGATTTCGCCAAATGGTAATTGCCAGTCATATTCTTTAGAAGCTTGGCGCAATTGAGCAAATCCTTGAGCATAACTCATGATTTTGCTAAAGTATAACGCTTGACGAATTTTTTCAACGAATTCAGCTTTATCCCCTTGGAACTCAAACTGTGTTTTAGGGAATTTTTGACTAGCATTGACGCGTTCTTCTTTATAAGTAGAAATAAAACGAGCAAATACAGATTCCGTAATTAATGGAAGTGGCACACCTAAGTCTAATGCACTTTGACTTGTCCATTTACCAGTACCTTTATTACCAGCTGCATCTAAAATGACATCAACAATGGGTTTACCTGTACCTAAATCATCTTTACGTGTTAAAATGTCAGCTGTAATTTCCATTAAGAAGCTATCTAGCTCACCTTTATTCCATGTAGCAAATGTTTCAGCTAATTCATCATTGGATAAACCTAAAACATTTTTCAATAGGTCATAACTTTCAGCGATTAATTGCATATCACCGTATTCAATCCCGTTATGCACCATTTTAACATAATGACCAGCACCATTTGGCCCAATGTATGTCACACAAGGTGCACCATCTTCAGCTTTAGCAGAAATTTGTTCTAAGACTGGTGCGATTAAATCATAGGCTTCTTTTTGACCACCAGGCATGATAGATGGACCTTTCAGCGCGCCTTCTTCACCACCAGAAACCCCTGTACCGATAAAGTTAATACCAGAGTTAGCTAATTCTTCATTACGACGCATTGTATCTTTGAAGAAGGTATTCCCACCATCAACTAAAATATCCCCTTTATCTAAGTGAGGCAACAATGCTTGAATGGTAGCATCTGTTCCTTTTCCTGCTTGAACCATCATAATGATTCGACGAGGTTTTTCCAATGATTGTACAAATTCTTCAATGGTATATGTTGCTTTAAAGTTTTTTTCAGGATGTTCATTTACAACGGCCTCTGTTTTTGATCCTGTACGATTGTATAGTGCAACTGAATAACCGCGACTTTCAATATTTAAGGCTAAGTTTTTACCCATTACAGCCATACCAACAACACCAATTTGCTGTTTCGTCATGTTCATTCCTCCTAATTTTACCTGGATATTTTCACAGGCTTTTCAATAGACTCTTTCATTATAGCCTAAAACGCTTATGATTAAAAGTAAAATCCTTTTGAGTAAAAAAAATAAACCCTAGGCCCCATGGTTAGCCTAAGGGTTTAAGTGCTTACTTGATTTTAAGCATTATTTAGCTGCCACATCTTTACCATCGTAGTAGCCACAGTTTGCACATACGTGATGGCTTTTCTTTAATTCACCACAGTTTGGGCATTCGTTTAAGCCGTTAATTGATAATTTGTAGTGAGTACGGCGTTTTGCTTTTTTAGCTTTAGAAGTTCTTCTAGCTGGTACTGCCATTTGCTACACCTCCTTATTTCAAATTGCAGAAATTCTGCTTTTATTCCAATCTTACTTATCTTCATCCTCAGAATCGAGTAATGCTGATAATTTTGCAAGACGAGGATCAATTTGATTTTCACTTTCTGCTTGTTTTTGACTAAGATATTCATCTTCTGAGATTACTTGCCAATCATTGCCAGATGGTAAGTCATCATTTTGTCTTTCCTCTTCAGACAATACTTGAAGTGGAATTGCAAGCAAAAGATTATCGATGATTGATGCTTCTAAATCCAAAGTCTGAGTATCCAAAATCAAAACTTCTTCATCAGGGATACTATCATCCTTCATTTTAAATTGCTCAGGTGTCATAAATAGTTCATCCACATCAACTGATAATGGAACAGCCACAGGTTCAAGAGACCGACTTGAAGGTAAAGTCATTACAGTAGTTAAATGATAGTGGGTAAAATACTCATTTGCCTTTACTTCTAAAAAGCCACTTACTTGAACAGGTGCTAGATCAATAACTTGTGAGTCACGTGCTAAGACAGCCTCTTTTAAATCAAGTGTTTCATTTAATTCAATGGTTTGTTCTTGATACTTTCTTAATTCTAATAAAGAATATTTCATCTTATCTCACCCCTAAGCAACAAAAGCTATTATACAGTTGGTTTTTAGCTTTGTCAATGAATTTTTCTTGACACCTTAAATTTATCTGTAATTTCTAATAAAAAGATTATTTAAAAAAGGTGGATAAACCATCTTTCGACAATCTACCCACCCATGTTTATCTAAAGAATCGTTTCAATTAGATAGTTGTTGTTTCTCCACGGTATACAATACCACGACGAGAATCTACAGTTACAACTTCGCCATCTTTCACAGCTGAAGTTGCTCCTTTAGCACCAACGATAACTGGTAGATCTTTAGCA
Organism: Enterococcus cecorum; assembly: GCF_052119425.1. GTDB lineage: Bacteria > Bacillota > Bacilli > Lactobacillales > Enterococcaceae > Enterococcus_E > Enterococcus_E cecorum_C. Next base: position 5,625 of record NZ_JBQKFH010000005.1, read on the forward strand.
ATACCTACAACAGCAGCGTGTGAAGTTAAACCACCATCTTCAACAACTAATGCACTTGCTTTTTCGATAGCTGGCATAAATTCTTTATCAGTAGTAGGCACTACTAATACCATGCCATCTTTTGCGTTGGCAATTGCTTCTTCAGCAGTTTTAGCAACAACTGCATTGGCAACTACAGAACGGCTACCAACACCTTGGCCTTCAACTAATTTAGAACCAATTAATTGAATTTTCATTACGTTAGTTGTTCCGCGTTCACCAACTGGTACACCAGCAGTAATTAAGATTAAGTCTCCTTCTTTAGCAAAACCTAATTCTACAGCCTTCTTAGTAGCTAATTCAAACATTTCATCAGTTGTAGTTGGTTTTTCAGTAACTGTTGGATAGACACCCCAGTTTAACATTAAACCACGTTTTGTACGTTCGTCAAAAGTAACTGCTAAGATATCTGCATCTGGACGATATTTAGAAATCATTTTAGCAGTATGTCCTGATTCAGTAGCTGCAACGATTGTTTTAACACCTAAGTTTTTAGCTGCAGTTGCTACTGCCATACCGATTGTTTCAGTAACATCTGTCTTATCAAAGTTATCAATTTTGTATGTGCCAATTTTAGCTAATTGTTTTTCAGCTTCCATGTCGATACGAGCCATTGTTGAAACAGCTTCAACTGGGTATTGTCCATTAGCAGATTCACCAGATAACATTGTTGCATCTGTACCATCAAATACAGCGTTCGCAACGTCAGAAGCTTCCGCACGAGTTGGACGTGGGTTGTGTTGCATTGATTCTAACATTTGAGTAGCTGTAATTACGGCTTTACCTGCAGCATTACATTTCTTAATGATTGTTTTTTGAACCATTGGTACCATTTCAGCTGGAATTTCCACACCCATGTCACCACGTGCAACCATGATACCGTCAGATACTTTCAAGATTTCATCGATATTGTCGATACCTTCTTGAGATTCAATTTTTGAGAAGATTTGAACGTGAGTCATGTTCTTTTCTTCTAAGATTTCACGAATTTCTAAAACGTCTTGTGCTTTACGAACAAAACTTGCAGCAATAAAGTTAATATCATTATCAAGACCAAAACGAATGTCGTCTGCGTCTTTTTCAGTGATACCTGGTAAGCTGATAGATACACCAGGAGCGTTAACCCCTTTACGAGAACCTAAAATACCTGCGTTTTGTACTTCAGTAACTAATTCACGATTTGCTTCATCTTTTTCTAAAATCTTCATGTCGATTAAGCCGTCATCAAATAATACATGACCACCTACATGAACATCGTCATATAATCCTGGATAAGTAACAGCAATCTTTTCTTTTGATCCTACATGTTCGCCATCCATTGAAATACGTACGATATCACCGATATTGAATTCGATTTTACCTGATTCAGTACCTTGAACTGTTGTACGGATTTCAGCACCTTTAGTATCTAATAAAAGCGCAACATCTTTACCTGTTAATTTAATCGCTTCACGTACCATGTTCATACGAGATAATTGTTCTTCATGGTCACCGTGTGAGAAGTTAAAGCGGAATGCGTTGGCACCTGCTTCGATCAATTTTGCGATTGTTTCGACACTATTACTTGCTGGTCCTAATGTACTAACAATTTTTGTTTTTTTCATTACTACTTTGCTCCTATTCGTTTATTTTAAAAATAAGTAAAATACTTATTATTTACTAGATTAAGCTCTCAATTAAACTGACAATTCGCGATTTAATTGATATAGAGATAAATCTGGTTTATGTTTATGATTTTCTAACATATCGATAATGTCACGAGCAACGATTTGTTCGTTTTCGATACCGATACATAAACCACCTTTGTTTTCTTTTAGTAAATCTACGGCATAACCACCAAATTTACTTGCCAATACACGGTCACGAGCGCTTGGAGAACCCCCGCGTACAATGTGTCCTAAAATAGATACACGTGTATGGAAATCACCATATTCAGCTAATTTTTCAGCGAATTCGTTACCACCCATCACACCTTCAGCTAATACGATTAAGCAGTGTTTTTTACCGCGGTCACGACCTTGTTGAATACGTTCAGCAACTTCTTTCATATCAAAATCATGTTCAGGAATGATAATATCATCCGCACCACCGGCAACACCAGCCCATAAAGCGATGTCTCCAGCACCACGACCCATTACTTCGATAACAAATGTACGAACGTGTGAAGTTGCTGTATCACGAATGCGGTCTAAAGCATCTAATACTGTATTAATTGCAGTATCAAAACCGATTGTGTAATCAGTTCCCGGAATATCATTATCAATTGTTCCTGGGATACCAACAGCAGGATAACCATGTTTTGTTAAAGCCATCGCACCATGGTAAGATCCATCTCCGCCGATGACAACTAAACCTTCAATACCGAATTTTTTCAATTGTTCAATACCTTTAAGTTGTCCTTCTAAAGTAGCAAATTCAGGATAACGTGCAGAGTAAAGGAAAGTACCACCGCGTTGAATTTTATCACCAACATCAGCTAAATCTAAGCGACGGATATCTCCTGCAACTAATCCCGCGAAACCATAGTTGATTCCATATACTTCCATTCCTTCATAGATGGCCTTGCGAGTGACAGCACGAATTGCTGCATTCATACCTGGCGCATCTCCACCACTGGTTAAAATTCCAATGCGTTTCATATAATTTCACCTCATTAAAATATTTTGACACATTAAAATAAATGTTCCCTGCTAATCTTAGCCACGAACAGTATTTTACCATTAATTTATGAAAATGTCTTGTAGTATCTTGAAAAAATTAGAAAAATGTAAAGATAAATTGAAAATATGTGCAATTTATTTCATAACAACGTTTTCTTTACCTAACAATTGTCTAAGTTCAGCATACAAGTCAGCAGATTCTTTAATCCAAAATTTTTCATCAATCATTTGTTTCCGATGATTAAGTGCATCAAAAATAACAACCGGTACAGTTCCATGATGTTTTTCTAACACGCTTTGTAACTGATACATCAAACTTTCATTTTCAAAACCATTTTCAAAACGAAGGTAGCAAGTCTTCTGTTGTAACTGATTTTGGATTTGTTCATTAAAATACATTTGTTCAGCTAAAAATTGAATTTGTCCACTATAAGTACTGATTTGACTTTTTCCTTTAATCAATACACACTGATTGACTTGCAGATTTTGACGAATTTGTCGGAAAAGTGTCGGAAAAATGGTCACTTCTATTTCTTGTGTCCCGTCATTTCCGGTAATAAAGGCCATTTTTTCCTGGTTTTTCGTGGTTATCTCTTTAATATTTGTCAGATAAAGCAAGATACTGGCACGTTGATTGGCTACCAAGTGCGCAACTTCTACTACTTTTTCTTGTTGGAAGTAAGACTGATAGCGATCTAGCGGATGTCCAGATAGATACATCCCTAGATATTGATTTTCTAATGCTAATTTTTCTTCAAGGGCATATTCAGCAACTTGCTCATCTACGCTTAAAGTCATCGTCTCCAATAAATCTAGACTTCCCGCACTGATGACAAAATTTTGAATCTTACTGGACAATTGTTGCATTAGAAGTTTGCGATTTTCACCTAATTGATCAAAACAACCGACTGCAATCAAAGGTACTAAAAATTCTTCTTTGAGCCAATGACTATTCTGATGATAACCCCGCATTAAAAAGTCATCAAAGTCTTTAAACGCTCCATTTTCGTAGCGTTCTTTAACCATCTGGCGCAAGAAATCTTTACGCGTACCCTTGATATTCGCTAAACCAATTCTGATAGTATGTAACTGAACCATCGATGTTTCTAATTGACTTTGATTAATATCTGGTCCAAGCAATTGAACCTGGTATTTTTTTAGTTGATGGGCATATTCTTTTAATTTTTTCACATCGTTTTGGGCAGATTTCATTAATGCCGTAAAGAAGGCTGCTGGATAATGAACCTTTAAATAAGCCATTTGATAAGCTACTTTTGAATAAGCAAAGGCATGGGACCTATTAAACCCATAATCTCCAAAGCTTTCAATATAATCGTAAATCTGATTGGCACTTGCTTGTTGTACGCCATTACTAACAGCACCTTGAACGAAAATTTGGCGATATTTATCCATTTCGTCTTTATCCTTCTTACTTATCGCTCGACGTAAAATATCGGCTTGAGCAAGAGTAAAGCCAGCTATTTCTGAAGCAATTTGCATGACTTGCTCTTGATAGACAATGATGCCATAAGTGTTGGATAGAATTTTTTTCATCCGCGGATCGACATAGGTAACCTTTTGTTTCTTGAATCGTCTAGCCACAAATTCATCAATATGTTGCATAGGGCCTGGTCGAAACAGTGCATTTACCGCTGCTAAATCTTCTAAATTCTGCGGTACCACTCTTTTTAATACTTGGCGGATACCAGAAGATTCAAATTGAAATACCCCTGTAGTATCCGCTTTTTGAAAGATTTTCATCGTTTCTGCTTCATCAATAGGGATTTCAGCTTGACTACGTATCGCATTTGGAAAATGACGCATCGCTTTTAATGCATCATCAATAATCGATAAATTTTTTAAACCCAAAAAGTCAAATTTCAACAATCCAGTAGCTTGCACATCATTCATCGTATATTGACTTAAAAGTAATTCATCTGAACCTAGTTGCAAAGGAATTAAACTTCGCAAATCAATATCACTGATAACGACCCCTGCTGCATGGGTTGAAACATGACGTGGCAATCCTTCTAAAATAGAAGCAACATGATAGATTAGCTGATTTTTCTTAGAGCGCTCAATTAACTGGCGAAGGTCTTTGGATTGTTGATAGGCTTGTGCTAAAGTAATTTTTAAAGTATTAGGAACAGCTTTAGACCAATGACTGCTTTCACTTTGCGACAATCCAAATACTCTTGAGACATCTCTTAAGACCATTTTTGCTGCCATCGTACCAAACGTCGCAATCTGCACTACTTGATAATGTCCATATTTTTGGTGTACATAACGCAAGACTTCTTGACGGCGATTATCTGGAATATCTAAATCTATATCGGGCATTGTTTGACGGTCAGGATTCAAGAAACGTTCAAAAAGTAGCTGATACTTGATTGGGTCGACATCCGTAATGCGAAGTAAATAAGCGACTAGACTTCCCGCCGCCGAACCACGCCCAGCTCCCGTAACGATTTTTTGATCATGGGCATATTTCATTACATCATAGACAATTAAAAAGTAATCATCAAAGCCCATATTATGAATGACAGATAATTCATAGGCTAACCTTTCTTGGTAAGTAGGATTATCCTCTAAATGAAATGCTTGTAATTGCTGCTCACAGAGTGCTTTTAATACTTCATCAGCTTTTTGACCAGCCACCAATGGAAACTGTGGTAAAAGAGCCTGATGCAAAGGAATCTCCAATTGTACTTGCTCACATAAATGACTTAAATGTTCAAGCGCACTAGGTACACTTTCTTGATAATAGCGCTGATAAGATTCTTCAGATAAGAGCGAGTAAGCTTGTGAATGTTGAGCTGATTGGATTTCTTCTGATGTCAATACTTCACCACGCTGTACTTTTTGTAAGACCTTCAAGGCAAATGCTTCCTCGCTATGCAAGATATTTACTTTAGAGAGTGCTAAAGGCAATAAGTCAAATGTTTCTAAAAAGTCTTGAGTTACTTTTTCATAAATTTGGATGCCATAATAGACTTTAGGAAGAGATGCTTTGATTTCATTTATCAAATCAAGGCGATAAGTATTTTCCATCTCAGGATTAGCCAATGGATGTTCAAAATTAACAACCCAGGCTAACTGCTGTACATGAGTGATTTCAGCTAAATGAACGACTTCTTCACACTTTCTTTTTGTAGAAATTTCCATTAAAGACTGAAATCCCTGATAATTTAAAGCAATAGCAATTAAAGGCAGATTTCGTTTCATACGTTGTGAGTAATATGAAAATTTTAAACCAATAATCGGTTGGATATTTGCTTTTAGACAAGACTGATAAAATGTCAAAGCCCCACTTAACGTATCTTCATCAATCAATCCCAGCCTTTGATAACCCATCTTTTGGGCTAAATCAATATATTCGTTAACCTTAACAGTGCTATTCATCAAGGTATAGGCACTATTGGTATAGATTGGCACATAACTCATACGCTTGCTCCTTTCGTTGATTCTTCCTTTTTATTGTACTGAAGATTATCGCAACTGACAACAAGCAAAGACTTTACAATCGCTGAAAATATGTTAAACTAAAAGACGATTAAACAGGAAAGAAGGAATTTCTGTGAAATATATCGTTACCATGTTTTGGGCAATGATTTTAGGTCAAGTTGTTGGCTATCTAGGTAGTGCATTAACAGGTGGTCAATATGATTTTACTGTTACCGCACAACTATCCTTTTTAGTAGGCATCATTGTCATCATTGTTGCAAATGTCTGCGTTCCAAAAAAAGCAAAACAAAATTAATCGAGTAGGAGGTTAGTCATTAATTGACTAACCGACCTCTCACACCACCGTACGTACGGTTCCGTATACGGCGGTTCAATAACTTAAGTAGACTTTTTGGGCTAGTTCTGTCATGGAGACTAGCCCCCATTTATGTATTCTTTCGTTACTCATGGCTTTATGAACTTCTTTTGTCTTAGACAGTCTCCAGTATTTCTTGCGTGAATATGCGATACATTTTGCTTCGTCCTCGCTTAGTCCATATTTTATCAGCCAGTTGATTTTCGTTGAACACTTCTTCCATCTCTTGAGTACTAGCTGTCTGAGTCTTCGTCTCAACCATGCCTCAGTTCTCTTTATAAAGCCTTTTATGTGACCTATACCAAAGTAGTTTATCCATCCCCTAATCCTCAGATTAAGTTCTTTAATGATTTCTTTCATTGTTCCAGGTCTATTTCTTCTTGTCGTATATCTCAACGAATCTAGAAATGACTTTTGCTTTTCTTTGGTAGCTGTAAAACGACAGGTCTTGTTTACTCTTCTCATCAGACAGCCTAAGAATTTTAAACGTGTTGGGCTTCCAACTTTACTCTTGTCTCTATTGACCGTGAGTTTTAGTTCTTTCTCTAGAAATTTCGTAATGCTTTCCATTACTCTCTCTCCAGCTCTTTGTGATTTAACACAGACGACAAAATCGTCCGCATACCGCACGAATTTATGCCCTCTTCGTTCTAATTCTTCATCAAGTTGATGTAGATAAATGTTACTCAATAAAGGTGAGATAACGCCACCTTGTGGCGCTCCTTTTCGTGTCATTTTAAACCCATTTTTCATATCTATGGCGCCACATGTAAGGAATTTCCTGATGATAGTAAGTACCCTTTTATCTGGAATATGTTTTCCTAGTAGGTACATCAGTTTATCATGATTAATTGTGTCAAAGTATTGCTTTAAATCACAATCTACAACATAAGTATATCCTTCTTCATAGTACTTAGTGACTTGCTTCATAGCTGTTTTGGGGCTTTTTCCTGGTCTAAATCCATGGCTTGACCTTGAGAATGTTGGGTTTATGAATGGTTCTATTACCTGTCTAATCGCTTGTTGGATAACCCTATCCCTCACAACAGGAATCCCTAAACTTCTTGTACCCCCATTGGGTTTTGGGATATGTACCCTTCTTACCGGCTGAGGCTTATATGTTCCATCCATCAACTTTCTTCGGATGTGTGGATGATATTGTCGGATATGTCCCTCAATTTCTTCCACTGTCATCCCATCAATTCCTGGTTGACCTTTGTTCTTTTTGACCCTTTCACATGCTAGTAATAAATTATCTAGCGTTGTGATTTCTTCCATAAATGGGTGTCCACCACTTACTTTCTTCGCATTGCCTAAGAGCATACTCAACGCATTCTCATATCTTTTAGGTTCCGCCTTATTCTTCTGAGATTTGCTAGCTTGTTTGCTATTTTCTGTTGTCATCGTATCTCCTAACCTCCTTTCAGTTGTAAGTTGATTATTGTTCGGTCCTTCGAGTTCCCTCTACTATGACCTCTGCTGACTTCTCACTATTTGTTGTTACTACGGTGTTACCGCTAGTGAGACCTCCCTGGGTAAGAGTGCAGACCTTCTACTCATGTCACCGCTTCATTTACCATGCAGAACCCGGGCAGTATTGGACTTTGCTTTGTTTTGCAAGCTCATCCATTCTACATGGCCTTGTATGAAATTTCTGTTCGTCGGTGCAAGTATTTGCCTCGAGCTTCCTTCAGATTCCCCGTCGCCGAGGACACCCTTGCTGTCAGCTAACAGTTCCTACTGCCAAGCCTGTAGTGGACTTTCACCACCAAGTCTAACACCCATGCCAGGCGCACAAAAAACGTGATTGCTTACATTTAGCAATCACGTTTTTTACTTTATTCTGGTATATAATAGACAATCGGCTTACGAAAATTAAAGAGTGATAAGCACAAATTACAAAAGATGCAAATCGAAGTCACAATAAACACGCTACGATATCCAAATCCATGCGCAACAGTCGAACCAATCATCGGTCCAACAACTTGTCCAAAGTTTGAAAACATTTGATTATAGCTGTAAATCCGACTCACTCCTTCAGGCGGCGTAATCTTACTAATCAAAGTATTGACTGATGGCATTAAAGCACCGGTAGAAAAGCCTAGTAAAAATCGTAAAATCCCTAATTGCAAAGTACTGTGAACAAATGCCATCGGTAAAATACACGCTAAGGAGAATACTAAGCCACCTAATAGAATCTTATGGTTACCAATCTTATCGCCAAGTTTTCCTAGAGCTGGCGAAGAAATCATCGCAGACACCCCTGAAATAGAGACAATCAAACCACTTACAAATAATACATTGCCTTGATTGCCATTTAATTGACGAATAAATAAGGTTAAAATCGGACTAATTGAAGTAATCCCTACCTGAATAATTAGCGAGGTAACGAATAGACCAAATAATAATTGTACATTATGCATTTTCGCTAACAACTCTTTTAACGAAAGCATTTCTTGTTTGTGAACAGGTTTGAAATCTTCTTTGACCATCGTAACTGTCAAAATTAACGTAATTAATAGCACGGTTCCGGTAATTAGAAATACATTGCGAATCCCAAATATTTCCGCTAAAATCCCTCCTAATGAAGGACCAATCATCGTTCCGGCAATCGCACCAGTCGCCAATGTACCAAGCGCCCAACCACTTTTCTCACGTGGGGCTTGTGAGGCAATTAAAGCCGTGGCATTAGGAATATATCCTGAAAGTACGCCTGTTAAAAAACGCATAAATAATAGCCAATAAACATCAGGTACGAATGCCAGTGCTCCCATCGAAAAAGTCATCCCTGCCGCTGCTCGAATCATCATTAATCGTCGGCCTTTACGATCAGCTAAATTTCCCCAAATCGGTGCGACAAGTGCTGCGGCCAAAGCGGTCACTGAAATCGCTAATCCTGCATATAGTTCAACTTGGCTTTTAGGTGTATGTAATTGCTCAATATAGATTGGAATAAAAGGCATCACCAAACTAAAACTAGCCCCAGTAAAGAAGCACCCAATCCATGATATGTATAAATTTCGTTTCCAATCAATTTTCAAACTAATACCTTCCTTCTTTTTTCACCAAATAATACTATAGCGCAATTTTGCTTAGATTGACAACAGATTTACCGGAAATTTTTATTCTCGCAAGAAATCAAAAAAGGACGACCGCAAAGGGCAACTCAATAAGGGATTTGTAATCCTGTAAAATATCGGCATAGTCGTAATAATCGGCTATGCCTTTTTTACATTGCTTGGAATATGTACTTCACCAATGAAGTTGAAAATTACCTTTAGCTTTTTGGTGTTCCTGTCCCAAGGCTTTTCGTTTCCGTAAACATATATCTTCTCAATAAAAGTTCTGATGATCTCAGCGTTAAGTTCCTTGATATCTGTGTAAGTCTTAACCAATCGAAGGAAACGGTCTGCATTAGAGGATTTCTGTTTGGCTGTATCGATGATATGTCCAAGTTCTGCAAGACGATGTGTTAGTTGACTCTGCTCGGTTTCATAAGTTGCTAACATTTTTTCAAAACGCTCATCACTGATTTTACCTTCAACAATTGTCTTCGTACAACTTTTGAATGATGGTATCGAGCTTGCTGACTCTGGTCTGTGATTGTTCGTATTCTTTCTTGCTTTCACGAATTTCACGTTCAACCGCTTTAACATTTGACTTTGTAACCATCTCAACAAACTCCTTTTCATGCTCTCTAGCAAACGCTGTTACCTGCTGAATCATGTAAAGTAGAACATTTTCAATATCCACATTGCGTATTTGATGGGAAGTGCAGGTGTCTTTGCCTCGTTTGCGATAGTTGGCACAGACCATATATTTCTTGTCATGACTCCAGCCTTTGCCTCTGACTTGATATAACTTTGAACCACAGTCTGCACAGAATACCATGCCGGACAATACTGGCATTTCTCCGAGAGGTGTAGGTCTGCGTCTTCCGTCACGAATTCGCTTTACCGTCTGAAATGTGTCTTCATCAATAATAGCTTCATGTGTATTTTTGAAAATTTGCCACTCTGATGGATCATTCTTGATTGTTTTCTTTAGCTTATAGGATTTTTTCCTTGTTTTGAAATTGATCGTATGACCAAGGTATTCCTGCCTGTCAAGAATATCTGCTACCGTCCTAGGCACCCATGCATAAGGTTCTTCGGTGGTAGGTGCTGACGGATACAATCCGATTTCTTTGAAATAGGAAGAAGGTATAAGCACCTTATCGTTTTCGAGTTTTTTAGCAATCTGACTTGGACCATATCCCTCAATACATAATTGAAATATCCTTTTTACGATCTCTGCGGCAGGCTCATCCACGATCCAATGATTCTTATCCTTAGGGTCTTTCATATATCCATAAGGTGGATTTGTACACAATGGCTTTCCAGATTCGCCCTTGGACTTAAACACAGCTTTGATTTTCTTGCTCGTGTCCTTGGCGTACCATTCATTAATAATATTAAGAAATGGTGTAAAATCACTTTCTTGCTGATTGGCACTGTCAACTCCATTGTTGATGGCAATAAATCTGACTTCAGCTTCCGGAAAAGCAATCTCCGTGTAATAACCTACCTTAATCTCTATTCTCGTACCTCCAGTTGCACCATTTGGCATTTGCCTTTAGATATGGCGGTATATTTTCAGCTTTTACCATATGAATTTCCTCCTTTTTTATCTTTCAACAGTGAAAAGACAAAACTGATACGTTTAAGTACCAATTCTTAAAATCTTTTTCCTTACAAGTTACAGGCAAATACAAATGCCTGTTTTTTACCCTTTCAAGAAAAATTTTTTAAATTTCCTTTAACTAGTAGCCACGGGAAGATAACTAAAAGGACGTTTTTGAAGAATAAAAAATAAAAAAACTCCAAGTCATATAGGCCGGAGGATCTAAGAGGTAGAAAAATTCATAATTATGCGATATAATAACGCTATATTTTTGAGATTACAAAGACTAGGAGATGCGATATGGAGTTACCGGAAGAGATAAAGCGAATTAGACAACGAAGTCTATTAACACAAAATGATTTCGCTAAAGAAGTAAAAGTTGCATTCTCAACTGTAAATAGATGGGAATGTGGAAAAGCAAAACCTAACATTAATGCGATGAAAAGCATTAAAGAATTTTGCCTTAACCATGATATAGATTATTCAACTGTTGAAGAGGCATGGCTTAACTACACTGTGGAGGTTAAAGAAAAATGATTAAAGATATTTTGAATTCAAATGAAGAAATACTTCCAAACACTAAACAAATAGAAGTATTGAAGGAAAATTTTCCGGCCTGCTTTAACGCAGACGGCAGTTTTGATATTGAAAGATTCAAAGAATATTTAAGTGACAAGTTAATGGTTAGTAATGAAGGTTACGAATTAAAATTCCTCGGAAAGAATTATGCTCGCTTGTTAGCATCTATTGATACTACTACTGTTATTGTGCCAGACGAAGAACATAACAACAAACCAGAAAACAAAGATAGCCAGAATATTTATATTTCAGGAGATAACCTTGACGGATTAAAACAATTATTAAAAAGCTATGCACATCAGGTTAAATGTATTTATATAGATCCTCCATATAATACAGGCTCTGATGGATTTGTTTATAATGATAATTTTAACTTTTCGGCTGAAGAGTTATCAACAAAGTTAAGCATTGACGATGAACAAGCGCAAAGAATTCTTGATTTGACAAAGAGAGGTTCAGCTTCTCACTCTGCATGGCTTATGTTTATGTACCCTCGTTTATTGTTAGCGAGAGATTTGCTCACCGATGATGGAGTTATTTTTATATCTATTGATGATAATGAACAAAGTAATCTAAAACTGATATGTGATGATGTTTTTGGAGAAGAAAACTTTGTCGCAAATATTATCGTTCAAGCAAATAAGAGAGGGCAAACATATAAACAACTTGCTAAAACTCATGAATATCTTTTTGTTTATACAAAGAATATTTCAACCGAACTTAATGAATTAAGTAAAGGACAAGGAGCATTTGATAAACAAGATAATATTGGAGAATTTGAAGAAAGAGAATTGAGAAACAGAAACCCTAAATTTGGAAAATTTAATAGACCAAATCTTTACTATCCAATATATACAAATCCAAATTCAATTGATGAATGTGGATATTGTCCTGTTTCACTAGAAAAAAGCGAAGAATTCAGCATTGAAATTTTACCGTTAAACAGTGAAGGTGAGGAAAGTTGTTGGCGTTGGGGGAAAGATAAATTTAACCGTTTTAATAATTCATCCTCATCTATGGAAAGTGAATTAGTGGCAAAGAAAAAGAACACCGGTAAATATGGATGCTATGAGAAATATAGAAAAGGAACGTTTAAAGCTAAAACCATATGGTATGAAGATGATTTGGTAGGAGATTTATCGGGAGAAGACGATGATATTTGGGAAGAAACAAATGTTATAACAGAACAAGGTTCAAAGGAACTAACCGCCTATGAGATGGGAGATGCGTTTGATTTTCCAAAACCAACTTATTTAATAAAGAAAGTATTCCATATAGGTTCAAATGATGGAGATATATGTTTAGACTTCTTTTCTGGTTCTGCATCTTCTTTTGAAGCATTACTATCATTGAACGCTGAAAGCAATGGTAACAGAACCATGATTGCTGTTCAGTTACCAGAAGATTTAGATGAAAAATTTTCCAATGATTCAAAGACTGAAAAAGCAAAAACGCAGAAAGTTCTTGATTTTTTAGATAGTGTAAATCGAAAGCATACACTTGATCAAGTTGGGTTAGAAAGAATTCATAGGGCAACATCTAAAATTAAAGAAACATACCCAGATGCAAAAGTTGCTCTTGGCTTTAAGCACTATACCCTTGAAGAGCCAAATACAACTACTCTTGATAAATTGGAAAATTTTGTTCCAGAAAATCAAGGTATGTTCTTAACAAATGATATCCTTACAGATTTTGGAACAAATACTGTTTTGACAACATGGCTTGTTCGTGACGGATACGGGTTTAATGCAGATGTACAAAAAATAGATTTTGAGGGATATACGGGATATTTCATTGATAAACACCTATATCTCATTGATGCTGATATTACAAAAGACGCTATTACTGCCATTGTCGATAAATATGAAACGGACGGTAACTTTAATCCGGAAAATGTAGTGTTGTTCGGATATAGTTTTGTTTGGACTATGACAGAAGACCTTAAAATGAATTTAGCAAGACTCAAAGATACGGAAAAGAACCTTCGTATAAACTTTGATGTACGCTATTAAGGAGGCATAACATGGAACTAATCCTCCAACAACAATTACCACATCAGCAAAAAGCAATTGATGCTATTGTCGATGTATTTAGCGGTGCCTATATTTCAGCACCAACACAATTTTATACAAATCCCACTTTTTCATTGGCTGATGCTCACATTGCAACAAATATAAAAAGATTGCAATCTGAGTTACCGCCGGAATATCATTCAAATGTTCCTGTTTCAGACTGTGAGTATCTCAATCTGGATATAAAGATGGAAACAGGAACAGGTAAGACATATGTCTATACAAAGACGATGTTTGAACTGCATAAAAGATACGGCTTTAATAAATTTATCATTGCTGTACCCTCTCTGGCAATTAAAGCCGGTACAGAGCAATTCTTAAACGAACCATATGCAAGACGCCATTTCACCGATGGCTGTGGATACGGAACTGAAATTGAAACATTGGTACTGGAATCACCGAAAAACAAGAAAAAAGGGCGTTCTTATTTTCCTAGTGTAGTAAGTGAATTTGTAAAAGGTTCTTGCCAAAACACAAAGAAAATATATGTATTGCTTGTTAATATGCAATTATTGACAAATGGTAAAATGTTAACTCGTGATGATTATGACTATGGAGTGGAAGGCTTTTATAGACCATTCAATGCCATTGCATCTACTAAGCCAATTGTGATAATTGATGAACCACATCGCTTTTCACGTGATCAAAAAGCTTTTAAAGTTATTCTCGATGAGATTAAGCCTCAATCGATTATCCGTTTTGGTGCAACTTTTCCAGAAAGAACTTCAGGAAGAGGGAAAAATAAAATTACAATTAAGGATTACCAAAATCTTCTTTATGATTTAAATGCTTGTGCATCTTTTAATCAGGGTTTAATCAAGGGAGTAGCAAAGGAACATTTTGAGCCTGTTTCAAAGAAAGAAGAAAAAGTAAAAATAACATCTATTGATAGCAAAGAAGCAGTTCATTTTCAGTATAAAAAGAAAGATGAAGCAACAAGAAACTTTACACTGAAAAAAGGAGATTCTTTATCAATTATTAGTGATGCTTTTGAGGGAATAACTATTTCTGTAATTGATAAAACATCGGTTGAATTCTCCAACGGAATTATTAAGACTTCCGGAGAGGAACTTGATGTTGATATTTACATGACCTCATATCAGGAACAGATGCTGAGACTGGCTCTGCAGCGTCATTTTGAAACAGAAAAAGAAAATTTCTGTAATCGCAACTATAAGATTAAAACCTTAGCATTGTTTTTCATTGATGACATCACATCATATCGAAGTAGTGATGACGGCAAGAAGCCATATCTTCTAACAATGTTTGAGGAGTTGTTGAAAGAACAAATAGAAAAAACCATATCATCTTTAAATGAACACGATAAAGAATATAGAGACTATCTCGAAGCAAGCCTTTCAGATTTAAGTGCTTGTCATGCGGGGTATTTCTCTCAAGATAATAGTGATTCAGATGAAGACATAGCAAAAGAGATTGATACCATTTTACATGGTAAAACACAGCTTTTGTCTTTTAAGAATGAAGATGGAACACTGAATACACTACGTTTTCTCTTTTCTAAATGGACTTTAAAAGAAGGCTGGGATAATCCTAATGTGTTTACTATTGCAAAACTTCGTTCAAGTGGAAGTGAAAACAGTAAGCTTCAGGAAGTAGGACGAGGATTACGTCTTCCTGTTGATGAAAACGGAAATAGAATATCTAATGAAGAGTTCACACTGAATTATATTGTTGATTTTACAGAGGCAGACTTTGCTCAAAAACTTGTGGACCAAATAAATGGAGAACTTCCACAAACAGCAATTATTTCTGAAGAAAAATTGAATGCAGTAGCAAAGAAAATCGGCAAATCAAGTGATGATTTATTTGATGAACTTTATGATAAGCGTTACATTGACAGACATCTTAATATCAAACCGGAAACAAGAGATTTGTTCTTTGCAGAATATCCTGATTTTGCTACAGGCTTATCTACTGGAAAAGTTAAAGATAGAAATAAAGATAAACCAAAACCTGTGAAAATCCGCAAAGCTGTTTATAACGACATAAAGGAACTTTGGGAAACTATCAATCACAGATATTTGTTGTTTTATGATAATGATTTAAATGATAATTTAGATGATGTTTTGTTGAAGCTCTTTGAAAAGCCGGGAGTTTTTACGGATTTGGTTATGCGCAGTGACCGAGATGTGGTTGAAAGCAATGGAGCCGAGATGAATGCTATAAGAGAAACAGGGGTACAGTATGTAATTCACAAAACAATTCCATACAATGTTTTTCTAAAAAGAATATCATCTGCTACAAATTTACCAATTAAAGTATTACACACAGCACTGACTAAATATGCACAAAATCATGGAACAGAGTTTACTGCACATATCAATGAGAATACGGTAGCAGGTTTCTGTGCAGAATTTTCTGCATGGAAGAATGACAATTTGCAAGGAAGATTTAGATATGAACGCAGTAAGGCTCCGTTAGGTGCAACAGCACTTACTTATGCAGACGGAACTGTAAGGAGCGAAATATCGCAAGGAAGGATAGGCACAAAAATTGTTCCTGGAACCCCTAGTGACAAGTATTTATACGATTCCTACGCATATGATTCGCCATTGGAAAAAGACAATATTACTGCTGATATAGATGAAGTTATTGTCTACGGAAAAATTCCTAGAGCAAGCATTGCTATTCCTACAATTACTGGCGGAATGTATAGCCCAGACTTTATGTATGTAGTAAAGCATAAAAACGGACATAAAGAATTGAATCTTATTGTTGAAACAAAAGATGTTGAAAACAAAACAGATTTGAGAGGTACTGAAAAAGCAAAAATAGAATGTGCAAAAGTATTCTTTAATATGCTTACTGCAGATGGCTATACAGTCCATTTCAGAGACCAATTAGGAAATAAACAAATGGCACAGATTATCAATGAGATTATAAAGGTTGAAGAATAATGGATACAGAACAATTAGTGATCTCTCTAATAAAGACGAGACGAGAAGATGATTGGTGGGATTTCAAGAGAGAGCACCATCATGATAAAGCTGAACTTGTTCATGATATTTTATGTATGGCAAATAACCGTCCAAGAAGAGACTCTTACATTATATTTGGTGTAGCAGATGATGATTGTTCTATAACAGGCGTAGAAAATGATTCATACAGAAGAAATCAACAAGGCATTACCGATATATTAAGAAACATTACATTTGTCGGAAGTACTCGTCCAAGAATCGAAATGCAGACCTTTACTATTAATAATCATGAGATTGATGTTCTTATCATAAAAGACAGTCTTGAAGTTCCGTATTATTTAGAAAAAGATTATCAAGATAAAGACGTAAAAAATAAAGATGGAAAGAACTATGGAAAGATTGTAAGAGCATACCATGTGTATACACGAGTTGTAGATAATAACACACCTATTGATAAGCAGGCCGATTTAAACGATGTTGAATTTTTATGGCGGAAAAGATTTGGATTATTAGAATCACCATTAGATAGAATTATGATGTATTTAAAAAATTCTAATTTATGGGATTGTTCTCCTGATAATTATAACTCCGAAAAGTTATATTATAGATTTTCACCTGAATTCACAATAGAATCAATAGTTGATGATTCAAAGGACGGATATCAGTATTACTTGTTTAATCAAACTGATATCCATCCTAGGTGGTACGATATTAATTTGTACTATCATCAAACAATGCTTGCTTCATTAGAGGGACTGTCACTTGATGGTGGACGTTATTTTACACCATCGCCAAGAACAGATGGTATTTCATTAACTAAATACCATCATTGGGATATTTCATTTAAGTATTTTATCAAAGATTCCATTGAACATATTGTAAATGTATTTTATTATCATCCGGATGGTGATGATGAAACAATAGCACATGATAAATTTATGGATTGCATTCTTTTGTTTGAAACAAATGATGAAAAAGAACGTTTTAAAAATTATGTTTTCTATAACTGGAATAATAAGGAAGAATACAGCAGCAACATATGGATGCCCTATTTTGAAGAAATAGAAGGTTATAATATGGATGTAATTAAAGAGGAATATCGGAATTCACAGATATTACAAAAAATGCTCGTTGCGTTTCGTAAGGAGGCTTGTAAATGAAAGCAAAAAAATGGTTAACAATAATCACGTTGGCAATATCCATTATTGCTTTGGTACTAGCATTCGCAATTGGAAAAGAATCAAATTCTATTTTTTATGACATTGAAATGGCTATTCTTGGAAGTGCTCTTTTAGGATTTATAATGTCACTTACAGAATATTTTGTAGAAAAACAAAAGTCTATGGAAGAATTCTGGCTTCAGGCTACTAAAGTTTTAAAAGAATTAAGGAAAATTAAATACCTTGATTTTGATGCTCCAGCAGAATTAGTGTTAAACGCTTTACAGGAAGAGAATTCTAATGAGCGGATAGAAAAATTTTCACTTATCTCTGAGAATACAAAAATTGAACATATAGCAAAGGAATCTTTGATTTCCTGGTATCAAGAAAATATTCCAATGCCATTTAATGAAAATGACGATATCAATGATGAGTTAGAAAAATATTATAATACTAGCATGAAACAATATATGGATTCTTTACAATATTGCATGGATAGTTATTGTCATGTAGCATCCACTGAATTAGGCCAACTTGATAATGCATATGGAAATCTAGACTTTATGATATCGAACAAAAGTATACGTCAATCCGCATATGATGATATTTTTGATAAAATGCGAAATATTGTTTATCAATTTCGTTCTGAAGCATATCATTTCAATTTACTACAGAATAACAAAGAAAATTTTGCAGTGTGTGCTTTAAAGGTTTCAGAACTTAATCAAAAATATTTTATATCAGAGGAAGAAAATATTCATGGCTCTGTAAATACATTAATTTATCAAAATGTGTTTGATGAAGTTGACAAATCATTAGAAAAATTTAGGTGTAAAATATATAGAATCAAATATGTTGAACCAAAAAGAGAACCGACTTCTGGCAAGATGTTATATTTTGGCGAAGATGAGAAATAAAATTATCTCACCTACCATTTCGGTAAGCGCCCAATAACGAGGTGTATCGCATCTATCTAGTTCTCCAGTTATACTGTATTCAAACAGAAGATTGGAGGATTTTTCATGATGAAACAACCTATTGTCCCTCTAGAGATGCCCAAAACTGGCACGCAACACTTCAAGAAACGAACCAAAAACGAGCTATTGCTTCGTTGTAAAGTGGGAGCGATTGAGCTCAGCTTTTTCTCATCACTTGATGCCACTCAACGAAATGAAATTTTAGAGAAGGTGTTCGCTTATGGGACTAAACTTAAGTGATCTGGGGCCCGTCTACATTGTTTGTGGGAAAACGGATTTACGAAAAGGAATCGATTCACTGGCTTACCTTATTCAGTCACAATTTGATTTAGACCCTTTTTCAAAATCCGTCTTTCTTTTTTGTGGTGGAAAAAGTGATCGATTTAAAGCCCTCTACTGGGATGGTGAAGGATTCTGGTTGCTTTATAAACGTTTTGAAAATGGACAACTAACTTGGCCAAGAAGTACTGCGGAGGTTCGGGCTTTAACGCCTGAACAAGTTGAATGGTTAATGAAAGGATTTTCTATTACACCAAAAATTTTAGAGAGTCAAAGTCGTCATTTCTATTGAAATGCCGGCTTTTTTTCGCGTATAATAAAGAAAAATCTTGAGGAGTTAACGAAGATGTCATCATCAGAAAAAACGATTGAATCACTAACAAAAACAATTGAAGCAATGTCCAATGAACTTACGCTTTTACGCGAACAAGTCGCTTACCTTACCAAAAAACTTTATGGTAAATCCTCTGAAAAGCGTGACTATAACCAGAATCAATTGAGCCTGTTTGATGACATGGAACTTCCTGAAGAAGAAAGTGACTGTCCCAGGTAATCCAGAAGAAGAAACCATTACTTATCGTCGGAAAAAAGCGAAAGGCAAACGGCAAGCTATTTTTCAACAATTTAAACCAGAGGTCATCCACCATGAATTGATGGGAGAGGCTTGTACCTGTCCAGATTGTCATGGAAGGTTAAAAGAAATCGGCTCGTGTGTGCAACGACAAGAATTAGTCTATGTTCCTGCACAGTTAAAACGAGTGGATCATATTCAGCATGCCTATAAATGTGTTGCCTGTAGCAAGAAAAATGCGACAGATAAAATCATCAAGGCCCCTGTACCCAAGGCGCCCTTGGCGCATAGTCTGGGTTCAGCTTCTGTTATTGCGCACACCATTCATCAGAAATTCACACTGAAAGTGCCAAACTATCGACAAGAAGCGGATTGGCAGAAAATGGGGCTACCGATTAGTCGTAAAGAGATGGCTAATTGGCATATCAAGTCTAGTCAGTATTATTTCGAACCACTCTATGAATTACTGCGTGAAAAGTTATTAACACAAAGCCTTCTTCATGCGGATGAGACAGCCTATAGAGTTTTAGAGAATGATACCTCTTTGACCTATTACTGGACATTCCTTTCAGGAAAACAAACAGTACAGCCAATTACACTCTATCATCATGATCGGCGCAGAAGCGGTTTGGCTGTTCAAGAATTTCTTGGTGACTATGAAGGCTATGTTCACTGTGATATGTGGTCAGCGTATCGCCAACTACCTAAAGCAAAGTTAGTAGGTTGTTGGGCACATGTACGCCGAAAATTTTTTGAAGCAACGCCGAAACAAGCAGATAAGCAGTCATTGGGACGCAAGGGATTAGATTATTGTGACCAGATGTTTTCACTAGAAGCCTCTTGGGCTGAACTGCCTTCAGATGAAAGATTGAGCAAACGTAAAGAAAGATTAGCCCCTCTAATGATGTCTTTCTTTGATTGGTGTCGCAATCAATCAGTACTCCCAGGATCAAAGTTAGGTAGTGCGATCACCTATGCGTTGAAATATGAGGAAACATTCAAAACAGTTTTAGCGGATGGTTCATTAGTATTATCCAATAATCTAGCTGAGCGTGCGATTAAAGGTTTAGTCCTGGGACGGAAGAATTGGCTTTTCTCTCAAAGCTTTGAAGGAGCCAAGTCTAGTGCAATCATCCTGTCTCTTTTAGAAACTGCCAAACGAAATGGCTTAGACTCAGAGAAATATCTTACCTATCTTTTGGAGAAGTTGCCAAATGAGGAGTCTTTAGCAAAAAAAGCAGTTCTAGAAGCTTATTTGCCATGGTCAGAAACTGTACAAGCAAATTGTAAATAAAAAAAGAATCTCCAGAGTCGATGAGTGATATCCTCGCCTTATAGTTTCTAGTGAATTTTTATTTTGTCACTATCCACTATAAGTCGAGAATATCAGAGGACTTTGGAGATTTTCAATATACCTCGTTATTGGGCGCTTACCCATTTCGGTACTCGAGATAGGGAAAAACGGCCACACCGAAGTAGTTCAATACTCTAGTGTGGCCGTTTTGTTTTGAGTTCCATTTGAAGGGTTCACTTAAAAATAGTTATTTCATCAAATCCCTAAGTGAGCCTGCAAAAGAATCGCCCTTTTTATATTCATTTGATATAAACAACTAGATAATGGCAAGAATCACAAAGTTTAGAATAAACAATGCATTGACTGCCCAAATAACTGGTGAAACTTGGCTTGCTTTGCCTTTTAAGACTTTCGTTAAGGCATACATGATAAAGCCAGCTGCGATACCATAAGAGATGCTATAACACAAGCCCATAAAGATTGAAGCAAAGAAAGTTGGAATTGCTTCTTCTAATTCTGTCCAATTAATATCTTTAAAGGAAGCCATCATCATAACCCCAACTAAAATCAAAGCAGGAGCAGTTGCCTGACTAGGAACAATTGAAATTAATGGTGAGAAGAAACTACTAATTGCAAAAAGAATCGCGACAACCACAGAAGTTAAACCTGTACGTCCACCCGCACCAATACCAGCAGCTGATTCAACATAAGTAGTCGTATTAGAAGTACCGAATACCGCACCTACACTTGTCGCAATCGCATCAGCAAATAACGCACGATCTAGACGCGTATTTAACCCACGACCATTGTCTAATGAATCTTCATCTGCTTTAGAGAAGATACCCGTACGACGACCAGTACCGATAAATGTACCAATTGTATCAAAAGTATCAGATAAACTGAAAGCTAAAATTGTCATAATCACTTGCGGAATTTTATGAGATTCACTAAATAAAGATTGCATCCCTTCTGGACCAAAAGCAGCACCAAAAGTTGTACCTAATTGTTTGAATGAGTTAGCCAATGAATTCGTGTGCCAATCAATCGCACCTAAATCAACAACACCCATTAAAATACCAATAATTGTAGTACCTAAAATCCCAATGATAATTGCGCCACGTACATTTAAGACCACTAAAATCGTCATTAAAAATAGACCAATTAAAGCTAAAAGTACAGGTGCATTATTGAAGTTTGCTAATGCAGGAACGATGCCACCATTCATTGAAACACTGGCCACTTTACCTTTTTCAACGATCGCATTAGTAATTGTTGCACCATCAGCACTAAAGCTTAATAAATTCGCATTTTTAATCCCAACATAAGCGACAAAAATACCAATCCCACCACTGATAGCGTGTTGCATACTTTCAGGAATTGCATGAATAATCATTTTGCGAATACGCGTCACAGTAATAAAGATATTGATTAAACCACAGATAAACACCATCGCTAAAGCTTGTTGCCATGAATACCCCAAGCCAAATACTACAGTAAAGGTAAAGAAAGCATTCAACCCCATACCTGGCGCTTGCGCATAGGGTACATTGGCAAATAATCCCATGACTAAAGTACCAATTACTGAAGCAATAATCGTTGATAAAAAGACCGCTTGAAACGGCATGCCAGATTGAGATAAAATATTTGGATTAACGAACAATATGTAACTCATTGCAAAGAATGTTGTTAATCCAGCTAAAATTTCTGTAGAGACAGTTGTTTTATTTTCCTTCAATTTGAAAAATTTTTCCATTTTAATAAGTCCACTCCTCAGATATTCTGATATATTCCGAAAAAATCGATTTTAAATGTACGTTTTTTTCAGACTACACAAGGTAGTATAGTCGAGTAATTTTCGGATTTCAACAGAAAAAGAATAAAAAGCTTTAAAAATCTTTTAAATGTTCGTGTTTTGCAACATTCACCTCTCAACAACTAGAAATTATCTATTTCCTTATTGACTTTTTTATAAAAAACAGTCAAAATATAACTTACGGAGAGTTGGCAGAGTGGTAATGCACTGGACTCGAAATCCAGCGAGCCGAATTTTTCGGTGCACGGGTTCAAATCCCGTACTCTCCTTTTCGCAACTGCAGCTTTGTAGTTGCTTTTTTTGTTCACTTTTCTTGTAATCAGGACAGATCTCTGACTTGTTTTACCCAACATATTGTGGTATGATTTTTCATGTTGTCAATATATTGTAGTTTAGTAGAAGAATGATAATTGCTGAACTTTAAGGAGTTTTGTTATAAATGAAAGGAGCTAACCAAGCTGTGATAGTACTTGCAGGTATGATTGGTGCCGGAAAAACCAAATACACTGAAATGATTGCGAATGAATTAGGCAGTTTACCTTTTTATGAAAGTGTCGATGATAATCGCATTTTAGAAATGTTTTATAAAGATCCGAAGCGTTGGGCTTTTGCATTACAAATTCACTTTTTAAATACCCGCTTTAAGAGCATTAAAGAAGCTTTGAAACATCAACACAATGTTTTAGACCGTTCTATTTATGAAGATGCTTTATTTACCCAAATCAATTTTGAAAATGGCAATATGTCTGAAGCTGAAATGGATACTTATCTTTCTCTTTTAGATAATATGATGGAAGAGTTAGACGGTATGCCTAAAAAAGCACCAGACTTATTAGTATATTTACAAGGACCACTTGATATTCACTTACAACGTATCAAAAAACGTGGTCGCGAATATGAACAAGTAGATGAAAATGAAGAAAATGACGAACTATTAGCTTATTATAAACATCTACATTCACGCTATGATGATTGGTATAACGCTTATGATAAGAGTAAAAAAATTGCGATTCCAATTACCAAATATGATATTGAAATCCCCGAGCATAAAGAAGCTGTAATGGCAATTATCAAAAATGCTATAAATGAAATGAATTAACAAAAGAGCACAGAATCCTCCAAAATTCTGTGCTTCTTTTGTTATAAACTTAAATACTTTTCTAAGTAGCGTGCTAGACCATCTTCATCATTCGTATATTCAGTCATATCGTTCGCGACTTTTTTCGCTTGCTCAGAACCATTCTTCATGACCACACCACGACCTGCGAATTCGAGCATTTCCACATCATTGTATTCATCGCCAAATGCCATAATATTTTTTGGCTTAAATCCTAAATCATCCGCAATTAGTGCAAGACCAGTTGCTTTGTGTACTCCCTTAGGGGTCATTTCCAGCATATTATGTGGTCCACCCCACGTTTTAGTCGCAACATCAGGATAAGAACGATTTAATACCTCAGCGACACTGTCTAAGGTTTCTGGGCGTGTTTTAATTAATAATGAAGTCGGATTTTCTTTTAAATTCTCTAATAGATTATCATTCGTTACCTTAGTTGAACCGAAAAAGGTAGGATCAACACCGTCTAACTGGCTAACAAAAAAATGACGACGATCTTCTGCGGCTACAAATTCAATCCCTAGTGCTTCTTTTTTAGCCTTTAAGTCAAAAGCAATAGCACGATCGATAAAATATTCGGTTTCTTTTTCCCAATATTTAAAAGGCTTATGCGTTAATGAGCCGTTAAAATTAACCATAGCAGAATCCAGTTTTAGTTGACGATAAAATTGTTCACTCATTCTAAAAGGACGACCCGTTGCAATCACTACAGTATGCCCTTGTTGCTGAGCCTTAATTAAGGTCGCTTGCGTTTTTGGAGTAATCAGTGATTGCGCGTTTAATGTCGTACCATCTAAATCTATCGCGATTAATTTCTTTTCCATATATTTCTCCTTCCTTAAAATCTTTCTCTATAGTCTAACACATTTCTGGAAGAAGAAACAAGTAAAACCTCAATAGTCGCTACTACTGAGGTTTTATCTTTATTGTCGAATTAAATCTAATTTTTGACCTTTGGCGATATCATCAATCATTTTCTTACACATATTCACGAAATCATCATGCGTTAAATGAATAATTCCAGCATTTTGTAAGGAAATAATACCACTAACCGCAATTAATGTTTCCAAATGATAATTTCTAAATTCTTCATCACTTAAATGTTTGAAACGGTCATCTTTAAAGACTTGTTCGCGATAATAGTTTTCAGACTTAGCGAATAAGTAATCACCGCCACCATTATTATCTACCCAACAAGCTTTGTATAAGGTAGGTTTCTTTAAGGCTAACTCAATAAAATGAACAGGGGAGTCCACAATAATATCTCCTGTTATTGGTTTGGTTAGACTAATTCGTTCAATATCATGCCAAACTTTATCCAAAACTTGTGTCTTCAAATCTTTCATATTTTTGAACTGCAAATAAATAGGTTGTGTTGAAATTCCCAATTCTTGTGCGACATTTCTAGCAGTGAACTTATCAAATCCTTCACGTGCCACAATATTATACCCTGCTTTTACAATTTGTTCTCTTGTGTAAATTTTATACCTCATTCAAATCTCCCCCAAATTCTATCTATCTCTATTTTACTCAAAATATGTAAATTAGGCAAAAAAATATTCGTCAAAAATGTTATCATACTAGGCAAAAAACGTTATCATAGTTCCATCAAAATATAAACTTTTCAAAATCATAAATTAAAATTTTTTGCCTTTTTCAAAAATTTAGCTAAAATAAAAAATATCCCAACTTATATGCTTTTGAGGTGATTATCCCTTGTTCAATAATATCCAATCAGAAAATGTAAAAGCCACAATACTTAAAACCGCCTTATTAGCTGGTAAAATTATGATGGAAAATGGTTCTGAAGTTTATCGCGTAGAAGATACAATGAAACGAATTGCACAAAACGCCGGGGAAATGGATGTGAGTTGTTACGTTACAGCTACAGGAATTTTCATCGGTCTTGAGAATCAGCAAAAAGTCATGATTGCCAGTGTCGAAGCGCGTACCATCAATTTAGAAAAAGTGGTTGCTGTCAACGAGATGTCTAGGCAGTTTGCAGATAAAAAAATCAATCTTCATGAACTGGCAGAAAAACTCGAACAAATCGATCAAAAAGTACCTACCTTTCCACTTTGGCTAGAAATTTTAGCAGCCGGAATGATTAGTGCTGGCGCGATGTATCTCTTTGGCGGGGTAATGTCTGACTTTTTGATTACTTTTTTAATCGGCTCACTTGGGTTTATTATTAGCGTTGTCTGCAAATCGCTGATAAAACTGAACTACTTTGATTTGTTCATCGCCAGTTTTTGTATTGGTATTATGAGCATCGTCGCTGTAAAATACCATTTCGCCAGTCAAATCGATCCCATTATTATTGGTTCAATTATGCCCTTTGTACCTGGCGTAGCAATTACCAATGCTGTTCGTGATATTTTAGCGGGACATTTAATTAGCGGGACAGCTCGAGCAACAGAAGCATTGATTGTCGCAGCTACCATTTGCGCCGGTATTGCAACGGTCTTCAACTGGTTAGGAGGATGGCTATGAGCGAGTGGATGATTCATATTGTTTTTAGCTTTTTGAGTACAATTGGCTTTGGTATCATCACAAATATCCCTAGAAGAGCATTTGTCGCAGCTGGTTTTACTGGAGTATGCGGTTGGCTAGTCTTTTGGCAGTTAAAAATGCATCATATGTCCTTAGGTGGCGCCAATTTTTGGGCAGCCTTTCTGATTGGAATCTTAAGTATCTATTTTTCACGTAAACAAAAAATGCCGGTCATTATCTTTCATATACCAAGCCTATTTTTGCTCGTGCCTGGTGGCCCAGCTTATTTAGCTATTCGTCTATTTATTAGCGGTAATACTACAGCAGCTTTTACCCAAATAAGTATCGTGACTATCACTGCGGCTAGTATTGCTGGTGCCTTTATGATGAGTAATTTAGTAGAAAGAATTGTTTTAAAGATATCAAATTTACAAAAAAAGCGTAAAAATTTATAAAATCAGTCTAAAGTGGTATTCTCAAATATGTAAAAAACAGCTATAATAGCGATAGATAATTTGGAAAAGGAGATTCTCTATGAACATTGAACTATCCCGTAAAATCGTTAGCTTCATCTCATTTTGTGGCTTAGTTGCAACGATTATTGTCACGATTTATTTTTATCGCTTAGGACTATTTAAAGATATTCATTCCTTGCGACTGTACATAGAGAATGCCGCAATCTTTGGTCCATTTATCTTTATCCTTTTACAAATCATTCAAGTAGTTGTGCCGATTATTCCTGGTGGGATATCTACCGCTGCTGGTGTAGTCATATTTGGTCCTTTTTGGGGATTCGTTTATAATTATGTTGGTATTTGTATCGGATCTGTCATTGTTTTCCTACTTGCTAGAAAATATGGTAAACCATTCATTTTAAGTATGATTAGTGAAAAGACCTTTAACAAATATACGCATTGGCTAGATAATCAAAAGAGATTTGATCGCTTATTTTCTTTAGCCATTCTATTACCGGTTGCTCCTGATGATGCCTTATGTATGATTGCTGGGCTCACAGAAATCAGCCTTAAGAAATTCACTTGGATTATCTTATTATGCAAACCAGCAACGATTCTAGCTTACAGTATGGCCTTAATTTACGGGGCGAACTGGCTAACCAATTTATTAAGTTAAGAAAACACGACTACCCCATTTATTTTGTGGTAGTCGTTTTATTTTATGCTTAAATTTAGATAACGAATTCAAAATATTTGCCAGAATTTACTACTTGTGCTATAATGAACAATGTAAAGGGGTTACAATATTAAATAATTAAAGGAGGTCGTATTATGACTTACAAAAACACAAATCTTGTTTATCGAATTGCTTTTGACACAACACAAAATGTCTTTATCGCAATTGATGCTAACAACGAAAACAACTGTGCCTATGGTGTAACAATTGAACAAGCAGTGGCAAACCTTGTTGCAAACAAATAAAGAAAGGAAAACATCATGCCCACAAATCCAAACAACCTACTTTAAGAATCATCTTTAGTTCTCACGCTAAGGATGATTTTTTTTAGCCTTAAATAGCAAAAAAAGACTTAACCCTCGATTAGAGAGCTAAGCCTTAAAATTTTGAAATTATAGACGTTCATTTAATTCTTTCGCTAATTCTTCAAAACCTGGTTTACCTAATAAAGCAAACATGTTTTTCTTGTAAGCTTCAACACCTGGTTGGTCAAATGGGTTAACCCCGTTTAAGTAACCAGACATACCTACAGCAATTTCAAAGAAGTAAATGACATAACCTAATGTATAAGCATCCATTTCAGGTAATTTCACTAACATATTTGGTACATTACCATCTGTATGTGCTAATAAAGTACCTTCGAAAGCTTTTGTATTTACAAAATCAACTTCTTTACCTTGTAAGTAACCTAAACCATCTAAATCATCTTCTTGGGTAGGAATGACAACAGATTTACGAGGTTTTTCAACTTTCACAACTGTTTCAAAAATATTTCTTACACCGTCTTGGATTGTTTGACCAACAGAGTGTAAGTCAGTTGAGAAGTTAGCACTTGAAGGATAGATACCTTTTTGATCTTTACCTTCAGATTCACCATATAATTGTTTCCACCATTCAGAGAAGTATTGCATTCCTGGTTCGTAGTTAACTAAAATTTCGATTGCTTTACCTTTACGATATAAAATATTACGTAAAGCTGCATATTGATAAGCTTCATTTTCTTCTAAGCTATCAGATGAGTAAGCGACTTGTGCATCAGCCGCACCTTTCATTAAAGCATCGATATCAGCACCACTTACAGCAATTGGTAATAAACCAACTGGCGTTAATACAGTGAAACGTCCACCAACATCATCTGGAATGACAAATGTTTGCCAGCCTTCTGCATCAGCTTCAACTTTTACAGCACCGCGTGCACGGTCAGTGGTTGCATAGATACGTTTGTTTGCTTCTTCACGTCCATATTTTTTAATTAATAATTCTTTGAACACACGGAACGCAATTGCAGGTTCAGTAGTTGTACCTGA
Source organism: Enterococcus cecorum (assembly GCF_052119425.1). Classification (GTDB taxonomy): domain Bacteria; phylum Bacillota; class Bacilli; order Lactobacillales; family Enterococcaceae; genus Enterococcus_E; species Enterococcus_E cecorum_C. The sequence goes on from NZ_JBQKFH010000005.1 coordinate 34,598, forward strand.
TTTAGAGATAACGTTCACTGAGAAATCACGGTCGCCAATTAATTCAATTAAATCAGCTAAGTAAGTTGAAGAAATTGAGTTACCAGCAAAGAAGATTTGAGGTGTTTTACGTCCATCTTTAGGTAATACGTTGTAGAATGAATGATTTAAAAATTCAATTGCTGCACGTGCCCCTAAATAAGAACCACCAATACCAATTACAACAAGTACTTCAGAATCTTCTTGGATTTTTTTCGCTGCTGCTTTGATACGCGCAAATTCTTCTTTATCATAGTTTGTTGGTAAATCTAACCAACCAACAAAGTCGTTACCAGGACCTGTTTTTTCTCTTAAAGCTTTGTCTGCTGCTGTCACTTGTGTTTGCATGTAAGCTAATTCATGTTCACTAACAAATGGAGCTAATTTTGAATAATCAAATTTAATGTGAGCCATTGTTTTCCTCCTAAAAAAATTCGTCGTTTATACAGTTATTACTTTACGTGTTTTGTTTCAATTTTTCAAGTAAATTCCCTAAAATTAGTGAAAAAAATCGCGAAATTTAATGAAACCTTCAACGACTTCTAAAAAAGGAGCCTTCAACTAGCAAAATGACTAGATTGAAAACTCCAGATGTCTATTTTTTCCAGATAAATTGCTTGTATTTCCTAGACTAATCCTTGAGCACTCATCGCTTTAGCCACACGTTCAAATCCTGCAATATTCGCACCTAATAATAAGTTATGGCCTTGGTTAAAGTGAGTGGCTGTATCACGACAAGCGCGGTAAATATTGTGCATGATATCGTCTAATTTAGCATCGACTTCTTCTTTTGTCCAAGCTAAGCGTTGTGAGTTTTGGCTCATTTCTAAAGCAGATACAGCAACTCCACCTGCATTAGCCGCTTTACCCGGGCAATATTGTACGCCATTTTCGATGAAGTAGTTAGCGGCTTCTAAAGTAGATGGCATGTTCGCACCTTCTGCAACGACTTTAATCCCATTTGCGACTAATTGTTTGGCTTGATCTAAATTAATTTCATTTTGAGTCGCACTTGGGAAGGCTAAATCAGCTTTTAGATTTGCGTTCCAAACTGAATCATTAGCTACATATTTTGCTGAAGGACGTTTGGCTTGATAGCTTGTTAATCTTTCACGCTTCACTTCTTTGATTTCTTTTAGTAAGTCTAAGTCGATTCCTTCTTCATCCACGATATAGCCGCTTGAATCTGAACATGAAATGACTTTAGCACCTAATTGTTGAAGTTTTTCAATAGTATAGATTGCCACATTTCCACTACCAGAAACAATCGCTGTCTTACCATTAAAGTCTTCATTTTGATCGGCTAATAAATGTTTAACAAAGTAAACCGCACCATAACCAGTCGCTTCAGTACGTCCTAAGCTTCCCCAAAAAGATAGAGGTTTTCCAGTTAAGACACCAGCATCATATTGTTTTAAGCGTTTATATTGACCAAATAAGTAACCAATCTCGCGGCCACCTACACCGATATCACCTGCAGGAACGTCTGTATCTGGTCCAATATGTTTGGCTAACTCTGTCATGAAGCTTTGGCAAAAACGCATAATTTCCGCATCTGATTTGCCTTTAGGGTCAAAGTCACTACCACCTTTACCCCCGCCAATTGGTAAACCTGTCAAACTATTTTTAAAGATTTGCTCAAAAGCTAAGAATTTCAAAATACTTAAGTTTACACTAGGATGGAAACGTAAACCACCTTTATATGGTCCTAAAGCAGAATTAAATTGGATACGGTAGCCACGGTTCACTTGCCAATTACCATTATCATCTTGCCAAGGCACACGAAATTGGACTAAGCGTTCTGGCTCAGTAATAATTGCCAATAAATTTTGATCCACATATTCTGGATGTTCTTCTAAAAATGGGACAACGGTTTCCATAAATTCATCAATCGCTTGTAAAAATTCTGCTTGATGACTGTCTTTTGCATGTAACTCTGCTTGAATTTTCTCAACATACTCCGTTACTTTACTCATAAACCACAACTTCCTTCCTGTTTTTCATCATAAAATTTCATCACGTCAATATAACATGAGAATGAATAGTACATCTATACATTTTTCTTCACCTATCAGCAGTGATATCCGAATGATTTTCAAAAAAACAAGCGAAAGGCTCGGAAAAATCATATAGGTATGATATATTGTAACTGAAAATTGAAAATATTTCATCTATTTTACTGTAAAAAATAGTAAAATAATTCATTAAAATTAGGATGTGAGAAAAATTTGCAAAAATATGATGTTATTGTCATCGGTGGCGGTACGAGTGGGATGATGGCAGCAATTAGTGCGAGTGAAAACGGGGCAAAAGTACTGCTTATTGAAAAAAACCGAAAATTCGGTAAAAAATTATTGATGACTGGAGGCGGACGTTGTAATGTCACCAATTGTCAATCCGTCGAACATTTAATCGAACACATTCCAGGAAATGGTCGCTTTTTATATAGTACTTTTAATCAATGGAATAACCAAGATATTATCCAATTCTTTACCCAAGCAGGCGTGCAATTAAAAGAAGAAGATCATGGGCGAATGTTTCCTACCACTGATTCGTCCAAAACAATTGTTGATTGCCTTGTTTCTAAACTAAAAGAAAATCATGTTGAATTATGCATGAAAACAACGGTCGAAAAACTCATTCATGATGGTCGTACCATTCAAGGAGTGAGATGTGATAAAGGAGATTTTTTTGCACCGAGTGTTATTATCGCCACAGGTGGTAAAACATACCCATCCACTGGGGCAACTGGTGATGGTTATCAATTAGCCAAACAAGTAAAACATCAAATCACACCACTATACCCGACAGAATCGCCGCTAATTAGTGAAGCAGATTTTATCCAGGAGCGTACCTTACAAGGATTATCTTTACGTGATGTGCAATTAACTGTTTTAAATCAAAAAGGGAAAACAGTGACAAGTCACACCATGGATTTACTATTTACGCATTTTGGAATTTCAGGTCCAGCTGCTTTAAGATGTTCTTCTTTTGTTAATCAGCTGCTGAAAAAACAAACACCTGTGATTGTCGAATTGGACTGTTTACCAGAACTAACCACTAATCAGCTGAATCAAAAAATTACTCAAATGCTTCAGGAAAATGAGAAGAAACAAGTGAACAATGCGTTGAAGGGACTTTTACCTGATCGGTTGCTTACCTTTTATCTTGAACGATTACACCTCGCAGATTTAATGAGTAAACAAGTCACTTTAAAACAAGTTAATTCTTTAGTAAATCTGATCAAAGCTTTTCAAATACCGATTATTCGCACCTTTGCTTTAGAAAAATCATTTGTTACTGGTGGCGGAATCTCATTAAAAGAAATCAATCCCAAAACCTTAGAAAGTAAAAAAATGATGGGACTATATGCTTGTGGTGAAGTCTTAGATATTAATGGTTATACAGGCGGTTACAATATTACAGCAGCTTTTTGTACTGGTCATGTAGCTGGTATGCATGCCGCTCAAACAGCATTATGGCAAAGTTAGAACTAATCAAAAAAGAGGGGGAGGCCCCTCTTTTTTGAATTATTTTTCTAAAATTAAATCAACAAATTTGCCACGGACTAAGCTGGCTAAATCATTGGGGGATAACTCCATTTGTAAACCGCGTTTTCCGGCTGATACCATAATGGTCGCAAAATTTAAGGCTGACTGATCAAAGTAGGTTGGAAATAGTTTCTTCATTCCGACTGGTGAACACCCACCACGAATATACCCTGTTAAACTTTCTAAGTCTTTGAGATGCAACATTTCTACCTTTTTATTGCCACTTTCCTTCGCAATTTTCTTCAAATCTAACTCTTGGTTACTAGGAATCACTGCCACAATCGGCCCTGTTTTATTGCCGACTGCAACCAATGTTTTAAAGATTTGTGCTTCATTTTGATGTAACTCTTCAGCCACATGTTTTGCTCCTAAATCATCTTCTGAAAAAATATAAGTATGCTCTTGATAAGGAATCTTTTTTTGTTCAACAATCCGAATCGCATTTGTTTTCACTTGCTTCTTTTTAGCCAATTTCCTCTTCCTTTACTGTTTCTTGTATGCTAAGGGTGGTCAATATTTGATCAAGCATCTCCACTTGGATTTGACCTGGCGCAGAATTTTCTCCAAAATACCCAAAAGTAAATTGAGAACCCATTAATTCACCAGCAACCCTTGTTATTTTTCCCAAATCACCCATCGCCATTACTGCTAAAGGTAAGTCGTAAAAACTATGCGCTTTTTCAATTAAACTCATTGTACGTAAGACATCATTTAGTTGCTGCGGCATTAAAGCCAGTTTACCAATATCTGCTCCCATCTGCTGCATTAGCCCTATTTTAAAGATTAATTCTGCATCTTTAGGCGTACGTTCAAAATTATGATAGCTCATCAAACAAATTGTCTGCGTCTCTTTTAGTTGCTTAATAAAATATCGTCCTAAAAACTCAGCCTGTGCAAGTTCAATATCAATCATATCCACTAACTGCAACTTACAAACACTTAAGCACAATTCTTTATAATCATCCAAGCGAATTTGGGCTTCTCCACCTTCTTCTTTAGTTCGAAAAGTAAAGAGCAATTCCTTATTTGACAATTTATTACGTAAAGTTCTCAGCGTCACTAGTGTCTGCTCCAAATCTTGAATTTCTGTAAAATAATCAGCTCGCCATTCCACCATATCCGCAGAACTTTGCCGAATTTTTTCTGCTTGTGCAACCAATTCTTCCGTTGTTTTTCCAGTTAGCGGAACACAAATCTTGGGGCGTTTAAACTCCGTCGACATACAATCCTTCCTCTCACTTTGATACTTTTTGATAAATTAATACTTTTAAATAATCACTTTCTTCATAGTGCGAATTCGTTTTAAAGTCCGCCGGTAAATGGTGACTCTCTAATAAATGATACTTCACTTGACCAACTTGAAAACTTTTCTCAATCATTTTTTGAAATTTCGTTAATGGGACATTACTTGCATTAGTGGAAGCAATAATGATTCCTTTCTCAGCTAATATAGGTAAGCTATCTGCAATTAAATCTCCATAATTTTTTGCAACAGAAAATACCTTCTTGCCATTTCGCGCAAAACTTGGAGGATCAAGTACAATTACATCAAACTGCAAGCCTTTTTTCTTAGCATAACGGAAATAATCAAAGGTATCCATCACATGAATTTTATGATTTTCTAGTGTAAAGCCATTTACTGCAAACTGCTCTTTTGTCTTTTCAAGGCTACGTTTAGCTAAATCCACACTAGTCGTACTACTCGCTCCTCCAAAAGCTGCAGCAACCGAAAAAGCTCCTGTATAGCTAAACATATTTAACACACGTTTTCCCATTGCTAAACCATCGACCAAACGGCCTCGCACTTCATGTTGATCTAAAAAAATTCCGGTCATCCAACCTTCATTTAAATAGGTAGCAAACTGAACGTTATTCTCTTTCACGATTAATGGTTCAGGTGCTTTTCTTCCATAAAAATGATTGGACTCTGGTAAATCACTCTTAAAACGATTTTTCTCATAAATACCAATAATTTCTGGATATACTTTGAGAAAACTATCCATAATTAGCTGGCGATGATGATAAATTGTAGCATTGTACCAAGAAACAACTGCGTAACCATTGTAATAATCGACTGTCATCCCACCGATTCCATCGCCTTCTCCATTAAAAATTCGAAAAGTATCCGTATCTTGAGAATAAAAATAGGTTGAACGCTCTTGTTTAGCCTGTTCAAACTTTTGCATAAAAAAATGATGATCGATTGCTACGTTTTTCAAAGATAATATCCAACCGATGCCCTTGTTCTGCTCACCTAAATATCCTTTGGCAATAAAGCGGTCCTTTTCATCGACAAAATCTACCCAATCATTCGTTACTTGTACATCTAACACTTCTTCTTTGCGTATTAAGGGATAGCCATGTAAAAATTTATTTTTTGCAGAATTTTTAATTGTTACTTTTGGCATTTGTTTCTCCATTTCTTCTCTCTTTATTTAAAAAAATTATAACACAAAATAATAGAAAACACGAAAAAAGCACTGAGACATTTTATAAAGAAAAATTAAATTATGATGACGGTATTTGAAGTTCAATTGACAGTCGATTTTAAGATGAGTAAAATGTAAAGGAATAGTGTAACTTTATGAAAATTTGTAAATAAAAGAAAAGAGGGGAATTTTCCTTTGACTAAAAAAAATTATTTTAGCTGGGTTAACAAACGTTTGGGCTTTTTCACCTTACTAATTGTGTTAATGTGGTTAAAAAATATGTTGGCCTATACCTTAGATTTTCATCTATCTTTGGAAAATGCGCTCCAACATTTTATTTTGATAATAAATCCAATTGCTACAACCTTACTTTTATTATCAGTCGGTTTATACGTTCGTCGCAAAAAGCCAGCCTATATTACAATGATGGTCATTTATTTTATCATGACTACCCTATTGTTTTCGAATGCTGTTTATTATCGAGAATTCACTGACTTCATCACAATCAATACGATGTTAGGTGCGGGTAAGGTTGCGAGTGGTTTAGGTGAAAGTGCCATTAAACTATTTAGACCGTATGATATTTTGTATTGGATAGACTTCATTTTGCTCGTCTTTGCTTTAGCTACCAAACGTATCAAAATGGATGAAACTCCGGTACGTGCGCGAATGGCTTTTGCTTTTACCACACTATCTGTGATGATTTTTTCAGGTAACTTATTCTTAGCTGAAAGTGATCGTCCAGAATTATTAACACGTACCTTCTCTCGTGATTACTTAGTGAAATACTTAGGAATCAATGCATTTACTGCTTATGATGGTGTCCAAACTTATAAAACAACTCAAGTGCGTGCTCAGGCAAGTGCTACCGATATGGATGAAGTAGCAGAATATGTCAAAGGCCATTATGCCAAACCCAATGACCAGTACTTTGGTTTAGCAAAAGGTCGCAATGTCATTTATATTCACCTAGAAAGTACACAACAATTTTTAATTGATTATAAGTTAAAAGATGAAAATGGTGTTGAACATGAAGTGATGCCTTTCATTAATAGTTTATATCATAGTAATTCAACTTTTAGCTTTTCTAACTTTTTCCATCAAGTCAAAGCTGGAAAAACGAGTGATTCTGAAACTTTATTTGAAAACTCACTCTTTGGATTAAATCAAGGCGCTCTCTTCACACAATTAGGTGGGAAAAATACCTTTGAAGCAGCACCAAATATTTTAAAACAAACACAAGGATACACTTCTGCTGTTTTCCATGGAAACTCCGGTACGTTTTGGAATCGAAATGAAACCTATAAACATCTATGCTATGATTATTTCTTTGATGCTTCCTATTACAATGTAACAGAAGATAACTCATTCCAATATGGGTTAAATGATAAACCATTCTTCCAACAATCTGTGAAGTATCTTGAACACTTGCAACAACCATTCTATACCAAATTTATAGCCGTATCGAATCACTATCCATACTCACAATTGAGTGGAGATGAAACAGGTTTCCCATTGGCACAAACAAAAGATGAAACAATTAATAGTTACTTCTCAACAGCCAATTATATGGATACTGCGGTTCATGAATTCTTTGATTATCTCAAACAAAGTGGTCTTTATGATAATTCCATCATCATCCTTTATGGTGACCACTATGGAATTTCAAATGCGCGTAATAAAGAATTAGCTCAACTGTTAGGCAAAGACCGTGATACTTGGTCAAACTTTGATAACGCCCAAGTCCAACGCGTACCTTACATGATTCACATTCCAGGTATGACTCAAGGTAAAATCATTGATACTTATGGCGGTCAAGTCGATGCGCTACCTACATTATTACATTTACTAGGTGTTGATACGCAAAACTATATTCAACTAGGTCAAGACTTATTCTCACCTGATCATAAACAACTTGTCGCCTTCCGTGATGGTGATTTTGTGACACCAAACTATACTTATTATGGTGGCGTGCTTTATGATAATAAAACCGGTGAAGAAATTACCGAACCTAGTGAAGAACTCAAAAAACAAATCGACGCAGATAAAGACGCCGTATCCGATCAGTTGGCCACCTCAGATAAAATAAATAATGGTGATTTGTTACGGTTCTATACGAAGAGTGGATTGAAAGCCATCAACCCAGATGATTATAATTATCTGAAAAACACAGATCGTATTGAAAAAATTGAAAAAGAACTTGGCGATAAGTCAACAAGTGTTTACAGTAAACATAATCATACAAGTACTACTGATAAGTACCAAACCAAATCTTATCAAGAACTACATCCTAAAGAGGCAAGTTCAAGTTCTTCAAATGAAAACAAATAGCTATCAGTAAAAAGAGGTTGAAATGATGAATTCAGCCTCTTTTTTTCGTACCTTATTCACAAAATGTTCATAAAAAAAGACTATAGTAATACTTAGAGGAAATCTAGATATTTTTGAAGGTAGGTGAAAGATTGTTTTGGTTAAGTGTCATTAAGCGTAGTATTTATTATCATAAAAAAGCATTTTTAGGCATTGCGCTCTTTTTTAGTTTACTCATTTTAATCCAGTGGTTCTATGCTATTTTTCAGCAATATTTGATTGCAATCATTCATGCGATACAGCAATTTTTTGATATTTCAGCTAAAGCAAAACAACTAATCACCCAGTGGCAATCTCCAAGTAGAATGCTATATATGATTGTCTTATGTATCCTATTTCTCATCCTCGGTTACTTCTTATTTCGCTTACAAAAAAACCGTCAAAATGAAAAAGTTTCCTGGATCAATAATGGGGGTACCGTCAGCAATTATTTTGGTTTAATTAGTGGGGAATTACTCGTGATTTCTATTACTGTCTCCGTGGTCATGAGTATGGTGATGTTTTTATTACAAACTTGGATATTACCGATTATTTTTTCTTTATGTCGTTATTACTTCGCTGATATTCATCACTTCTCTATTAAAGAATGGATTCAGGCACCTGTACCTGCTAAAAATATTTTTCAAATAAAAGTGCCTGAATCAGAAAATGGTTTATGGCAATTCATCCAAAATCAAATTCACTTAGAAAAAATTAGTTTGCAAATGTTGGTTAAAACTTGCTTCATTAATAGCTTAGGACTTATCACAGTAAACAGCCTGATTTATTTCGTTCAAAATCTAAAGAAAGGAAGGATCTCTTTTGCCAAATAATCAACTAAACTTTCCGAATATAAAAATGAGTTATGAAACAGCGAATCAACCCTTTTCTAATTTCGTTCCTTTTTTATCTTTAAAGGCCCATTTAGCCATTCGACGTAAAAATCAGCAAAATGCCATTGAATGGTTGGCAAAAGAATTTCAGATAGCAGAAACCAATCTTGATGTCCTACCTACACAAGCAGATTATCAAACCCTGATTGCCATTCAAGTCTATCAACAACTATTTATCCAACACAATGACTGCATCTATATTCGTGGCATTGATTATTGTACGACCTGGCAAATTCAACAACTCTTGCTAAAATTGAAGCAAATCAGCCGCCATTATCATAAACAGATTATCATCCTTACGCACAACCTAACCTTACTTCATTTTCATGAGTAAAAAAACAGACAAGCTATCCAAATAGCCTGTCTGCTTTTTTTATTGCTCCATATCGACATCCGGTAAAGAGATGATAAAAGTTGTTCCTTTTCCTAACTCAGATTCAACCTGAATTTGGCCTTTATGCAACTTCACTAACTGTTCGACAATAGAAAGTCCTAACCCAGATTCACCAAACTTTTTATTCTTTCTAGATGGATCAGCTTTATAGTAACGATCCCAGATATTTTTCAGCTGTTCTTCAGACATGCCGATTCCAGTATCACTTATCTTAATGATTGTTTCTAGATAGCCTTTTTCTAAGCTAACCGTGATTGTACCATTTTCCGTAAATTGAATGGCATTTTGCAATATATTTACCATTATTTGAACAAAACGGTCATAATCAGCATAAACTTCCACAGGTTGTTTAGTTTCTAAAATCAGCTGGTCATTCACTTGTTCTGCTTTACTTTCCAATTGCGTAAATAGATTTTCAAATACTTCTGTTGCGTTAAATTTCTTAATCACCATAGAAATCTGATTGGTTCGAATCTTTTCATAGTCAAGATTTTCAGTAACTAACCGAATTAAACGCTCGGTCTCATTTTTCATTAAGGCAATGGCTTTCTCTTTTTGGCTTTCCGGAATTGCCCCATATGCAAAACCTTCTAACAGTCCATTAATCGTCGTCAAAGGAGTACGCATTTCATGAGAAGCATCTGCCATAAATTGTTTGCGTCGTTCTTCTTGTCGTTCAATTTCTTCTTGGGATTGTTTCAATGAATCAGTCATCTTATTAAAATCAGCAGCTAATTCATCAAACTCATCCCGATTATGAACCGGTAAGACAATATCAAAATGCCCACTCGCAACTTCTTTCGTGGCTTTTTTCATGCGATTAATCCGCCGCACTTGAAAACTTGCATAGAAATAGCTAATGATAAATGCCACGATTCCTGAAACAATGAAGCCTTTGATTAAATTGCTAGTAAACTCATTGACCGTCTCTTCCACATTTTTCGCCGGTCGACTGACAATCAAAACTCCAAACTCATCATTTAATAAAAAAGGCACCATTTCATAGGAAGTCATATTCTTTTGACCAAAAATATCTCTTTCCAAAGTTGCTTGTTGCACTTGTCCTTGGGTGAGTTGCTGCCATTGTTTTTTGGTAATCGGTGGTTTTACGGAAGCATTGCTATCTGGATAGAGCACTTCTTGTTGGGAATTCACAAAAACGAAATTGACACTTTGCTGATTTAATACTGCTTCAGATAGATTCAAGGCATTCTGAACAATGCGATATTGACTCTGATCACCGGCAAAGACATTATTAAAACTTTTGGAAATTTTCTCTACTGCCTTGGCATAACCGTATAATTGTTGATAGTTATTTTGCTCGATGGTGTGTCTCGTTAATTGAATAAACGCAAATCCTGTCAAAATAAAAGTAATCGCAATGACGGTCCAAAAGGCAATTAATTGTTGATATAAATATTTCATGCTTCTAACCCTGAATCATCAAATTTATAACCGACTCCCCAAACTGTTTGAATAACTTGGGGACCAACTTTTTCAATTTTTTGACGCAATTTCTTGATATGCGCATCCACTGTTCGTTCATCGCCAAAATACTCATAATTCCAAACTAATTCAAGAAGTTGTTCACGTGTAAAGACTTGACGTGGTTTTTTGGCCATCGTATAAAGCAAATCAAATTCTTTAGGCGTTAATCCATCAATCGGCTCATTATTCAAATAAGCTTCACGTGTTTTCGTATTCATTTTGAAATGTTTAGTAGCAATTTCAAAATCATCCGTCTCATCACTTTTTCCACTCACTTTTTCAACTAGCTCACTACGACGATGTAAAGCCTTGATTCTAGCAATTAAAGTAAGTGGACTAAATGGTTTCGTCACATAATCATCTGCCCCAATCTCTAGTCCAATCACTTGATCACTTTCAGAATCACGCGCTGTAAGCATAATAATTGGCACCGTATTAGAAACTTTACGAATTTCTTTAGCGACAAGCATGCCGTCCATACTAGGTAAGTTTAAATCCAATGTGATAATATCGTATTTGTCAGGCTCTGCTAAAAAAGCATCCAATCCCTCTTTGCCATCATATTTAAACGTTGCTTCCCAGCCTTCATTGATAAAGAACATTTGCATCATTTCTGCCACTGATTCATTATCTTCAATCATTAATATTTGCATATTTTTCACCTCTAGTATTCGTTTGTTCTCTGAAATCATTATAACGCAAATCATATTAATTCGATAGTTTTCCTCACAATAATCATCTATTATTTACCTTAAATCATGCTTAAATAGCAGTCTCTTAAAATAATATTAAACTTTTCAAGGTTTTTTCTTTGATATTAAAAGAAGTTATGCTATACTTTTTTATGTAAGTGGCACCCTCTTATTTTTATTGAGGGGGCGTTACGGATTCGACAGGCATAGTTCGGGCCTGAATTGCGCTTCGTAGGTTACGTCTACGTTAAAACGTTACAGTTAAATATAACTGCAAAAACAAACAATTCTTACGCTTTAGCTGCCTAAAAAACAGCAAGCGTGATCCGCTAAGCATCGCCCATGTGCTTTTCCCGGGTCTTATTCTAAGTGGGATACGTAATCAAATTCCGTCTGTTTTTGATTAAAGAGATTGTCAGACTAGTTTGTTAAGGGGCCTGTCACTCGGCATCTTCTCAAATGAACTTTAAATAGAACTGACTATGAGCGTAGATTTTTGGGTGGCGATATGTTTGGACGTGGGTTCGACTCCCACCGCCTCCATAGGTATTTTTTAAATGTACTAAAAAAGCGTTGAGATTGCTCAATGCTTTTTTTCTTTATATACAAGTTAAGAGCGCCTCAACGCGATTGGAAGAAACGCTCTTTTTGTATGACTAATCATCCGTTGTAATGTAATCCACACCCATTTGTTCCATTTGCCAATATTGACTTACAGGAACAGTCCAGACACCAACTTGTAGACCAGCAGCTTTGGCTTGAGCTACCTTTTCGTAAGTTAGATTTTGCCATTTAATATTTAAACCAGCTCGCGTTCCTAAGTGTTTGGCTTTTTTGATATTACTTGCCGTGATATCTTTATCCAAATACATCACCGCAGCTTCGGGCATGATTTGTTTGATTACTTTTAAGGGTTCATAATGAAACGAAATAAATCTAGCAGTCAAACCAAAACCAGCTTCACGCACCATTTGCACCAAATGTTGATAAGCAGCCTCGTTTATTTCTTTATCTTTAATCTCAATGACCGGAATTTTTTGCTTACTTTGACAAATTGCCAAAAACTCTGCCAAAGTCGGAATTTTTAACTCCGCATAGACATAGTGTTGCTCACCAATACCAATTAAACGAAATTGAAGAAGTTGTTGGTAAGTAAATAAGCCCAATTTCCCTCTACCGTTACTTGTACGATCTAATGAATCATCGTGCATAATCACCCACTGTTGATCGGCCGTTAAATGAATATCTGTCTCAATCGCTTCATATTTTGTTTGCTTAAAAGCTGGCAATGAATTTTCCGGTGCATATTGATGATTGCCCCGATGATTGACATACATAGCCACTCGATTTTTCGATACCTTATCTTTCATTTCACCCATCCTTTGTGTTCCAGTTTGGTCTATCTCAACATCTACTAGACTATCAATTTCCTTGCCATCAAAATGAACTCTTCGCGTATCAATCATCACTTCAAAAATTCCTTGTTGATTTGGCGAATTAACTGTATACCACTGCAAGTCATCTTGATTGCCTCTAGCCGTCCATACTGCAAAACGTGCTTGCAAAATACGCTCATTCTTATTTAACTTTAATTGTAGCGCATAAATACCACGAGGACCATCTATTTTCTTCATTTTGTAACTAATGGTTTTCAAAATATATTTAGGAATGAAAAATTGCTTGCTAATGAAACTAACTTGCGACTGAATTGGCGTATTTCTTTGAATATAGCCAGTATAATACCCCGTCTCATAGCGATTATGATCATGGTTCGTAAAATATAAAGATAAATGCTTTGGTCCTGTTTGTTTTAATGGATAATTTTTGACATCATCCAAGCCATTTTCCTGACTGAACATCGCTATTTGATAAGAAACTTTTTTTAATAATGGATAAGTAAAGTTGAAATCCATCTGAATCTTTCCATCATCAATCTTCGTATAGTCAAAATACATAGTCTCAATGCTATTTCGTTCTTGATGTTCAAAATCAGCTAAAGAAAAATCTGTTAAATGATGCGCCATTAATTCATGTTTTTGCGATTTTCTTTCTCTTTGGACTATCCTTTTCAATCGTTTCTCTTTAATCAAATGCATTGGTTGAGGATAAGCTAACTGAAGGCTCGGATAGAATGATGGCTTTGGTTGACGATAATTTTTTACTTTGAAATGATCTTGAATTGGAAAATACTCATACTCCATCAACATTCCCGAAAGCAAAACCCCTTGGCGCCATTTTGTTTTTGGATGCTGAGAAAAAAATTCTGTTTGAATATAATAAGTCGTATCAGATAATTTCCTAGCTGGAATCTCGTAATAATCTTTACTGTTTTTTTGATAAAAGACCATTGAGACAAAGCGACTCTGTTGGCTAACCGGAATTTCGATATAACTTTCAAAATAGCCATTTTTAGATTGCGACTGATGATTATAGACTTTCACCGCTTGATTGGCTAAACCATCCATTTGGGTAGCATTGGCTAAACCTAGCTGCTGTGCTAATTGAGGAATCATCGCATCTGGTTTTGTTTTAAAAACATGCTCTTCTTTAGGTGGATGTAAAGCAAGATAAATATCATCTGCATAACAATAAATAAGCAAGCCGATTAGGATAATAGCAAGCGTTACACCACCGATAATTTTTTTATTTTTCATGATTTAATACCATCTTTTCTTCACTATGAATCAGTATAAAACTTTCCAAATGGTATGTGAATAGATGTTATTTCATTCTAAACAAATCTTAATAAAATAAACGGCTTCTTCTCTAAACTCTAGAAAAGAAGCCGATTTGAAGCTTTCATTATAAACTATCTAAAAGAATCGCGACATATTGTTCTAAAAATTCTTGATCGATTTCATCATACATCCCAATTTTAGAACTATCGATATCCAGTACACCGATTAATTTGCCGTCTTTAACCATTGGCACGACAATTTCAGACATTGCTGCAGAATCACAAGAAATATAATTCTCATGCTCTTTGACATTAGGGACGATTAATGTTTCTTCCTTTTGCGCAGATTCTCCACAAACACCTTTGCCCATTTGAATTCTCGTACAAGAAACTCTCCCTTGAAATGGTCCTAAAATTAATTCTTGTCCATCAAAAAGATAATAACCGGCAAATACCGTTTCCTTTAATGTTTCATTTAATAAAGCAGATGAATTACTCAAATTTGCAATCCAATTACTTTCAATCTCTAATAAGCCTTTTTGTTGAAGCAATAATAACTCATAAGCTTCACGTTTTTCTTCTTTTGACCACATACACGCTGCCCCTTTCATTTTCCATAATGATACTTTACCATAAGGAATCTGAAAAGAAAATCTTTTTGAGTTATCCACATCATTCAAAAAAAATCGGAATTTTTGTTTCACAATTTTTTGGGAAGATAAAATTTTTCCTTGACGTGTTGATATCATCCGTTTTTAAAGTAGAACAAACATTTGTATATCAACAAGTAAAACTGTTTACGTGAGTTATCCTCAAAAAAATGAAAATATAAGAATGCTTATTTGACGCAATTTCATACGGATTATTTCGCAAAAAGCGTTTTATTTTTTCACCTTGTTTCACTATAAAAATTTGTTTCACAGCAACACGTCACTTATTGAACATTCATTATTGGAAGAATGCTAGTAAAACACCGGCTGCTACGGCTGAACCAATAACTCCGGCAACATTTGGTCCCATCGCATACATCAATAAATAGTTATGAGGATTGGCTTTTTGACCTTCTAAATGAACTACACGCGCTGCCATTGGAACGGCTGATACCCCTGCTGCACCAATCATTGGGTTTACTTTTCCTTTTGTCACATAATACATTAGTTTGCCCATCAATACCCCTGAAGCGGTGCCGACTGCAAAAGCGATCAACCCAAGCATAATGATAATTAAGGTCGTTTTGGATAAGAATAAATTTCCTTCTGCCTTGGCACCAACTGTTAAACCTAAAATAACGGTGATAATATACATAAAGACATTTTGTAAGACTTCAGATAATTTCGGTACTAATTTGACTTCACGAATTAGATTTCCTAACATCAAGCAACCAATCAATGTCGTAGCACTAGGAACTAATAGACTGACAAAAATAGTCACAGCGATTGGAAAGATAATTTTTTCTTTTTGACTCACTTTACGGGTGACTTTCATTGGACATTGGCGTTCTTTTTCTGTAGTTAGTGCACGAATAATCGGTGGTTGAATAATTGGCACCAACGCCATATAAGAATAAGCAGCTAAAGCGATGGCGGGTAATAGATTTGGTGCTAGACGACTGGTTAAAAAGATTGCTGTCGGACCATCTGCCCCACCAATAATGCCAATGGATGCCGCTTCTTGTGGCGACATATGAAACAAAATTGCTAAGAAAAAGGCCGCAAAAATACCAAACTGGGCAGCTCCCCCTAAAAGAATCGTGTAAGGATTGGCAAGCAAGGGTTCAAAATCTGTCGCTGCTCCTAAACATAAAAAGATTAATGGCGGATAAATCCCTAATTCCGTACCCAAATATAAATAATGTAATAAGCCACCTGGTTGACCATTGGTAGCACCGGCCATAAGATTAGCTAAAGGTAAATTCACTAACAACATCCCAAAGGCAATCGGAATCATTAAATACGGCTCATATTTCTTTTTAATTCCCAAATATAAAAAGAAACACGCTAATAAAATCATGATTCCATTTTGCAGCGTTAAATTGGCTATTCCTGAAGTTTCAATCATTTGTTGAACAATTGCTGACATATGCTCACCCTACTTTCCACCTTGATTTAAGATTTTACTCATCACGACCATTAGCCCCCAGATGCCTAGCAAGACAACAAAAACCACAAGCATTGCAAAGAGCGTTAAAAATAGAATATCGCCTAATCCATACATACACTCACCTTCTTACTACTTTTTGATAGCGCTTTCTATTAACTATAGTATAACACAGTTTCAATCATTTGACTGATAAATAAGAAATTTTTCACATAAAACAAAAAAATAAACATGCACCTTGCTTGGTGAAAACAAGGTGCATGTCCGTTAATGATTCATTTTCAATTATGATAAGTCATGAATGTAGCTATCTTGATAGATGCTTTGCCAATCTTGTGAGAAATCATCAATAGCTTTTTGGATAGATGGCATACTAAAGGCTTGAGCGACAACATCTGGACCAATCGTAACAGCTTGAGCCCCTTGATTGATAGCCTGTAACACTTGGCTGACATTTTTAAAACTAGCCGCTAAGATTTTACTGTCAGCATGAACCCGCTTTATCTCAGCTGCAAGATTTTGAATCACTAAACTAGCCTCAATGTTTAAATTTTCCATCCGATTATAATAAGGTGCTAGATAATCCGCCCCTGCATGAATGGCCAACAACCCTTGAAATTCTGTATAAATTGCCGTGGCTGTGATATGAATTCCTTGACGTTTCAACTCTTTCATTACTTTAAAGCCGACCTCATTACTTGGTACTTTAATATAGACTTGATCATCCACTCCTTTTAAGATTCTTTTCGCATCAGCCAACATCCCTTCATAGTCCGTCGCAACCACTTGGACATGTAAGGTACGATTTTTGCCAATGATTTGCCGAATTTGGCGTAAATGTTCAAAAAAATCGATTTTTCCTTCTTTTTTAATGATGGATGGATTACTGGTTACCCCATCAATTGGTAAAGTATCTACATATTTTTGAATTTGTTCTAAATTGGCAGTATCTAATAATAGTTCCATTTTTTTCACCTTCAGTTACAAGTTTTAAATGACATGTTCAGTACGTGCAATAATATCATCTTGAGTTGCTTTAGATAAGGCATTAAAGAAAGCTGAATAACCCGCAACCCGCACAATTAAGTCACGGTGTTTTTCAGGATGTTTTTGCGCATCTAATAAAGTTTCTCTTGAGACGACATTATATTGAATATGATAGCCTTTCAAAGTATTAAAGAAAGTACGTAATAACATAATCAATTTTTGTTTATCTTCTTCCTTGGCTAATGTTTGCGGATTCACTTTTTGATTTAAGAGCACACCACCTAAGATATCTTCCGTTGGCAGTTTAGCCACTGATTTTAAGACTGCAGTGGGGCCGTGCTGATCCATATTATGTGATGGTGAGCAACCTTCAGCTAATGGGCTCCATGCTTTTCGACCATCTGGAGTAGCCATCGTGCCTTTTCCTTGACCAACATTTGCAGAAATAGAAGAAGTACCTGAGTAACGAATACCACCAATTGGGCCACGACCATAACGAGTATTTGGATATTTTTTGATTTCATCAATATATACTTCATAAGCATCATGAACTAATTGATCAACATAATCTTCATCATTGCCATATTTTGGCGCCTCTTCAATAATCAATTCACGGATTTTTTCATTCTCTTCTCCTTGCCAATCATGAATCAACGCATCCCATAATTGTTCAGTCGTAAATCTCTTTTCTTCAAAGACAAGCTTTTTAATTGCAGCTAAAGAATCAGCTAAATTCGCAATACCAATCTGTAAAGCAGAAATATAATCATAGACTGCACCGCCTTCTTTTAAGGTTAAACCACGTGCAATACAATCATCTATCAAAGCCGAACATAAAATATCAGGAACTTCACTTTCAATCGCTAAATCGACCACGTTTTCGACAATGACACTCATTTTGGTTAATTCACGTAAAGTCTGATCCCAAGCTTGAAGCAAATCATCAAAACTTTGCATTTGGGTAAAATGGCCATGACCTTGTGCATAACGTTTACGGCTAACAGGATCAATCCCATCATTCATCGTAATCATCAATATCTTAGCAAAATTGATATAGCTCATACCGGTACAACGATAACCCCATTTTCCAGGTACAGCTGTTTCTACACAACCAATCGCACTATAATTGTAAGCATCCTCTTCTTTGACACCAAACTTGATAAAAGATGGAATAATAATTTCATCATTGTTAAAAGCTGGCATACCAAAGCCGAGTTTCATTACTTCAATCGCTTCATTCATAAATTTCGGATTTAAATTTTTATGATAGCGCACCGTCAAATTTGGTTGTGGCAAACGTGTTTGAGCAACACTTCGCAATACTAAGAAAGATAAATCATTCACTGCATCTTTTTTATCTGTTGTTTGGCCACCAATTGTTACATTTTGGTATAAAGGACTACCTGCACTGCTGAAAGTATGGGCTTGGCTACGAACTTTATTAATCGTTAGGGTTTTAATCCAAAGGTTAGTTAATAATTCAACAACTTGGTCTTCAGATATTATTCCTGCGTCAATATCATGGCAGTAATAAGGATACATATATTGATCAAAACGACCATAAGATAAGGAATGTCCGTTCGATTCAATTTGCAAAATTAATTGGATAAACCAAACAGATTGAATCGCTTCATGGAATGTTTCAGCTTTTTCATATGGTACTTTCGCACAAATACGACTAATTTCAAGTAATTCAGACTTACGTTTCGCATCTTGTGTTTGTACAGCTTTTTCTTTAGCTAATTGACTAAAACGCATAGCATAGCTTCTTACCGCATCAATTACAATTAATACAGCGCGGTAAAAATGATACTTATGGATATTTTCTGGTTTGGTTAAGTCTAATGCTGCTCTAGCTTTTTTCGTTCGTTCTTCAAAATCGCGTAATCCATATTTTAAGACTTTTTCGTAATTCACGGCTAAATGGGCATCTCCAGAATTCATCTTACCTTCCATACCGAAAAATCCTGATTCCATATAAACTTTTACTTCTTCTGGCAACATCGCACCGGCTCTAGCTCTTAGATTATTATTTTCCCAAAATGGCGCAATGGAACGTAATTGTTCTTTGGTTTCTTCTGTAATATAGAAAACATCGCCATCACGTTTTTCAAAAGTATCCAATTCATTCAAGACAAATTCGAGGGTGTATTCTGGAAAAATCGGTGCATCTTTATTGGATTTTGCTTGATTTCCTACAATTAAGGTCTCATCTTCAATATAAATACTCATGTGCTCCAAAATATTTTGTAACATATAGGCACGTTTCAAAAGATTAGGTTCGTTTTGATGCCGTTTATAGCTTTCAGTAGCTAAAATCGCGCGCTCTGCACAAATATAAGGCTTCTTGTCTAAAACTTCTTCACGATATTGATTCATCCGTGGGGTTAAATCTCCAAAATGTTTACGATTAACATGATCTTGCGTCGCTACAGCAGTTGACATATAAATCCCTCTTTTCTTCATTTGAAACCTTTATTTATTTCTTACGCACATAATATAGCACATCTTTTCACAATTTGTCAAATGAAACTTTAAATATTTACGAATGAAAGTTAAAAACTTAAACTAATAAAAAAAGTCTAAGTAAAACTAGCGAAACTAGACCTACTTAGACAAAACTCATTTATTTTAGACTGTCGCAACCTGGATGTCTTGCTCATTTAAAAAGTGAATGGTTGCTTCATCAATTCCCGCATCCGTATACACATGCGAAATATCGGCAAAATTAAATTCAGAAATGACACCCATTTGTTCAAACTTGGTGGAATCAGTAAGCACAATGGTTTGATTGGCACTTTGCATCATCGCGTTGGCAGTATCCGCTCGAGTGATATCACTACCAGTAAAACCACGTGCACGATCAAAGCCATCAATCCCAACAAATAGTTTATCTACTCGAAATTCACTGATTACTTTTTTGACAAGCGGCCCCACATTGACTTGCGAATCTTTTTGATATTCTCCACCAAGCAAAATAATTTTGACACTATCTGCCTTACGTACATAAGAAGCAATAAAACAAGAATTGGTAATAATCGTCACATCATTTTTATTATATGCTAATTCTTCTGCTAGAAGTGCACAAGTCGATCCTGATTCAATCATCACCATCTCGCCATCTTTTACTAATTCAGCAGCTTTTTTAGCAATTTTACGCTTCAAGTCATAATTAATAGCCAGGCGATAATTGATATCATCTTGATTATTTAATACGGCAAAACCATGTTGGCGATGCAAAATTCCCCGACTTTCTAATTTATCTAAATCTTTTCGAATCGTGACCCGTGAGACTTTTAATAAATCAGCCAATTCATTGACTTCTATTTTTTTCTTTTCACTAACAATCGCAATAATTTCTTCTTCTCTAGTCATCAACCTCATCCTTTCTCAGGCAAATCTAGCATAACATAAACCAGCATGCCTTTCAATTTACAGATATCACATTTCATTTGAAACAAATTATATTTACGTTTGAAGTTTATTGTGTTAAGATAAACATGAAAGAAAGAAGGGATACTATGATGCGTTCAGTTAAACAAGCTTGTATTTTCAATATTCAAAAATTTAGTCTACATGATGGTCCTGGGATTCGCTCTGTCGTATTTTTCAAAGGTTGTCCATTACGATGCTATTGGTGTGCCAATCCAGAATCTCAAAATGCCCATCCTGAAGAAATGTTTCATCCTCAAAAGAAAAAAATGCAAACGGTTGGTAAAATGCAAACAGTCGACCAAATTATGGAAGAAGTATTAAAAGACCTTCCTTTTTACCAAGAATCAGGTGGTGGCGTTACACTATCCGGTGGAGAAGTCTTGTTTCAAGCTGATTTTGCCCTCGATTTACTCAAAGCCTTAAAAGCCCAAAATATCCATACCGCTATAGAAACGACTGGATATTGTAAAGCAGATACCTTTCAAGAAATCGCACAGTATGTTGATTTAATTTATTTTGACATTAAACATTATGATAACGAAAAGCATCGCCAAGGTACGGGGGTTAAACAAGATATCATCTTGCAAAATCTCAGTTATGCCATCCAGCATCATCAAATCATTGTGCGGATTCCGATTATTCCAGGATACAATGATAGCCTGGAAGATGCTAAAGAATTTGCAAAATTATTTACTTTATATGGTGTGCAAAATATTGAGCTACTTCCTTTCCATCAATTTGGTGAAAAAAAATATGAACAGCTCAACCGTCCCTATCGTCTAGCTAAGGTCAGCCAACTACACACAGAAGATCTCTTAGAACATCAAAAAATCTTTGAAAAAGCAGGAATTACTTGTCTTGTGCGCTAAAGCATTTTTTTGGTAAATTCATCCATTCTTGATATAATGAAAAAAAGAAAGGATGAACGTCATGACAACTATTGATATTCGCAGTAAAAAAACACGCCAACAAATCATCGAGGCCTTCATTACTTTATTGCATCAAAAAAGTTTAGAAAAAATCAAAATTGCCGATATAACCAATCAAGCACAAATCAATCGAGCCACTTTTTATAATTATTTTACTGATAAATATCACTTGCTAGACATGATTACTAAAGAAACTTTACTCGCTCAAATTCAAGAACAAATTCTACCAGACGAGCCTTTTTCTTTAGAGTTATTAAAGAAGATTTTCTTAATTTTGGCTGATTTTCATACCGATATGGCTAGCATCTGCAAGAAGAACTATGTCGAAGCCTTGAGTTTTTATACCAGCCCTGTATTAAGAGAAGATTTGCAACTGATTTTACAACGGGCGATTCCAAAACCATTATGCACACCAGAAAGTGAAATTTTAACCACTTCAACCAGTTGGCTATTAATCGGTATGGCCTATGAATGGAAAAAGTCGCAAAAAGTGCCAGCTGCTCTTTATTTTGATAGCTTTAAGCACCAATTCGAGCAATATGTCTTACAAATCCAAATGAGTGCATAAAAAAGAACGGTCAGCCAACCGTTCTTTTTTTATTCCTCTAATTCGCCTAATTTCACTTGATGGCGGATATAAATTTTCACACAAACCATACTGATCACTGCCAGTAAAATAGCTACGAAAAATGCCGCATGGAGTCCTTCATAAAGCACTTTTCGTAAAATCTCATGTAATCGACTCGCCACTTGATGCGCCGTTTTTGGATTGACAAATTGGTTTAACAAATCTGTGCGTCCAGCTAAATGTTGCTTATCTAATTCTTGGTTGGTCATAAAGTTAAAGATTAAACCAAAGACAGCTACCATCACCGTTTGTCCAATGGTTCTAACCAAGGTATTAAATGAAGTTGCTTCTCCCAAGTGACTTTTGGGTACAACTTGTTGTGCAGAGACCGTTGTCGAAACAATTACTATCCCCATGCCAATTCCAAAAATGAACATCAGCAAGACAAAATACCACACGCCAATCCCCATCGGAGCGAAAAATAAACCAATCGTCGTCACAAGAATCGCCAACAAGCCAAGCATGACAACCTTTTGAATAGATTGTTTGGCCATCATTTTACTGGCCACATTCGTACCTACAACCCAAAATAGTGAAATCGGTGCTAATACTAAGCCTCCAATTCCAGCAGCTAAACCTAATACACCTTGCATCCACATCGGAATATACACATCTACCCCCATTAAGATGCCACTTACCAATGCCGCAATTAAATTGACGCCAACAAATAAAGGATTTCTAAACAAACTAAATGTGATAATTGGATCTTCGGCGCGCTTTTCCACCCAGATGAATAATACAAAAAATAGCACACTAGCAATAAAGCAACTCATGACCAGCCAACCCAATCCTTGATCACTTAATAATTGGAAACCAGCTAATAAACTAAGCAAGACCAACATCAAAACAACACTACCGAAAAGATCCATTTTCTTCGTTTCACGCACGCGTTTTTCTTCATGTAAACTCATAAAAACTAAGAATAGTTGCACTAAACCGATTGGCACATTAATAAAGAAAATCCAATGCCAACCAACTGTATCAACAATTAATCCACCAGCTAATGGCCCAATCACGCTAGCTATTCCCCACATCGTTGAATTATAACCCATGACCTTTGTACGCTGTTCAATTGGATAAAGGTCCGCCAACAAAGTCAATGA
Source organism: Enterococcus cecorum (assembly GCF_052119425.1). Taxonomy (GTDB): domain Bacteria; phylum Bacillota; class Bacilli; order Lactobacillales; family Enterococcaceae; genus Enterococcus_E; species Enterococcus_E cecorum_C. Next base: position 58,268 of record NZ_JBQKFH010000005.1, read on the forward strand.
AACCGGCATTAATGCACCAGCACCCATTCCTTGTAAAGCCCTCGCTAAAATCAACGTATGCATATTAAAGCTCATGCCACAGAGTGCTGAACCGATAATAAAAAGCAAAGTTCCCACCATGAAAACAGGTTTGCGGCCAATTTTATCCGTTAGTTTTCCATAAATTGGGGTTAACATCGCACTGGTTAATAGATAAATCGAAAAGACCCAGTTCATTAACTCAATCCCGTGTAACGAACCGACAATGGTAGGCATCGCAGTCGTCACAATGGTCCCTTCTACCGCCGTCATGAAAGTCGCCACAAAAATTGCCACTGTCACTAGGCCCACATTTGTTTTTCGCAAAATCATAACTCCCTTCTTAAAAAAATCAACATTCCTAGCATAGCAAAAATTAGCGCAAAAATATAGTACAACGACCTTTTTCTTAAAAGATTAGTCGCTGTACTAAAACAAATTATGATTGTAAAACTCTTAGCTTCGTCGCTTGTTCAAAAGCATAGCCAATTTGCAGCAAGGTAGCATCTTCCTCTTTAAAGCCGATAAAGGTAGCGCCCTGCGGTTCACCCTCCACTTGGACAAACGGAATCGTCAACTCAGGATATCCCGCCACTGCTGGCAATAAAACTTTTTCATAATTAAAGGATACAAAGGCGGTTAGTTGATATTGTGTACGCAAATCATTCAAGCGTTGTTGGGCTAATTGAATTTGGTTGGCTACAAAAGTCGTAACTCTCACTGATTATTTCTGAAACAGCCTAGAGATTTTCAAAAAAACATCTGTCTGACAAGAATTTTCTCTTTACAGCACTGCGCAAAATATGTTAATATACTTTTTGAGCGTGTTTGCTCGTTAATTACTATATTCCGCTGGGGCCTTATAAAGTCTTAAGAATATTTGGTATAAGGAGAAAGAAGAAATGAATCCATTAATTCAAGAATTAACTCAAGAACAATTACGTTCAGACATCCCAGCATTCCGTCCTGGTGATACTGTACGTGTACACGCAAAAGTTGTGGAAGGTTCACGTGAACGTATCCAAATTTTTGAAGGTGTAGTAATCAAACGTCGTGGTGCTGGCATTAGCGAAACTTACACAGTACGTAAGATTTCTAACGGTGTTGGTGTTGAACGTACATTCCCATTACACACACCTCGTGTAGCTAAAATCGAAGTAGTACGTTACGGTAAAGTACGTCGTGCGAAACTTTACTACTTACGTGCATTACACGGTAAAGCAGCTCGTATTAAAGAAATCCGTCGTTAATTTATCGACACAAACCACTTGCCCATTTGGTGAGTGGTTTTTTCTTTCTATAGCAAAAAAACAAACGGATAGCCTGCCTACCCGCTTGCCTTCTTTATTCTTCAATATCTTTTTGTGCTTCTTCTTGTTTGACCTCAGCTAGTAGTTTAGCCATTTGTTTGGTTAAATCCAATTTTTCAAGCATATCTGGACGACGTAAATAGGTTCTGCGCAATGATTCTTTTAATTGCCATTCTTCTATTAATTTATGATTACCATTCGTTAAGACAAACGGTACCTCCATCCCCTTGAAATTCGCTGGTCGGGTATATTGTGGATGCTCTAACAACCCGGTCGAATGTGAATCCGTTTGAGCAGAAGTTTGATTGCCTAAAACATCTGGCAATAAGCGGACTGTTGCATCAATCATTACCATCGCCCCGAGTTCGCCCCCGGTCAGCACATAGTCCCCTAAAGAAACTTCATCCGTCACTAAAGTTCGAATACGTTCATCATAGCCTTCATAATGACCACAAATAAAAACAAGCTGCTCCTCTTTAGAAAATTCTTCAGCCATTTTTTGATTGAAGGGTTTTCCCGCCGGATCAAGTAAAATAATTCGCTTCTTGACATCCGGTGTTTGTGCTTCAATCGCCTTTAAATTATCATAGATGGGCTGAACCTTCAAAAGCATGCCCGCACCGCCACCATATGGATAGTCATCAACGGTTTGATGCTTGTTGTCTGAATAATCACGGAAATTATGCACATGAAGCTCTAACAAATCCTTCTCTTGGGCCTTCCCGATAATCGATTCACCTAAAGGATTGGTAAACATATTTGGAAAAAGAGTTAAGACATCAATCCTCATCATCCATCAACCCTTCTAACAATTCCACTTTCACAAAGCCTTCTGCGACATTAATCTCTTTTACTACCGGCTCAATATATGGCAACAAGAAATCTTTCTTCCCTGGACGTTTGACTACCCACACATCATTCGCACCTGGAGATAAAATTTCCTGAACCTTCCCGATTACTTCACCCTTTTCATCAATGACACTTAATCCGATAATTTCATGGTAGTAAAATTCACCTTCAGCTAATTCAGATAAATCCTCACTCGAAACTTTTAAAATGCCATCGCGAAAAGCTTCTACTTGATTGACATTCGTATAGCCCTCAAAAGTTAATAAGTCAAAGTTTTTATGCTTACGGTGACTGGTAATCGTTAGTGTCAACGGCTCATGTTTAGCCCTAAATAAAGTGAGTTGATTGCCGACTTGATAACGCTCTTCTGGAAAATCTGTCTGGGAAATCACGCGGACTTCTCCTCGGATACCATGCGTATTCACAATCTTACCAACATTGTAAAATTCCGTCATTACTCTCATTCCTTTCTTACTATTTTAAATATATTGCGAAACAAACTGTCTTATTTTTTCTAGTCCATGATTCAACCAATCTTTGAAAGTCTGTAAATCAATGAGTTTAGGAGAACCTGACTTTAATTGCTGGACCATCGTCATCCATTCACTCTGATAAACCCAAAGTAAAAAGAGGATGATGATCAAAAATAGTAATTTCAGCAATTTAGATTTGACTTTGAATAAAGCAATGAAAAGACACACAACCACAAAACACATAATCCAAAAATCCATCAGTATCCCTCCTCATATCCTTCATCTTGTCCCGGCTCACATCCTTGAGTTAGACGGTGTTCAGCGACTAGCCACTTCGGCGTAAGACATTCTCGTCTGGGAAAGTCTTTACTTCTCGGACTTTCCCGACGTTCTGGACAAACTTATCCGCTCGTGGCTGATCGAGTCGCTTCACATCCTTGTACTAATCTGTGTTCGCCGGGAAGCTCCTGTGCATCTAAGCCGGCCTGTCTAGGAAAATCTTAAAATATGGTGGATTTTCCTGACATTCCGGAAAAACTTAGCTTTATCAGTATCAATCAACTAAATACTCGGAAAATTCACCCTCCTGCTTAAGAAAATCTCCTTTCATCCGATTTTCTTAGCAGAAGGTAACACATGAATTTTCTCGTATTTGCCCAAGTTGATTGATAACCTTATGCTTGGAGCTGATCGTCCCGGCTCACATCCTTGTACTAAAAAAGACTAGAACTTATTGAGTCCCAGTCTTTTCTTTTCATCATTACTCTTTGCCGTCTAAGATATTTAAACGAACCTTCTTTGGACCATTTACACGTACACTGTAAACAATAGTACGAATGGCTTTTGCTACTCGACCTTGTTTGCCAATGATACGACCAATATCTTCTGGTGCAACGGTCAAATTGTATTCAATAAATTCTTCTGACTCAGACACTTCCAATTGGACTTGGTCAGGCTGAGTAACTAATGGACGAACGATTGTTAAGACTAAAGCTTGCAAATCTTTCATATCCATTCACCTTATTTCTTAGCAAATTTAGCTTCATGATGTTTCTTCATAACGCCTTCTTTTGAAAGGATGTTACGAACAGTATCAGAAGGTTGTGCACCTTTTGATAACCAATCAAGTACTAAATCTTCTTTGATTGTTACTTCTGCAGGGTCTTTCAATGGGTTGTAAGTACCTACAGTTTCAATAAAACGTCCGTCACGAGGAGAACGTGAATCAGCAACTACAATACGGTAGAAAGGAGCTTTTTTAGATCCCATACGTTTTAAACGAATTTTAACTGCCATGTTAATTAACACCTCCATAATTTTTAATCACATGTGCTAGTTTAACAGTTTTTTTCCACGGTGTAAAGAGTTTTTTCTTTACAGCTTAAAATTTTTTCATTAAATTTTTTTCATTTTAGAAATAGCGTCCTATTGACTGTATTAAGTGTACTAGTTATAATAGCACACGAAGGACAGTGAAAATAGATAGAAAGGAGCAAATCAGATGATGTTAAGTATCGACAAAACAAGCAGCAAACCCTATTATGAACAGCTCGTCTTATCTGTAAAAGAAAGTGTCATACAAGGTGTTTTGCAACCAGGCGATCAACTCCCCTCGGTTCGTGAAGCTGCCAAACAACTCTTAATGAATCCCAATACCGTTAGTAAAGCCTATAAACAACTAGAAGCTGAACAAGTCATCGTCACGGTCAAAGGCAAAGGGACCTTTATCAAAGAAACACAGGACTTACCAAAAGATACTTACAAGATTCAACAACTGAAAAGTCAACTTTATAATTTCATGATTGAAGCACGACATCTGAAAATAGAAAATCAAGAAATCTTACAATGGATTGACGAAATTACCACCGAGTTAGGAGGCGCAGAAAATGAAAGTCACAAATCTATCTAAAACGATTGACCAAAAAGAAATATTACGCAATATCCACTTCGAATTAACTCCTGGAGAAATCGTCGGCTTAGTTGGACGCAATGGCTCAGGAAAAACCACCCTTTTTCGTACCCTAAGCAATCAATACTTAGCAGATACAGGAGAAGTTTGGATTCATGGGGAAAATATTTTTGAACAACCACAATATAAAACTGAACTATTCTTTATTGATGAAAAGGAAAACTTCTTCAATCCTTATTCATTGAAAAAAATTGCTGGATTCTATCAATTGAGTTATCCGAAATTTAATATGGACTTATTCACCCAATTAGTCAATGCGTATCATCTACCAATTAATCGCAACTATCAGCGAATTTCTAAGGGGATGCAAAAATTATTCTTACTTATTTTAGCAATGAGTTCTAAGGCTACTTATATTTTACTTGACGAACCTTTTGATGGTTTAGATGTCCTAGTGAAAAAACAAATGGTGGAACTCTTATTAGACGCTATCAGCAATGAACCAATCAGTATCTTAGTCTCTTCGCATCAACTCAATGAGCTAGAACCGATTATCGATCGCGTGCTATTGTTAAGTCAACACACCATTACTCAGGATTATCAATTAGAAAGTTTACGGGAAAAGGCGCGCAAACTTCAACTGGTCTTTAAAGGCAAGGACATTCCAGAACTCGTCAAGCAAAATTCTAAAGCGATTGATATCCAAGGGCGTGTCATTGTGGCACTATTTGAAAACTATACCGATGAACTGGCGACTCAACTCAAAGCACTCGAACCACTTGTCATGGAAGAACTACCTATTCAATTAAGCGATGTCTTTGAAGCCAATCTCAGAAATGAAAAAATTTAAGGAGGAACAAATATGCTTTACAAAATTTATTGGAAACGCAGCAAATGGGTAATCCTCTTGGCTAGTCTGGCTATTTTTGTTAGCTTTATGTTACCAAGAATTGATTTAATTAAAAATTGGCAAACTTCAGAAAATTACTACCACTCAACCAAATTTGTTGAAGATTATTCAGATGATAACTATACTGCACAACAACGACAAGCAATGGTAACCAATAGCCTAACATTGCATAATAAAGACGATAAAATACACCCGATAAATGCATTTGCAGAACATATAAGTTTTGCCTTACAAGAAATCAATAAATACAGTAACAACACCTATCTATTATATGTCTTACTATTTTTATCTTTGGGATTTGCTACTTTCTTTTTTGATTACAAAACGAAATTTAATCAGTTTTTATTTACCAATTATGATAGAAGGAAAATTTTCTTTAGCAAATTTCTATTTTACAGTGCATGGATTTGTGGAATCACTCTCTTTAGTAATATCTGTGCGGAAATATTATTAGCCGTAACAATTCCTGCTAAGTATCTCAACTGGAATTTATTGCAAATTATCTGTGCGATTCTGAGTTGTGTCATAACTTACTATTTCTTTTTTATTATCGGTTTATTCCTAGGAACAACTTTAGGACACTCATTTTTTGCACCTTTTAGTTTGTTGTTTGTGGTGTATTATTTTAAGGAATTTACATTTTTGATGAATTATTATCCTAATTGGGCGAGATATTTGAACACCTTGCGTTTTTCTGCTAATTTTTACAGTATTCATCCTTACTTATTAGTAACCATCTGTTTGATCAGTTTAGGATTAATTTTTCTAGCAAGTTATAGTTTTACAAAACAATCAACTGAGATAAGCAATTTAGTAGTCTTACTACCACAGTTTCGATTCGTAGTAGCTGGCGTTTTGATACTTTTAGTCACTATCTTCTACTTTGCTGAGCAGTTGATAACCAATTTTTATCTATGGTGGGCAAATTTACCAATATTCATCGCCTGTGTTTTGTTCATTTTCATTACAGTCTATTATCAAAGTTGGGTAAAAATCTGGCAAAAACACCAAGATAGGCATACAACGAGGAAGTGATAACCATGAAAAAAGCGAAGAAATTGGCGTTATTATTGTTGCTGTGTATCCTACTACTATTTTTCTTTCTAAGATTAAAAGACAATCACAGTCCAATTGTTGATGATTTGGTGACACAATTAGAAAATACAGTAGTAGGACTTGAGGTAAAATTTTCTTTCGGTCCAAAAATGCAAATGGATGTGCCTTTGGAAAGTCAATTTGATGAACCTAGTTTACAAAACGGTTGCGAAATTACTGCCCTATCTATGCTTTTAAGATATTATGGCTATCACGTTAATAAAAATCAATTAGCCAAACAATTAAACTATGTGCCACTAAAAGTTGATGACACGTATTATGGCGATCCCAATGAAGGATTTGTCGGCAATATAAAAGAAGGCAAACAAGCGATGGGCGTATGGTCTGCTCCCATCAAAGCTGTTGCCGAACAAATCGTTGGCGATAACTATACCGTGCATGACGAACCTATTTCATTTACTAAGTTGAAAAAACTCATTAACCAGTCAACCCCCGTGTGGATATTAGCTACTTTAGAATTAAAGGTACCAAATGATAGTGATTTTATCGAATGGCCAACAAAAAATGGCACTCGGATAGTTACGCCAAAAATCCATTCTGCTGTTATTACTGGCTTGCACGGACAATACTTTTATGTCAACGATCCATACGGCTATAAAAATCGTCGCGTCAAACAAAAAGACTTGCAACAAATCTAGGGATGCCAGCTTATTTATTTGGAGAAAAATGGATAACGAGGAGGTGTCAAAACGAATTTAAGACTTGTAAAATCACAAATTATACGCAATATTTTTAGTTTTCGATTTCTTTTTGTGATTATCATTGGTTATGTATTAACTTACATTGAATTACATTCTACTAATCGTTGGGGAGAAATCATCTTTTACGATTCAGGAAGAAAAATGGTTTCACTATGATAATTTTGAAACACCAACAAGAACAGTTGTCTTACAATATCATGGCGAACAAGTTACAGGCTATTCAATTGAATTATCAACTATGTATCAACGAATTCATCTAAATAATAAAGAAGAAGCAAAGAAAAATTATCATGGGGTTGCTCAAAAATTTAAAGGAAAACAAGGAATTAAAACAAAGGAAAAATTTGAACAAAGTGTAGTCATTGAGAAAGTGATATTTAATTTTTCAGAGATGTCTAAAGAGTCTTTTGGAACTTCAGATGATAAATGGATATTAGGTGAGCTGCCTCCTAAAAATTTATCATTAAAAAAGGCACAAAATACGTTAAAAAATGGCGGATTCCTTCTACAAAAAGATTATTTTCTGAAGAAAGAGAAACAAGAAAATCAGAAAAAAATACACAGAAGATGAAAAAAAGCGATTATCTATCCCTTCTACTGATAGACAATCGCTTAATGAATGCTTTATGCAGGTGTGATACGTCCCTTCTCTAACTTAAGGATTCGATCACAGGTCTGGCTTAAAAATGGTTGATCATGGCTGATAACCACGATTAAGACTGGATAATTTTGTTGGATAAATCTTAATTGCTGGCTGACTTGCTGCATCTGAAGCGCATCTAAACCACTCGTAGGCTCATCAAAATAAAGACAAGACTTTCCTGATAGCAAAGCACTGGCGATGGCAACGCGTTGTTTCTCCCCTCCAGATAAACTCTGCGGATGTCGAGACAATAGTTGTTCTAATCCAAAAGCTGCAACAATTTCGTCGTAGCATGCTAGCCTTTTTGCTTGAAAGGTCAGCTCTTTTGCTACAGTTTCAAAAAATAATTGCAAACTCACTTCTTGACGGACAAGAAAACTTTGCGCCAACAAGTCTTTTGGGCGCATCAAGTGACCGTTTAAAGTAATTCGACTTTGCTTAGCCTTTAGCAATCCGGTTAACAACTGTACTAGAGTGGATTTACCCGCACCATTTTCACCGACGAGTCCAATGATTTGACGGTTATCTAACGTCAATGATGGAATGGCAATTTGCTTTTCTTTTTGCTTTGGATAGGCAAAGAAGAGATTTTCTAGCTGTAATTGAATGGTCGCTTCTTTCTTTTCCATTTGTACGGTTAGCTGGTTTACCGCAGCTTGCCAATGTCGTAAACCAAATCCAGCCAATTCGTTTGTGGAATAAGTTTTTAATTCTGCAGCGGATAATTCTTGCTTTAGTTGACCATTTTCTAATACGTAGATGCGATCAATCAAATCTAAACAATAATCTAAACGGTGTTCTACCAATACAAGAGCGACACCCGAGCGTTTCAAATGTTTTAACGTCTGCTTTAATTTGGCCAATCCAGTTTTGTCTAAATTGCTAGCAACTTCATCCAAAAATAAGACTTGGCAAGCTGGCAACAAACTACTAGCGAAGGCAACGGTTTGCTTCTGTCCACCTGACAATTGATATAAAGGTTGCGCTAAAAATGCCTCAATCTCAAAAAAGGTAGCGACTTGCTGGATCTTCTCTTGCATCATTTCACGCGAAAGTCCTAAATTTTCCATCTTGAAGGCTAACTCACTTAGTACCTCGCTGGTAAAAAATTGGGATTTAGGATTTTGAAATACGCGACCGATTTTCTCCGCATGACTAGGAAAATCACTGATTGGAAATTGTTGCCCTAACATTTGTCCTTGACCAGCCAGTTGCCCTTCAAATAACTCTGGAACCAATCCACTTAAAACATTCAAAAGGGTTGTTTTGCCACTTCCGCTTTTTCCGCATATCAGTACACATTCACCTGGAAAAAGTTGAAAATCAATCCCTTTTAGCAAACACTCCTGATTAGGTGTATGGTATTCTAGATTCTTTAAATCAATGAGTGCAACCATAATTGACCTCCAATCATTCCTAGTCCAATTAGGAATAGTAAATAATCTAACATTTTCAAACGAATAGGATAAATACTCGTTTTGGGATTGGTATTTTGAATACATCGAATGAGACTGCTACTGGATAAATCCATAATGACTTGCTCACTGGAAGAAAGTAACGGAATAACAAAATACTCAAAAAACTGCCATGGATGAAAGAGAATCTGACGCCAGTTTTGGGCTAATCCACGATATTTCAAAGATTGCGCAATTTGTTTACCTTCTTGAATAAATGTCGGAATGAATCGAATACAAACCACTAGTGGAATAAAGAGAAAATTGGGCATCTTCATCTTCGCCATCGCCGCCTGCCACTTCCCCATTGATTGACGGTCCATCGCCAAACTCATCGTCATAAAAAGTGGCAACATACGCGCAAAACCAATAGCTAAAAAGTCGCGAATCAGCGCTAATATCGGATGGCGGATAGCTATAGGCACCACGAAGACAACAAAGATGAGTAAGTAACAGAGAACTTGGCGATATTTTCCTATGAGTAATAGCGCACCTGCCACAACACCAAAGAAACAATACTGCACACTTAGCTGAAAAGGAAAGATTAAAAACAAGCTTGCCAATAAGACATAAAATAAACTAACCCGAGGATCAATGGATAACGATTTTTTATTCATAAATCTGTCCAAAACGAGTAGCAAAATGTTTTTGATACAAACGAAAAGCAAACGAAATGCCAACAATACTACCAATGAATATCGCTAACAAACTCACAATAAACATCTGTTGGGTCACATGTTCAAAGACGAAATGAATATACTTTTGATCTTTTCCTCGAGCAAGTAACGCATCAATGTAAGCTTGACGCATAAACCAAAGTGGCAAAAGCGGTCCAACTAAACCATAACTAAACACGGTATAACTTAGCATCGTTCTTACCTTGATTGGCAAATTCGTTTTAAATTGAATGAAATCCGCCAAAATGGCCGCAACAATATTTGGTAAGAAAGCTAGAGTAAAATGGCCGGTCATTAAAAATAATAGGCCAATCACACTACCCATAATTGAAATGGCACCAAAACGTTGAACTTTAGCGATTAAAATTAAATAAATCAGTCCAGTAAATAGCGCGGTCACACCAGGAAGCAATAAATTATGAAAACCAGGAATCGTAAAGCGCAAAACCAGTAAGCAAAGTGCCATCAAAATAAAATATAACGCTGTATAAATCCCAGTTGCAATCAAATGTTGTATTTTTAATCGTTGCATAAAAAACTCCTTTCAATAAGATAAATTCATTGTAACGAATAATTAGACACAATGCAAAAAAAATAAGTCTAGTCATAAACTAACCCCCAATGAATTATCGAATAAAGACACTTGGCAAAACCACACCTAAATAGTATTTCCAACGATATTTTAGAAGTAATTTTTTCAAGTATTGTAATTCCTTATAACTTTGATATCTTTGAGCAGCCTTTTCCACTGTCGGATATAAGCGATACGCAATCAGACTAATGCGTTCTTGATTGTTTGTTAGTTTTTTAGCCGCCTCAAAAAATGCCTGCTTTTCTACATGCGAAAGTGGATAAGCGGATTGATTGTAAATTTTATGGATGAGCTCATATAATCGTTTCGCTTTTGGGTTCATCAGATCCTCCTTTATTAACGAATAAGAAGATAATAGCCACCAGTTTAGTTGAAAGTCTGGTGGCTAAAGCTAATTTATATTCAAATTGATAGTAATATTTATACTGAATCAGGACTCCAAACTCCACCTGCTTCGATTGTTACAGGATTAACATAATTAGATTCAATAGCTAATCGAACATACACTTTTCCATACCTTGCATATCTTTCATATGCATAATTCGATAGCTTTCTACTTTGTCCAACTAAAACATTAACTTTTGGAGAATCAACTTCTGTACCGTCTGACATCTGTACCCAAGACCTTACTCCACCTTTACCACAGTAATTTAATTTGATATAAGCAGATGTTGCATCTTGCTTTTCACGGGCACCTGTGTAAAAGTTTCCTTGAAATCTAGGTAAGATACCACCCCAGCTAGTATCAGAATGATTATTAGCTAAAACAAATCCACCTAATCCCAAAAACACAACCGCACTTACCATAAAAGCTAATAACAATTTCTTCATCATGTGAATCTCTCCTTTATTTTGTTTTCGCTTACATTATACTATGATTTAAAAATTTTTAAGTATTTTAATTATTCTTTTATTGTGCTAATATAAAATTGAAATATTTAATGAGAGGTGTGATTTTATGAAATCTCGTACCGTATATTTTCGTTTTTCTTTCGTTTTATTACTTAGTCTAGTATTTACTGCGGTTCAATATACCACGACTAATCCTTGGAAGATGATGAATATTCCTCAAAACTTCCTACATTACACACTACTTTTTGATTCTATTGGTTACGGTTCTCAATTATATTTGTTGTGCTTACCGTTCCTGGCTTGCATTGGTGGATCTTATCTTTATTCTGACAATCATATCAGCCACCTTGATCAAATGTGCTATGCTCGAGTTGGCATAAAGAAATATCTACGAAAAATTTATCTAAAAACATTTTGCTATTCTGGTATCAGTGGGATATCCCCTTTTTTAGTTAGTATGCTTTTGGCGATAATGGTGAATCCTCATTTCCAAAAGGTAAGCATCACAAGCAATTATCCTATCATTGATAATTACTCTTATCTTTCACATTTATATGTTTTCTCTCCTGTTTTGCTCATTATTTTATTAATATTTGCGCTATTCGTTTATAGTGGTCTACTCGGTTTACTAGGAGTTGCCTGTACGAGTATTTATAATAAAAAGCATATTGACATTTTCTTACCGTTTGTACTATTGATTGTCTTTTACTTTATCGTTGCTTTACTTGGACAGCCTGAGTTTGGGTGTAGCGTCTTCTTTCACATAGGAATCAGCGGTGGATTTCCTAATATACTTATTGGTATGATTAGTAATTTCATTTTACTTTTTACTGTTGTATCAGTTATTCTAGTTAAAAAGGTGAATGCGGATGATTTATAAACGTTGGAAAAACTTGTCTATCATTGTTCAAGGCTTCATTCTGTTGTTTACTTTGATTATCACTGGCTACCAATGCTACTATTGGTCGCGGCCATATAGCAAGAACATCTACTTCTTTAATAGAATCTATCATTATTGGTGGATTCAATTACCTTATATTATTTTTGGCGCCTTATTGATTCAAAAACACACTGCTTTCGAGATAACTCGTAAAGGTTTATATCATTTTTATTTAAAAAATATCATGATATTACTAAAGCTAGCCATTCTCTATCCATTGTTATCTGTAATACCTTGTCTAGTATGGAAATATGAACAGCCGCCTACACTTATTATAGGTGTCTACCTTGCTTGTCTAGCAAATTTATTACTATTAAATAGTTTGATTTTATGGATAGGTAAAATTATCAGAAGTACCTTTTTAGGCAATAGTTTCTTAATCATTGCTCTTTTAAGCATTCAATTAATATTCAGAACCAATAGTCCTACTCTTGATCAATTCATAAACTGGCTTCATCCTGAAGTCGTTGCTAATTTCTCACAGTTACTATCAGCTAGTTTACTAAATATCGGTCTTTCGTTTGTTTTCTTAACCTTCTTTGCTTTCACTTGTATGAGGAGTGATTTTATTGATTCAACGATTTAACAGAGAATTTCATCATTTCATACAATTACTTAGTAAAAATGCCATTTATCGACTAATGATAGCTATATTTTTTATTATAGTGATATATCTATCCACTGTCTTTTTTGATCAAATACCTAGTTCATTATTAAGCTATCTACCTGTTTATCAAGAAGATATCGGTGCTATTATCAATAGTCAAATTTTTGAGATTTTACTCTTATTAATCGGTCTATTATTACCTGTAAATCTCTTTCATACTTTTCTATTTGAAGATAATGCTTTTTTTCTGATTAGAAAGAATTATCGAAAATCCCATTTTATTGCTTGCCAAATACTACAATGTATTTATTGCGGCATTTATCTGGTTCTATGCGTTTTATTCCCATTTATACTGAGTGTTTCAACAGTTACCTTTGATAGTTGGTTTATCTATTCTATTATTCTACTAGTTTTATTATTTAATATATGCCAACTTTGTTCGATGTTTCATACGCTCTATCTTGGCTATACACTTAGTCTTAGTTATTTGTTGCTATTAGCCATTTTTTCAAGACAGATATTAAATCACTTCTATATTACTCTAATCATACAAATCGGACTACTCACTCTCATAACCATTTATGCTTATCACAAATATCAAAATTACGAATTTATTTAGGAGGGATGGCAATGAGTTATATTGAATTAAATCACATATCAAAAACGATTAAAAGTAAACCCATTCTCAGTGATATTCACTTAAATTTAGAAAAAGGACATATCTATGGCATAATCGGTTCTAATGGTTCAGGAAAAAGTATGCTATTTAGAGCAATTTGTGGATTTATGAAATTAGACCAAGGAGAAGTTAAAATCAATGGTCAACAAGTTAAGTTTGGCGAAGAATTACCTGTATCTACTGGGCTTATTTTGGAAACACCTGGCTTTATTCTCCATCAAACTGCCTTAGAAAATCTGCGATATTTGGCAGAAATGGATAATGCTTATAATGAAGAGTTGATTTTTCAAGAGTTAAATTATTTTGGACTGTATGAACATCGAAATGATAAAGTAAAAAATTATTCACTAGGAATGAAGCAAAAATTAGCAATCATCCAAGCCATAATGGAAGAGCAAGAATTACTGCTACTAGATGAACCTACTAATGCTTTAGATAAAGAAAGTATTGAACGTTTTCAATCAAAAATGTTGCAATTAAAAGAGAAAGGAAAAACCATCCTGATAGCTACCCATGATGATCGAACGTTACAAGGAATAACGAACGAACTCATTGAATTAAATCAGGGAAGAATTGTTACAAAATGATGAAATAAAATAGACAACCACCAGTCAAAGATAGCATACTGGTGGTTGTTCGTTTATTTACGTTTTTTCTTCTTTTTCTTTTTATTCTTCTTAATCATGCGGTTCATCGCCATTTTGCCCAATTTTCCTTTAATGCCTCCGCCAAACATTTGGTCCATACCTGGCATATTAAAGTTACCATTTGTCATTTGTTGCATCATTTTTTGGGCTTCTTTAAACTGCTTAATCATGCGGTTGACTTCGACCACACTGTTTCCTGATCCAGCAGCAATTCTTCGACGACGACTTGGATTGAGTAAGTCAGGATTTTCACGCTCTTGGGGAGTCATGGACATCACAATGGCTCTTTGTCTAGCAATTTGTTTTGGATCCACTTTTAGATTTTCGATTCCTGGCATGGTGCTCATCCCTGGAATCATCTTCATCAAATCTTCCAATGGTCCCATGCTCATCACTTGATCTAGCTGCTCGATAAAGTCATTAAAGTCAAAGCTATTTTCCTTCATCTTACGGGCTAGTTCTTCCGCTTTTTTCTCATCGTAATCTTGTTGGGCTTTTTCAATTAAGGTTAATAAATCCCCCATCCCTAAGATACGACTAGACATACGATCAGGGTGGAATACTTCAAGGTCTGTTAATTTTTCACCAGTACCAGTAAATTTAATCGGCGCACCCGTAACTGAGCGAATGGATAATGCCGCACCGCCACGAGTATCCCCATCAAGTTTGGTAATAATCACCCCGGTAATACCTAGCTGTTGATTGAAACTATCCGCTACAGTCACCGCATCTTGACCGGTCATGGCATCGACAACTAAAAGAATTTCATTTGGTTGGGCGATTTCTTTAATTTGTTTTAACTCATCCATCAAAGTTTCATCGATATGCAGACGTCCGGCCGTATCGATTAACACATAGTCATTGCGTTTTTCACGGGCAACTTCCATCCCTTGACGCACAATCTCAACAGGTGAAACCTCAGTACCCATCTCAAAAACAGGCACTTTTAACTGTTCGCCTAAAACTTTTAATTGGTCAATCGCAGCTGGTCGATATACGTCACCTGCAATCAGTAATGGACGTGCTTTTTCATTTTTGATTAAATGATTGGCTAATTTCCCTGTGAAGGTTGTTTTACCAGCCCCTTGTAACCCGACCATCATAATAACTGTAGGAATCTTTGGTGACTTAATTAATTCAGCCGTTTCAGAACCTAACATCTTCGTTAACTCTTCATCAACGATTTTCACAACTTGTTGCGCTGGGGATAAGCTTTCTAAAACTTCTGCCCCAACAGCCCGCTCGCGAACATTTTTAGTAAACTCTTTCACGACTTGTAAGTTCACATCGGCTTCAAGTAAGGCCAAACGAATCTCACGCATCATTTCTTTTACATCGGCTTCGGTTACTTTCCCTTTGCGACGTAATTTACTCATCGCATCTTGTAATCTCTTCGTTAAACTTTCAAATGCCATAAAAAACTCCTTATCTATTAATCCTCTATTGCTTGTAATTCATTGATAAAACTTTGCAAGGTCTCGTCTTTTGGATAGTGACTGGAGATATATTCTTGAAACTGCCCATAGACTTGCCTTCTCACCATGTAATCTGAATACATATGTAATCTTTTTTCATAGTCTTCTAAAATTTTTTCGGTCCGCTTGATATTATCATAAACGGCTTGCCGACTCACTTCAAACTCCTCAGCAATTTCACCTAAAGAATAGTCGTCCGCATAATATAATTCCATATAGTTCATCTGCTTGGTCGTCAAAAGCGTCGAATAAAACTCAAACAAAGCGTTCATGCGATTTGTTTTTTCAATCTCCAAGTAAAATCCCCCTTTGTGAGCGTATGGTTGGTAAGTCTGCCTCACTATAAACTTGCATCCCTTTTTGGATAAAATAAGCCGTGGCTACTCCGAAACCTGTCTTCTTCGTACCTGAAAAAGTGCCATCATAAATTTGTGACTTACCACAAGAAGGACTGCGCTCTTTTAAAATTAAGGTTGTCACTTGCTGCGCCTGTAACTTTTCATAAGCTACTCTCGCCCCAAGTTTAAAGCTTTCGGTGACATCTTCTTGATTCTGGTTGATGACTTTGGCTTTTCCTTGCCAGACATCAAAACCATCGCCACCGACGATCTCAGCCGGCACGCGCGGAATCGGTAAACCACCCATCACCTCAGGGCAAACTAAGACAGCTTCATTGGCGGCTATCAGTTCTTTTATTAGATTGATTTTTTGCATCCGTCCATCATAGCGGCAACACACACCACCCAGACAAGCACTAATTCCAATCATGATTTCTAACTACTTTCTAAATAAGATTGACTAACATTTTTCATTATATCATTGTTTTGTGGTTTTCCATAGTCCTTAATGGTAAAATGGAAACAGAAAATCATTTGGAGGTTTTTATGAAAAAAGTATTAGTTGTCGATGATGAAGAATCTATTCGTACCCTATTACAATTTAATTTACAAAAAGAAGGTTATCAAGTCACTTTAGCCGAAGATGGTCAAAAAGGTTTAGCACTCGCCTTGCAAGAAGCTTTTGATTTTATCATTTTAGACGTGATGTTGCCGTATCTGGATGGCATAGAAATCACCAAAAAGCTCCGTCAAGAAAAAGTCGACAGTCCCATCTTGATGCTTACCGCTAAAGATGATGCCATTGATCGGATTTTAGGCCTTGAGATTGGCGCAGATGATTATCTAACCAAGCCATTTAGTCCGCGTGAAGTACTGGCACGTATGAAAGCTATTTTTCGCAGAGTTGATGTGAAAAAAGAGCAAACTCCTATTCATCCAATAGCCAGTGACCAAGAAGGACAAACCTTACAAATTGGTGAAATTATCGCTGATTTAGCAAACTACCAAGTCCAAGTGCGGGGCCAAGAAATTACTTTAACCCCTAAAGAATTTGAACTCTTAGTGTATTTTATGCAACGTAAAAATCGTGTCATCAATCGTGATACCTTGCTTGAACGTATTTGGAATTTTGATTTTGATGGTCAAACACGGATTGTCGATGTGCATATTAGTCATCTAAGGGAAAAAATCGAAGTGGATCCGAAAAAACCGCAATATTTAGTCACAGTCCGCGGTTTTGGCTATAAATTTCAGGAGCCGGACAAGTAAACTACCACATACCCAAGGGTATGTGGCTTCCATTAAATAGTTTACCAGACTCAGTATATAGAAATATATACTACGATAGTTAAGTCATGACACCTTTGGTTGACGCAACAGACCAATGCTCTTTCATATACGTTTAAGTTAGGTTGGAGTAAGCAAAGCCTTGTGACGTATATCTAAAAAGCTTAATTATCATTGTCGAGTTGAAGACGGAAAAAATCATATGGTAATAGTATGATTTAAGTACGCATTACCTGCTTTTAAGCAGCGTTTTTAAATGTTTTTATTTTAAAGGAGTGACTGGTTCATGGTATATGTTTTATCTATCGATAACGAACCTTTAATGCCTTGTAGCAACGTCATCGCACGTTTATTGTTAAAACAAGGAAAAGCAAAAGTCAAATATCGAGAACCTTTTACGATTAAATTGACGTATGAAACAACTACCTACACACAAGCTTTAACCTTAGGTGTAGATACTGGTAGTCAAACGTTTGCAACAGCCGTTGCAGATGAAAAAGGAAATATTCTTTACACTTCTGAAGTGACTTTAAGAGAAGATAAGAACAATTCAATTAAAAAGAAAATGGATCAACGACGTATGTATCGTTGCAATCGACGTAACCGTAAGACACGTTATCGTAAAGCACGGTTCAACAATCGTAAAAACTCAAAACGTAAAGAGCGTTTTAGTCCAACAATGACTAGTAAATTGCATAGTCATCAAAAAGAAATTGAATTTATTAAAAGCATTCTACCTATTGCAAAATTAATTTTTGAAACAGGAACATTCGACCCACATTTAATGAAAAACCCTAGTTTGGTGAATCCAAAAGTAAAACCATGGGGCTATCAACAAGGTCCGAATTACGGTTTTGAAAATACGAAAGCAAGAGTTTTAGTAAGAGACAATCATACTTGTCAAATTTGTAATAAAAAGCCTAAAAACGAACGCTTAGAAGTTCATCACATTGTCTTTAGAAGTCAAGGTGGCTCTGACGAAGAAAACAACCTAGTTACGCTTTGTCATAGTT
This sequence comes from Enterococcus cecorum, assembly GCF_052119425.1. GTDB lineage: Bacteria > Bacillota > Bacilli > Lactobacillales > Enterococcaceae > Enterococcus_E > Enterococcus_E cecorum_C. The sequence goes on from NZ_JBQKFH010000005.1 coordinate 76,758, forward strand.
GCCATGTTAAACTGCATAAAGGATTGATTCATCCGAATTTTGAAGGTTCTTTAAAAAATGCTTTGAAATACGCAACGCAGATGAATAGCATTCGTGTACAACTTTTAAAATTATATCCAGATGCGATTGAAACATTTGGGTATGTCACCAAAGCAAATCGTTTAAATTTAGGATTACCTAAAGAACATTATGTAGACGCAGCAGTCATTGCAACTGCTGGAAATCAAGTGAATTTTGCATGTAATCTAATGATTAAACGTTGTATTCCTAAAGGTGATTTTCAACGTACAAAAGGTATTCGTTCAGAAAAGACTATTCCAAAAGGTAAAATTGACGGATTTAAAAAATATGACAAAGTAAGATATTTTGGTAACGAATATTTCATTAAAGGAAGACGAACATCTGGTTATTTCACTTTAATGGATATTTACGGACAAACAATTTCTTTTAATCATATGTCTAAAGGTCAAAAAACTCCTAAAGCAAAGAATTGTCACAGAATATCTGCTAGAAAATCATGGATCGTTACAACTAAGAAATTAGAAAATATAGCATAAAATTATAAAAAAAGAAAGGAGATAGTCGCTCCTCCCACCACCTAAAGGTAGTGGGTTTCCGCGACAAATATTTTTTTATGAAAAAATATCTGCATAAGGAAGCCCTACTTTGGGGAATTGGTCTGATCATTCTTTACTTATTTAGCTGGCAACTGATTCATTATTTTTATAACCAACAAGTCATTACGCAGCAAAATCGCTTTTTGATTGAACAAGCCCAAACGCTAAGTCGCATCAGCCAAAATCAGGCAGAAAAAATCATCCAGCTCGCTCCACAATATGTCCAAAATAAAAATGAGCGACTTACATTAATTGATGGCAAAACCAGAAAAATTCTATTTGATACGTTTGAATCCCAATTACAAGATGATTCCCGCAAAAATCGTCCGGAAGTTAAAGCGATATTGGATGGCAATGAAACCGGCCAAGCAATCCGTGAAAGTCAAACACTACATAAGGAAATGATGTATGTCACACTTGCTTTACAATCTAAAGGACAATTACGTTATATTTTACGTTTAGCTGAGCCGACTGCAACCTTTTATAATCAAGCTAAGTCCATGCAACGCGCGATTTTTCTCGTATTTACCTTGATGTATTTGATGATTACCTTCTTTATTTTACGGGTCATCTATAAACGCAACCAACCGCTGCAAACTGTGGTCCCTATCTTAGAAAAAATGCTCAATCAGCCTGACCATACCGAATGGATTCTAACGCAAGATGAACAAAGTGGCGAATTATTCTATTTGATTAATCAATTAAATGAAAAATTGCGCCAAACCCATCAAGCATATACCCAAAGCCAAGTACAATTTGCGCAAGTCTTGCAAGAATTAACGATTGGTATCTTTTTAATCGCACCAGATGGCAAGCTACAATTGATGAACCAAGCAATGTGCGAACAACTCGGTTTAACAGAAAGCAAATTAAATGCTGATTTTACCCAAACCATCACTGATCCGAAATTGATTCAAATGATTTATCAAGTACAGTCTAATCATCAGCTACTACATGAAGAACTGACCACTTTTCAAACCAAGCGGAAATTAGATTTATCGATTCGGAGTTTTTCTGATCAGCAACAAATTTTAGGCATGAGCTATGACTTAACCAAGATTAGACATCTCGAAAAACTGCAAAAAGATTTTGTCGGCAATGTCACCCACGAATTAAAAACACCTGTCACCTCGCTGATTGGCTTTACCGAAACCTTGCTGGATGGCGCGATGGAAGATCCTGAATTATGTCGCCAGTTTTTAACCATCATGCAAAAAGATGCCAACCGCTTACAAGATTTGATTCAAGAGATTATTCAACTGTCGAAAACCGATGAATTATTTGCTTATGAATCTAGTCAAGTCGAATGTGGACAATTGGTCAAACAAATTCTTAGTCAATATGAAAAGAATATCGAGCACAAACAGCTATCCTTAACGCTTACTTCCGAGAATGAAGTCACGCTCTTAACTAAAAAAGAACTGATTCAACCCATTCTCAAAAATTTAATTGAAAATGCAATCTTTTATGCCCCTGAAAACGGAAAAATTACGATTCAATTGAAAAAACAAGCCCACCTATTCACCTTTAAGATTACCGATAATGGCTTAGGAATTGAAGCAAAGGATCAAGCACGAATTTTTGAACGCTTTTACCGGGTAGACAAAGCCAGGGCGAGACATTCTGGTGGAACTGGTCTTGGTTTAGCTATCGTGAAAGACTATACTGAAAAATTAGGTGGCCGCATCTGGGTGGAAAGTCACCCTGGCTTAGGCGCTACTTTCATCGTTGAACTTCCTGAATTAACTGAAAAGGGGCTGACCCAAAAGTAGCCCCTATGTGAAAAAATAGAGGTCTTTCCATTTAGATAGTAGTGGAAAGATCTCTATTTATCTTTTGAAAGTGAATACAAAAATAAAGCACACTCTGCTATAATATAGGTGACTAATCCATTTGAGAGAGGTGCTTTATCATGTATCAAAATTATACCATAAACCAACTTTGTTTGCCTATAGATCTTGAAATTAAATTAGAAAAAAATGATTTCGCTCATGCCATTGTGCAGTTTGTTGACTCTATTCCCGATGCAGTCTTCCTTCCTTATTACCAATCTATGGGTAGACCCCAATATCATCCTCGTATGCTACTTTCCGTTATTCTTTGTGCCTATATTCAAGGGGTTTATTCCGGCCGCCAAATACAAAATATGTTGATAGATAGTATTCGGATGCGCTACTTATCTCAAGACCAAATCCCTAATTTTCGTACCATTAATCGTTTTCGCGTTCATCCGATTATGAACGATATTCTAGATCATTCATTTGTTCAATTTCGTGAGCTACTGGTTCAAAGTGGCTTAATCAGTGGGAGTGCTTTATACATAGATGGTACAAAAATTGAAGCGGATGCGAATAAATACTCTTTTGTTTGGAAAAAAAGTATTTTAAAGTATAAGGATAACCTTGATCAAAAAGCC
>NZ_JBQKFH010000006.1:0-79248 GCF_052119425.1 Enterococcus cecorum
TCTAGATGGACAATGGGTTGTTTCATCATAAAAAACCTCCAATCTTCTGTTTGAATACAGTATAACTGGAGGACTAGATAGATGCGATACACCTTGTTATTGGACGCTTACATTATTTATTTCATCATAAGGATTTCTTTTTTTAATTATCTTGCTAAAATACTTTTGGGTCAGCCTCATCCAAAACTATAAGATTTCCTCTAATTGTTGTACTTGCTCTTTTGTCGTTGCCCAACTTGTTGCAAAACGAATCACCGTATGACTTTCATCATAATTTTCCCAAAAACCGACGCTTACCTGTTCTTGAAGTTGACTTAATTTTTGATTTTCAACGATGACAAAAATTTGATTAGTCGTTGTTTCAATGAAGAATGGGTATTTTCTTTCCTTAAGTAATTTTCTAATTTCATCCGCACGCTCAATCGCATTTTGACTCATTTCAAAATAAAGATTATCGGTAAATAAGGTATCAAATTGAATTCCTAACACCCTTCCCTTCGCTAAAAGAGCACCGTGTTGCTTGATTTGCGTAATAAAATGTTTAGGCGTATTACCTTTAGTAAATACCACCGCTTCTCCACATAAGGCACCTACTTTTGTCCCACCAATATAAAATACATCCGCAAGTTGTGCTAATTCAGGGAGTGTCAAATCACAATCAGCAGCTTTAAGTCCATAACCTAATCTTGCGCCATCAATATATAGTGGAATTTGATAGTTTTGACAGATAGCTTTGATTGCAAGTAATTCATCTTTAGTATATAGCGTACCATATTCAGTTGGGAAAGAAAGATAGACCATTCCTGGAAATACCATATGTTCATGATTTTCATCTGAGTAAAATACCTGTAATAATTGACTCAGATCTTGTGCGGACATTTTCCCTAAATTTTCAGGTAGTGTTAAAACTTTATGACCGGTAAATTCAATGGCTCCAGCTTCATGTGAGGCAATATGACCTGTTTGGCAAGCAATGACACCTTCATACGGAGCTAACATCGTATCAATAATAATTTGATTCGTTTGAGTACCCCCTACCAAGAAATGAACATCTGCATCTGGTAATTGACAAGCCGCTTTAATTTTTTTCTTTGCTTGTTTTGTGTAGTCATCGGAGCCATAACCTGGTAATTGTTCGAAGTTGGTTTGGATAAACTTTTCTAAAATTTTAGGGTGCGCTCCTTCAGTATAATCTGATTCAAATGAAAGCATTCAAACATTCCTCCTTTTTTAGCTATTGTATCAAATCTATTTTCTAAACACAATTTCTGCAATATAGGTATTATGTAAACTAAATTCTAGTATTGTGAATAAAAATACGAATGTGGTAAAATAAACATAGATTTTTTTGGAGGTGGTTACATGTATCTATTACTTGGACTCTTTGTTGGTAGCCTTTTACCCATACAAACAGCTTTTAATTCAAAAATGAGAGGTATCGTACAATCGCCTTTTTTAGCTTCATTATTTTCATTTGCTATCGGTACGCTTTTTTTAGCTTTGATTGCAATTTTTCAAGGGGTGCCTTTATTGATTACCTCAGATGTTTTTGCCAGAACTCCTTGGTGGGCCTATCTTGGTGGTTTACTCGGAATGCTTGGACTAACAGCGAATATTCTACTTTTCCCGATTTTAGGTAGTGTTCAGACAGTCATATTACCTATTTTAGGCCAATTATTGATGTCAATTCTTATTGATCATTTTGGCTTATTTCATACCTTACTACGTCCATTATCATTCATTCGCTTTTTAGGACTAATTTCACTTATTGTGGGCGTACTTTTAATTGTATTTTTACCAAGTTACCTGCAACAAAAACGTCAATTGATGAAAGAGACGAAAGAACCTGCGCCTTCCAAATTTCTCTGGCAACTAACAGGTATTATAGCTGGTATGTTAATGTCCACACAAGTTGCTATTAATGGCTTTTTAGGTAAACAACTGCACTCATCTATCCACGCAGCTTTTATTTCATTTTCGATTGGTACATTTTTAGTTTTAGTTGTTGTATTATCTGAAAAATCTTATCGAAAATTACAATTAAGCATCCTTAAACAGGCACCAAAATATGTTTATCTTGCCGGCTTTTTCGGAGCAAGCTATGTCTTTTGTAATGCGTATTTAGCACCATTAATTGGCACTGGAGCGGTGGTCACTCTTTCATTAGTGGGCCAAATTATTTCTAGCTTAGTCATCGATCAATTTGGATTACTAGGTGCTATTAAAAAACCAATCAAATTTATCCAAGTGATTGGCATTATCTTCCTATTTATTGGTGTATTGGGAATTGAACTTTATTAGAGAGGTGAAAATCGTGAAACAAAGAAATACCGGACCTGTAATTACTGAAGAGAGTGAATTAATTTCAATAATGATTCAACTTTACTATCAAAAACATTCACACGATGAAATTGGTAAAGACGAAATGCTCAATTATGCTTTAGACCGACTTGCCTATTGTCGTTTTGGAGAAAATAAAACAACGTGTAAAAAATGCCCGGTTCACTGTTATCAGAAAAAGTACCGTCAACAAATGAAAGTCATTATGCGCTATGCTGGCCCACGAATGTTATACCGTCACCCAATTTTTTCTATCAAACATTACTATCGACAATGGACAATAAAGGTAAAAAGATAATAAAAACAGCTATCTACACCAAGTATAAGGAATTAGATAGCTGTTTTACTTGTATTTATTCCAAAATTTATATATTAGTCCCTCTTATCTATTTTTGTAAATGCAACCTACATTGCTGGTCATATTACATGCTTGAATAATCAAAACGGATTAGTTGTTCATCTGTATTCACGACCGCATTCACTCCAAATGGGATAATACACCTTGGCATAGCATGACCAATATTTAAGTTATATACAATAGGTAGATTTGGCATGGTAATTTCTTCTAACAATATTGTTTTATATTCCTCATAATAGGTTTCATTTTGTGGTTTTCCAACGAGTACACCTGAAACGACATCAAATATTCCAAATTCTTTTAAAGTGCTAATCATTTTTTTGAATAATTCAGGTTTCGGCTTTTCTTCGCTTGTTTCTAACAACAAAATTTTATTATGCCAGTCTGCTAGTTTTGGAAATATATGGTATTTATTACAAAGTTTTACTATCTCAGAATCACTCGAAGTATCTATCATTTCATAAATTGATTCTAAACAGCCACCTAAGATTTTACCTTTAAACACCGATTTACCACGCAATCGTTCGAATCCAATATTACGATGCTTTTTTAATTTTGTTCCGATAGCCTTTTCGCTAAAATCGATTCTTTCCTCGTACCATACCTCACTAGGTCGTATTTGTGCAATTTTTCCTGTTGAGAGTAATTCTTCAAGGTATTTTTTAGTATAAGGTAACATTTCATCTGAGAGCTCACAAATATCAGGCAAAAATGCTTGTCCATAAAATGTGTTGATACCGATTTTGTTAAGCATAAAATGATTAACCGTTGTATCGGAGAAACCTAAAAATATTTTTTGTTTTACAACATTTTCTAATTTATTATTATCAAACAAATATGGTAACAATCTGTATGTATCTTCGCCACCAATTGCACATAAAATCATATCAATTGACTCATCTTTAAACGCCCTCGTCAAATCGTCCGCTCTACACTTGGGATGTTCTTTGATAAATGAAATACCTTTTTGCGCATTAGGTAAAAATTCAAAAGTAACACCTAACGAATTTAATCTTTTTTTACCAATTGCTACTTGATGTTTTACAAAGCTTTCTCCAACTAAACCACTAGATAAACTTACTATTCCGATATGTATCGTAAGAACCCCCTTATTTGTTCAAAATCATCAATTCAATTTACTTACTTTATAGATTCTAAGTTCAAAGAAAATTAACAAAATTATTGTATTAAAAAAGAGAAAGCCTGAGTAAACACTCTCTCTTTTCAACAGATATATTCTAAAATTTTATTCTGCACTAAAAGCTAACCCGATTGCTTTTTCGCCTAAATGGGTACCAATTACAGGACCGAAGTAACCAATTTCTACTTGAATATCAGGAAATTGTGCTTCTAACTTCGCCTTTTCCTCTTCAGCAACTTCCAAATTATTGGCATGAATCACATAATATTTTACCTTGCCCGGACATTGTTGCGCACTTTCAAATACAAGTTCCTCTGCCTTAGCAAATGCTTTCTTACTTGAACGAATCTTTTCATGCAAGACAATTTTACCATCTTCAAAAGTTAAAATCGGCTTAATCTTCAATAAACCGCCAATAATCGCAGCCCCATTTGTTAAACGGCCACCACGTACTAAATTGTTCAAATCATCGACAATTAAAAAGGCGCGGGTATTTGAGCGAATATAATCTAAATAATCCAAAATTTCTTCAATAGATTTGCCCGCATCTTTCATTTCAAGCGCTTTTTGAACCATATTACCCATTGGCATGCTAGTAATTTTTGAATCAAATGGATGGATATTGATTCCCTCAATCGTTCCTTGTAAAGCAAATAAGGTATTGACAAAACCAGAAATCCCACCTGATAAATGGATACTAATAATATCAGTGTAACCTTCTTTTGCTAATTTCTCATATAAACTAACCACTTCACCTAAAGCTGGTTGAGAAGTAGTTGGGAATTCTTTAGAGGCCTTAAGCAAATCATAATATTCATCTGCATGGATATCAATGCCTTCATTATATATCTTGCCATCTAAAATAACAGGGATTGGTAATATATATAGATCTGGATGATTACTAATAGCTGTTGGTATAAAAGCCGTACTATCCGTAACAATTGCTAATTTCATAGAATAATAAATCCTCATTTCAATGTATTAGTCATATTATATTAACTATAGCATAAATAAGTTGTAAATAAAATGAAATTCAGTTAATTTTTCAAAAAGTTTTCAATGGCATCTTGATTCATTTTTTTATCCACTTCTAAATAACTGCCAGCTTCATAGCTTTCACCATATTGCCATGAATTTTCCACGGGAATACTCAAACGTTGAATCCCATTTGCATTTTTAGCCGCAATCAAACCATGTTTTAAAATAAAGCTCATTGGAATATCATTGGGTGAATAACCCATCACTTTTCCTGCTGCATAAGGCATTTTAGAAATTGCTGAAAAACTTTTTACTTGTTTAAAGACCTCATTCATCACTTGTTGCTGACGTCGTACTCGGCCAAAATCGCCTTCTTCATCCATTCTAAACCGTGCATATTGTAATAGCGTAATGCCATTCATTTTTTGTGGTCCTTTTTTGATTGGCACATCAATATAGGCACTCATATCTTTTTCGGCATCAATTTGTACGCCATCTGGGAATAGTGCATCAATGACCTTCTCGAACGTTTTAAAATCAACTAAAAAATAATACTTACAGTCAATATTAAAGTTTTGTTTTAAAGTTTCACGTAATAATTCTGCCCCACCATAGGCATAAGAAGCATTAATCTTATTATCCCCTACGCCAGGAATTGTCACATAAGTATCACGCATAAAGGAAATAATTTTAGGTTTACTATTGAGCGAATTTCCCATGTGCAAGACCATGATGCTATCTGAACGCGAATTTTCACCATCACGGCTATCATTGCCAATCAATAAAATATTCTCGGAACCATCACTAGAAGTAACGCCATGAAAAGATTGTGCTGATTGGGTATGATCTTCTTTTTTGGCTTCATTGTACCCTTTTTGATAACCATATACACTATAAGCCCCTGCGCCCAAAACGATCAAAAGTAAGAGAACAAATAACTTTCTGAACGGATGATGTTTTTTTCGTAGCTTCTTACTAGGATGTATATTTTGGCTATGTTCATGATGTTGCGCCTGTTTTTGATTGGTTTGTTGTTGATTTTCATAGCTATTTTCAACATTTCGATGAGTATCCTCTTCAAAATGATGCGCTTGTTCTTCGTGCCGATTTCTTGTTTTACGAGCAAAGCGATTCGCATGCTGTTCAGATTGACGTAATTCATCGCGCAATTTTTTATTTTTTTCCATTCGATTCATAAAAAATAACCTCCACCTAAGTCAAATCCATTGTAGCATAGTTTACCTATAAACGAATCTGAAATGGGGAGGATTTAATATTTTTTAAAATTTTCACATCCAAATTAGCTGTGATGTAAAACTGGATACATTCCTAAATTCTGTACCACACAGCCTAATGCTTCTAACTCTTCTATCGCATTTTGATATAAGATATGTGGACGATTAACTTGTAAATCAACAATAAAGAAGTACTCTCCTAATTTGGTTTTTTGTGGTCGGGACTCAATCTTTACTAAGTTTAAATCACGCCAAGCAAATGCAGCTAATACTTTATGTAAAGCCCCCGGACTGTCTTTAGGTAAGGTGATATACAATGTTAATTTTTGCTCACTGGTTGTTAACCGTGAAGTATAAAAATGCTTCTTTCCTAAAATCCAAAATCGTGTCTGATTAAAGTCATTATCTTGAATATTAGAGGCTAAAATTGGCACTTGATAAAATTTGGCTGCTTGCTTACCGGCAATTGCAGCTAAACTTTTATCTTTTCTTTGCGCAATTTCAAGCACCGCAGCTGTAGTTGACTGAACGGGTTCTAAGAAAGCGCAAGGAAAATGCTCTTCAATATACTTTTGACATTGGGCTAAAGCTTGTGGATGCGATAAGATTTTCTTGATTTGTTTTGCATCATAACCAATCAGTTGTTGGTGGATGGGTAAGACAATTTCAGCTTGCACGTAACACTCTTTTTGATCATACAAACGATCCACACTCGCATGGACAGAACCTTCAAGCGAATTTTCAATTGGAACCAAGGCAAAATCAAGTTTTTCCTTTAATAAAGCATCTATACATAGTGGAATAGAAGCAAATTCTACCACTTTTTGATGATCAATGACTTGTTTTAACGCTTGAAAAGAAAAGGAATTGACCGGTCCTAAATAGCCAATCGTTTGCTGTGCTTGAATAATTTGTTGCACCACTTCATCTACAGTTAAGCTTGAAGTATCAATAGTCAGTGACGCGACCTCATCATAAAAAGGTTTGCGATCTTGATAAATTTCTTCGATTTGCTCAGCCGTTTTATTTTGGACCACGGGGCGAATGTTTTGCCCATCATTGAAAATACGTTGAACAAGAACATCATCTTGACAATCTAAAAACACCACCCAAGCATCCTTTAAAAGATCACGATTGGTTTTAGAGAGTACAACGCCTCCACCTGTCGCGATAATTCCTGTTTGTTGTAAAGACTCTTGTAAAACTTGTGATTCTAATTTTCGAAAGGCAGCTTCTCCTTGTTCGGCAAAAATAGTAGGAATAGACATCTGCGCACTTTCTTCAATTTTTTTATCCAAATCTACAATCGGCATAGCTAATTTTTCAGCTAATAATTTTGCAACAGTACTCTTACCAGCACCCATATATCCTACTAATACTATTGTTGTTTTCACATTTAACCCTCTTTTAATTTATTAAACTAGCTAAATCTTCAAAGAAATGTGGATAAGAAACGGCTACGGCTTCAGCCTTGTCTAATTCGACTATATTCTCTGTTAAAAGTGCAGCAATCTGTAACATCATACCAATGCGATGATCTCCTCGCGAACTTACCTTTCCACCATGTAGTTGAACTGGACCATGAATAATCATGCCATCATCAGTTGGTTCAATATTCGCACCTAGTTTTTGTAGCTCTTCACAAGTTGCATCAATACGATTGGTTTCTTTTACTTTTAATTCTTGGGCATCTTTAATAATAGTTGTACCTTCAGCTTGTGTAGCTAATAAAGCAATGATTGGTAACTCATCAATTAAACGTGGGATGTCCGCCCCTTGGATAGTGGTTGCCTTAAGCGTAGACGAAGTAACAGTAATCGTCGCAGATTCATTCGCTTCATCGATTTCACTGAGTTCAAATGTACCGCCCATTGCTTCTAACACATCTAAAATACCAGTACGCGTTGGATTAATCCCCACATTTTTTAAGACTACTTGACTGTTTTTCAAAATTGCGGCTGCCACGATAAAGAAAGCTGCTGATGAAATATCACCTGGCACAATCACTTCTTGACCAGTAAGTTGTTGTGGACCTGTAACACGAATCGTTTTTCCTGATACTTCAATCTCGCCGCCAAACTGTTTAATCATTTGTTCTGTATGATTTCTAGAAGGTTCTTTTTCAATAATGGTGGAAGTTCCTTGAGCTTGCAAGGCTGCAAAAATAATAGCTGATTTTACTTGAGCACTTGCGACGGGCATTTCATACGTGATGGGTGATAATTTTGCGCCTTGAATACTAATTGGCGGATATTGCGTATTTTCAAAGCCAACTAGATGAGCACCCATTTGATTGAGCGGTGCCATCACCCGTTGCATGGGACGACGATTTAAATATTCATCACCAAAAAGAGTTGTTTGAAAACTTGTTCCCGCTAATATCCCCATCATCAAACGGATACTTGTACCAGAATTACCTAAATCAATTGGACCCAAAGCTGGTTTTAATCCTTCAAATCCCACTCCTTGAATAGTGATTGTTTGTCCATCATCTTCAATCGGAACCCCTAATTCTTTAAAGCCATTTAAAGTACTTAAACAATCTTCCCCACGCAGAAAATTCTTAACAGTTGTCGTGCCTTTTGCAATCGCCCCAAACATAATACTGCGATGGGAAATAGATTTATCAGCTGGAACTTCGATTTGACCATTTAACTGTTTTGCACGTAGTAACTCCATAATATCCTTCTTTCTATCTTTACTTTACTCTACAATGATAAGGGGTATTGGCTTCGATACAGGCTTTACCCGCTAAAAGATCGGCCTGATTCTTAAAGGAAACTTGTAAAACCCCGATAATATCTTCACGTGTTTCTAAAATCTTGATATTAATAATCGATAAATTGGCTTGCCCTAATAAAGTGGTTACTTCAGCAATGACCCCTGGTTTATCTGGCACATCAATGAATAAATCATGGAAAGCCGGAATCGCACCATTACTATGAACCGGCAAGCGATCTCTGGTATCTTTCGCATTTTCAAAAAACTGATAAATTTGTGTTTGATTATCAGATGTTAACCAAGACTTTACTTCAGCCATTTTTTCTTGCCATTGATCAATCAAATGAATTAAAGACGTTTGATTACTCAATAAAATATCTGTCCACATTTTAGGATCTGAAGAAGCAATCCGTGTGATATCTCTAAATCCGCCAGCAGCTAATCTTTTGGCATGCGGATGAAGTTGATTAAATTGATCCGCTTGATTCACCAAAGCTGCGGCAATAATATGCGGTAAATGGCTAAGCATCGCCGTAATCTCATCGTGCTCTTGCGGTGTTAAAATAATTTGTTTGGCTCTTGTCCCACTAAATAAATCTGTTAATTCAGCTACACGCGGATTTTGTTTATCAAATGGGGTGAAAATATAATAAGCATTTTCAAAAAGATTCACATCGCTTGCTTGAATCCCTGATTTATGTGAGCCTGCCATAGGATGTCCACCGATAAAATCAAAATTTAAGGTCTGCGCAAATTCACTAATTTCACACTTGGTACTACCTGCATCTGTAACTAAAACTGAGTCTTTTAAGGAATATTGATTTAATTGTTTTAGATAATCCAAGGAAATCTTAACAGGCACTGCTAACAAGATAATATCTGAAGTTTGCGCAGCTTCCTGTAAGTTTTGGGTAAATTCATCAATAACTCCTCGTTTGACCGCTGTTTTCCCAGAAGTAAGATTAGCATCAAAACCAATAATGTGATAATCCGGATGAGCAAGTCGAATGCATTTGGCTAAAGATCCTCCGATTAAACCTAGACCTATCACTAGAATTTGCTTAGTATGCTTTAAGGTATTCACGATAACGACTAACCTCTTCTACTAATTCTTCAAAGGAATCACTGGCGAATTTTTCTAATATTTCACTAGCTACCACAGTTGCCACGACATTTTCACAAACCACACTAGCCGCTGGGACTGCCGTTGAATCTGAGCGTTCGATACTTGCTTTGTATGGTTCTTTGGTATCAATATCCACACTCAGTAATGGTTTATACAAAGTAGGAATTGGTTTCATCACACCACGTACAATCAATGTTTCTCCATTTGTCATACCGCCTTCAAAACCACCTAAACGATTGGTTTTACGGGTATAGCCATTTTCTTGGTCCCATTGAATTTCATCCATGACTTGAGAGCCTGGTAAGTTTGCCATCTCAAAACCGATCCCAAATTCGACCGCTTTAAAGGCATTGATGCTGACTACTGCTTGGGCAATTTTTGCATCTAGTTTTTTATCCCATTGTACATAGCTACCTAATCCAGCAGGGACATTAGCCAATTGTACTTCCACAATTCCGCCAATCGTATCGCCATTTTTCTTGGTTTGGTCGATTAAGTTTTTCATCGCTTGTTCCACACTTGGATCAATGACGCGTAATTCTGACTTTTCTGAGATGGCTTTGATTTCAGCCACGCTTGGATAATTTTCTGGATTGACGCTAATGCCACCTAGTTTTACAACATGGCCAGCAACAGTAATATCTAGTAAAGACAATAATTTCTTACATACCGCACCAATTGCCACGCGCATCGTTGTTTCACGCGCGGAGGAACGTTCCAATACATTACGCAAATCATGATGATGATACTTCATACCACCTACTAAATCCGCATGTCCAGGACGAGGTTTAGCCACCCGACGCAAATGACGTTCCTTTTCTTCAACTTCACTGACACTCATGACCGTTGTCCAGTTTTTCCAGTCTTTATTTTCAACGACTAAAGTTACCGGCGAACCCAAAGTCTTACCATGTCTAACACCAGAAGTAATGCGAACTTGATCTTTTTCAATTAACATTCTGCCACCACGACCATAACCGGTTTGTCGTCTTGCTAATTCTATATTGATATCTTCTACTGTTAAAGGCATGCCCGCAGGTAATCCTTCAATAATTGCTGTCAACTCTGGTCCGTGTGATTCTCCAGCTGTAAAGTAGCGCATAAATTAATTCTCTCCTTTAATGTATTCTTTAATATTCTCTATTGGAATTGGCGTGATTTGTGCTTGGCCAATTTCTTTTAAGGTAATAATCTTCAATTGATTGCCACGCGCTTTTTTATCATGCGTAATTGCCGTATAAATTGCTTGTGCATCTAAGTCAGGATAGCTCGTTGGTAAATGGAATCTTTCTAGCATGGCTTTTAACGCTTGAGTAGAATTCTCAGGTGAAAGTCCAAGCGCTTCAGCATGCGAATTGATCATCATCATCCCGATTGCTACTCCTTCACCGTGACTGACCACACCATAACCTGCTGTATTTTCAATGGCATGTCCAATGGTATGACCAAAATTCAAAGTTAAGCGACTTCCATGATCAAAAACATCTTCTTCAACGACTTTTTTCTTCACGTTTAATGCTGCCGTAATGACTTTTTCGGCATGGTTTAATAAATCATGTTCATCAGAAAGCATCCCTAAAAATTCCCAAAGCACTTTATCCGCAATCGCCGCAGATTTGACAATTTCAGCAATTCCTTCACGAATCCGGCGGTCATCTAAGGTTTTCAATACAAAAGGATCAATTAAGACGCCATCAGGTTGGGCAAAGGTTCCCACTAAATTTTTTGCCTTTTGGGTATTGACGGCTGTTTTTCCACCAATACTGGAATCAACTTGAGCTAAAAGTGTGGTTGGAATTTGCAAGAAATGAAGGCCACGCATAAAGGTTGAAGCCACAAAACCAGCTAAATCGCCTACTACGCCACCACCTAAGGCAATAATTCCATCACTTCTAGTAAAGCCTAAATCGGCTAATTGATCATATAAATCACTAGCACATTGTAAAGACTTAGATTTTTCTCCAGCCGGAACCACCAATACTTCTGCTTCAAAGCCAACGCCATTTAATTCTTGCTTGACTTTGTCTGCATATAATTTTTCTACATTGCTATCCGTAATAATGGCAATTTTTTGCTCTTTCCATAAAGATTTCACCCATTGACCACAGTTATCTAACGCACCTTTTTTAACTATAATTTGATAACTATGATTTGGTAAATTGACTGCTAACATAAAATCGCCCCTTAAGCTTCAATTTGTTTAATTTTCTTCATTGCATCCACTAAAATATTGACTTCTTTCATCATTTGCAAATAGGTCTTTTCATTTAATGATTGCATGCCATCTGACCAGGCATTTTGTGGATCTGGATGAATTTCAACAATCATCCCATCAGCACCAGCAGCAACCCCAGCTCTTGCCATCGGAGTGACTAAATCCCACACACCGGTACCATGACTTGGATCAACAATGATTGGAAAATGACTTAATTTTTTGATTAATGGTACAGCACTCAAGTCGAACGTATTTCTTGTAGCTGTTTCATAAGTTCGAATACCACGTTCAATAAAGATAACCGGACTTTTTTCTTCAACTGCAATATACTCTGCTGCATTTAACCACTCATCTATTGTACCAGAAATGCCACGTTTTAGGCCAATAGGTTTACCTGTTTTCCCAACCGCAGATAATAATTTAAAGTTTTGCATATTACGAGCACCGATTTGAATAATATCACTGTAATGAGCAACCATATCTATATGGGCTTCATCCATCACTTCAGTAATGACTTTCATATCAAACTCATCCGCTGCTTGACGAATATATTTCAAACCTTCTTCGCCTAACCCTTGGAAAGCATAAGGAGACGTTCTTGGTTTAAAAGCACCACCACGTAAGATTTTCGCTCCACCCGCTTTAGCCATTCTTGCTGTTTCACGAATTTGCTCTAAACCTTCAATCGAACATGGGCCTGCCATAGTAACAAAAGAACCATCGCCTATTTTCACACCATCCACATCAACCACCGTATCTTGTGGGTGGAATTCACGTGAAGTTAATTTATAAGTGTTCGAAATGCGCATGGTTTTTTCAACACCTTCATAACTTAAAAAGGCCACATCTTGAATAGAACGTGTATCACCAATCAAACCTAAAACAACTTGTTCACTTCCTTGGTTTAATTGATAGGTTAATCCTTCCGCTTCCACTCTTTGAATCACTTTGTTTAATTGTTCTTTTGTTGCTCTTGGTTTCATAATAATAATCATTTGACCAACATCCTTTCTATTTTTCCTTTTTAAAATAAATGTTCCTTCACATAATCTACTGGCATCTCTTGGTTTGTCCATAATTTAAATGCAGCTGCGCCCTGATGTAACAACATGCCAAGTCCATTGATCGTCAACGCGCCTTTTGCTGCAGCCACTTTTAACAATTTGGTTTCTCGTGGATGATAAATGGCATCATACACAGGTAAATCTGATCTTAAAACTTCTTTATCAATTGGTAGCTCATCAACATTCGGGTACATCCCAACACTTGTTGCATTGACCAATAATTGACTCTTGTTCACTGCTTGATAAACAAGTGCTTGATCTTCAAGTGAAATGAGCTCAATTGGACAATTCGTTGCTTGCATAATTGCCTGCATTTTTTCTTGATAAGTTTTAAAATGACTACTTGGACGATTAAGTACATAGATTTGTTTTACACCATCTAAGGCCGCTTGGGTAATCATCGCCGTAGCTGCTCCGCCTGCACCAATGATGGTCATCGTTTGTCCAATGATATCAATTTGATTTTCGGCAAGACTAGCCATAAATCCGATACCATCTGTATTATGACCGATTAATTTTCCCTCATGATTCACAATAGTATTAATTGCTCCGATGATTTTGGCTGCTGGCGAAAGTTCGTCCACGTAATCTAGTGCAGCAACCTTATGGGGCATAGATAAATTTACCCCTAACATTTGCATATTACGAATAGCTTGAATTTGTGTGGGTAAAGCTTCTTTTGTTACTTCAAACGCTAGATAGACCGCATCAATTCCTAATTTTGAAAAGCTTAAATTATGCATTTTAGGAGATAAACTGTGACGAGCAGGATTAGCATAAAAACCAACCAATCTTGTTTGTCCACTGATTTCTTCAATACTTTTCATGTTTTCCCTCCTTCAAAAAATAAAAAACGTACACTTTAAATGTCTACAACAATCAAAGTGTACGTTAAAAGAAAAAAGCCACTGTAGATTGTTGCGATCTCTACGTGGCTAGTGTATGCAAGATTAAATGCTTTAGCCATCATAGATACAAACATACTTTTCGTTTGTACCCATAATGAATATGAATACAAACCTATCTAAAATAGCTAAAGTAAAAATTATTCAGTTTTTGCGGATTATTCTTTTTCATATCGATTCGCTCCAAACTGATGTAAGATTGATAACAGTATAAGCCGTGTACACGCAATTGTCAATACGGAAAATGAGAAATTGTTAAAAAAAGTGAAAAATAAATGAATAAACTAAATAAAGTCATCTTCAAAAAAGTGTAAAACTTCATTCATCGTCAATTTCGCTTTTTCTTCATTTGATAAATCCTTAATAATCTTCCCTTTTTTCAATACAATTAAACGATTACCATATTTCAGTGCGTCTTCCATGCGATGGGTAATCATCATACAAGTTAATTGCTTTTGTTCTACAATTTCAGCTGTTAAATGCATTAATTGTTTGGCTGTTTTTGGATCCAGTGCCGCTGTATGTTCATCGAGCAATAATAATTTAGGTGATTGGATAGTGGCCATTAATAAACTTAAGGCTTGTCTTTGTCCGCCAGATAAATCACCGGTCGCACTTTGCAGATGGGCTTCGAGTCCATTTCCGATTTGGGCACATAATTGATAGAATTCCTCTTGATATTGACTAAGTTTTCTTAACTTTAAGCTCCGTTTTTGCCCACGGAATTTTGCTAATAATAAATTTTCAGCCACAGTCATTCTAGGTGCAGTTCCCATTTTGGGGTCTTGGAAAACACGAGCAATAAAAGGTGCTCTTAATTCTTCACTAAGATGCGTGACTTCTTGATTATCGATAAAAATCTTACCTAAAGTAGCTGGTAAACTCCCCGAAATCGTATTAAAAAGTGTACTCTTGCCGGCACCATTTCCTCCTAAGACCGTCACAAAATCACCGGCATTAACCTGAAAATCAATATGATCCAATAGTACTTTTTCTTCATTGCTACCATTATGAATGATTTTAGTAATATTTTCTAATCGTAACATACTCATTTACTCATCCCCTCTAAACCTGTCTTTAAGTTCAACGCTTTTCTCAATTGTGGAATTAATAGACAAATCGCTAATATCATGGATGAGAAAATCTTGATGTAGGTTGTAGGAAAACCAACCTTAATAACGAATAGAATCAATAATTGATAAATAATACTACCAATCACAATGGCTATTAAACGTTCAAATAAAGTTAAATTTCCATATAATACTTCACCAATGATAATCGAAGCCAAACCAATAACGATTACCCCTACCCCTTTAGAAACATCTGCATAACCATCGTGTTGCGCAATTAAGGCTCCAGATAAAGCAATCACGCCATTAGACAAAACTAAACCTAAAATTTTCATCGCATCTGTATGGATTCCTAATGATTTGGCCATCGTTTCATTATCACCCGTCGCAATATAGGCTTGTCCTAAATGGGTATCAAAGAAGAAATATAATAATGCAACGATAATTGCAACAATGATGAAGCCCATAAAAACAATATCAAAATAATCTGGAAGAGGCATCTTATTAAAAAAGTCAAAAAGTCGCTGTTGGTGCAATAATGAAAGGTTTGGGGACTGCATCACAAATAGCATTACAGAATTTAGCCCAGACATGACTAAAATTCCTGCTAAAATAACCGGTATTTTGCCTTTCGTATAAAGCAAGCCCGTCACTAGCCCAGCCCCCATTCCAGCTAAAATTCCTAATAGAGTCGCTAATATTGGGGAAATCCCATGCGTAATTGCTGTAACACAGACTGCCCCACCCAAAGGAAATGAACCTTCTGTCGTCATATCCGGGAAATTTAAAATACGATAAGTCATAAAGATACCTAGACCAAGGACACTCCATAAAAGCCCTTGACCAATTGCTGAAATAATCATTTTAACCTCCAAGCGTTATCATCAAAAAAATTTAAAATAAGTGAAATAAGTCCAAGTCAGACCTATTTCACTATATCATGTTTATTATTTATTGCCTACAATTTGTGCCTCTTTTTTCAGATTATCTGGAATTTGAATACCTAAAAATTCGGCTTGTTTTTCATTCAAGACGGTCACACCATCTTTAAAGGTATAGACTGGGGTTACAGAAGGATCAGCACCTTTTAGAATCTGCACGACCATTTGTCCTGTTTTCTTACCTAAAGTATATTGATCAATCCCCACAGTTGCTAAACCACCTTGTTCAACCATCGTATCTACTGAAGTAATAATTGGTGTTTTAGATTTATTTGCTTCTCCAACGACTGCTTGCATCGCATTGGCAATCGTATTATCAAGAGGAATATAAATAAAATCAACATTTTGGCTCATCACTTGAACGGTTTGCGCAATTTCATTGGTTGAAGCAACTGGATATTCTTTCACTGCCATCCCAAGTGATTCCGCTGTTTTGCTAGCTTCATTCACTTGATATTTTGAATTGACTTCTGTTGATGAATAAAGCATCCCTACTGTTTTTGCATTTGGCAATAATTCTTTACCTAATTTAATTTGAGAAGCGACTGGTGGTTGGTCAGATACTCCAGTAACATTTCCTCCAGGATTGTCTAAACTAGCCACTAATTTTGCCCCTACAGGATCAGTAACTGCCCCTAAAACAATTGGAATATCTTTAGTCGTATTCGCTAAACTTTGGGCAGCTGGTGTCGCAACCCCAACCAATACATCGGCTTTTTTGTCGACTAACTGTTGACTCATAGTCGCTAATTTACTTTGATCGGCTTGACCATTTTGAAAGACAATCTTTAAATTCTTACCTTCTTGATAGCCTGCTTCTTTTAAGGCGTCTTTTACCCCCTTAGTAATTGTATCTAAAGCTGGATGTGAAACAAACTGTAAAATACCGACTGTTTGCACCTTATCCTCAGCTTTTTTTGTCGTTTTTGCTGGCGTATTCATTGTTTGATAGATAAAAAAGCCAATCACAACTGCTAAAATAACAATGACACTAGCGATTAATCCCTTATTTTTCATCATTCATTTCTCCTAACTCATTTAAAATTCATCTTTTAAAAAATAAAAAAGCAACCTCCTAATTGGAAATTGCCTAAACAAAAACCGCATAGGATCGACATCTATGCGGGCAAATTCAATTATAACCGGCATAGATACAAACTTTTTCGTTCATTAAAAAGATTGTATCTATGGAATTGTCCTCAATACAATCTTATCTACGCCAAAAACGCCATGCTTTGTATGCTGTGTTTTGCTTTGATAATTTCATAATGACGACCTCCTGTATTTGATGGTTCTAATATACAAAAATATTTAGGACTCGTCAATAAAAAAATGAAAACTTTTTAATCTTTTTCTATTAGTTGACATAATACATATACATATAAAAGACATAGATTTTATTTTATTTTTACTGAAAACTTAGCTATAATAAGAAAAGTAATCTGAAAGAAACGAGGAAAGTATATGTCATTTGATGGAATCTTTACCCATTTAATGGTTGATGAATTAAATCAACAACTAAGTGGTGGTCGAATCAGTAAAATTCATCAACCCTATGAAAATGAAATTATCTTAACTATCCGGTCACAAGGAAAAAATCATAAATTATTAATCTCTGCACATCCAAGTTATGCACGTATCCAATTAACACAAACCCCTTATGTTAATCCAGATACACCACCAAATTTTATTATGATGCTTAGAAAATATTTGGACGGTGCCATTTTAGATTTTCTAGAACAAATCGACAATGACCGGGTTGTGCATTTTCATATCAAAAAGCGCGATGAACTCGGAGATATGCAAGAAATTATTTTGATTGTGGAACTGATGGGCAGACATAGTACGATTTGCTTAGTGAACAAACAAACAGGTAAAATTTTAGATGCTATTAAACATATCGGCAGCTCACAAAATAGTTATCGCCAATTACTTCCCGGTGTCGAATATGTCCATCCACCAAAGCAAACAGCAGCTAATCCATTTACCATCGATAAAGTACAGCTATTTGAATTACTCTCACAAACCAATGAATTAACTGCCAAATACTTGCAACAAAAATTTCAAGGGCTTGGAAAAGATACGGCAAATGAGTTAATTTATCGTTTGCAACAACATCCAAACGATAAAATCCAAGTTTGGCAAACATTCTTTCAAGAGTTAAAACAAATTCAGCCTACTTTAACACGTATCAATCAAAAAGAATTTTTTAGTCCAATCAATTATACTTACCAAACAAACAAAGCTGAAGAAATTCAGGAATTTAATACCTTAAGCGAATTACTTGAAGCCTTTTACCATGATAAAGCCCAACGAGATCGCGTACGCCAGCAAGGGAATGAATTAATCAAAAAAGTGGAAAATGAGTTAAGTCGCAATCAAACCAAGCTCAAAAAGCGTGAACAAACATTAGCAGAATCCGAAAATGCTGAGATTTTAAGACAAAAAGGCGAATTACTCACTACCTTCATGTCACAAGTACCCAAAGGAGCTGAAAAAGTAACTTTGGATAATTATTACGAAAATAACCAGCCATTAACAATCGCTTTAAATCCAGCCTTATCTGCTAATCAAAATGCGCAAAAATATTTTCAACGCTATCAAAAATTGCGCAATGCAGTCAAATTAATTCACGAACAAATTGATGAAGCAAAAGCCGAAATCGATTATCTTGAATCTGTTCTAGCACAATTAGAACTAGCTGAACCAACTGAATTACAGGGAATTCGTGAAGAACTAGTCAGTCAAGGCTATTTAAAAAACAAACAAATCAAAGGAAGTAAAAAAGCAACACCAAGTAAACCAGATAGCTATCAAACATCAAGTGGGATCGAAATATTAGTCGGTAAAAATAATTTACAAAATGATCAATTAACCTTAAAGCAAGCTAGAAAAACGGATTACTGGTTCCATACCAAAGATATACCTGGATCACATGTCATTTTAAAAACGGACCAACCAAGTGATCAAGATATCTTAGAAGCAAGTGAACTAGCTGCCTACTTCTCAAAATATCGCTATTCAGCCCAAGTGTCTGTCGATTGTGTACAAGTCAAATATATCAAGAAACCAAATGGTGCAAAACCGGGCTTTGTCATCTACACTAATCAAACGACTAACTTTGTCACACCTAAAGCTGATGTTATCGAACGTTTAAGAAAACAATAAAGAAAAAAACGTTATCTTTCCGAATAGGTCAGATAACGTTTTTGTTATTCTTCGTGATAATAAATCAAGCGTCCTTTTCTCTTCTGTAAGGGCCGATTATTTTTAAGAAGTAGCTCATTTTTAAACATTTTAATAAGTTCACTATTCATTTGTCCTACTTCATCAAAAACAAACCACTGAATCGGTCCTACAGTAGGCGGTGTTGTTAATGAACCGACATAGTGATAAAAACTTTTTTGATTTGGTAAAAAGATATCCGGATTAAACCACTGAATATGATGATCAAAATCCCAAATTTCATCTCCATAATCGTGACAGATGTGATTGGACATAAAGACAGTTTCAAATAAGATGCCCACAACCAGATTCACTTGTTTTTTACTTGTATGCACCAAATGAAATTCTAAAGGGGCTTGAATTTCATCTAATACATGTTCACTAGGCATATGAAAATGAATATCTGTTAAAAAATATTTTTCACCATGATAAACCAAATGCGAAAGTTGATCAAAAGGAACAAAGTGAATGGTATTTTTGAATTCCTTCTCTGTAAATTTTTGTTTCTGATAAAAGAATTGAATCTTCTCTGATGTTGGAATCGCTATTGTTTCTTGCTTTTTTAAATGAATCGGAGACTGATAGGCAAATTCCGCTCCTTTTTTAAATCTATCGCACAATAAATGCCAACATTCTGGTCCAGTATTCCCACTATAATCCCAATAAACATCTAAATTTTGATGCATCGCTTTCACCGTCCTTTATAATAAAAGGCTAATACTCACTTTTCAATTGATTAAAAGTAAGATTAGCCTGATATCCTTATATTAACAAAAATGGATTATTTTAACCAATTTTCTGGATCGTGTTTCCAAGCTGTAAGTAAAGCTAAGTCAGCCTCTGAAATGTAACCTTCTTCAAGAGCAGTTTGAATAAGCGTTGTATAATTGGTCAAGGTAACAAGTGGTAATTTTGCTGTATTAAAATTAGTCGCTCCTTTGGGTAATTCATAGGTAAAAATAGCTGCTACCCCTAAGACATCAGCTCCTTCTCGTTTGGCTGCCTGACATGCTTCTAGTACACTTCCACCTGTAGAAATTAAATCTTCAATTACAACCATTTTTTGACCAGGGGTAATTTGACCTTCAATTTGATTGCCTTTTCCATGATCTTTCGCCTTACTACGGATATACACCATTGGTAAATCTAAAATTTCTGCTACCCAGGCAGCATGCGGGATCCCAGCAGTGGCAGTGCCAGCAATTACTTCGACTTCAGGAAATTGCTTTTTGATTTTTTCAGCTAACCCCTTGGCGATTAAACGACGAACCTTAGGAAAACTCATCGTTAAACGGTTATCACAATAAATTGGACTCTTAATCCCACTCGCCCAAGTAAAGGGTTCATTTGGG
Organism: Enterococcus cecorum; assembly: GCF_052119425.1. GTDB lineage: Bacteria > Bacillota > Bacilli > Lactobacillales > Enterococcaceae > Enterococcus_E > Enterococcus_E cecorum_C. Next base: position 20,672 of record NZ_JBQKFH010000006.1, read on the forward strand.
CTTAAAAATACCGCCTTAATCGCTAATAAATTTTGTGCTACTTGTTGCTCAATTGATAGACTCATTCTTCACCATTCCATTCTTTTTTAATTGCTTGGTAAGCTTCATAAGGATTCTCAGCTTGGGTAATCGGTCTTCCCACCACGATAAAATTAGCACCATACGCTTTGGCTAAGGCTGGGGTTACCACACGTTTTTGATCACCAACTTGACTGCCACTTGGACGAATACCAGGTGTTAAGCAGACAAAGTCGTCACTCGTTGCTTGATGGATGGCACTAGCTTCCAAGGCTGAACAAACCACTCCTGCTAATCCAGCTTGTTGGCTACATTTGGCATAATTAATCACACTTGCTAATAAATCACCAGGAATTTTTTGTTCTTGGTTCATCTGTTCTTGGCTAGTAGAAGTTAGCTGCGTAACTGCAATTAACATGGGCACTTTTCCATTGCTTCCTTCCGTTAGTCCTTTTAGTGCTGCTTGCATCATTTGAATACCACCTGCGGCATGAACATTGGTTAATTTTACGCCAAGTTTAGCGATTCCTTTCATAGCTTTTTCGACCGTGTTAGGAATATCATGTAATTTTAAATCTAAAAAAATATCATGACCTTGTTCTTTTAAAAATTGGACAATCGCTGGGCCTTCTTGATAAAATAATTCCATCCCAATTTTCACAAATAGTGATTCGTCTGCAGGGAATTTCGCTAAAAATTGTTCGATTTGCGCTTTTGAAGCAAAATCTAAGGCAATGATAGGTCTATTTTCGTGCATTTTTCTTTTCCTCTCTCACTTCTTGAATTAATTGGGATAGACTTTCAATTCCTAGTTCATCCATCCGCTTTGGTAAGGCCTCAATTAATTTTGGACAAATATAAGGGTCCGTGAAGTTCGCTGTGCCTACCGCTACGGCACTCGCTCCAGCAAGATACATTTCAATGACATCATCGACATGCATCACGCCCCCCATCCCAATAATTGGCAAATCAGAAACGCTTGCTACTTGATGGATTAAGCGAATGGCGACTGGTTTAATTGCCGGACCTGATAAGCCACCTGTTTGATTAGCTAAAATTGGTTTTCGGGTATTTAAATCAATGCGCATCCCTAATAAAGTATTAATCATTGAGAAGCCATCAGCGCCGGCACTTTCAACCGCTTGAGCAATTGGAATGATATCCGTAACATTTGGTGAAAGTTTGACATAAATTGGTACACTACTGACCTTTTTAACCGCAGTGACTAAATCAAATATCACTTCAGGATTAGTACCAAAGGCAATTCCGCCATGTTTGACATTTGGACAAGAAACATTTAACTCGATGGCATGTACATTTTTGGCATCCCCGATTTTACCACAAACCTCGATATAATCTTCTTTTGTAGAACCAGCAACATTGGCAATAATTGGTAATCGTGGAAATTCTTTTGCTAAATGGGGCAAGATTTCATTCATGACAACTTCTAACCCCGGATTTTGTAAACCAATTGCATTCAACATGCCACTTGGTGTTTCTGCCACACGCGGCGTAGGATTGCCAAAACGAGCAACTGGGGTGGTCGCTTTAATCATGACTGCCCCGAGCTGTTCAATATCATAATATTTGGCATATTCTTTCCCAAATCCGAAGCAACCAGAAGCGGGCATAATTGGATTTTTCAGATTTAATCCAGGTAGTTTGACTTGTAATCGATTCATTAGTAAATCACCGTCCCAGCTTGAAAAATTGGTCCCTCATCACAAACTTTTACACTTGCTTGTTTGGTTGGATCATCTTTTTTATGACAGACACAGGCATAACATGCACCCATTCCGCAAGCCATTCTTGATTCCAAAGAGAGTTGAACATCGGCTACTTTTTGATAAAATAAGCTTTCTACTTTTTTTAACATCCCATTATTGCCACAAGTGAAAACCGCTTTTGGCATTTCTGGATTTTTTGATAAATAATCATCCAAAAGCTGGCCAACATTTCCCTTAAAGCCAATCGAACCATCATCTGTAGCAATCAAGGTGCGACCAAGTGCTTGAAATTCATCAATATAATAGCTCACTTCACTATTGGCATAACCTAAGAAATGCACAGGTTGTACGCCTTTTTCAATTAATCGTTTGGATAGTTCATACAATGGTGGTATGCCAATCCCACCACCAATAATATAGACCTTATCGCCTACATGAACGCCATCAAGACTAAATCCATTTCCTAAAGGCCCCATACAATCTAATTGATCGCCTGCTTGTAATTGAGAGAAAACTTGTGTCCCTTGTCCTTGCACACGATAGATTAAAGTCACTGTTTGTTTTTCTTGATTGATTTGATTAATACTAATTGGTCGACGTAATAACAAATCTGCTTGTGGGACACGTAAATGTAAAAATTGTCCTGGATGATGCATTTCTTTGACCAATTGTCCCGTTAAGACCAATTCAAAAATTCTAGGTGCAAGTTGAATATTTGAGACCACTGTCATTAATTCTTGTTTCATGCCACTACCTTTCCTTTCCTGCCATCATTTTAAAAGATAAGCAAGAATGATCTTGCCTATCTTTCACGTTAAATTGCTTGAGTTGTAAATTCTTGAGATTCCATTACTTTTAAGATTGCATCGGCTGTATCTAATGAAGTGAAAAGCGGCACACCATGTTCAACAGATTCACGGCGGATATGGAAGCCATCTTCAGCATTATTTTGACGATTTTTATCCATCGTGTTAATCACCATTTGTAAGCTACCATCACGAATATAATCAATTACATGTTTTTCAGAGGCTTGATGAATCTTAGCCACTGTCTTACATTTGATGCCATTTTGTTCAAAGTATTTCGCTGTTCCTGCAGTAGCTAAAATACTAAAGCCAATCTCGACAAAACGTTTGGCTAAGGAAAGTGCTTCTTCTTTGCTATCATCAGCAATCGTGAATAAAACTGTACCAAAACTTGGAATATGCAAACCACTTGCCTCAAAAGCTTTATACAATGCTTTTTCCAGATTTTTATCTGAACCCATAACTTCACCTGTTGACTTCATTTCAGGTCCTAAATACGTATCTACTTTTAACAATTTAGTAAATGAGAAGACCGGTGCTTTAATATGAACGTTTTCACTAGTTGGATATAACCCATTTGGATATCCCATTTCTGCCAAATCTTCCCCTAGAATCGCTCTAGTTGCTACTTGCGCCATCGGAATACCAGTTACTTTACTTAAGAATGGTACTGTACGACTTGCTCGCGGATTGACTTCAATGACATAAACTTGATCATCATGAATAACAAACTGGATATTCATCATGCCCACACAATTTAAACCAATGGCTAGTCGCTTAGTATAGTCTTCAATCGTTTGAATTTGTTCTGGTGATAAAGTTTGTGGTGGATAAACAGCCATTGAATCTCCTGAGTGGACACCGGCACGTTCAATGTGTTCCATGATTCCAGGGATTAAGACATTTTTTCCATCACTGATTGCATCAACTTCGCATTCTTTACCAACTAAATATCGGTCCACTAAAACTGGATGTTCTGGAGAAGCTTTGACTGCATTTTCCATATAGTCTTCTAAGTCCGCTTGATTTTGGACAATTTCCATCGCACGACCTCCCAAGACATAACTTGGACGGACTAGTACCGGATATCCAATACGTTTAGCAATTTCTACGGCTTCAGCTTTATTCGTTGCGGTATCACCAGGTGGCTGTGGAATATTTAAATCTTTTAAGGCTTGTTCAAATAAATCACGATTTTCTGCACGATCAAGGTCTTCAATTTGCGTACCTAAAATATTAACGCCATTTTTTACTAATTGTTCGGCTAAATTAATCGCAGTTTGACCACCAAATTGTACAATCACGCCAATTGGTTGCTCTAATTCAATCACATTTAAAACATCTTCAATTGTCAATGGTTCAAAATATAGTTTGTCAGAAATTGAAAAGTCTGTAGAAACCGTTTCAGGATTACTATTCATAATAACTGCTTCATAACCAGCTTTTTGAATGGCCTTAACCGAATGAACGGTCGCATAGTCAAACTCTACCCCTTGACCGATACGGATAGGACCTGAGCCTAACACTAATACTGAGTCTTTAGGCGAGCGAATCGATTCATTTTCAAATTCATAAGTACTATAGAAGTATGGCGTACTTGATTCAAATTCTGCCGCACAAGTATCAACCATTTTATAAACAGGTTTGATTTGATTGGCTAATCTAAATTGGCGAACCTCTTCAATTGTCATTTGCCATAGCTCAGCAATCTTTTTATCCGCAAAACCATTTTGTTTGGCTAAACGTAACGTATCTACATCTTGAACTGCTTCTTTTAACTGTTGTTCAATTTCGATAATATGCAATAATTTGTCAAGGAAGAATAAGTCAATCTTTGTCATTTGATGTAATTCTTCAATTGAAAATCCGCGACGTAAAGCCTCTGCTAAGTAAAATAGACGATCATCCTGGGCCTTAACAATACGATTCATTAAATGTGCGTCATCGACTTGACCCAATTCAGGAATTTCAACATGGATACAACCAATTTCTAATGAACGCACAGCTTTTAACAGTGATTCTTCAATATTACGGCCAATTGCCATGACTTCACCAGTTGCTTTCATTTGCGTACCAAGCAGACGTTCACCAGTTTCAAATTTATCAAATGGCCAACGTGGAATTTTGGCAACTACGTAGTCTAAAGCTGGTTCAAATTCAGCATAAGTGGTTCCAGTAACAGGATTTTTCATTTCATCTAAGGTCAAACCAACTGCAATTTTTGCTGCTAATTTGGCGATTGGATACCCCGTCGCTTTACTTGCTAAGGCAGAAGAACGAGAAACCCGAGGATTTACCTCAATCACATAATAATTAAAGCTATTTGGATCTAAGGCTAATTGAACGTTACAGCCTCCTTCAATTTTCAAGGCACGAATGATGGATAGAGAAGCATCCCGTAACATTTGATATTCAATATCAGATAAAGTTTGGCTTGGTGCAAAAACAATCGAATCACCGGTATGAATACCAACTGGGTCAAAGTTTTCCATATTGCAAACCACAATGGCATTATCTGCACTATCACGCATCACTTCATATTCAATCTCTTTAAAACCAGCAATACTACGTTCAATTAAACATTGTGTAACCGGAGAAAGCGTTAGGCCATTTTCGGCAATTTGACGGAGTTCTTCTTCATTATTACACATTCCGCCACCAGTTCCACCTAAAGTAAATGCTGGTCTAACAATGATTGGATAGCCGATTTCATTGGCAAAATCAACTGCAGCATCCACGGTATTGATGATAGTCGATTCAGGAATAGGTTGGTTTAAATCTTCCATTAATTGTTTGAATAAATCACGGTCTTCTGCTTGGTCAATGGCTGAAAGCTTAGTCCCTAATAATTCGATTCCTAATTCTTCCAAAATTCCTGATTTAGATAATTCCATCGCCATGTTTAAGCCAGTTTGTCCACCTAATGTTGGTAAAATGGCATCTGGTTGTTCTTTACGTAATATTCGCGCTAAAAACTCATAAGTAATCGGCTCAATGTACACTTTATCCGCAATTTCGCGGTCGGTCATAATGGTTGCTGGATTAGAGTTTACCAATACAACTTCATAGCCTTCTTCTCTCAAAGCTAAACAAGCTTGGGTTCCGGCATAGTCAAACTCAGCGGCTTGTCCAATAATGATTGGCCCTGAACCAATGACTAAAATTTTTGAAATATCTGTACGTTTAGGCATTTTTCTGTTTCTCCTTCCATGCTTCCATCATTTCGATAAATTCATCAAATAAATATAAGGCATCATGCGGACCAGGTGCAGCATCTGGGTGGAATTGCACACTAAAAGCTGGATAGTGGCGATGACGAACCCCTTCAATCGTGCCATCATTAATTTCCACGTGCGTTACAATTAATTTTTCAGGATCAATTGTATTGGCATCTACTGCATAGCCATGATTTTGTGAGGTAAAGTCGACACGGCCAGTTGCGATTTCTCTTACCGGATGATTTAAACCGCGGTGACCAAATTTCATTTTAAATGTATCCGCACCATTTGCTAATGAAAACAGTTGATGACCTAAACAAATACCAAAAATCGGCACTTTTCCTTGTATTCCTTGAATCATCTCAATGGCTTCCGGCACACTCTTAGGATCGCCTGGGCCATTTGTTAGCATGACACCATCTGGAGACAATTCTAGAATTTCTTGGGCAGTCGTATTATAAGGTAAAACCGTTAAATTACATTGACGTTTCGAAAACTCGCGCATGATACTGTGTTTCAAGCCAAAATCAATCACTACTACATTCAATCCAGTACCAGGACTTGGATAAGGCTTAGCAGTAGATACTTGGGCGACTTGATTCGTTGGAAGCACGGCTGCTTTTAATTGGTCATAAGCATGATTGAAATCATCGGCTGCATCAACAATACTTGCCTTCATCGTTCCATGTTGGCGAATTTTACGCGTCAATGCACGGGTATCAATCCCTGAAATACCTGGAATCCCTTTACGCTTTAAGAATTCATCTAAAGTCATTTGATTACGCCAATTGCTTCCACGTCTAGCATGCTCTTTTACTACGACACCTTTACATGTAGGTGCAATCGATTCATAGTCATCACGATTAACCCCATAATTTCCCACCATTGGATAGGTGAAAGTAATAATTTGACCATTAAAACTTTGATCAGTGATGGTTTCTTGATAACCGGTCATACTTGTAGTAAAAACCAACTCACCAACCACACTATTTGTCGCGCCAAAGCCTTCACCAACAAAATGCGTCCCATCTTCTAAAATTAACCAACGTTTCATTAGTTATTTGCCTCCTTTTGATAGACAATTTGACCATCCACCATTGTTAGATAGGTATCACCAAATAATTGCCAACCTGTAAACGGCGTATTATCCGCTTTTGATTTAAAATTAGCGGCATCAACTACATATTCATGATCAATATCAAACACTGCAATGTCCGCTTGACTACCAACAGCTAATTGACCTGCTTGTAAATCAAATATTTCCGCCGGCTTAATCGCCATCCAATTCATGACTTGTTCTAAAGTGAAAATACCCGTCTTAACAAATTTTGTATAGATTAACTGGAAGGCATATTCCGAACCAACAATGCCAAATGGTGCTTTTAGGAAAGATTGACATTTTTCATCATGACCATGTGGCGCGTGGTCGGTTGAAATACAATCAATCGTGCCATCTAAAAGACCTTCAATGAGTGCTTGCTGATCTTCACTCGCTCTTAATGGCGGATTCATCTTCCAAAAACCATGATCTTCAGGAATATCCATATCGTTTAACAGTAGATGGTGCGGACAAACTTCACAAGTCACATGAACCCCTGATTTTTTAGCCTCACGAATAATACGCACACTTTCTTTCGTTGAGACGTGACAGACATGATAGTGCACACCCGTTTCTTCTGCTAAAATTAAATCACGAGCTATTTGAGAACTTTCTGTCGCACTTAAAATTCCTGGTAAACCTAATTCTTCTGCACGTTTACCAGCATGCATCACGCCACCAAATAAAAGTGATTCGTCTTCTGTATGAGCCACGATGGCCATATTATTTTTAGCAGCTTCTTTCATTGCCAAATACATGGTTCCAGCGGTTTGAACACCAACACCATCATTCGTAAAAGCAAAGGCACCCGCAGCTTTAAGTCCCACTTGATCCGTTAACACTTCGCTTCTTAATTTTTCAGTTATGGAGGCATATTGATACACTTTCACACAAGCATCACGATCAATTATTTCCTGAACTTTTTGAAAATTCTCTACATTATCTGGAACGGGATCAAGATTTGGCATCGCACAGACACTGGTAAAACCACCTCTTGCCGCTGCTTGACTTCCTGTTAAAATCGTTTCTTTATACGTAAAACCAGGCTCTCTAAAATGAACATGTACATCAACCAATCCTGGCATGACGAATTTTCCTTTTAAATCAATCACCTGATCAAAGTCTTTTTCTGCAAAATCTAATCCGATAGCGAAAACCTTTTTATCCTCTACCCAAATATCTACTTGATGACAGGTATTTTCTTTTGTAACAATTCGTCCATTTTTTAATAAAGTTTTCATATACTTACTCCTTACGCCTTTCCATTTAATATTGCTTCTAAAACCGCCATGCGAATATACACGCCATTAGTCATCTGTTGCACAATTCTTGATTGTAACCCTTCCACCAAGCTATCTGCCAGTTCTACATCACGATTCACCGGTGCAGGATGCATGATAATCGCATGAGGTAACATTCTCTTCGCACGTTCAAGGGTCAATCCATAAGTTTTGTGATATTGCTCTTTAGAAAATTGCTGATTTCCCACGTGACGCTCATGTTGTACCCGCAGCATCATCATCACATCCACTTTATCGACTAACTCATCAATTGCAAGATACTTTCCATATACTTCAAAGGATTCATCATACCATTCAAGCGGACCAGAGAAGTAAACTTGTGCCCCTAATCGTTTCAGCATTTGCATATTTGATTTTGCAACACGTGAATGGGTTAAATCCCCAACTATTGCTACTTTCAAACCTTCGAAATAGCCAAATTCTTGATAAATCGTCATTAAATCTAATAGACATTGCGTAGGATGTTGGCCACTACCATCCCCACCATTAATCACACTACATTGGATTGTCTTACTTTCTACTAATTCATTATAATAATGTTCCGCACTATGACGAATGACCACAGCATCCACACCAATCGCCGACATTGTCAAGACGGTATCATATAACGTTTCACCTTTTTGTACTGATGAAGTAGAAGCATCAAATTCAATCACTTCTAAGCCTAATTTTTTCTCGGCCACTTCAAAACTTTTATGCGTTCGCGTGCTGTTTTCAAAAAATAGGTTGGCCACAAAATATTTTTCTTTAGGTAATACACACTTGGCACCCGCTTTAAATTCACTCGCACGTTTAATTAATCCTAAAACTTCTGCTTCACTTAAACTTTCAACTGTTAATAAGTGCTTTAAACTGATTGCCTGTGATTGAATGATCATTTGCCTACTCCTTCATCATTTATTTATTGATTAAGATTCTATCTTGCTTGTCAATTTCTTCCATTTCAACAATAATTTCTTCGTCTGATGAAGTTGGAATGTTTTTTCCGACATAATCTGCACGAATCGGCAATTCTCGATGTCCTCTGTCTACCAATACAGCTAAACCAATGCGATTTGGTCGACCATAATCCATCACTGCATCCAAGGCAGCGCGAATGGTACGTCCAGTATATAAAACATCATCTACTAAAATGACTTCTTTACCTTCAAGTGATACCGGCATTACGGATTCTTGCTTTTCAGATGAATGCTTTTTTTGATCATCGCGATAGGAAGTGATATCTAATTCCCCAACCGGCACTTCGATTTCTTCAATCTGTTTTAAACGTTGGGCGATGCGTTGGGCGATATAGATACCTCTTGTTTTAATTCCAACTAATACCAAATCTTCCAATCCTCGGTTACGTTCAATCATCTCATAGGTCATTCGTGTAATTGCTCGTTTCATTGTAACTGAATCAATGACTTCTTTTGCTGACATAAATATCCCTCCAAAATGTCTCATCCTTTATTTTTGCCTTCCGTTAACAACAAAAAAACTCCCACCTGCGCGAGGTCGGAGTGAAGCTCACAAAATTATCTACAACAAAGGCGCCAATATTCAAAAATGGATAGAATATTAGCTAGATATTTATTTTGATTGCTTCCTTCTTAGCCTCACGGGACTAAACTTAAAGGACTAATATTTCTTATTACAATCAATATACGCGCAATTACGATTAAAAGCAATCTATTTTCGTGAAAATTTACATATATTTTCAAGTAAAACAGTTTATCTTAAAAATATATTTCAAAACTACTAATAAAATAAAAAAGCACCCATATATTGAGTGCTCTTTGATTTATACATCTTCTTTTCGCAGTTTTTCTAAAGTAGTTGAAAAAACTTCTGGAAGCGGACAAGAAAATGCTAGCCACTCTCCTGTCGTTGGATGTTCAAAACCTAAATCACGTGCATGTAAAAATTGGCCGTAACCTTTTAGTGTTTTTTTCGGACCATAAACCGGATCGCCTGCTAATGGATAGCCAATATATTGCATATGGACTCTGATTTGATGGGTTCTCCCTGTTTCTAATTTACATTCAATTAAAGTAAACTGATTAAAGCGTTCCAAAACAGTAAAATGCGTCACTGCATCCTTACCATCTTCCACCACTGCTTGTTTTTTGCGGTCTTGCTTACTTCTCCCAATCGGTGCATTAATCGTTCCCTTCTCATGAGGAATCACGCCATGCACTAGAGCGACATATTTACGTAAAGAAGTTTTGTCTTTTAATTGTTTGGCTAAACTTTCATGAGCCACATCATTTTTAGCAATCATTAACAATCCCGAGGTGTCTTTATCTATGCGATGAACAATCCCTGGACGAATCACACCATTAATAGAAGATAAATCTTTCAAATGATAAAGTAAAGCATTCACCAATGTATGATTAGGATGTCCGGCAGAAGGATGAACCACCATTCCTTGAGGTTTATTCACAACAGCCACATCTTTATCTTCATAGACAATCTCTAAGGGAATATCTTCAGGTAATATTTCTAATTCTTGCACCTCAGGTATTTGAATTTCAAAAGTTTCTGTGCCCTTCACTTTATAATTAGCTTTGACAACTTGTTGCGCAGTGATTGAAAAGACTAAGCCATCTTTTAGCCAAGACTGAATTTGTGATCTTGAATAATCAGCTAATTGTTCCGTTAATAATTTATCTAAACGTCCTTTTTGATTGTTTATTGTTACAGTTAATTTTTCACTCATTGATGTTTGAAACGCTCCTCAAAAATAATATAAATAAACATAATCACTACGCCAACAGTTAACTCAATATCCGCTATATTAAATATCGGAAAGTTGATAAAATCAAGTTTAAACATATCTACAACATAACCTAAGCGCATGCGATCAAAATAATTACCAAATGTACCGCCTAAAATCATACTTAAGCTTAACGAAAACAACCAACCATTTGTTTTCCCATATTTAGAAAGTAAGTAACTGACAGCAACAATGGCTAACAATGTGATCACAGTGAAAAACCACATTTGACCTTCTAGCATACTCCATGCAGCACCTGTATTGCGAATATGAAAGAAAGATAAAATACCAGGAATGACATTCACTTCATCACCCAATGGAATTTGTTTGACCACCGCCAATTTGACTAGTTGATCCAAGATGGCAAACAAGATCGCCAATAAATAATAAATATACACTAATTTTCACTCTCTTCTAACTTAATTAAATCTCTAGGACGAATCACACCCGTAATTGGTAATTCTTCCTTTCCTTTTGCACTTACAAAAATCACTTCTAATTGTGGATATTGATGAAAAATTTTTAACACATCAGCTACCAAAGTTTGTTCACCCACAAATTGATAATTGGCTTTTTTTCCTTCAATTGTTAGGATATCTTTCGCTTTTAATTGCTCGATAGGCGTATCATTGGCTTCAGTGAGATACTGACTAAACCAATAGCCCAACATTCTTAATGTAATCACCCCAACGAATTTCCCTTGATTGTGTAACGGAAATTGCGAATATTTTTTATGGCTTGCAATTTTTAATAGTTCTAACAAAGGCGTCCCTTGTTCAAAAGACACAACCTTCTTACAAAAGACATCGCCCACTTTTTTGGGATGATAGAGCTGTTTTTCAATAGTCAAAATCCGATCGACAATCCACTGATTCGGCTGGGCAATAATAAAATCCGGGGCGATGCTTTCATGTACAATCGCATTTCTTAACTGCGCAATCTGAATTAGATCATCCTCATATTTAGCAATCGTGGCATCACCATTTGCACGAGCCTTACGCACCAAATTGGTAAAACCGATTGACTTATCAAGTTTGAAACTATTTTGTAAATATTTTTCTATCCGATTAAAACTTGACAAAAAGATTTCAGCCGCTTCCAAATCATTCCCCCCCATCTATGTCAACAAACTATATCATATCAAATATTGGCTTGGAAATAAATAGAAAGAGTGATTCAGTTATTACACCAAATCACTCTAGTAATTAAAATAAACCTATTGCATTGCCTTTTTCATCAACATCCATGTTTAAAGCTGCTGGTTTCTTAGGTAATCCCGGCATCGTCATTACATCACCTGTTAATGCCACAATAAAACCAGTGCCTAATTTAGGTACAAATTCGCGAATATGAATTTCAAAGTCTTGCGGTGCACCCAATTTACTTGGATCATCTGAAAATGAATATTGGGTTTTTGCCATACAAACCGGCAATTTATCCCATCCTTCTTTTTTGAATGTAGCCAATTGATTTAAGGCTTTTTTCGAGAACGTTACTTGTTTTCCATGATAAATCTTTTGAACAATCGCTAAACATTTTTCTTCAATTGATTGCTCATCTTGATAAAGTCTTTGATAGTTCGATGGCTGCATATCGATTGTATCAACAAGGACTTGCGCTAATGCACGGCCACCTTTACCACCATCGGCCCAAACACTAGCTCTTGCAATGTTAACATCCATTTCTTGACAAAGTTTTTCTAAAGTTTCAAATTCTTTTTGGGTATCCGTCACAAATTCATTGATGGCAACGACAACTGGAATTTGATATTGTTGCATGTTTTGAATATGTTGTTTTAAATTCGCAAACCCCTTGATTACCGCATCAACATTTTCTTCAGTTAAAGCAGTTTTATCAAGACCGCCGTGCATCTTTAGTGCTCGAATTGTTGCGACAACTACAATCGCATCTGGTGCTTTGGATAAGTGGGGAACTTTGATATCTAAGAATTTTTCTGCTCCTAAATCAGCACCAAATCCAGCTTCAGTTACGACATAATCAGCTAATTTTAACGCAGTTTGAGTTGCCAGAACACTATTACAGCCATGGGCAATATTTGCAAAAGGTCCACCATGAACAAACGCTGGGGTGCCTTCAATTGTTTGCACTAAATTCGGTTTTAAAGCATCTTTTAACAATAAAGTTAAGGCCCCTTCAACTTTTAAATCAGCCACAGTGACCGCTTTACGTTGATAAGTATAACCAATCACGATATTGGCAAGTCTTGTTTTTAAATCTTGTAAATCAGTTGCTAAACATAAAATAGCCATGATTTCACTTGCTACCGTGATATCAAATCCATCTTGGCGTGGCACACCTTGAACTGGACCACCTAGACCAACGACCACCTCACGTAAAGCACGATCATTTAAATCGACTGCTCGTTTCCAAATCACTCTTCTGCTATCAATATTCAACTCATTTCCTTGATGAATGTGATTATCAATAAAAGCTGAAAGAGCATTATTGGCAGTTGTAATGGCGTGCATATCACCTGTAAAATGTAAATTGATTTCCTCCATTGGTAACACTTGGGCATATCCACCACCTGCAGCCCCGCCTTTTACCCCCATCACAGGTCCTAAAGAAGGCTCACGCAAAGCAATCATCGCCTTTTTGCCAATCTGATTTAAACCATCTGCTAAACCAATTGTTACAGTTGATTTGCCTTCACCAGCCGGCGTTGGATTAATTGCTGTTACTAAAATTAATTTTCCATCTTTATTTTGCTTTACTTTTTCAATGGTTTGATAATCAATTTTCGCTTTATATTTCCCATAAAGTTCTAAATCATCAAAGGTTAAACCAATTCTTTCCGCAATTTCAACAATAGGTTTTAGTGTCGCAGCTTGAGCAATTTCGATATCAGTTTTCACTTTATTTCTCCTTTAAAAATATTTTCATGAATATTATAGACGATTTTATGAAAAATATCAGCAAATAAATTGAACAAAACAAATAATTTTTGTTAAAACGTTCGGATTTATATCAAAAAAAGATGACAGCTTAAGTTTAATCCCCATCAGCTGTCATTACCTCAGTATTTAATTGTTTTAATAGCTTTTGTTGATTTTTAACTGAAATTTGACATTCAAATGTGCCAAAATCACCTTTTAAAACCACTTTACGCTGATTGATTTGACAATTAGAAATAGCAGATAAGTCGATTTCTTTTCTCTTCCAAATACGTGCATAATAGATAGTTAGCTTGTTTGTATCAATAATCATGTAACGATGAAAACCAGAAAAGAATAAAATGATTCCTAGTCCCATGACAAGATTACTCGTTAAATAAGGCGCTGTGTTTTCTAGCGCTAATATCAAGCCATAAAATATTATTCCCAAGGCTACAGACCAAAAAATAATCATTTGTGACAGTTCTGGTTGCCAAAAAATCTTTTGTTTCTTCATTGATTCTTCCTTATTTTTCCTTTAAAATTTATAGTACTTCATTTTAATTAGAAACGAGCGATAAATATGTTAAAAGTATATGTTGATGCTGCAAGTAAACCACAAACGCCTTATGGTGGAATTGGGATTGTCCTAAGTGAAAAAGAATTCTATCAACAAATTGCCATCCCTATCCAAGGCGACTTTGACAATCATGAATTAGAATTCCAAGCAGTCCTTTACGCGCTAGAAGAATGTTGCAAACATCACTTTCAAGATAAATTTATCAATATTTACTCAGATAGTAAAATTGTAGTCCAAACTTTAGAAAAAAACTACACGCGTAATGAAAAATTTAGTAAATATTTAACACTCATTAACGAAAAACTGACAACCTTCCAATTTGTCTTTTTTCATTGGATTAGCGATAGTCAAAATAAAGGCGCGGACAATCTTGCGCGCCAAGGCTTAAAAAAAGCACTAAAGAATCGGCGAAAGTAAACGAGAAAAACTCTGCTTAAATCGTAACCAATAGGATTGATCAGCTATCATTTCATTCGTTAATAAGATACAGCGCGTCATATCATCTTCAAAATGGCCAGCCAAAGTGTCAACCACTTCCCGATTATAAACAAAAGCACTGACTTCAAAATTTAAAGAATAAGAGCGAATATCCTGGTTCGTTGTACCGAAGCTCGCAATCGTATCATCCATAATAACCGTCTTAGCATGAATAAAACCTTCTTGATATAAATAGACTTTAACGCCTCTTTTGGTTAGATAATTAGCATAATATTGCGTTGCCCGATAAATAAATGGATGATCAGGCATGCTTGGAATCATAATCCGGACATCAATTCCTGATCTTACAGCAATCAATAAAGCATTAATCATCGTATCGTCCGGAATCAAGTATGGGGACTGCAGCCAAACACGTTTTTCAGCCGCTAAAATCATCTTAATAAAACCACCATGTAAGATTTCCTCAAAGTTTTCTGGACCATCTGCCACGATTTGCATACTGATATTGCGTTTTGAATCATAAGTCGGCAACTGGAAATACTCATCTACATAATCCATTTTATTGGCCTTTTTAATGGCTGAAGCATTCCAATCTCGAATAAATATTTCTTGTAAAGTAAAAACAGCTGTGCCGAAAATTCTGCCATGGGTATCACGCCATGGTCCAAATTTTTTACTCTTACCTAGGTATTGATCACCAACATTGAAACCACCCGTCCAGCCAATCACACTATCAATAACCACAATTTTGCGGTGTAAGTGATAATTTAAACGCGTTTTTTTAATTAAGTTGCGCGAAGTGATAAATGGAACCACTTGGCCACCTGCATCAATTAATGGCTTGAAAAAACGCATATTTACATTGCCACCCCAAGGATCAAAAATCAAGCGTACCTCAATCCCCTCTTTGGCCTTTGAAACCAATAAGTCTCTTAATTGGGTACCTATCTGATCTTTAAAAATGGCGTAATACTCAATATGAATATGGTGTTTCGCTTGCCTGATATCTTTAAATAAGTATTCAAACTTAGTAGAACCATCCGTATAGAATTCGATATCATTTCCTTTTGAAAGTGGTGATTCCTCTGTATTTCGAAAATAGTTTTTTAAAAGATTAGATTCAGGGGTTTTAACCGTTTGATGATATTGTAAATTATATTCCTGAATGGAACGATTAATTTCTGTAATTCTGCCTTGATATTTTTCCGTGTACTTATAAACAATCTCCCCATCAATTCCCCGGCCGCAAAACAAATAAAGTAAGAATCCAAATCCTGGAATAAATACTAAAGTCATCATCCAAGCAAAGATACTAGCAATGGAACGCGGCTTTCTGAAAATGGTAATAAAGGCCCCAATTGTATTAATCGTAATAAAAAACACCAAAACTTGATAAAGAATATCAAACTCTTTGGCAAACATTTTCTGCCTCCTTAAAGTAAATAATTATGGTCAAAAATGATTTCTACTTGATGATTTGGAAATTCACGATTTAGTTTTTGGGTAAGTATCGCTGCTAAAAACTCATCTGTAAAAGGAAAATTTAGAGGAATCACTAAATCAAAACAAATCCGATCTTTTTCCAAGCGTAGGTCGTGCATTTTCAGTTGCCCATCAATCTCAGCTAATTCATTTTTAATCAGTTGTCGTAAACGAATATGGGTTTGATTATCAATTGGCACTGGATCGAGATGACAAACGAGTTCCACATCTAACTCATCTTTAAATGTACGCTCAATGCCATCAATAATATCATGTGCTTGATTCAAAGATAATTTTTCATCTACCTCTATATGAACAGAAGCAAAACGATTTTTAGGCCCGTAAGAATGAACGAGTAAATCGTGAAACCCTACAATATCCTCACATGATTGCAAACACTGCTCCATTTTTTCGATTTCTTCTTGTTTTGGTCGACTCCCCAACAACACATCCATAAATTCCGTAATCATTTGGTAGCCAGAATAAAGAATATAAATGGCTAAAGCAAAACCAAAATAACCATCTATCCGCCAAGAAGTTACCCATTGAACAGCTGCTGAGATTAACACTATCAAGGTCGTATAAACATCATTTAAACTATCTTGACTGGTTACCATTAATGCATTGGACTTAATCATTTTTCCAAAATAACGGTACATCAATACTTGCAGGATTTTAATCACTATGGAAAGCACTAAAACAAAAAAAACAATCGGTGATAGCTTAATAGCGACCGGATGAATGATTTTTTGGACTGAACTTTCCAAAAACTTAAAGCCTACAAATAAAACTAATATCGAAACAATCAAACCACTCACATATTCAAAACGTTCATGCCCATATGGATGCTCTTTATCTGCCGGTTTGCCAGCTATTTTAAAACCAACTAAAGTTAATAGAGAAGAAATAGTATCCGATAAACTATTAATTGCATCTGCCATAATAGAAACCGAATGCGCAAAAACCCCTATCAAAAACTTTCCGATAAAAAGGACAAAATTACTGATTAAACCTAAAATACCAGCTAATATTCCAATTTGATTGCGGTTGTATTTTTGTCCAATATTTTCACACAGTTTCATCATATGCCTACTCTCTACTTTGTGATTTACGAATAAATAAAGATAAAATACCAGTAATTAATAATATGCTAGCAGAAATATAATATGGAAAATGTTGGTTTATATCAAATAACGCACCAGAAGCTACAGGACCGATAGTATTCCCAAAACTTGTAAATGTCGAATTTAAGCCATTAATCGTTCCTTGATTTTCACCAGCGATTTTTGATAGATAAGTCGTCACTGCAGGTCTGAATAAATCAAATGCTAAAAAGACCACAAAAGTCGCGATAACAAATATGGTTGAGTTTTTTGTAAAAGCAATGATAAAAATAAAAATTGCACTTACAAAAAAGGTAATTTGAATTAAACCAATCTCTGAAATTTTTCGAATAATATGATCAAATAAAAATAATTGGAAAAATAATGCGAGAATGCCACTTACTGTAATTATAACAGCAATTTGCGCAGGATTAAAGCCAAAAATAATCGTTGTCATAATTGTATAAATACTTTCAAAAGCTTGTAAGCCAAAGGAGGAAATAAATATAATGATAAAAATAAATAAAACTCCTGGCTTAGTGAGAAACTCTCGCACAATTTCTTTAGCATTTGTATTTTGAGAAGACTTTTTGAATTGAATATCATGCTGTGGTTCAATCAAAATACTTTGTGTTAAAAGACAGCCAATAATTGCAATAATCCCCGCCGCAAAGAATGGCACACGATGACCCAGACTTGCTAGCACCCCACCAATTCCGGGACCAATAATAAATCCGCCACTGATTGCCGCAGAAACATACCCCATCGCTTTAGGTCGTTGCTCAATCGTTGTCATATCAGCAACAAATGCAGTAACCGCAGGCATTAGTAAAGCCGCAGCCACACCGCCTAGACCACGGGATAGATAAAAAATGTATTTATCATTGGCAAATCCAAAAATAAATTCTGAAATGGCAAATAACAACATACCTAGTACAATCATCTTTTTACGACCAAGCTTGTCAGATAAATAGCCCATAATCGGTGATGCAAGCAATTGAGTGATTGAAAATACAGACAACATCATGCCCATAATTGCCCCATTAAAATGCATATCCTCCATCAATAAAGGCATCACTGGAATAACTAATCCTACCCCAGTAAAAATAAAAAATAAATTACTAATTGCAATAATCAACATTACATTCTTTTTATTCAACTAATCATCTCCCTACGCTATATTCTCTTATATATTACTAAATGACAGAAATATTGAACAGTAAAAACAAAAAAAGAAATAGCTGATTCACGAAAATCCATTGTGAACAGCTATTATTCAATGACATGATTAGAAATTAATTGTCCTTTATCATATCGATATCTTAATTGTGAAAATTCAAAAGGTCGTCCATCTTTTAAACTTACGACCTGTTCGACTTCTAATACGGGATCAGCCTCTTGACAATCTAAAAAATCATGATCATATTGGTCAGAACGATCGGCTTTTATTTTACGTAAGGCAGAACCAATCTTAAGTGATAAAGAATTCGAAATATAATCATATAACGATTGCTCAACCACTGATTGATCTAGGTTTTTAACTATATTTACCGGCATAATAATGTATTCTAATCTAAAAGGTTGTGCATTCAAATATCTTAATCTAATAATGTCATAGACGCGGCTCCCCTCAGGCAATTCTAATTTTTCACACTCATCCTCATCGGCTTGCCTGACATGAAAAGAAATAACCTTACTATTAATATCCATAATGTCTTTAAACTTAGCCGTTAATCCGATGCATTCATTAATATTAGATTGCATAATGGAAGATTGTTTATTTTCAGTCTTAACAAAAGTCCCATTCCCTTTTTTTACATAAACATAGCCATCCGTAATTAATATTTGAATAGCTTTTTGAATCGTTAAACGACTTGTTTGATAAGAAGAGGCTAATTCAACTTGCTTTGGAAGAGGATCACCAGGCATGAACTCACCATCTTCAATTCGACTGATTAAATCCTCAGCTACCTCATGATAGTAACCTGATCTAGACATCCTACTGATCCCTCCTTTACAAAAATCAAGTAGTAAATATGATGTCTTTCAAGAAAGCACAAAGCGTCCAATAAACAACATCCGTAACTTTATAGGTAAACATGTAACTTTATAGGTAAACAATATTAAAAGAACATCAAAACATTCACTCTTCGATATCATTATACTAAATTAAGCATAAAAATCTAGCAAAAAATACTAAAAAATAAACCAGCACTCCATAAATATGACATGAAGTTAGTTTTGTATAGATAGCTTTTTGTTATGATTTCAAAAATTTTTTCAAGCTTTCATCCGATGTATCGTAAGTAAGAAAAGTTGTTAATTGATTACTACTTTGGTCAAATTTCACAACAAAATACTTTTCTTCATTTTCCATCGGCCCAAAAATAATAAAAACAACATTATCATCTAATACTTTCAGTTGAATGTTCCCTTGTTTAAATAGTTGTCGAAAGGAACGGACTAAAGTAAATTTTTGTTCCGCCTTTTCTACTGCTTTACTTAAAGAATCCCCTTGATCCATATAATTTTTTATTAGTTGAACTTTAACTACCATGAATAAACGATATTTTCTTGCAACTGGATTTCCCACTTTTTCTTCTACACTCTGAATATATCCTTTCTGTTCCCAATATCGCAACTGTCTTGGTGAAAGGTCGCACATTTTACTTAATTCACTAATTCCCACCAGTACATTATCATTCGCAAAAATTTGTTTCAGAAAATCACTCATTTTTTCCTCCAATTATAATCAAAAAATATATTATTTTAAAATAATGATTTATAAATTTGATTTTACATTATATTTTCTTAATCTTTTTCCTCTCAACTAATATTTTAGAAACTGCAACATAAATGTCAAGTTAGTTGACAATTTTTCGAATTCAGAATATATTAATTTTTGTCATTTTGAAAATTTCAAGAAAGTGAGTGAATTTCATGAAAGATTTTACTGCAGTTGATATCTATGGCAAAAAATATAACCGCAGTTTATTAGTAGCCGTATTACTGATAGGTACTTTTTGTACAGTGTTAAATCAAACCTTACTTGCGACTGCTTTTCCAACATTAATGAAAGAATTTGATATTAGCGCTTCCACCGTTCAATGGTTAACCACGGGATTTTTATTAGTCAATGGTATTATGATTCCAATCAGCGCATGGTTAATCAATTCTTTTAGCTCCAAAAAATTATATATCAGTGCGATGACTACCTTTTTAATAGGAACAATTATCTGTTTTATCGCCCAAAATTTTCCTGTACTCTTGGCAGGTAGATTAATCCAAGCCGTGGGTGTCGGGTTATCCATGCCACTTTTGCAAAATATTATGTTAACTATCTTTCCACCTGAAAAACGTGGATCAGCAATGGGAATGGCCGGAATCGTTATCGGCTTAGCTCCAGCATTGGGCCCAACATTATCAGGTTGGATTATTGATCATTATTCATGGCGTGATTTGTTTGGCATGGTTATTCCAATTGTTATTTTAGTTTTAGTACTAGCCTTATTCTTTATGAAAAATGTGATAGAACTAACTCATCCTAAAATCGATTCTATATCTGCTATCTTATCTACCATTGGCTTTGGTAGTTTACTTTATGGTTTTTCAAGTGTAGGTGATAAAGGTTGGCTAAGTAAAGAAGTATTAGGGTTCTTAATTATTGGTATCATCTTTATCTTCTTATTTTCTAAACGCCAATTAAAAATTGAACATCCATTTTTAGAATTACGCGTATTTAAATCAAAAATCTTTACAATTGCTGCTGTTTTAGCTGGGGTTACCAACATGGCGATGATTGGTGCTGAGATGGTCTTACCTTTATATATTCAAAATATTCGTGGGGAGAGCGCCTTTCATTCTGGGCTAATGTTGTTACCTGGAGCCTTAGTAATGGGTTTAATGATGCCAATAACTGGGGCAATATTCGACAAACGCGGCGCAAGAAAATTAGCGATTACGGGTATGTTCATTTTAACTAGTGCAACCTTACCTTTTGCCTTTTTAACAAGTAAAACTTCAGTCATAGTGATAGTTGTCTTGTACGCCATTCGAATGTTTGGTATTTCAATGGTAATGATGCCAGTAACAACCTCTGGAATGAATGCTTTACCTGCCCACTTAATTAGTCATGGTACAGCTGTCAACAATACTTTTAGACAAGTCGCTAGTTCCATTGGTACAGCCATTTTAATTAGTGTATTAACAAATGTAACTAAAAATAATTTACCAACAAAATCTATATTAGAAGCAACACCTCTAGCTTATAAAGATCAAGCTATCAACGCTACACTCTCGGGATATCACGCAGCTTTCTTAGTAGCGGTCATCTTTGGCTTCATCGGTTGGTTAATTACTTTTACATTAGCTAAAAAGGAAAACTATGTACAAGGAGGAGAAAAATAATGCTACTTATCTTATTAGTCTTAAGTGTCGTGCTTTTCGCAATAAGTAATGTCTTTGCAAGTAATAAATGGCAAATCGGACTGTCCTTTGTATTTGGTTTTATTTTTATTGCTTCTTTAACTTTAGTAACACTTAATGTCACCCATCACTTTGGTATGAAACGAGAAGTAATCACCAAAAAAGTCGAATTACAATCATCCGTGGCACAAAGTCAGATGCCAATCTTGTTGTATCAAGGTTTAGGTGATGGAACTGAAAAAGTGTATCTCTATCGAACAGATGAGCAACAAAAGAAACCCAAAGCAACAAATACTGATAAGGTAAAAAATGTTGTTAAACCTATAGACGGCACTAAAGCCTATCTGACCAATAAGAAAAAACAATGGGTCTATAAAAATAGCTTTTATCGATTTCTGTTTAATATCGCGGATAATAACCATGAATACATCAAACAGACAAACGAATTTTACTTACCTGCTTCTTGGGTTACTTTAAGTGTCAAACAAGCAAAATCACTAGAAGAACAAGTAAAAAAGAATCAAGCAAAAATGGCTAAAGAAGGCCAGGCATATGTCATGAAAAAAATGAAAGAAGCAATCCTAACTAATCCGCAAATGGATGAAGTGGCTCAAAAACAATTAAGTGAAAAATTCCAAAAAGAATATCAATCAAAAGCCATCGCTGAAATCATTAAAAAAGTAAAAAATGAAAAATAAACAAAACCTCCAAGAATGCATTCCCTACATCATTCTTGAAGGTTTCTTTTCAATTAAAAATTTTTCCGTTTATTCTTCTGCTGTAACGCACGTAAGATTTGTATAAAATAATTATCTGGAGATTGCTGTACTGGATTATCTACTTGATTCACTAACTCAAAACAATCAATAAGCTCTACGTTATTCCATCTTGCCTTATTTTCTTTATTGAACGAAAAATCATTCAATTCATAATATCGTACTGCATCAGGAGAAGCTGGTTCATTCACACTAGTAATCGAATACTCTAAAAATTGGTTAACTGGATATTGCATATGAATCACCTTCCTTTTAATCATCTCTGCCCTCTCAAGATTATTTTACCACAAAATTTGTTATCTGTTAAATGAATCAATCACTATGGAAACCTGAACCTTTACTTATTAGCTTATGTTTATTATTTTTATTTTTTATATCTTGTTATAATATTGTATATTATCTATACAACTCATATTTTTTGTATTATCATAGAGTTAAATATAAATAAAAATGAGTGGAGGTACTAGTGAATGATTGAAATATTTGCTATTGTCGTTTTATTATTCTTTGCTTATTCTTTTATCGGCTGGCTTTGGGAAACAATTTACTGTTCTTTAAATGCCCACCATTTTGTGTATCGTGGATTTTTATTAGGTCCGATTACACCTATTTATGGTTTCGGTATTTTAGGCGTCCTTTATTTAGTCGATCCTTATCAGAAAAATATTTTCGTCTTATTTTTGGTTTCAGCAATCTTAGTCAGTTTATTGGAATATGTAACGAGTTTCTTACTTGAAAAATTATTTTCATTATCATTATGGGATTACAATGATGTTCCCTTAAATATCAATGGTAGAGTTGCTGTTCCTGTTTCGATATTTTGGGGGATTTGTTGTGTATTTATTGTCAAAATTGTCCAACCTTGGATGCTTGATCAGGCATTGATTGCTTATCAAAAATATTCAATCTTTCTTCCTGTTCTCTTAATCGCGATTACATCCTGTGATTTTGGTTATACTCTGGCAAATCTTGCTAGCTTTACAAAGGCGGTCAAAGAGATTAACGAAAGAATGGAAAACAAAAAACAAGAGCTTGGCAAAGAATTCACCTTATTTAGACAAGATACTGAGAAATTATCACATCTATTATTTGATGAAACGAAACGTGAAATGCCAAAACTTAATTTCCAAGAAAAACGTCTATTCCATTCCTTCCCACATATGAAATTCAAAAAACTGAAAGATGCATCTAGTACAAAAGACATTAAAGACATTTTGCGATATTTTAACAAATAAGCTAAAAAGCGGGGGCTGCAAATTTGCGCCTCCGCTTTTATTTAGGGTTGATAATTCAGATGAAAAAAATAGCAATCTGGTAAAAATTGCGCCTCAAATTGAAACTCACTCGCATATCCTTCTAAATGGAAACCTAATTTCTGTGCTAAACGGATGCTACGCGTATTTTGACAATTAATTACTAAAAAGAAATGTTTCAGGGATCTACTTGAATACAAATAAGTTAAAAAATCACTAATAGCCTTAGACATAATCCCTTTTTGTTGAAAATTTCGATCTAGCCAATAACTTAGATAGGCTGATTGCAACGAATAATTGATTTCATGCGCCTCAACAATACCAATAACTTGCTTTTGGTAGCAAATCACTTGAACTTCCATTAAGTGTTCTTTCATCTGAGATTGATAATAGTGAAAAAATTGCGTAAAGTCGGCTCGGTTTTGAATCATTGATGCCCAATCTAACCACTGAATGAATTCCGCTTTATTATCTCTCACAAGCAAATATAATGCCTCTTCATCATTAGGCTGCAAAGGTCTCAAGGATATTTGCTTATTCATTAATCAAACACAACTTGCCAATTTGGATCATTTTTAGCTTGAAAACAAAGAGCAATCTGTTCTGCCGTATTTTTAGCACCTGATAATTCGGGAAGTTCATCTAAAGCAAAGTATTGAGAGCCAATGGTTTCACTATTTCCTTTAAATTGACCCCCAATTAGTTTACATAATACGAACACTTTACAGATATTGTATGGATAGATTGGTAAGTTATGCTTTTTACGGTCATGAAGTGCGATTAATTTTTGACATTCGACATCTAGACCCGCTTCTTCTTTTACTTCTTTCACAGTATTTTCGCGAATGGACAAGTCAAAATCCACCCAACCACCCGGAAGTGACCAGCGACCGTCCTTTTCCTGAACTAATAATATTTTTTCATCTTTAAAGATAGCGGCTCTAGTATCTAATTTCGGGGTTTGATAGCCAAACTCTGTGCAAAATAAGTCATAAACTTTTTCTTTTGAAACTTCGGTATACTCAGATAAGATTTCTACAGCTATTTCTCTTAATCTTGTATAGCGCTCTTTATCAAACTCATCTTTACCATACCATAAACCATTTTGGGCAATTGCTTGAATTTCCATCGCCCATTTCAGCCATTTTTCTTCTTGATTCATTTCTTTCACCTCTTTTTATCAAATGATAGCAAAAAACACAGGCGAAATAACCAATCGCCTATGTTCTTTACTATTTTTTATTATCTTCATCATCTGTTTTAAGAACTGCCATAAATGCTTCTTGAGGTACTTCCACAGAACCGATTTGTTTCATACGTTTTTTACCTTCTTTTTGTTTTTCAAGCAGTTTACGTTTACGTGAAACATCCCCACCATAACATTTAGCTAAGACATTCTTACGTAAAGCCTTGATATCTGTACGAGCGACAATTTTTTGACCAATCGCAGCTTGAATTGGCACCTCAAATTGTTGACGAGGAATTAATTTCTTCAATTTTTCAACAATTAATTTACCACGTTCATAAGTAAATTCACGATGCACAATAAAGCTTAGCGCATCCACTTTTTCACCATTCAATAAGATATCCATCTTAACCAAACGACTTGCACGATAACCAGCCATTTCATAATCAAGTGAAGCATAACCTTTTGTACTTGATTTCAACTTATCAAAGAAATCAAAAACAATTTCAGATAACGGAATTTCATAAACAACATTTACCCGATAATCATCTAAATAATCCATCGTCACAAAATCACCACGTTTTCGTTGAGAAAGCTCCATTACTGCACCAACATAATCGTTTGGTACCATAATTTGCGCTTTAACATACGGCTCTTCTACACGATCAATTTTCACTTGTTCTGGAAAATCTGCTGGGTTATCTACTGTAATCATCGTACCATCTGTTAAATAAACATTATAAATAACTGATGGTGCGGTGGTGATTAATTCTAAGTTAAATTCTCGTTCTAAACGTTCTTGCACCACATCCATATGCAATAAACCTAAGAAACCACAACGAAAACCAAAACCTAAAGCTTGAGAAGTTTCTGGTTCAAATTGTAAGGCCGCATCATTTAGTTGGAGTTTTTCTAAAGCTTCACGCAAATCATTATAACGAGAAGTATCAATTGGATATAATCCACAATAAACCATTGGATTCATTTGGCGATATCCTTCTAAAGGCTCACTTGCTGGATTATTGGCTAAGGTAATCGTATCCCCTACACGCGTATCTTGAACGGTCTTAATTGAAGCAGTAATATAACCTACATCGCCCACCATTAAATAATCACGTTGGATGGCCTTTGGAGAAAAGACACCTACTTCAGTCACTTCAAATGTTTTACCATTACTCATTAATTGGATTTTATCGCCAGGTTTAACCATGCCATCCATAATTCGCACATTCAATACAACCCCGCGATAAGAATCATAAACTGAGTCAAAAATTAAGGCCTTCAATGGTGCTTCGATATCCCCAGTTGGCGCAGGTACATATTCCACAATTTGCTCTAAAATTTCTTCAATACCAATCCCTGCTTTGGCGCTTGCTAATACTGCTTCAGATGCATCAATGCCGATCACATCTTCTATTTCAGCACGGACACGCTCTGGATCAGCAGCTGGCAAATCAATCTTATTAATCACTGGCAATATTTCTAAATCATTATCAATAGCTAGATAAACATTTGCTAACGTTTGGGCTTCAATCCCCTGTGCTGCATCAACCACTAAAACCGCCCCTTCACAGGCTGCTAAACTACGGGATACTTCATAGGTAAAATCGACATGCCCCGGTGTGTCAATTAAATGAAAAATATATGTTTTGCCATCTTTAGCAGTATAATTCAATTCAACAGCATTTAACTTAATCGTAATGCCTCGTTCGCGTTCAAGATCCATTGAATCAAGCAACTGATCTTGCATTTCACGAGAAGATACAGTATTTGTTTTTTCTAAAATACGGTCTGCCAAGGTAGATTTCCCATGGTCGATATGGGCGATGATTGAAAAATTACGAATCATCTCTTGGCGTTTTTTCATTTCTTCAATCGTATGCATGTTTTTCTTCCTCACATCTTTTTTCAGTCTTTTTATTATACCAATGATTCTAGCTGTTTGGCAATAGTAAAAAAATGCACGCACGTTAAAGAAATCATGCAGCCTAATGATTCGTACTAGACTGCATGATAACTATTATGTTTTTTGTAAATTTTTATTGGCAGTTGATAACATTAGACGAATACGATTTAACTGATTCACAATCGATATTCCCGGATCGTAATCAATAGCCGTAATATTTGCATTTGGGAAAGACTCACGTAAGGTTTTAAGCATCCCCTTACCTACGACATGATTTGGTAAACAGCCAAATGGTTGCATACAAATGATATTATCCACACCTGATTCTAACAGATGAATCATTTCGCCTGTTAAGAACCAACCTTCTCCTGTATGACTACCAATCGAGATATACTCTTGCGTCGATTGTGCTAGATGTTTAATCGAAGCAATACCTTCAAATCGTTGAGACTTCTCTAACTCTTTATGCATCGGTTTTTCTAATTCTTCAATAATTTTAAGGGCTAAACTAGACAAATATTGTGCTTGTTTACTTTGACCAAGATGCTTACTGCGCCAAACTTGATTGTATAAAGAATAGTTCATAAAGCCAATCAAATCAGGAACAACTGCTTCAGCTCCTTCTGATTCTAGCAATTCGACAATATTATTATTCGCGATTGGAGAATACTTCACTAAGATTTCTCCCACGACACCGACACGTGGTTTTACAATATCTAGAAGTTCAATTTGATCAAAAGTGCGAATAATTTGTTTCATATGATGATTAAAACGTGCAAACGAACCCTTACGAACATCTTCTTTTGCAATTTCTAAGTAATGTTCATACCAGCGATTAACTTCCCCTTGATTTTTTTCATAAGGTCTTGTGCGATATACCACACGTTCGAATAAATCACCATACATCGCAGCAAGCGCTATTCGTTTGACGAGCGGAATCGTTAATTTAAAGCCTGGTGAGGATTCAACACCTTTATTTCCCATTGATAGTGAGATAACAGGAATTTGGGCAAACCCTGCATCACTTAATGCTTTTCGCAACAACGGGATATAATTCGTAGCGCGACAACCACCACCTGTTTGCGTCAACATGACAGAAGTATTATTTAAATCATATTCTCCACTTTGCAGTGCTTCTAATAATTGGCCAATGGAAATAATTGCGGGATAGCATGCATCATTATTCACGAAACGTAACCCCACATCAATAGCCTGAGAATTTTCAGTCGGTAAAGATACGACATTATAACCACACGCTTGAAAGGCTTGGTCTAGTAAACCTTCTTGGTGAATTGGACTGAGCATCGGTAAAAGTATGGTATGTTTTTTCTTCATTTCTTTGGTAAACACAATCGAATCTGGCACGACAACTTCGCTATAATCAAGCATCGATTTTTGTTCTCTTTCATCAATCGCAGCTTTTAAAGAACGTAGGCGAATCCGAACAGCACCTAAATTAGTTCCTTCATCAATTTTCAAAACAGTATATAGTCGATGATGACGATTTAAAATTTCTTGCACTTGATCACAGGTTACCGCATCAATCCCACAGCCAAAAGAGTTCAATTGTACAAGTTCGAGACTCGGTGTATGGCTTACTACCTTAGCCGCAGCATATAACCGCGAATGATACATCCATTGATTGACTACACGTAATTTTTCAACATCCCCTAAATGCGCAATACTATCTTCTGTAAACACATGAAAACCTTCTTGAATCATCATTTCTGCAATCCCATGATGAATTTCTGGATCCAAATGGTAAGGCCGACCTGCCAAAACAATGCCTCGTTGATTTTTTAGCAACATTTTTTCAAGCAAGTCTTCTCCTTTTTGTTGGATATCTTGTCGACACTTAGCTAATTCTGCAAATCCTTCAGTAACCGCTGTTTGCCATTCTTCTATGGAAATAGGAAAATCATTAAAACATTCAGCTAGATTTTGGGCAACCACTTCAGGTTTAGATAAATCGAAATAAGGATGACGATAATCTACTTTTCCTGCTCTAATTTCATCAAAATTATTTGCAATAACTTCTGGATAACTTTGGACAATCGGGCAGTTAAAATGATTTTGGGCATCGGCAAATTGATTCTGCTCAAATACAACACTTGGATAAAAAATCCGATCGACGTTTTGTTCAATAAGCGCTTGAATATGTCCATGAACTAACTTAGCAGGATAACAAACCGTATCACTTGGAATCGTTTCAATCCCTTTTTCAAACAATTCTTTATTCGAACGCGGCGATAAAACGACTTTAAACCCAACTTTAGTGAAGATTGTATGCCATAATGGGTAGTTTTCATACATATTTAACACCCGAGGAATACCTAATGTACCATATACTGCCTCTTTATCTTTTAATGAGCGATATCTAAATAGTCGGCGATACTTATAGTCCACTAAATTGGTGCGACGATTTTCTTTAGGGATTTTGATTTTAGCCCCACGTTCACAACGGTTACCAGTAATAAATTGACGGCCATCGTTAAAAAGTGTGACAGTTAGCATACAATTATTTTCACATAGACCACAATGCGTAAATTCTTTTTCACAAGTAAAGTGATCTAATTCTTCTTGTGTAGCCATTTGAGATTTTTCATCAATTTGCGCATTTTCTAAAGCAATCAGCGCACAACCGAATGCCCCCATTAACCCAGCAATACTCGGACGGATGACTTGGCGACCAGATAATAATTCAAAAGCACGTAAAACAGCATCATTATAAAAAGTACCGCCTTGACAAACGATTTTTTCGCCTAAATCTTCTGGCTTTCTGACTTTGATCACTTTAAATAGGGCATTTTTAATGACTGAATAGGATAGTCCAGCTGAAATATCCGCGACACTTGCCCCCTCTTTTTGGACTTGTTTTACTTTTGAATTCATAAAGACTGTACATCTAGAACCTAAGTCAACCGGATGAGCAGAAGTAAGAGCAATTTTGGCAAAATCTTCAATGTTATAATTTAAACTCTTAGCAAAAGTTTCAATAAATGAACCACAACCTGATGAACAAGCTTCATTGAGTTGAATTGCACTTAAAGCTCCGTCTTTTATGGTCATCGCCTTCATATCTTGACCGCCAATATCTAAAATAAAGTCCACGCCCGGTTGGAAATGATTCGCTGCTTTATAATGGGCAATGGTTTCAACTTGCCCTAAATCAAGTTTCAATGCATGTTTAATCAAGTGTTCGCCATACCCAGTGACACAAGACTTAGCAATATAACAATCTTCAGGTAATTTTTGATAAATGTCTTGGATGACTTCGATGACACTTTCCAATGGTTTACCTTTATTATTGCCATACGATTGATAGCAAATTTGGGACTCTTCATTAATCAAGATAACTTTACTCGTGGTTGAGCCAGCATCAATCCCTAAAAACAACGGTCCTTTTTGCTGAGAAAGTAATTGGTAAGAGACAGTACTTTCCTGATGCCTTTTTTGAAATTCAGCCAATTCTACTTGATCTTTAAACAAAGGGGGCAGCGTCTGGCTTACACTCACCCTGGCATTTTTCTGTGATTCTAATTGTTGAATCAATGAATCAATCGTTCTGGTTTGTCCATTATTTGCTAAAATAGCCGCACCAATCGCGACATAATACTGTGAATCATCCGGGAAAATAACCTGTTCAGGCAGCAATTGTAAGGTCTCGATAAAACGATGGCGTAACTCAGATAAGAAAGTTAATGGACCGCCTAAAAAAGCAACATTTCCTTTAATTTTTCGGCCACTCGCTAAACCAGCGATTGTTTGATTCACAACTGCTTGGAAAATACTGGCCGCAATATCATTTCTAGAAGCACCTTCATTGATTAAAGGCTGTACATCGGTTTTAGCAAATACCCCACAGCGAGAAGCAATCGGATAAATTTGTTCATAATTTTTTGCTAACTCATTTAAACCAACGGCATCGGTTTGTAATAGTGCAGCCATTTGATCGATAAATGCTCCTGTCCCGCCAGCACAGCTCCCATTCATTCTTTGTTCTAAACTACCTTCAAAAAAAGTAATCTTTGCATCTTCGCCACCTAATTCAATAGCGACATCGGTTTGAGGAATTTTTTGTTCAATCGCTTCCGTACAGACAATCACTTCTTGCACAAAAGCTAAATCCAATATTTCAGCTAATCCCATTCCAGCTGAACCAGTGATTGTTAATTGTGCCGGACCATCATATACCTTTTGTGCTTGCTTTAAGACATCTAATACACAATTTGCCACATCAGCAAAGTGTCTTTGATATTTTTTAAATATGAGTTGCTTATCCTCATTTAAAATGACCACTTTGACTGTCGTTGAGCCAACATCAATTCCTATTCTCATGTTTCCACCCTTTTTCTTTCAAACTATCATCAATAATCATAAATTAGATTTCCAACACCTGTTGAATATTGAGCAAAGTGTTTGATATAATACATTATATATTTTAAAAATTCATGATTAAAAAAGCAATCGACAATAAAAATGCATTTGTGAGATAAGCAACAGACGATGATTATTTGTTGAAAAAAATTGAAATTTGGTGAGAAAAATTGAAAAAAGAAGATTTACGTACAAAAAGAACAAGAAAAATGATTTTAGAGGCTTTTATTAATCTTGTTGAGGAAAAAGGCTATGAACACGTTACAGTTTCAGATATTGCCAACCAAGCGATGATTAATCGTGCAACCTTTTACGCTCACTTTAAAGACAAACAAGATGTCTATGATTATATTTTTAAAGAAGCGGTCGAGCAATTTATGATGGTTTTAGCTCCTGTCCAACTTGGCAAGACCAATCAATTACAATTACATACCATTGAACAAATCATCACGCATATTTTTGAGAAAATTCAAGCAAATCGCGTCTTTTTTAAAACAGTCTTGAATGCGCATGGCAATGAACAATTACGCAAACAAATCAGTCAAATCCTTCGCTCCACTTATGCCAATATTTTTGACCAAGTAGAAATCAGAGAAAAAGACTTTATCGTCCCAATTGATTTTATTATTGAATATATGAGCGCAACCTTCATGGCAAGTTTACACTGGTGGATTAATCAAGAAATCAGTTTTTCTCCTAAACAAATGGCGCAATTAATTATTAAACTAGTCGGTAGCAATCATTTAAAAGTGTTAGGTATTCAAATTAAAGAATAAAGAAACGCTCAACAATATGTCTACCATTCATACTGTTGAGCGTCTTTTAATACCAAAATTGTTTCAACTGATTTAACATACTAGATAAATCATGCACAACTACACCTTTTGACCAATGCGAAGGATAAAGCTGCATATAATCGTTACGACTAAAGCGTTGATCGATTAATAGAATCATCCCTCGGTCTTCTTCAGTTCGGATCACCCTGCCTGCCGCCTGCATCATCTTATTAAATCCAGGTAGTTGATAGATATAATAAAAGCCTTGCTGATTTTTCTCATCAAAATATCTCTTTAATTCTTCTTGTTCTTTGGAAATTTGTGGCAAGCCAACAGAAACAATGATTGAGCCAATTAATCGGTTCTTTTTTAAATCTATCCCTTCTGAAAACACCCCACCTAATACACAAAAACCAAGCATGACATGATCATTTTGTGGCTGAAAATTGGCCAAAAATGCTTCTTTTTCCAAATCTTTCAAGTCACGACCCTGTAGAAGTACATCCGCATCAGGATACAACTGCATATAGCGCTGATAGACTTCTTCCATATATGAAAAAGAAGGGAAAAAACAAAAATAATTACCCGCTTTGATTTCCGTCGCTTTTTGAATCAATTCACACAAAGGATCTAAAACTTGACTTCGATATTTGTAAGTCATTGGCAAATAATCAGCAACCAATACTTGAAATTGATGCTGATCAAAGGGACTAGATTGTCTAAACGATAAATCATCTGTATGTCCTACTAATAAATTTTGATAGTAAGAAACTGGTGATAATGTTGCTGAGAACAATACACTACCCTTGCCAAAATCCAACTTTTCCTTAATTAAGTGTGCTGGATCTAAGCAAAAAATTTTAAATTGCAACTCATGGTTAACCAATTCTACTAAAAACGTAAAATGGTCATCATAATATTCCGAGATTTTTAAAAAACTCATCAGATCAAAGTAAAGATTTTGCACCCAAGTAGGGATATCTTCTTTTAACTCAAATAAAAAATCACGAAAATATTCACTCCATCGATAACCCAGGTCGATTAATTTATCCGGCAGTTCTTTTTGAAATATATAGTTTTGGTTTTTTAAAAGTCTTTTTGTATCATCGCTATATTCTATAAATTGTTGAAGAATTTTATGGTGTTTGCGCTTTTGCTTCGGTAAAAACTTCTTAAAGTCTTTGATTGTTTGTAAACTTAATGCTTTAGAATACATCTCTCTTGCTCTTGAAATAAGATTATGCACTTCATCAACAAGAAAATAGCTATCCGTTTCTTGTAATTCAAAAAAGCGTTTCAGATAGACTTGTGGATCAAATAGATAATTATAATCACACACAATGACATCTGAATACAGACTTAAATCAAGACTAAGTTCAAAAGGACAACATTCATATTTCTTTGCAACTTCACTAATTTGTTCACGGGAATAGAAATACCCATTATTTAATAAATCCCAAATCGCTAATTTTTGTTTTTGGTAATAATTTTTTGCAAAGGGACAATAATCCGGATTACATTTGCACTCATTCATGAAGCAAATTTTTTCTTTAGCTGAAATCTCAATGGTCTTAAGTTCACTCTGTTGGTCATCAAATAATTTCATCGTATCTAACGCGACTTGTCTTGTAATCGTTTTGGCAGTTAAATAAAAAATGCGTCCTTGATTGTATTCACCCATGGCTTTTAATGCGGGAAATAAAGTTGACAGAGTCTTTCCGGTCCCCGTGGGTGCTTCCATAAACAAACATTTTTCTTGGGATAATGTTCGGTAGACTGCAATAGATAATTCTCGCTGCCCTTTTCGATAATTGTCATAGGGAAATTTTAATGCTTGTAACTTTTTTTGTCGATTTTGCCGATATTTATCTAAGAATATGAGCCATTTTTCATATTCTTTCATCGTCTCTTGAAAGTAGCTATTTAATTCATCAAAACTACACGTATTTTTATATTCATCGATTTTTTCATCTTGTGTACAAAAATAGCGTACCATCACAACAACTTCTTCTAGCTGTTCTTGCATGGCATAAATGTAGGCATAGATTTTTGCCTGTGCCATAAATAACTGGAGAGTCGCTTCTTCTAATTGCTCAAAAGCGAGTTCACCGGTCTTTATTTCATCGATAATGATTTGATTTTCCTTTTGCCATATCCCATCACAGCGACCTTCTAGCTGAATATCGAATTGTTCCCCTTGATAAACAGTTTTCAAGGTAACTTCCGATTGATAATTATCATCCATTGATTGCTGCAGTTTACGATGAATCTTACTTCCTTCAAGCGCAGTATGATTACTTTGTTTTCTATTATCAATACTTTCTTCATTATGAACAAAAGCCACTAACTCTCTGACTGAAATTCTTTTACTTTGCATCCTATCCCTACTTTCAACTTCAGTCTAGCAAAAAATGAGCAAACACGCTAGACAGTCTGCTCATTTATCGATATATTTGATACTCTACATAATTCTCATCAATTAACGTATTTTCAGTCACATAATCAAACCGAATACTATAATCACTCGAATGAATATAAAGATGGTTCCCGTCATCAGTGATTTTACAATTTTTTATGGAACGCTGATAAACTGAATAAGGTTCTTGATCAAAATTCTGATTAGGAAATGTCTTTTGAAAATCCTCATCAATTTTTTGATGAAAGTTGCGTTTTTCTTGTAGCATCGTATCTTCTTCTGAACTTTGAATTTCAGGAATATATTGTTTAACGATATGCAAGACACCTTTTTTATAATCAAATACTCCTTGACTTTGCGGAAAACCTTGATTATCAATTTGCATAATCATAAAATCATTTGTCAGATTATCTTGCTTGTTGATTTGACTGGTAGTTGCTTTAACCGGACTAATTTTTTGTTCTTTTTCTTTACATCCACCCAAAAGCAATGGCAATACAAATACGAAAACAATTAAAAAATAATTTCTTTTCATTACTACCACCCACCTTACTAAATATTATAGCAAAATATTGTATAAAATATTTTTTTATAGAATATTTTTAACTGACTATAAACAAATTATTATTTTGTTTTCAGATAATTATAAAATTCTAAATTCCCTTCACTTTCATTGTTTATAATCTCGATTTAAGATATACTATATTTGTATTCGTCACAAAGGAGGAATTTGCATGCATATCAAAGGACTAGCTACTGGCCCAATTCAAGAAAATTGTTATCTTGTATATAACGATGATACACTTTTAATTATTGATCCGGGCGAAGATGCTCCCCAGATTATTCAATTGATTTCAGAAATTCGAATTAAACCAATAGCAATCTTATTAACACATACTCATTATGATCATATCGGTGCAGTTGATACTTTACGTGATTATTATCAGATTCCAGTATATGTCCATCCACTAGAAAACGCTTGGCTATCTGATCCGGTAATGAATCTTTCAGGAAATCATCCAGAATTTGGTCGTATAACTGCTAGACCTGCGGATTATTTATTTGAAATGACCGACTATCAATTAGGAAGTATTCATTTTAAAGTCGTCCCAACCCCAGGACATTCTTACGGTTCTGTAAGTTTTATTTTCGATACTTTTGTTGTATCTGGTGATGCTTTGTTTAACGGCAGCATTGGACGTACTGATTTGCCAACTGGTGACTTTGAACAATTACTTCATAGCATTCAAACGCAATTACTAATTTTACCCGACGATTTTGCAGTATATCCAGGGCATGGATTACCTACAACAATCATTCACGAAAAGCAAACCAATCCATTTTTAAGAGGTTTCAAATAGGAGGAGATTCTTATGGCTAAAACACAACTTTATATTGTACGTCACGGAAAAACAATGTTCAACACTTTACAACGCGTTCAAGGCTGGTGTGATACGCCGCTTACTGCTGTTGGTGTCCATGGAATAGAAGGTACAGGAATTGGGATTCAAGATATTGATTTTGTTGAAGCTGTATCAAGTGATAGTGGACGTGCGATTCAAACAATGCGCATTTTACTTTCAAAACATAAAAACGGTGCAAACATTCCTTATCACATAGATCCTAGAATTCGAGAATGGAATTTTGGCTCACTTGAAGGCGGATATGATGCTGAAATGTGGGGTGTTTTACCTCGTGTTTTAAATTATCGTACCTATGATGAATTAATCGCAAATCAAGTCAGCTACAAAGAAATTTGTGAAGCTATCTATGAAGCAGATACAGCAAATTGGGCTGAGACATATGATGAACTAAAAAACCGTGTCTTAACAGGTTTCGAAGATATCGCTTATCGTGTTGAAAAACAAGGCGGTGGTAAAGCTCTAATCGTCTCTCATGGCTTAACTATTGCCTTTTTAATGCATTTGGTCGATGAATCAAATGGTTTAAGAATTGATATTGACAATGGCTCAATTTCTATTTTAAACTATGAAAATGGACAGTTTAGTATCGAAACAATTGGTGATAAATCTTTTAAAGAAAATGGTTTAGCTAAACTTTCCGAAAAAACGGAATAGAGAGGATTTTTAGATGTTCTTTGCAAATTTTATAAAAGCAATCATCCTTGGTATCGTAGAAGGAATCACAGAATGGCTTCCTATTAGTAGTACCGGACACTTAATTCTTGTTGATAATATTTTAAAAATGCAAATCAGTAAAGAATTTACTTCGATGTTTAATGTAGTCATTCAATTAGGGGCGATTATGGCAGTTGTATATTTATACTTTAATAAACTAAACCCTTTTGATCAACAAAAAAGTAAACTAGAACAAAAACAAACCTGGGATTTATGGCTAAAAGTAGTTGTCGCTTGTTTTCCTTCAGCAATTATCGGGCTATTATTTGATGATTGGTTAGATGCTCATCTCTATAAACCATTTCCCGTAGCGCTAATGCTTATTATTTATGGTATTGGATTTATTTGGGTTGAAAATCGTAATCGCAATATCAAACCTAAATGTACTGATTTAAATCGTTTCACCTACAAAGCAGCGATTATGATTGGTGTCTTCCAAGTTTTAGCATTAATTCCAGGAACTTCTCGCTCAGGTGCAACTATTCTAGGTGGAATCCTTATTGGCGCTTCAAGATATGTGGCCGCTGAATTTTCTTTCTTCTTAGGAATTCCAACAATGTTTGGTGCAAGTGGACTTAAGATTTTTAAATTTATCAAAAACGGTAACTTCTTTGACTTACAATCAACTTTCATTTTATTAACAGGTATGGTTGTATCCTTCATCGTTTCTGTTTTAGTCATTAAGTTCTTAATGGATTATATTAAAAAACACGATTTTTCCGTTTTCGGATGGTATCGTATCATTTTAGGAAGTATTATTATCTTAACAATGATTTTTTAATTGAGCATAAAAAAGTAGCTTATCAATTTTGATAAGCTACTTTTTTGTATAAGCTACTAAGTATTTTTAATGATTAAATTACCAATTAAATCTACTGCGTTTTCAGTACTATTTGAAATCAACTCATAACGCTCATAAATCTCTTTCCATTTGATAATCTCCAACAAATCATTATCTCCAGAGAATAATTCTTTTTTCAAACGACTAAATAATCGATCTGCTTCAGATTCAGTATTTCTCACAACTTTTAGTAAATCACGTAAATTTTTTGAATTTTTAAATTTAGGGAATTCACGCATTGCGTCTAAAACACCTCTTGTAGCTTTGACAACTAAGTTCGCAAATAAATCAGTATCTGGACGTAATTCTCTGATGGATAAATTCTCAAACATATATGTAATGCCATTAATTCCATCTAAAATATCATCAAGTGATTCAGCTAGCAGCATGATATCCTCACGATCAATCGGTGTAATAAAGGCATCATATAATTCATTAGTTAATTCTAAAATTAATCTGTCATTTTCTTTTTCCAAGTGATGGATTAATTCTGATTCAGTTTCTAAATGGTCAAGAGAATAATTTTGCATAATTTTTTCCAATACTTCTGCTGACTTATAGCCATTCTCTGCAATATTCTCTAATGTCTTAAAATAATCGTATTTTTTTCTTCTTGCCATAATCAATTCTCCTTAAAAAATAGCTACAAAAAACTTAGCCATTACATAAGCAATAACTCCACAACCTGGGAATGTCATTACCCAAGCAAAAATCATCTCTTTAACAATTCGCCAATCCACACTACTCAAGCGTTTAGAGGCACCAACACCCATGATGGCTGTTGTTTTCGTATGGGTTGTTGAAACTGGAATACCAAATACAGAAGCTAAGAATAAGCATATCGCCGCACTTAAATCTGCTGAAAAACCTTGGTAAGTTTCTAACTTAACCATATCCATACCTACTGACTTAATGATTTTCATACCACCAACACTGGTTCCTATGCCCATTGTAATCGAACAAAGCGCCATCACCCAAAGTGGAATTGTAAAACCATTTCCCGTTTTATCTGCTAGCCCATTATAAAATAATCCTAACATGAATACGCCCATAAATTTTTGACCATCTTGCGCACCATGTAAAAAGGCATTAGCAGCAGCAGAAATCGCCTGACCTATTGTAAAGAATTTGTTTGCTTTTCTTCGAGGAACATTTTGGAATATTAATACTAATAATTTAGTTAATAAGTAACCACCAAAAAATCCCATAATAGTTGAAACGACTAGTCCAATAATGACTTTAATCCATTCATTAACATTTACTGCATTTAGTCCCCCCAAGGCCATCGCTGCTCCAGTTAGACCGGCAATTAACGCATGCGATTCACTTGTTGGAATACCAAAATACCAAGCTGCGACCGCCCATACAACAATTGCAAACAATGAAGCGGCTAAGGCGACTTGTGCAGCCTGTATCCCTTGTGCATCAAAACTCACAATATTACTGATAGTTTCGGCAACTTGAGCATTAAAATATGTCATTACTAAGGCACCCGCAAAATTCATCACTACAGCCATCCAAATTGCAAAATTAGGAGCTAAAACTCTTGTGGAGACTGCTGTAGCAATAGCATTCGGTGCATCTGTCCAACCGTTAACAAAAATCACCCCTAATACAAGGGCAACGGTTACAAATAGTGCAATACTCAAATAATTCACCACCATAAATTTACTCCACTTGTTATGATAGCATAAAAAAAGAAAGATGTGTATATTTGACCTTAAGAAAGTTTTAAACAATTATCTAAAAAGTTTCTCATTTAAATAAAATATCGTAACTATTGTTGTAAATATCTATCTATTTTAATCATTCCTTCATCAAAAACAAAAAAATTTGTGTTAAGTAAAAATTCTTTACAACTTATTGTTGCAAAGCGTGCCGCCATTAGGTATAATGACAATTGTTGATTTATACGAAATTCGTATAAGAACTAATTATCGGAGGTGAAATAAATGCCAAACATTGAATCTGCAATCAAACGTGTTCGTACAAGTGAAGCTGCTAATGCTAAGAATTCATCTCAATTAAGCGCAATGCGTACAGCTGTTAAGAAATTCGAACAAGCTGTTGAAGCTGGTGCTGAAAACGTAGCTGAGTTACACAAAGAAGCAATCAAAGCGATCGACATGGCTGAATCAAAAGGATTAATCCACAAAAACAAAGCTGGTCGTGATAAATCTCGTTTAAGCAAAAAATTAGCTAAATAATGCTATCGATAAAAAAACCACGGTTAACAACCGTGGTTTTTTTTAGCAATTTTTTAATAAATACATTTGAAAGGCAAAGTTTTTTTCTACCTGACCAGACTTTATTTGGTAATCCAACTCGACTAATTGATCAAATAAGTGTAATAAATCATGCATTTGATATTTTCTAACCTCTTGCATCGCTAATTTCACACGATAAGCATGGATTTTCAGCAT
This sequence comes from Enterococcus cecorum, assembly GCF_052119425.1. Lineage (GTDB taxonomy): Bacteria > Bacillota > Bacilli > Lactobacillales > Enterococcaceae > Enterococcus_E > Enterococcus_E cecorum_C. The sequence goes on from NZ_JBQKFH010000006.1 coordinate 60,613, forward strand.
ATCCGCAATATTTCCTTGATGATACCCTTGTTTCATCAAATATTTCACTTGAATGAGTAAACGAAATTGGCCAACTAATATTGCGATTAGTTTAATCGGCTCTTCATTTTGAATGCTCAAATCATGAAATAATTGCAAAGCTGAATTCGTTTGATGATCCAATATATATTGGGATAATTCAAAAATGTTCTGCTCTAAGGTTTTAGGTATTAATCGGTCAATATCATTTTTTCTTACTTGATTGTCCTCACCTAAAAATAAATGTAACTTTTGATATTCCTGAATCACTCTAGAAAGTTGAAAATCACATTGTTTCAAAAAATATTCCAGCACTTCTCTAGGAAATGTCATACCTTCGTTTTCTAAAAAATGTTGAAAATATTGTCGTACTTCATTTTCTTTTAAATATTGCACATCAATAATCTTTGCATTTTTCTTTAATGCTTTTGTCACTTTTTTGCGTTCATCCAATTTTGGATAATCTGCAAATAAAACAAATATTGTCGATTCATTCGGTTGTTGGAAATAGTGAATCAATTGTTTTAACTGTTCTTCCTCTATGGCACGCTTGTCACTTGTTAAAAAATAGGGATGCTCTAAAAAGACTAACCGATAATCGCCAAAAAAAGGACTTGCTTGGATTTCCTCAAGTACAATTTGCATATCTACTTCTTCCCCGTCAAAAGCAGCAAAGTTTAAATCATCCTCTTGTACATTTAAACGATTCATAAATGCTTTTTTGACTTCTTCAATTAAATACTTTTCCTGGCCACTTACCAAATAAAGATTAGCCAGTGCTTGTTGCGAAATAGCCTGTAATGACTGTTGTATACTCAATGAAATATTTCCTTTCCCAATTTTTTCTACATACATTATAACAAATTTAGTAAATTAATGTCCAAGATATTCCTTAATGTGCGAAGAAAAATGCCAACGATATTGAATCATGCCAAGCTGATCAGTTCGCCTAATTTGCACATGGTTTTCTTTTAGCGTTTGGATTGTCTGTTGGTGAGGATGACCATAACGATTTTTCTCACCGACCGAGATAATAGCCATTTGTGGCCGAATCTGTTGAATAAAGGTTGCATCTGTTGAAGTATGGCTTCCGTGATGTCCAACATGCAAGATATCCACTTTAAGTGTAGGATACTTCCTTATCAACTCAACCTCACCTTCTTTAGGTAAATCACCCGTCCACATGAAAGATAGCGTATGAATTTTCGTGTAAAGTACCATAGAATCTTTATTTTCTCCTAAACCAGCTTTACTAGGCGCTAAAACCTGTAATGGGATTTTTTGACCGATAATTTGATTGGCTAAAACTTCATAAATCTTTGTTTGCTTTGGAAGCTGCTTTAATTTTTGGTTAATTTTTTCATTATGATGTGCACCTTTTGTTAGATAAACCTTTTTAACATTAAATTGTTCGCATATAGGCAACAAATCACCCATATGATCCATATCTCCATGTGAAAGAACCAGTGCATCAATACGGTGAATACCCTCACCTTTGAGATATGGCACTAATGAATAGTTACAATTCGGCTTTGATTTTCTTTTTTGCCACCCTTTCTTCTCCATTACTATTTTACCACCAGTATCAATTACAATAACTTCTTGATTAAATGCGCTCTGGATCACACTACACGCCCCTTGCCCAACATCTACAAAAGTCACACGCGCAAACAGATGCGTAAATGAAAAATATAAAAAAGGTAAGAACAGACAGATAACCGGCACAAGATAATGATAGCTTGATTGCAGGAATAATAATCCTAAAATCAAACAAATACCGACCAACCAACTAGGGATAGTCCCAAAATGAAGTTGAAAATTCACTAAAAATTGTAAGCTATACTCGATTCCTTTGACAATCCAATCAAAAGGCAGATTAAAAAATGGCAGCAATGGTGGGATAAAAGTTAGTAGAAACAATCCAAAACAATAAGGTAATAAAAGAAAAGTAAATAGATAGGAAAAAACAGCGGTTAATATCCCACCTAAAATCGGCCATTGAAAAAAGACACAAAACAAAAATGGTGCAGTTAATACATGTAAATATTGCATGAAAAGAAGCGACTGCCATTTTGATTTTGCATTCGGTATAAAAATCAGCAAAAATGAGACAAGTAGTGATAGCTGACCTGATAACACTAAGAGGGTATTTGGAAATATAACCATTAAAATTAAGAGGACGATGCTAAATCGATCTAAACGGGATAACTTGATAGAAAGATGATTCAGTAAATAAGTGAGTAAATACGTAAAAGTTGCTCGTAAAACACTCATCGAAATACCAAATAAAAACATAGCCGTCAATGCACAAATAATAAACGGTAGCATTCTTTGCGCAAAAGATAAATGAAGGCGACGAAAAAAATAATCAAATAATCCCAAAAAGAAAATGACATGCATACCTGAGATCGTAAATAAATGTAAAATACCACTCATACTGTACAGAGATTGCATTTCTTGAAAATCCTGATTTTTATATCCAAAGACCAAAGCTTGCACGTATTGACTTGCTTTTCTTGATAATTGTTCACGTACTTGCTTTATGCAATAAAAACGTAATTGAGATAGCAAAGTTTGCCAAGCTGAACCAGAAAGCACGTAATATTTTTCAACCACAAACAAGCCGAAATAATTTTTATCTTGCAAATACTTCTCATAATCAAAGGCATGCTGATTACGAGAAGTATTTACTGACTGAAAACGACCCGTACAAGATAAACGGGTAAAGCTAGGGGCATCCATTCGCCACTTTTGCTGTTCATTTTCAGATTTTAATTGAATTTGAAGTCGGACTAATTTTCCTTTCATACGCCCATCTGCCGTTAATAAATCACCATTCACTGTCACCGAATCTGGATAGATAAGGCATTCCGTTTGAAGCAACTGACTACTTGGCGACTGCTGATGTCTTTGCAAATAGCCACTTCCTAAACACAAAATTAGTACAATAAGGCTCAAAATACATAAAGTAACTTTTCTAGCATATAATAAATAAATGAATACATATCCTGCTATGAGTAACAATATCAATTGCGATAAAACCAAGCCATAGTAGCTACAGACGGTAAAAAGCGTACAATAGGCTATTTGGTTTATCCATGAAAAATCGCAATGCTTAAAACTATTTGGTAATGGAAGTAAGTTTTTCAAAATACTTTGGATCCAACTTCACTTGTTGAATCTCTACTCCAAGTTTTTGAATTAACTCGATTGCATAAGGATCATTATGATAGTCATGTAGATAATAGATTTTTTTAATTCCTGCTTGTAAAATAGCTTTCGTACAATGTAAACAAGGAAAGTGCGTAACATAAATTTCGGAACCATCCGTTGAAATACCTAATTTAGCACATTGTAATAAAGCGTTCATTTCAGCATGAATGGTCCGAATACAATGACCATCCACAACGTAACAGCCATGATCGATACAATGATTATCTCCGCTAACTGCCCCATTATATCCACCTGCAATGATACGACGATCTTTTACTAAAGTAGCTCCAACTTCCAGACGCGTACAAGTACTTCTTAAAGATAACAGTACCGCTTGAGCCATAAAATACTGATTCCAGGGAATTCTTTGATCTACCATATTGGCACCTCCAAAACTTGTTTTTAGTTATATTGTAATCGAGTCACGTAATTTTTCAACCGTCTTTTCACCAATTCCTGTCACTTTGGCTAAGTCTTCAATAGTCTTGAATGAACCATTTTCATTGCGATAGTCGATAATTGCTTGAGCCTTTTTTTCACCTATGCCACTTAGCTGTTGAAGTTGCGTTAAATCTGCTTGATTAATATTTATTTTTCCATCTTCTTTTGACGATTTTTCAGCAGATTTTTCCTCCAAATGACCATTATTATTGATATTTTCTGTATCTATACTCTGTGCTTGAGCTTGCGTTAAGATTATTATTTTTTGTTGATCTTGTATAATCATCGCCTGGTTTACCGTTTGAATCGCTGCATCTTCTGTTAATCCTCCCGCTTGCTTTAACAAATCAAAAAGCCGAGACCCTTCTGGTAACTGATAGACACCAGGCTGTTTGACCGCTCCTGAAATATCCACATAAATTTTTGTAGATTTAGATTCATTATTCGCTTGCTCTTGCTCTTTTTTGCTGTCTACCGTTACTTCAGTAGTCGATAAAGTCTCAATTAGTAATTCTTTGTCTTCCTTTTCTTGTTGCGTAACAAGTAAAAATACTGCTATACCTAACAAAACTATGCCACATACGCCGACAACAAGCTGCCAAGTTTTTATTTTACGCCACCAATTTTGCATTTTTTTCACCTCTCTAATATATAAATACGAAAAAAATGAAAAAAAGCGTCAAAAAAAAGACGAATAAATAAACTACTCGCCTAAAAATTTTTCTATTTCTGTTAATGAGTGAACTTCATGATGGGCCTGTTTGATTTTAAAAAGTCGCTCATCATTATAAAAAATACTTTGTACACCGGCATTAATTCCCGCATCGATGTCCATTGGTCGATCACCAATCATGACTGTCTTTGTTTTATCCATCTGATATTTTTCAACTAAATACAAGAGTGAAGTCGGATCAGGTTTGCGGGGAAATTTATTTTCTGGACCAACGATTTCAACGAACAGTCCATCTAATTGTGAACCTTGTAATAACGCCTTGGCAGAAGCATTTTCGCGGTGGGTCAGTAAATAATTCTTACCACCTTTTTCAATCACTTTTTCTAATATGTATTTTGCATCATCATAGGCAGAAACATTACTCGTATCACTTTTTTCAAACTGCTTATATATTTGATCAAATTCTTCAAAATCTAACTGATATTGGTTTGCTAAGTCTTTGGATGATTGGGTTTTAAGCGTTCTGTAAATAGCTGATGGCGTAATCGAAATTTGATAATGTTGCATCGTTTTTACATAAGCTTTCAACATTTTCGGATAGGTATTAAATAATGTGCCATCAAAATCCCAAATGAAGTTTTGATACATTTTGATTCCTACTTTCAAAGATAATTCCTTTTTACCTTATCCTAAATAGCTTTATTTTTCAAGAAAAAAATCGTCTTTTTACAGAAAATTTCCATAAAAAGACGATGCTGTTAATTTTTGAATGAATGAATTGGTGCTGGAATTCGTCCGCCACGTTGAATAAATACATCCGAACTAGCTGAGTTAACCTTCATAACTGGCGCACTTCCCAGTAATCCACCGAATTCGATGGTATCACCAACTTTTAACTGATTGGCTGGAATTACTCTTACAGCAGTCGTTTTGTGATTAACCACGCCGATAGCTGCCTCATCTGCAATCATTGCCGCAATCGTACTCGCTGGTGTATCTCCTGGAATGGCAATCATATCTAAGCCTACTGAACAAATTGCAGTCATTGCCTCTAATTTTTCAATATTTAAATAGCCTTGTTCCGCCGCTTGAATCATTCCGGCATCTTCGGAAACTGGAATAAAAGCACCTGATAACCCACCAACATGATTACAAGCCATGACACCACCTTTTTTGACCGCGTCATTCAGTAAGGCAAGTGCTGCAGTAGTCCCGTGAGTCCCAACTGATTCAAGACCCATTTCTTCTAAAATTTGAGCTACACTATCACCAACAGCAGGTGTCGGCGCTAAGGACAAGTCCACAATGCCAAAAGGGACCTTCAACCGTTCTGAGGCGATTTTACCAACCATTTGACCCATACGTGTAATTTTAAATGCCGTTTTTTTGACCGTTTCCGCAACAATATCAAAACTCTCACCTTTTACTTTTTCAAGCGCTCTTTTGACAACACCCGGTCCACTAACACCCACATTAATGACACAATCAGCTTCACCTACACCATGAAACGCTCCGGCCATGAAAGGATTATCTTCTACTGCATTGGCAAATACGACCAATTTGGCACAACCCATATCAGATTTAGCAGCAGTTTCTTTGATGACCTCACCCATCAATTTAACTGCATCCATATTAATACCAGCTTTTGTCGAACCGATATTGACACTTGAACAAACAAAATCAGTTTGCGCTAGTGCTTCTGGAATGGATTCAATTAAGGCTAAATCACCAGCCGTGAAACCTTTCTCTACTAAAGCAGAGTACCCACCGATAAAATTAACCCCCACTTTTTTGGCAGCTTTATCTAAAACTTTAGCAAACTTCACACAATCTTTTGCATCAGCCTTAGAAGCCGCAGCAACAATTCCGATTGGGGTAACAGAAATACGTTTGTTAATAATCGGAATGCCATATTCTAATTCAATCGCTTCACCTACTGCAACTAAATTAGCTGCCTTTGTTATAATTTTCCGATAAATTTTTTCACAACTTCGATCAATATCTTCATCCATACAGTCTAACAAAGAAATACCCATGGTAATCGTACGAATATCTAAATTTTCTTCTTCGACCATTCGTATCGTCTCTAAAATTTGATTTACTTCCATTGTATTCCCTCCACTACAACTTATGCATGGCATCGAAAATTTCAGCATTTTGAATACGAATATCCACACCTAATTGTTCGGCCGTTTGATCTAGCTTTTCACGAATAACCTTAAAATCAGCATTTCCTTTTGATTCTAACACCATCATCATCGTAAAATAGTCATTTAATATTGTTTGTGTGACATCAATAATATTTAGGTCTAAATCTGCTAAGGTTTGACTAACTTTAGCAATAATACCTACTTTATCCTTACCAATAACCGTTAAAATTGCTCTCATAACGAGTCCTCCTTTTTTTGTACAGTATAACACAAAAATTTTGCTTTAAAAATAAATCTTTCATAAAAACAGCTTTTTTTAGATGGATTATCGCCTATTTCCGAACAATCCCCTCAATAAGAAAAAAATCCCTTCTGTAAAAACAAAAGGGAAAATGATAAATTAATCTAAAATTGTTACTTTGACTGTTCTTCTACCCCACTGAATACATTGTTCGTATGTAGAAAAATGAACATCAATAATATTACCTTTAATCGCACCACCAGTATCCGAAGCAATGGCCTCACCATAACCTTCAACATATAAGCGCGTACCTAATGGAATCACATTTGGATCAACTGCTACAGCCATTGGATTCGTTAATAAATTTTGGCCAGTTGCCGTTACTGTTCCTCCACCTAAACTGTCTCTTGGATCTGAACTATAAGCCGTTGATTCCATATACAGAACTTTTCCAGTTACTTCATCAGGCGTGTTTTGCGAATCCGCTACTTGCTTTTCTTGTACGGTTTCTTCAGCTTTTGTCGCTTTCGGTGTTTGATCAATAATTACTTTATTGTGACGAATTAACTTGATACCACCTTCAGATTCTTGCGTTTCAATCTTTAATACTTGACCATCAAAAATCAAGTTTGGATTATCTATTTGATTATCTTTTGCAATTTTATCGACAAAATCGGTTGACCCAAAATATTTTTCTGAAATTTTCGAAAGTGTATCGCTTGAAGTCACAACATGTTTTATTTCTTCTGCATGTGCATTCACACTTCTAACACCAAATGACACAATCACCATCAAACCAATGACTAGTGCTTTAATTGTCTTCATTGTATGTATATTCTCCTCTTCAATGTTGTATGTTGTAAACCAACGTTGAATATCATATCTGAAAAATTGCATTTATAGGTTTCAATTACGTAACGAAAAATTGCAAGTTAATTAAACGTAAGCAAGATATTGTCGATTTTTTAATAAAAGTAGGCATAAACATTATGAAATCAATATTTTCATTTATTGTCACCTCCGCAAAAAAAGAAGTTAAACCCTATGATTTTGCATAAAAAAATAAAAAAAAGAAGTGATTTTTACCCTAAAATGAGTAAATATTTCACTTCATTAATAATTATTACAAAAAAGAAATCGTTTTACATTTGGATTTTCTTCAATTGCTTACCATAAATAGATTGATCAAAATTGAAAAAGTAAGCAAAAGCACACACGATAAAGAAATAAGGAAAATAGTTAAAACCAAACACTTCACATCCAATTAAGATAGGGGCTAATAAAGTATTGGTCGCACTTCCAAAAACTGCCGCATATCCCAAAGCAGCCACTAAAATGACAGGCATATGAAAAAGACCGGCTAATACGATACCCAAGGATGCTCCGATTGAAAATAGTGGTGTCACTTCGCCGCCTTGGAATCCAACTGATAAAGTAACAATTGTAAATAATAATTTTGCGATAAAATCATATAAATAAATGGTTTGCCCCGAAAAGCTAGCGGCAATTAAATTGGTTCCTAAACCGGCATATCTCCCACCATGACAAAGTAATAAAAGTATACTCAAGACAAAACCAACAATAAAAATACGCCAATAAGGGTTCACAATTTTCTCAGCCATAAAGGTTTTAAGATAAGCTAATCCTTTAGCGAATAAGCTACCTGTCAGCCCAAAGATTATACCGATAATCATCAGTTTGGCAAAATTTACAAAATGAAAAGCAAATGCATCGGAAACAAACACTTGAAATTTTTCTAGACCTAAGAAATGAGAAGTCCCACTTGCAATAAAAGCTGCAATCAACGCTGGTATCAACGCTGGATAAACTAATTGACCTACAAACATCACTTCTAACGCAAAAAATGTCGCTGCAATTGGTGTTTGAAACAATCCAGCAAACCCCGCTGCCATACCAATCACGATTAAAGTCGTTTGATGTTTTTTCAGATTTAATTTCTGACCTACTGTATGTGAAACTGTAGCCCCAATTTGGACAGCAACACCTTCACGACCAGCACTCCCACCAAATAAATGTGTCAGCCAAGTCCCACCAATAATAAATGGTACTAGACGTAATGGAATATCCGACGCATTTTTTTGCCCAACATCAAATACCAAGCCCATGCCTTGCTGGCTATTCTTTCCATATTTTTGATACATAAAGATGATGAACACCCCAATAATGGCTAAAAATGGAATAAAATAATACGGATGATCATCTCTAATATCCGTAATTGCCAATAACCCCATACCAAAATAGGCATCAATCACACCGACAATTAAACCAATAATAACAGCCAACGCAATCAACAATAGATACTCACCATAATAACTTCTTAACTGTAACCATATTTTTTTCACTTTCATCTTCCTTTCACAAAAAAAGCTGATGACTCCATGATAAAAAAATCATAGAAGTCATCAGCTGTAATAGCAGTTTAGGTAAAAACCAAGGGAGAACCTCATTCCCTATATTTGGAAGTATAGCCGACAAATTTGAGTGAGTCAATCATTTTTTATTTTATTCATGAAGTTCTAGTGGTAGCCCGTCTGGATCAAAGAAAAACGTCATCTTCTCACCCGTATAGTCATCTATTCGTATAGGCTCACATTCAATCCCTTTTTCACTTAACGCTGCCACAACTTCCTCAATATTTTCTACTTTGAAAGCTAAATGACGTAACCCACACGCTTCAGGATAACTTGGTCTTTTAGGTGCATTTTTAATACCAAAAATTTCTAATTCACAATCACCTAATTGTAAATCTAATTTGTAATCATCACGATGCGCCCGATAATTTTCACGAATGACTTGAAATCCTAATTTATCCACATAAAAAGTTTTACTTGCTTCGTATTTTGCTGTGATAATTGCTACATGATGGATTTGACTTAAATTCATTATAACCTCACATCTTTCCTTATTTATTAATCATTCTAGCAATTTCCATTACAAAAAACAATGCATTGAGACAAATGAAAAGGAATACATAATGGCACTTTTCGTTTGTGAATGTTTTTGCTATAATTAGTTTGGAGGTGTTCCCATGGAAAATGCAGTAATAAAATTTGATCATCAATACGTTGATGGTGGCTGTAATGCATGCGGTGTTTTACGTTGTGAAACCTACAGTATGGATTATTTAAATAAAGAAGTTGGTTTTTCCTTTTTAGATATTGAAAGTTTGATTCAAACCATCGCCCAAGTTAATCAATGGCGTCAAGACTATCAAGAAGTTGGGATTGGTGAAGAAATAGATGGACTAACAAAAGCAGGTACCTTTGTTGAAGTGGAAAAACTAGGAAGACAAATGCGCTACAAAAATCAAGTAACCAATCAAATGTTAGTCGTTGATAATCAATACGACTCCAACGAAAAACTATTTTCTACTATTAACCAAATCTTGCAAACCATTTTCGCTATTGATGAAATCCATTTTTCATTAGTTGAAATCGACAAATAAACAAGAGGCTACGAAGCAAGTACATTCACACGCTTTGTAGCCTCTTTTTTTATTCTTCTGCAGCAATTAATGCTTCTTGATCATTCAACACATCACGATTTAACTCATGAATACGATGGCTAGTCACCACACCGGCAACCATGCTGTCACTGACATTTACCAAAGTACGAGCCATATCGATTAAAGGTTCAACAGAAATAACTAATCCGACAATGGCAACTGGTAAATTCATTGAACCTAAGACGATTAAGGAAGCAAAAGTTGCGCCTCCACCGACACCTGCGACACCAAATGAACTAATCGTTACCACAACAATCAACATCAAGATAAAACTTAGACTATGAACGTTAATGCCGACTGTAGGTGCTACAATGGTTGCTAACATGGCTGGATAAACACCTGCACAACCATTTTGTCCAATCGATAAACCAAAGCTACCAGCAAAATTAGCTGTGGTTTCATCTACGCCTAAAGCCTTGGTTTGTGTTTCAATATTTAATGGTAAAGTCCCTGCACTTGAACGTGATGTAAAAGCAAAACTTAAAGCAGGTAAAGCTTTTTTGAAATAAGTAATCGGATTCACTCTAACACTTAATAAGTATAATGAATGAACCCCTAATACAATAATTAAGGCACTATAAGAAGCCAAGATAAATTTACCAAGATTAATAATTGCCTCAAAATCACTAGTTGCTAAAACATTCGTCATTAACGCAAATACACCATATGGAGTTAAACGCAAGACTAAAGTCACAATTCGCATGGTAATTTTATATAAACTTTCTATCAAATTTGCAAAAGTTTCTGCTTCTTTCGGTGCTTTTCTTTTCACACCAAGATAGCTAATACCGACAAATGCTGAGAAGATTACCACGCCAATGGTACTTGTTGGCCGTGTTCCTGCTAAATCTGCAAAAACATTTGTAGGAATAAATGAAATAATTTGTTGCGGGATAGAAAGGTTTTCCACTTGGGTTTGACGCTCAGCTAATTGGGTAATTCTAGCTGTTTCGGCGGCACCTTTTGTAAAAGTAGCCCCATCTAAATGGAAGGCTAAGACCATCAAAGAACCAATCGTTGCCGCAATGGCTGTGGTTGAAAGTAAGACAAATAATACATTGGCACTGATTTTACCGATTTTATTACTTTCTTTCATTCGCACAAAAGCCCCTACGATAGAAACAAATACTAGCGGCATCACTAACATTTGTAGTAAATGCACATAGCCTGAACCGACAATTTGAATCCATTCTAAACTGGTAGTTAGGCTTTGATGTCCAACACCTAACACCACTTGTAAAATGCCTCCGAAGATAACTCCGGCAAACAATCCGCTAAATACGCGATTTGAAAACTTCACATGTCTTTTTTGTAATTGATAAAACGCAACTAAACCAATCAGAAAAATGGCAAGAATCGTTAAAGTAATAAGATTAGTCAATTTCTGCACTCCTTTAAATACACTGAAATCAGCTTTTTCTTTTTGACAAGTCTATCAGAGGAAGTAAAGGTTCCACAGTGACCATTCTCCAACAGTTCACTCTAATTGCGCGCGTTATTAGTGACGTATTTTAGTATAGGGAGAAATTTTCCTTATGTAAACTGATGTAAACAAATTTCGTGATAGAATATTTTTATCGCAAAAAAACGTCAAGCCCTAAAGCCTGACGTAAAAAATCATTTTCATTAACGATCATTGGTTAGATTGAATTTATCTAAAACATAAAAGATTAAGCCCATTAACATTCCCACAACACAAGCTAAAACCATACCAGTTAGTTGGATAGAACCAAATTGAACTTTAATTCCAGATAAACCTGTGACCATAATTACTGAAGTCATCGCCATATTTCTTGATTTACTGTAGTCTACTTGTGAATCCACCAAAATACGGATACCCGAGGCGCCAATCATACCATAAAGTAGGAAAGAAATCCCACCAATAACCGGCCCAGGAATAGTGCTAATTAACGTTGTCATCTTACCAATAAATGAACTAATAATCGATAAAACCGCCGCACCGGCAATGACATAAACACTGTAAACTCTCGTCATCGCCATAACCCCAATATTCTCACCATAAGTAGTCGTAGGAACAGAACCGATAAATCCAGAAATCATTGTAGAAAAATTATCCGCAAACAAAGTCCGATGTAACCCCGGATCTTGCAATAAATCGCGTTCGACAATCTTACTTGTTACAATTTGGTGGCCGATATGTTCTGAAGTAACCACTAATAGTACCGGGATAATCGTTACAATCGCCTCTAATTTAAACTTCGGCATCGAAAAGTTTGGTAGTGAAAAAATCGGTGCCTGAGCGACTGGAGCAAAATCTACTATGCCACAAAATACCGCGGCAATATAACCGACAATAATTGCGATTAAGATTGGAATAACCGATAAAAATTTACGAAACATCACAGACCCAAATACAGCTACGAGTAATGTAACTAAAAAGACTGTTACGTTGGCACTAGAAATTTTATCCCCGGTCAATCCCGCATTACCAGCTGCTGTCCCGGCTAATTCTAATCCAATGAGCGCTACAACTGGACCCATCGCAGCTGGCGGTAATACTACATTAATCCAATTAGAGCCAAATTTGTAAATAATAAATGATAAAATGCACCCTAAGAAACCAACAGCTACAAAGCCTCCAAGTGCATAAGAATAGCCCCACTTAGAAATGACGATACTAGCTGGTGCCAAAAAAGCAAAACTAGATCCCAAATAAGCTGGAGCCTTACCCTTAGTAATGAAAATAAATAATAGCGTTCCTAAACCATTCATAAATAAAACAATTGCAGGATTAATGCCAAAAATAAATGGAACTAAAACAGATGCACCAAACATTGCAAACATATGCTGTAAACTTAGGGGTAATAACAACTTGAATGGTACTTTTTCTTCAACTTGAATGATTTTTCTTTCTGCCACAATCATTGCCTCCTTTAGTCTATCAGATAAAAAATTTTATCTTTGTTAGGATAGCATAAACTCTGGTAAAAAACTAGTAAAAATCGCAAAAAAGTATGAGTTTTAGAAAAAATATTCGGCTTTTAACAATTAAAGCTTCCCACCAATTTTTTGAATATGGTTGTCAATGATTTGATAAGCAAAAGAAGCATATTGCGAACGAGTAGTTATCTTATCTGGTGCATATTGTTGGACAAACGCATACAGCATTTTCAAATGATTCGGTTGTTTGACAGCCTGCTCCCAATCAATAGCTAGTAAGGACTCATTTTCCTGATTGAGGTCAATTAATGCTAGATAACATATCATCAAATATTCTTCTTTACAACGAATTTGATAATCAAAACATGCAATATCTTCTAAATAATCCAAAAATCTTTGAATTCCTTCGACCACATTCTCACTCAAAAAATAAATCATCGTACTGATATAATAGATTTCTGTTGGTAGGGCATTCATTTTCAAAGAAAGGCGTTCACAAATAAAAGCCATCTTATCTTGAAATTTGCTGAATGATTTGACGGTGACTGCTAAACAAAAAGCCGTTGCCACATTCACATCAGCAGCTGGACAATCATAGCAAGCGTGTAAATTTGGGTAGATTTTCTTTGTTAATTTGCAAAATTTATCGTAATCAAATTTTTTTATCGTAGGAAAAACCACATGACAAGTTTCTGGAAGATATAATGCAGACGGATAATGAGAATATAAACGATCTAATATTTCTTGAAGGATTGATTTATTTGTCGGTGTAACTTTAAATTTCAAAAAAGCACCTCTTTTTGAATAACATTAATTTTATAATAATGAATATCTATCTAAAATACAAGTCCCTAACCATACTTCTCTTGGCTAGGGACTAAAAAATTATAATTCAATTCGTTTTGTAGCAATTTTATCTTGGAAAACCTCATCATGTTCCACAAAAATAATGGTCGCTTTAGAAGCTAATAACATCGCTTCAATTTGCATTCTAGACTCTAAATCAATATAATTTAACGGTTCATCAAAAATATATAGATGACAAGGTTGACACAAAACGGCAGCTAAGAGCACTTTTTTCTTTTGCCCAGCACTCAAATCTGATAAATTTTTTTCAAACTGTTCACGTGCAAACCCTAATTTTCGTAATAGCATCAAAAAATGGGTGACATCCAAGTGTTGATTTTGCGCAAATTCTTTAAAGGTACCACTTATTTGGCTAGCATCTTGCGCAACATAACCAACCATTAATTGCGGACTAATTTCGACCGTCCCTTTATACTGAGAATGTTGACCTAATAAAACTTTTAAAAGACTGGATTTTCCTGAGCCATTTTTCCCAGCAATCAACACTCTATCCCCTTGATTGACTTCAAAACTGACTGGATTTTCATACAAGGCATGCTGATTAAAATAAATATTTAAATTTTCAACATATATCATTCGCTTTTTAGGAAAATCTAAAATAGGTAAAGTTAACTGCTCTACTTCTTCAACATTTTTTAAAAGTTTTTTCTTATCTTCTATTGCTTGATTCATTCGCGCTTCTTGAACTTTTGAGCGCTTCATCATTTTTGCCGCTTTATGACCAACAAAGCCGCGATCTGCTACACCATGGCCAATTTTAGTTGCTTCCACTTGGTCTGACCACCCAGCTTTTTGGCGCGCACTCTGATCTAAACGCTTGATTTCTTTTTTTAGCGATTCATTTTGCTGGATTTCAAATTGCTCTTGACGCCTTTTGTTTTCATACCAACTGGAAAAATTTCCTTGTTGTAATTCGATATTAGCTTTATTTAATGCTAAAACATGGTCAATACAGCTATCCAGTAACTTTCGATCATGCGAAACAAGAATAAAGCCGGATTTTTGTTGTAAATAATGACTTACAGCCTCTCTTGCCTCGTCATCCAAATGATTGGTTGGTTCATCAATTAATAAAAAGCGTGCTTCTCCGGCAAAAAGACTTGCTAAAAGAAGCTTGGTCTGCTCACCATTGGATAGTTGATGATATGGTAAATAAAGATGTTCGATATCAAATTGTAGCAAGGTCAACTCGCGAATTATCTCCCAATCTTCAGCCAGTGGATTAACTGTTTGGGCGACTTCAATGGCCATTTGTGTACGTTGTTCATCATGTACGGCATACGGAAAATAGAGCATTGGTACTGAAGCATGAATTTCACCTTTATAGGGTAGTTGTCCAGCTAAAATTTTTAAAAAGGTGGTTTTACCTCGTCCATTTCGGCCAATAAATCCTAATTTCCAAGTAGTATCTAAGTGTAAATTCACTTGATCAAAAATAGTATCAAAACTACCTTCATACTGAAAGCTTAAATTTGAAATTTGAATATTTGACATATTTTTCCTCCTAGGTAAGTATAGATGCTTATCTAAGTCGGAATTGCGGGTAATTACGCTACACACTTCCCGACTTTATAATGGTGTATAGCGTAAGACATGTACAATTTCACTTTCTAGCAACATCCTCATTCCTTTCTTAATTTTAATAAACGTAATGAATTGAGCAACACAAGCATCGTGCTTCCTTCATGTAACGTAACACTTACAAGTACCGATAAATGTCCAAAGAAAGTTAAACCAATTAAACAGAGCACACTTAGCATGGCAAAAATCATATTTTGGTTGGTAATTTTCTCTAAACGGCGAGAGACTTGAATAGCCTGCGTAATATTTGGCAATTCATCTTGCATCAAAATCATATCGGCTGTTTCAATGGCAATATCACTTCCTTGTCCCATAGCAATCCCAATATCGGCTTTCGCTAAAGCAGGTGCATCATTGACACCATCACCGACCATTGCAACAAAATCATATTTTTGTTGCAATTTCTGCACAATTGCAGCTTTATCCTCTGGTAATACTTCACTGATTACTTCATCTATTTCTAATTTATCAGCTATACTTTGTGCCGTTAACTGTGCATCACCAGTAATCATAATCGATTTGATATTTTGTTTTCTTAATTGTGCAATGACTTTAGCAGATTCTTCTTTTGGTAAATCTTGAAGAGCAAAATAGCCAATAACTTCTTGATTAAGCGCAAATAAGACAACTGTACAACCAGCTTTTTCATTTTTTGTCACTTTTTCTTGCCAAAAGGTATCTAAAGCGGTAAAGTGCGACGGTTTCGCAATTAAAAATTCATTTCCCTGATAGAATCCTTTGACGCCAATACCTACTTCATTTTTGATTTCCATGTCTTCTAATCGTGCAACGTCAGAAAAACGTGAAACAATCGCTTGGGCAAGTGGATGATTGACTTGTGCTTCCATTGAAACAGCCAATTGAACGAAATCTTCACTTGTAAACCCATCGCGTGATTGCATCTCATAATTCACGACTTGCGGTTTGCCTTGGGTTAAGGTACCTGTTTTATCAAAGGCGATGGCTTGCACTTCTTTTAATTGATATAAGTAGTTGCCACCTTTAAATAAGGTTTTCGCTCTAGCCAAACTTGAAATGGCACTTAAAGTAGCTGGTACAACAGAAACAGCTAAAGCACATGGAGAAGCAGAAACTAAGAACACTAACGAACGATTGAATAAGACATCGCGACTCCACCCAAATAACATTGATCCAAAGAGTAGTAATAAAATAAATATCCCAATGACAAAATTAACATATACTGGCTCATAACGATCAATTTTTGTTGCAATCTTTGGTACATTTTGTTGCGCTTGTGAAACGACTTGGACAATCTTAGCAAAGACAGTTTGTGAATATTTTTTCGTTACTTGAATGACAAGCGGTGCATCAAGATTAATTGTCGCACCATACACGGTATCGCCCACTTGTTTTTCACGAGGGATGGATTCACCGTTGATAGTGGATTCATCAATACTACTCATCCCTTTAATAATCAAACCGTCAATCGGGATTTGTTCACCATTGGCTACTTGAATATAATCGCCGACATGTAATTCTTCAACCAACACTTCTTCTAATTGATGACTGGCATTTAATCTTTTAGCCTTTTTAGGACTAAGCGACATTAAATTGGTAATTTCTCGACGGCTCTTTCCTTCCACATAATCTTCCAAAAAATGAACGCCCGCAAAAATAAAAATTAACACTGCACCTTCTAGTGCTTCACCTAACAACACCGTACCAATCGCAGCTAATGTCATCAATACATGGGCATTAGGTGTTAAGCGATGACGGATTTTTGTTTTCTCAACGGTATCTTCTATTCCTTCAAACATCACATGATACCCAGAAATGAACAGTGACAAAGCAAAAAGCACTTGTTTGAACATTGGTGAAAGTGGCAATATCAACGCCAAAATAGTTAAAATAATACCCACAAAATATAATGATAAAGCTGTTTTTGATTCATGATGATGGTGATGATGATGTCCTTCATGAGAATGTGCATGATGGTGTTCACAACCATGATGATGTGTATGATGAATATCCATAATAATCCCTACTTTCTTTTTACCAATTCCCTTGCTATACTCATAGTATAAACTATACCTTAAAGGGAGACTCAAGAGTTATTATGGAAAAATCTCAACTTTTTACCATTCATCAGCTAGCTAAATTTACTGGTATCCCCATTAAAGCCCTACGCTATTATGAAAAAATTCAAATATTAACCCCACGATATATTGATGAAACCAATCGTTATCGGTATTATTCCTATGATCAAGTAACCTACGTTAATATTATTAAAATGTGTGCAAATTATGGGATTCCACTGAAAAATATTCAGGAATTTATGATTCAAGACAATAAAATTGATATGCAAAAAATCATCGACTTGATGCAACAACTATTAGAAGAAAAACAAAGTCAATTACAAAAAGACCGTGCTTTCTTACACAATTTACAAAATCAAATCAATATTTCTAAACAAGTTCACCAATCCCATGAACTTTCCGTCACTAAAGAGCATAATGACTATTTATTACAACCATTTGAGGGAGAGTTCTTTACTAGCGAATATTATGTTGGTTTGCAAAAAATGTTAGAATGTATCCAAGAAAGACATATTCAATACTATAATCGGATGGGATGCTTTATCTGTTGGCAAAACGGAGAATTAAAAAAATATCTCGTCTTAGAAATTGAAGGCCACACACAAGAAACAGCTAACCTACAAATCCTTCATTTACAAAACCAAGAAGCTTGTATTTGCCACATTCAAAAAAATGAGCTAGACAAACAATTAGAACAATTAATCATAGAAGGCTTCCATCAGTTCTTAATATTAGAAACTTTTGAAGCAACCTACCATATGCATCATCCCCATTTAGAACTACAAATTATGCACTAAAAAAAGGACGCGACTCAATGAGGTGACCCCCAAAAGTTAGACTTTTTTACGAGACGACTCCGGTCGTCTCGTTTTCATTATGCAGCTAAAAGATGGAGCCTATATTGAACAGGACTCATCCATCCTAACTTTTCTTTTATTCGTTGTTCATTATAATACTTTATAAATCGT
>NZ_JBQKFH010000007.1:0-75019 GCF_052119425.1 Enterococcus cecorum
CTCCAGCGTTTCAAACTCTGCTAGCTCCTCAGCGTTTAACTCGGCTTTCTTTATGCGTCTATCGCCTGTGACTAGCTTAATAATGTTACTGTTCATTGTGGCTATATTCATACCTAGCCTTGCGCTTCCTTTATAGCGTGGGTGCTCTGCGATGGCTTGAGATAGTGCCTTTTGTGTTGGTTTGCTCGCCTCGTATTGTTGGCGGTATTTGGTCAATTC
Organism: Enterococcus cecorum; assembly: GCF_052119425.1. Taxonomy (GTDB): domain Bacteria; phylum Bacillota; class Bacilli; order Lactobacillales; family Enterococcaceae; genus Enterococcus_E; species Enterococcus_E cecorum_C. Next base: position 220 of record NZ_JBQKFH010000007.1, read on the forward strand.
TTTCTTAATGCGTTCAAATTCATCAAGCAAAGCCATTTTATACGCTATAAACTTCTTGCCGTTGTAACCCATCGCCAAAAGGTTGAACCCTTTTTCAGTCAATAGATACATTGGATAGGTTCGCCCTCGTTCGTTGATGTATTCGGACTTGATGAAATATTGTTTCAGTTTGTTTTTAGTGATATGAATGTCTTTGTATCTTTCGTTTAATCTGTCCGTTTTTGGATTGATTATTTTTTCACTCCCCATTTTTGTGGAGTGAGATTTACTCACGGTTTCAATAATCGCTTGAATATCTCTCAAAATTGTGTCGTGTCTTTTCTCGAACCCTTTAGCAACTGTCAAACTGTCAATAGTCGCTGTGTCTTTGGTTACTTGGATGTTAAATTGATTTGTTGGTAAGTTCATCGTGCGCCCTCCTATCTCGGTTTTCTTGCATCTACTAGCCAATTAGTCAGCTTAACATAAACACTTTGGCGCACTCGGCTTACTTTTTCATTTTCGATAAGCCCTAATTGTTTTGAAGAAATGCCTATCTCTTGGCTTGCTTTTGCTAAAGTGATATTCTTTCTCGCTCGTGCTTCTCTTAACTGGGCTATCATTTCGGTTGTTAAGTCAATCATGGTTTCAGCTCCTTTTTTAAATTCTTAAATTCCGATTACAAGATATATCTTAATATCAGAATATAAGAATGTCAACAACAAAATTCTTAAATTCTGAAAATAAGATTTACTTAAGTTACAAAAAATGTTAAATTATTGAGTAGAAAGGCGGTGTTGAAGATGAATAGAATTAAAGAATTAAGGAAAAATAAAGGTGTAACTGTTAAAGAATTATCTGAAATAATCGGCATTTCTCAAAGTATGCTTTCTAATTACGAAAACGGTAATAGCAAGCCTAGAAATCAAGATACATGGGATAAGTTATCTGATTATTTCAATGTTTCAAAAGCTTATATAATGGGGCTTAGCGATTATAAAACAAGTGTTGCAAGTAGTGCACAAACTCTAAAAAAATTCGTAGAAAAAGGGGTTAGTTATCCTAAGGCTAACAGTTTAATAGCTGAATTTTTAGGCGAAAAGATGATTTTTGAATTCCAAGAAATTATGAACCTTGATAGTCAAGACCCTGAATATACAGATAAATACTTTATGATTATGGAAGCGCTAGAGGCTCTTTATGGGGCTGATGATGAAAGTAAATTATTGATATACTTTTGTTTTCTTGATAACAAACAGAAGAATGCTGTTTTGGAATTATTAGATTCTATTGTGGCAAATTACCAACCCTAACCCCCACCACATTAGCATTATAAGGCTGTATTTCTAACTACGCCCTGAGTCGGTGTTTTGCCTAGTCAGATATTTATTATTACGCCCTAAGTTCAACTTATACGGTGAACAACTCATTCAGCGTTTCTATTTGATAACTGTTAGTCAAAATTGACTTATAGTTTTTTTGCGTGACGGGTTGAAATATCCTGTCATGATGTGTTTTATAGGTTTTTCCGTTTTTTCGGATAAAGTCAATTCTTAGGTTTTCTGAGGTATTACCCTGATGTCTCACCTACCGTTTCGGTACTTTAGAATTTACCTGATGCACTAATTCGGTGCATGGGGGTAGCGTTTTGCGACTCCCTAAAATGAGGACTCATGTTTTAACCTGTACCCTAAATTAGGGCGGTGTTTGCCTAGCTGATAGAACAATTCGTTCGGTCAGATATGCTATGAAGTCGTAACTACGCACCAATGTACTTACAACTACGGAGGTACAAGGGTAGTTATAACTACGGTTGTTCCTAAATGGTGCAACGTTGCACTATTTGAAATTGTAAATTGTTTTTCTAGCACTGTTAACCGGCTCAAATTTGTACCCGTTGCTAAATGTTGCAACGTGTCAACATTTGAAATTATGCAACGTTACAAAATTCCTAACGTTTGGAAATTTCGGCATAAGTGTCGAAAATTCGCAAGATGTTGCGATGTCTATACTTCCCCAGATTATCGGGGAAACCTTCCCCAACTTACCAGGAAACTTCTCCACTCGTGGGGAATTATTTAAAAAGTTAGGTTTTATTAGGTTGGCCGTTCATTTTCTCACGGTTCGCTCTCGGTTCGTTTGAATACCTGCGTTTTATTGCATCGCGTTGAATTGTTATTATATATGTCAATTTCTCGCTGTTCACTCGCTGTTCATTTCTCGATGTCGGTTATTTGGTTTCTCGGGCTTCACTCGGGCTTCAAGGGTTACGATCAGCATTAATTGCACCATCGCCATCATTAAATATTTTAGTCATTCCACTTTTTTCTTGTGTACGCTCGATTTTAAGAAAGGACTGGAAACAATGGCAACTTTTAAGAAATACACAAAAGGCGATGGCACTTATTGGCAATTTAGGGCATATCTTGGCACTGATGAAGCAACGGGCAAACGTATTTCAACCACAAGAAGGGGCTTCAAGACTGAGAGAGAAGCGAAGAAGGCGTACAAGCAACTGTTAATTGACTACGAAAAAAACGGCGGTCTGAATAGCAAACCAACCGTAAACATAAAGACCTTTGAAGAGCTTTATAATTTATGGCTAGAAAGCTATCAAACCACCGTTAAAGAAAGTACATTTAACAACACCAAGCACTTCTTTGATAAGCACATTTTGCCATCTTTAGGCAAATACAAATTTGATAAAATCAGTATACCACAAGCACAAAAAGCTGTGAATGAGTGGGCTAAAAAAGTTAAAAGCTATGGTTTGTTTTTATCTTACTGTAAATCTGTAATGAATTATGGTATTTCTTTAGAATTACTTAAAGAAAACCCATTTAACCATGTTATCAAACCTAAAAAGAAAGATACCGATGTGTTAAAAGAGTTAGAAAAAAGCGACGAAAATTTTTTCACTAAAGATGAATTACAAAAGATTTTGAATTATCTAGATGAACAAGCAAAAATAGGCGATGAGTTACAAAGGCATGATAATTACTTAAATTACGCTATTATTCGCTTACTTGCTTTCAGCGGTTTGCGCATCAATGAAGCCCTAGCGTTACAATGGTCTGATGTTAGCTTTACTGATTACACGATCAGCATTACTAAAGCAATGTCTAGATGTAAAGGTGGATACAAACCATCAACACCAAAGACTAAAGCAAGTATTAGAACAATTCCGATAGATAGCACCACCATTCAAATATTAAAGGCATGGCGTACTATCCATAAAGAAATGCTATTCATGAATGGCAAGCGGTCTGAATATATTTTTTCTAGTTTTGAAGGTGTACCCCGTCATATTCGTACAATTGAAAAGATGTTAGATAAAACAATTGAAGCTGTCGGGGTTAAGCGCATCACTTTGCACGGATTGAGGCATACTCATGCTAGTTTGCTATTTGCTAGTGGTGTATCAATCAAAGAAGTGCAAACACGGCTAGGGCATTCAGATATTGAAACAACTATGAACATTTATATTCATGTTACACAAGAGCAACAAACAGAAACAGTTGAAAAACTCGCTAAATTTGCAAACTTCTAGCAAACAAAAAATATCATCGCCATACCTAAATTTTAAGGCGTGGCGATGGTATAATTTGGCTCGTGATGTTCAAAATGATGTTCATTAGTTGGAAAAGTGTTTTTATTGCTGATATATCAACAACCGTGAAATGCAATTCGTCTTACATCTTTAATAACGGATGGAAGAAAGAAAATGTCAAAAAAATTTTGAAAAAAAATAAAAAAATCCTCAACTAGCATCAAACTAGCTGAGGAAAGTTAGGATAGATTACGCTTCTGGTTGAATTTTGGCAATTTTTCCTTGTTCGATATAAACCATCAAAATAGAGATATCAGAAGGGTTGACGCCACTGATACGACTCGCTTGGGCAATGGTTTCCGGACGAATTTTAGATAATTTTTGACGGGCTTCGGTTGCTAGACTATTGATCGCATCATAGTCGATATTTTCTGGAATACGTTTGGCTTCCATGCGTTTTAATTTTTCGACTTTATCTAGAGCCTTCTTGATATAACCTTCATATTTGATTTGAATTTCGACTTGCTCGATTTCTTTATTGGTTAACTCAGGACCCGCTGGAATAAATTGCGTTAATTCTAAGTAGCTAACTTCTGGACGGCGTAGGAAATCCAGGGCTAAGACGCCATCTTTTAAGGCCGCTGCTTGCTTTTGAGCTAAAAATTCATTGATTTCTTTGGTTGGTTTTAAGCGAATTTCACTTAAACGTTTGATTTCTGCTTCGATATTGGCTTTTTTCGCTAAGTAGGCTTGGTATTGGTCTTCTTTGACTAAGCCGATTGCATGCCCCATTTCAGTTAGGCGCAAATCTGCATTATCATGACGCAAAATCAAGCGGTATTCAGCACGTGAAGTCAATAAACGATAAGGTTCGTTGGTGCCTTTTGTGACTAAATCATCAATCATCACACCGATATAGCCATCTGAACGACTTAATACAAATGGTTCTTTGCCTTGGACTTTCAATGCAGCGTTAATTCCGGCAATCAACCCTTGGCCGGCTGCTTCTTCATAACCACTGGTACCGTTTGTTTGGCCAGCAGTGAAAAGATTGGCAATTTTTTTCGTTTCAAGCGTTGGGCGCAATTGGTGAGGGACAACCACATCATATTCAATAGCATAACCTGTACGCATCATTTCCGCTTTTTCTAATCCAGCAATTGAGTGCAACATTTTCAATTGGACATCTTCAGGTAGCGAAGTAGAAAAGCCTTGTACGTAAACTTCTTCATTTTCTAGTCCTTCTGGTTCTAGGAAGAGTTGGTGGCGTGGTTTATCGTTAAAGCGCACAATCTTATCTTCAATCGATGGACAGTAACGCGCACCGACCCCTTTCACAATGCCGGTAAACATAGGCGCACGATGTAAGTTTTCTTGAATAATTTCATGGGTGCGTTTATTGGTATAGGTCAACCAACATGGTACTTGTTCTTGTTTATAGGCACTATCTGGCGTTGAGAAACTGAAATGGTTAGGTGTGGTATCGCCTGGTTGAATTTCAGTCACTGAGTAATCAATCGTGCTTGATTTGACGCGTGGTGGGGTACCGGTTTTAAAACGTGTGATTTCCAAACCTAATTCTTTCAAATGATCAGCAAGGCCAATGGATGGTTGCGAATTGTTTGGTCCGGATGAATATTTTAATTCCCCAATAATAATTTCTCCGCGTAATGCCGTACCAGTCGTGATGACTACCGCTTTTGCATCATATCGCGCACCTGTTGAAGTCACTACCCCTTTGCAGACATTATCTTCAACAATTAAACGTTCGACGATACCTTGACGCAAAGTAAGGTTTTCTTCTAATTCAATGGTATGTTTCATCGCGCGGTGGTAAGCATGTTTGTCTGCTTGTGCTCGTAATGCGCGGACAGCTGGCCCTTTCCCGGTGTTTAACATACGCATTTGGATATAGGTTTTGTCGATATTTTTTCCCATTTCGCCGCCGAGTGCATCGATTTCGCGCACGACCACGCCTTTTGCTGGGCCACCGACAGAAGGATTACATGGCATAAAAGCGACCATGTCTAAATTGATGGTAACTAATAGGGTTTTGTTTCCCATACGACTACTTGCTAAAGCTGCTTCACAACCCGCATGACCGGCACCGACAACGATGACATCATACGAACCTGCTTGATATTCTTCCATTGATTTGTTCACCTCTTGTTATTTTCCTAGACAGAATTGACTGAATAATTGTGTGATTAATTCATCTTGAACACTTTCACCCGTGATTTCTCCTAATAGATCCCAACAACGGGTTAAATCCATTTGTACTAAATCGACGGGCATCCCTGCATCAATGCCATTCTCCACTTCTTTTAGACTGGCTAGTGCTTGTTCTAAAAGGGAAATATGACGCGTATTGGAGACATAAGATGCTTCTTTGGATTGGGTTTGACCGGCGAAAAATAGGTCTTTAATGGCTTGTTCTAATTGCTCCAAACCATCTTGGGCCAACACGGAAATCGCAAAAACTGGGCTATCTTGGGCCACTTCTTGTAATTGTGCGCGGTCTAAAGCACTTGGTAAATCTGTTTTATTGAGCAAAATGATACGCTTGGATTGTTTGGTTAAATCTAATAGCGCTAAATCTTCTTTGGTTAGTGCTTCGGCTTGGTTTAAGACTAACAATACCAAATCGGCTTGTTGGAGGGCTTTTTTACTGCGCTCCACTCCGATTTTTTCCACGACATCTTCTGTTTGACGAATGCCGGCTGTATCAATCAGTTTCAGTGGTACGCCATTGACATTGACATATTCTTCGATGACATCGCGCGTCGTTCCGGCAATGTCAGTGACAATCGCTTTTTCTTCGTCCAATAAATAGTTTAATAGACTGGATTTCCCAACATTTGGCCGGCCGATAATCGCTGTCTGCAAGCCTTCACGCAAAATTTTTCCTTGCGTGGCGGTCTTTAGCAGCTGTTCGATTTTTTCTTCTATATGTTTGGCCGTGTTTAGCATCAACTGGCTGGTCATCTCTTCTACATCATCGTATTCTGGATAATCGATATTGACTTCAACTTGCGCCAGGGTTTCCAAAATTTCTTGACGTAAACTTTTAATCAAAGTCGATAAGCGTCCTTCTAATTGTTGGTAGGCCATTTGCATCGATTGGTCGGTTTTGGCTTGGATAAGGTCCATCACCGCTTCAGCTTGCGATAAGTCGATACGGCCATTTAAAAAAGCGCGTTTGGTAAATTCACCTGGTTCAGCAAGGCGGGCACCTTTGCGTAAAACCAGTTGTAAAATTTGATTGGTAACGACCATCCCACCGTGACAGTTGATTTCGATGATGTCTTCGCGAGTAAATGTTTTCGGTGCTTTTAAGACGCTGACCATGACTTCATCTAGAAATCCTTCTCGTTTGTCGTCATAGATATGGCCATAATGAATGGTATGGCTGTCGACTGGGCTGAGTTTTTTCTTGCCAGCGACAAATATTTCATCGGCAATCTCTAACGCTTGGCTCCCACTTAGGCGCACCATGCTGATGGCTCCTTCGCCGGGTGCTGTCGAAATCGCTGCAATCGTATCAAATTCTTTGGTAATCTGATCCATATTCTCCTCCGTTAATAATAAAACTACTACAAACCTACTAAATCAAACAGACTCAAGCGCGTGAAATAGGCTGTCAGCTAGGTAGATATTAGGGACTTTCCCGACGTTCTGGACAGACCTTATCCGCTCGTAGCTGACCGAGTCGCTTCACATCCTTTTAATCGGCGTTCAGCAGCTAGACATTGTGAAATTCGCCCTCCCACTTGCAAAAATCTCCTTTCATCCGATTTTCTCAGCGTGAGGTAAACACACGAATTTCTTCGAGGCTTCCCGAGCTGCTTTGCGACCTAACTAAAAAAGTGCCCACTCCACCTATTGTTTTCTCATAAATGAAAAGTAATAGGTAGACGAGCACTTTGACTGCCTGTCTGATTGAATTCGTTTGTAGATTATCATAGTTTCACGCAAAATTCAAGACAAAAGCGAAAAATAAAGATTTAACATTAAATAAACCTAATTTGTGAAGTTAGCCTAAGCATAGTTGTCGTATCTGTTGAAAATAGTATTCCCGCCCCTGTTCTACTTGAAGAAGGTGAATCAAACCTCGTATGTTTATATAAATATTCTTTTAATCTATTCCTATCGTATATATGGTAACAGACTATTTCTCCATCTTTTTTTACAATAATATAGCCACCATTAGCTTCATCCAAACCACTCCACTTAGTTTTTGGAACCATTCCAAGTGCAATTGCAACAAGTAAATCTTTAACCTTATATTCTACTAGTTCTTTATCTTCATAATAATGTTTACAATAATAATTTACAACATCTTCTACTCTCTTACCTTGAACAAAGTATGAACATAAAAATAAATTACTAAAGATTTCAGGCATTCTGAAATCTATCATACTTAAATTATGTGAAAATGTTGTATCCGCTAATCTAGAGAATTCTAGATTAATATTTTTTTCCTTCAAAAATAAAAGTCTATCTTTTATCTTTTGTTTTCCAGAGATACTATTTACTTTTTCTACAATATCAGTAGACAATTTTTCTGATGTAGTAAACTCTGACACAGTAGCTCCTGAAGCATTCAATAATGTTGGTGTATTACCAAGATACGACTTAATGCTGAAATCAATTACTGGCTTAAACCCCGTAAACTCATCATGTATTTGAATAGTAATATCACCTTTACTTGTACTTTTAGCTTTAATATTTTTTATACCAATTTTTTCTAAAAAAGAAGCTATATTAGGAATCTCGAAGCTACTTCCTTTTGCAGCTTTAATATTTTCTAATAATCGTGGTGCTTCTTTCAAAAATTCATTTATAGAAACTGAATATGACTCATTTTCAGTATTAATTATTATCTGACCGTCATCATTGTTTCTAACATATTCCACATTATCTCGAATAACTTTTAATATCACATAAAAGGTATTCTCTATTTTTTGTAAATTCTCATCTGCTGCATAAATTTTCCCTTCAGCTAGTGCAGAAAAAAATACATATAATTCAGACCATTCACCTTTATTAAATTTTTTCATAGCAAATTCCTCACAAATTAGATACTAACTTCATTTTTTTTGAAGTTGAAATAAAAAATGCCTTTTTCATCTCATCTGCAACTGCTTTTATCATTGGAACAGCAACAGAATTACCAAATTGTCTATACATTTGAGTTCGACTAACCGGAACAATAAATTCGTCTGGAAATCCCATCAATCTTTTACATTCTAATTGAGAGAATAATCTTACACCTGTTTCTCCATCTTTCACAAAAGTGCCTGTAAGTCTTTGAATTTTATGGTAACTTGCTACTAAGGTCTTTACTTGAATAGTTGAATTATAATCAACTAACTGAGGTTTTCCATCATCTTTTTTAAATAAATAACTTGATTGTAAATGTTCAGAAATAGCGTACCCCTTCACATTTTTTTCCAATATAGAATTAATTGGTATACGTATCATCGGATTGCCTTCAGGAATTTCAAAATCTACTATTCCCAAACTTTCATGAAATCCTACAATTACTACTCTCTTTCTCACCTGAGGCAACCCAAAATTTTGGGCATCTAGCACTTTCCAATACACTTTATAACCGTTGTTCTTTAATGATTCTATTATTATTTCAAATGTTTTTCCTTCTTGAATCGTCAATAACCCTTGAACATTCTCCAATAAAAACATTTTGGGTTTATGGTATTTAAGAATTCGTAGTACGTCGAAAAATAAAGTACCCTGTGTTGCATGTTCAAAACCTTCCCTCTTTCCAATGCTCGAAAAAGGTTGACAAGGAAAACCTGCTAATAAAACATCATGATTTGGAATATCCTTTTCAGAAATTTTAGTAATATCTCCAAAAGGAATTTCGTTAAAATTTGCCTCATATGTTTGTACAGCAAATTTATCCCATTCCGAACTAAAAACACACTTCGTACTTTCATCTTCAAAACCTTGCCGAATTCCCCCTATTCCGGCAAACAAATCTATAAACTTTAAAGTATTGTGCATATCTTCTTCGTCCTTTTTATTATAGTTAAATGATAGGTTACATAAGATTCTATCATAGATATGAACTTAATTCAAAGTTAACGAAGAAACATCAGTTCGCAAAAACAGCAACTCTATTTCATTTAGTATTATTGTAAAAAAATTAAGATTGAGCAAAAGCAAGAAAATAATAATTCATAATGAATATTTTGTAATTTAATATTTATAATTTAATAGCAATAAAAATAAATGATCTATTAGTTATATTCCACAAAAAAATGCTAGCTAGAGAAATACGACACGCAAAATAATTAAAAAATTCGAGATGAAGAATAATGGAAAGCATTCAATTTGAGGACTTTTTCAACAAGAATTAGACAAAGTACGCAATAATCTTCATCTACAAAAATGCGAGAAAAACTTGATTTCATCAGGTTTTGACGTTTCCTTAAACTGAGCAATTGTAAAACTTAGATGTTGCTTGTCAATTTGAACAAAAAGTCATAAAATAAAGGTAAATCAAGGAAAGTGAGGGATTGCTCATGAATGAAGAATCTCATATCTTATTATCTACTGGCAATGTCAATCGGCCTTATATTGTCCGTGATATCGCCTTTGCTACGGAAACTTTCGATAGCGATGTATTCAACAAATCCGAGGACTTAAATGCTTTATTAGCAGGCGTCAAGGAACAATTAAAAAAACGTGCGGATGAATATGGTGCCAGTGCGGTAATCAACTGCCACTTTGACCACAACCACATCAACACGCCAGACGGTAAACAATATATTAAGATTTTTGCCTATGGAACCATTGTACAATACACACAAACAACAATTGGTTAATAACTAAAAAGCCAGAGGAGAACCCTGTAAATCGCGTTTTCCTCTGGTTTAATTTTTATGCTTTCTCCTCATTATTTTTGATATAACGACTGAATTTGTACCATTGCAAAATAATTTGCGCGGCTAGTAATCCCATCATCGCAAAGTAGTACCAACGTCTATCTTCCTGAACCACACGATAGATGAACAGCGTAATCATGATTTGAAAAAGCAGAATAGACAAAAATGACGAAAAGATTTGTTTTTTCATGGCAACTTTCCCCTTTCTAAAATAAAACCGTTTTCAATATTATATCATAACTACTTTTTATCTGTCACTTTAAAACACAAGCAGCTTTACACCATTGAAATCAGGAAAAATAAAAAAACAGAGAATGACTCGTACGATACGGTCTTCCTCTGCCTTTTTTGAATGGAAAAATTGCCCATTCATTGATAAGAATGATTACCCTATGAATATACTGACTTTTCCTTTAAATGTCAAACCTATCTGAAAAATACCCGACAAACCATCTGTGCTTGTCTAGTGATTTGCGTTAAGGTGTAGTCTTTATCCATCGCCTGAGCTAACGGGACCAACTGCGAATGGATGCTAAAACTGGCCAAAAGTACCTCTGACATTTGCCCCAAATCTTCACCTAAAGCCCCACATAGCGCAATTGTAGGGACCTGGTATTGGTTGGCTATCTGTGCCACACCAAATGGAACTTTACCAAAAGCGGTTTGTGCATCCATCTTACCCTCGCCAGTAATCACCAAATCAGCACCGGCAATATGGGTGGCTAATTGCGTCAACTCACTGATTTTTTGAAAGCCTGGCGTAATTTGACCGCCTAAAAGCACCAAAGCACCTCCAAGCCCGCCTGCAGCTCCAGTCCCAGGAATTTGCTGCAAATCAATGCCTTGTGTTTGCTTAAGAAAATCAACTATTCTTTGTGCTTGTTTAGCCTGTTCATTCAAATAAGTCGGATTGCCCCCTTTTTGCGGACCAAATATTATACTAAAACCCGAACGTCCGGCATAAGGATTGGTCACGTCGGATAAAATCGTCAGCTGCACCTGGCTAAAATCTGCCATCTCGCTAAAATCTAGCTGCGAAAAAGCCATCAAATCCGCGCCCTTCACACCTAAACCCGCCAAGAGCCCCATCCCGCCATCAGAAGTCCCACTACCGCCTAGACAAATGATGATTTCAGTGACCTTGCGTTTCAAAGCATCTAATAATAATGCCGCCAAGCCAAATGTACTGGCTCGTTGAATCGTGTCCATGCTTGGAGTAATTTTATCAATGCCGACTACTTCTGCCACCTCAATTACCGCGATATCTTGACTCAATAAATAGTTGGCCGTGATAGGACGGTTTAATAAATCCACCGTGGCCACTTGGATGAATTCACCGCCTAATGCCTCATAAATCGCCTGCATACTTCCTTCGCCACCATCGGCAATCGCTTGGCAAGTCACGCTTATTTGCGGATTATATTGTGCAATGCCTTGTTTGACCGCTGCATTTAATTCTGCACTCGTCGCACACCCTTTATATGAATCAATCGCCACTACAACTTTTTTTACCATCGCTATGTTCCTTTATCATTTATAATTTCTTCAAGGCTTCCCGAGCTGCCTCACAACTTAGATTTACAACCTAATGAACGGTGTTTGGCAGCTAGACATTGTGAAATTCGCCCTCCCACTTGCAAAAATCTCCTTTCATCCGATTTTCGCAGTGGTAGGTAAGCACACGAATTTCTTCATGTCTTCCCAAGCTACCTCACAACCTTGATTGACGGTGTAAATCGACTAGCTACTTCGGCGTATAAGCCACCCCGTCTGGGAAAGTCTTAACTTTTGGGACTTTCCCGACGTGTTGGACAAACTTATCCTTATCGGTATCAATCAACTAAATACTCGGAAAATTCACCCTACTGCTTAAGAAAATCTCCTTTCATCCGATTTTCTAAGCAGTAGGTAACACATGAATTTTCTCGTATTTGCCCAAGTTGATTGATATCCTTTTGCTCGTAGCTGATCAAGTCGATTTACAACCTTATAAAAAAACGAGTATGTGCCTACATTCTTGCCACATACTCGTCATTGTTTTTTATAAAGTTTTCACTGGTTCAACCACTAAATAACGATAAGGTTCATCGCCTTCTGAATGGGTTTGAACATATGGCACGTTGCTTAAAGCCGCATGAATTTGTTTTCTTTCAAAAGCTGGCATTGGCTCTAAGAAAACTGGACGTTGACTGCGTTTGACTTGTTGTGCGGTACGATCAGCCAAACGTTTCAAAATCGCTTGACGTTTTTCACGATAATCCCCCACATTTAAAACAACAGATAATTTATTTTTAGCGATGCGGTGAACGTAAACTTGCACCAAATATTGTAACGCATTTAAAGTCTTGCCGTGTTTGCCAATTAAAATCCCTTGTTTTTTCGTATCTAATTGGAAAATCACTACACCATCTTCGCGTTTCATACGTACTAAAGCAGGTGCCCCTAATTTTTGACTTACTTCTGTCACATAGATAGCCACTTTTTTCAAGGCTTCTTCATCGCTTAGACCATCGTTTTCCAATGTTTCTTGGCTAGGCGCTGCATTTTCCTCAACTTCTTCAACGGCTACTTCTGCAGTTTCTTCTTGTACATTTTCTTCAGGAGTCTCCGTCATGACTTCTTTGATTTCTTCAACGATTTTTTCTGGTACCACTACTTCTTCTGTAGTTTCAGACACAACTGGCTCGATTTTGACTTGGGCATTTTTGCGGCCCATTCCTAAAAAGCCTTTTTTCCCTTCATCGATGACTTCAATGGCTACTTGCTCTTTGCTTAATCCTAAATCTTTTAAACCAATTGCAATTGCTTCATCTACCGTCGTTCCTACATAAACTGACATATGAAAGCCTCCTTATTTTTTCAATTTCTTCTTCATCGCTTTTTGTAAGGCACGTTTTTTCGCCCGTTCAGCACGAATTTTTTCCTCGCGCTCTTTTTTGATTTTGAATGGATTATTAATCAATAACGTTTGCACCACTTGGAAAGCATTGGAAACCGCCCAGTACAAGGCAACCCCACTGGCCAAGTTCACACCCATTGCTAAAATCATCAACGGCATGAAGTACGTCATAATCTTCATACTTGGATTTGACTGCACTTGGCTCATGCTTGAAAGATACATACTACCAAATGTAAAGACTGCCGCTAAGATCGGTAAAATGTAGTACGGGTCTTTTTGTCCGAGATGCAACCATAAAAATTCGCCTTGTTGTAAAGCCGGCACACGTGATAATGCTTGCCACAATGCCGTTAAGATTGGCAACTGAATGAGTAATGGCAAACATCCAAGATAAGGATTCGCACCATTTTCGGAATATAGTCTTGAGGTTTCTTCACGTAATTTATTTTGCGTTTCGATATCTTTAGACGCATATTTTTCTTGCAGTGCTTTTAACTGTGGCTGCAATTCTTGAACTTTTTGCATGCTCTTCATTTGCATACTCATCAATGGGAATAATAACAAACGGATAATCAAGGTAAAGATGATAATCCCCATTCCCGTATTGCCAAACGAAAGAAACTCAATCGCCTTAGCAAAATAATAAACAATATAACGGTCCCAAATGCCGGTACTATTGACACTGACTTCACTTGTCCCACAAGCACTTAGGAATAATACCATTGCTGCTAGACTCGACAGCAATATCATGCGCTTACTTTTTTTCACTCAATTTTTTCCACCCTTCATGCAATTTAACACATCTTATGCGTTATTTTCTTCTTGATAAATTTTGGCAAGTTTTAACACATGCTTCAAATTGGAGTAAATCTCAGCAGATGGCAAGTCCGCACAACTCGCCCTGGCAATCACGATAAAATCGATATCGCTTCTCAACTGATCTTTCATTTGATAAATACTCGCACGAATTTTTCGCTTCACCGCATTTCTTGTGACCGCATTGCCGACTTTTTTACCAACGGATAGGCCGACACGAAAATGAGGCTGCTCTGGTTTTTCGATAAAATAAACCACAAAGCGACGATTCGCAAATGAAGCACCTTGATTAAAAACCCTTTGAAATTCGGATTCTTTCTTCACTCGATACGATTTTCTCATAATTCGTCTAATCAATTCCTTTTTTTCTTACTCACTTGACTATTCTAACATATTTTATAGACAATCTTCATCCTATTTATGTAAAAATGGGCAAAAAAAAACCACTGTGTAATCCAGTGGCTTAAGCAGCTAAAACTTTTCTGCCTTTACGACGACGGCTAGCTAATACGCGACGACCGTTTTTAGTACTCATACGTTTACGGAATCCGTGAACTTTTTGACGTTTACGTTTGTTTGGTTGATAAGTTCTTTTCATATTTTACACCTCCAAAAAGAGTCTTTTTCTGCTATTTATACGACATACTAACTCAGTATAACGAGTCAAACGCCATTTTGTCAACTAAAATTTGAGTTTTACGCTTGAAAATTTCTCAAAATCATTACTTATTTAGAAAAAAATGTTTTTTCATTCTTACCAAATAAAGACAACGAATTCCTTATAGTTTATCCACATTTTCGTGATTTGCTGTGAATCCTCTGTGTATTTACTTTTTTCCACAAGCTAAAAATCCCCAGTCTTATCCACCACTTTTCCACAGAGCCACAGGTGTGGATGAATTTATTCAAGGTGTGGATAGTTTTTGTGGAAAAGTATCTCTTCCTTTTGCGCCCCTTCACTTCATGATTGAGGATAACTTTGTGCAAAACTCCCGACCTCACTCATAATATCCACAAAGTTTTATCTTTTGTGGATATCTTTTTGTGCTTTTTGCGTATAAAGTTTTACACAGATTACAATTCTGTGAAAAAAAGATAGAAATTCGCGCTAGACTGTGGAAAACTTGCCGTGAAAATGTTAAAGTATAGTTATCCACAATTTATCGGGGTCTTTGCGCCCAATTTTAGTGAGGAGGTTTTGTCATGCCTTCTTTAAATGAACTTTGGACACAGCTACAAAAAATTTATAAAGATGAGATGAGTACGGTGAGTTACAACACCTGGATTGAAAGTGCTCATCCTATTTCATTTGAAGGTAATGAACTATTAATTGAAGTTCCGAGTGCTTTACATAAAAAATATTGGGAAGACAATTTAGCGGGAAAAATCGTTGAAACTGGCTATCTATTATATGGTAGCGAGGTCATTCCTAATTTTTTGCCAGCCGATGAAAGACGTCAGCAAAAAACACAAGAGGCACAGCAAAAAACAGAGAAAAAGGAACAAAACAAACAAAAAACACTCCTAAATCCGAAATACACCTTTGATACCTTTGTCATCGGGAAAGGCAACCAGATGGCCCATGCAGCAGCCTTAGTCGTAGCCGAAGATCCAGGTTCGATTTATAATCCGCTGTTTTTCTACGGAGGTGTCGGTTTAGGGAAGACGCACTTGATGCACGCAATTGGCCATCAAATGCTGTTAAAACGCCCAAATGCCAAGATTAAATATGTCAGCAGCGAAAATTTCACCAACGATTTCATCTATTCTATTCAAAAAAATCGCATGGAAGAATTTCGGAATGAATATCGCACCGTTGACCTGCTTTTAGTCGATGATATTCAATTTTTGGTCAATAAAGAGGGCACCCAAGAAGAGTTTTTCAATACTTTTGAAGAGCTTTACCGCAATAACAAGCAGATTGTCCTCACTTCAGACCGTCTGCCAAATGAAATTCCGACCTTGCCAGAACGTTTGGTATCGCGCTTTGCCTGGGGATTATCCGTAGACATTACGCCGCCGGATTTGGAAACCAGAACCGCGATTTTGCGTACCAAAGCCGAGGCCGAAAACTTAGAAATTCCAGATGATACCCTTAGCTACATCGCCGGTCAAATCGATTCGAACATCCGTGAATTAGAAGGAGCCTTGGTGCGAGTACAAGCTTTTGCGACAATGCAAAATGCGGATATCACCACCAGTTTAGCCGCTGAAGCCTTGAAAGCACTGAAAAATAGCCAGCCATTAACCCAGGTAACGATTCAAGACATTCAAGAGCAAGTGGCGAAGTATTATCATGTACAAGTCAAGGATTTGAAAGGCAAAAAACGGGTCAAAACCATCGTCGTACCAAGACAAATTGCGATGTATCTAGCCCGCGAATTAACCGATCATTCTTTACCAAAAATCGGAGCAGAGTTTGGCGGCAAGGATCATACCACCGTCATCCATGCGCATGAAAAGATTCAGCAGCTTCTTGGCAGTAATACCCAACTACAAGAAGAAATCGCCGAAATCAAAAATGCACTCAATGGCTAATGTGGATAATTTGTGCGCAAGATTTAAAGTTGTCCACAAGTTTTCCACAGTGGATAAGCTTTATATTTCAAGGTTTTAGCCCTAGTTTTCCACAATAGTAACAAGCCTACTACTACTATTACTTTATATTTAATTAATATAATATAAAATAAGCGTACCAGATTAATAGAAAAGAGGATTTTCAACTGATGAAAGTAACCTTAAATAGAAGCGTCTTTATGCAAGAATTACAAACCGCATTAAGAGCCATCCCAGGAAAAGCAACCATGCCAATCTTAACTGGGGTCAAAATGGAACTTACCCCTGATGGTATCTACTTAACAGGTAGCGATGCGGATGTCTCTATTGAAACCTTTTTAAGTAAAGAGAGTGAAAAAGCCCAAATGCAAATTGAGCAAACGGGTTCTGTTGTAATACAGGCGAGATTTTTTAATGAAATCGTGCGTCGTTTGCCAGAAGATACGTTAACGATTGAATTATTAAGTAACCAACAAGTCAGCATCACCTCAGGAGAAGCGAATTTCGTGGTGGCTGGTTTAAGTGCCAGTGAATATCCACAATTACCGGAAGTTTCTAGCGCGACACCATTGAAATTGCCGATTCCATTATTAAACCAAGTGATAGCCGAAACCGTATTTGCAGTCTCAACCCAAGAAACACGCCCAATTTTAACTGGGGTACATTTTATTTTAGAAGAAAATCAATTAACAGCTGTAGCAACGGATTCTCATCGCCTAAGCCAACGTGTCATTCCATTAGAAGAAGCAGCTGCCAACTTTGATATGGTTATTCCAGGTAAGAGCTTAGTCGAATTGTCTCGTAGTTTGCCTGAACATGAAGAATTTGTAGAAATTTCCATTATGGATAATCAAGTGATGTTTACAACCAGTACGATGAAATTCTACTCACGCTTATTAGAAGGCAATTATCCTGATACGCGTCGTTTGATTCCTACTAATTTTGAAACGAGCATTACTTTTAACGGACCACAATTTTTACAATCCGTTGAACGTGCTTCTTTGCTATCTAATGAAGGTCGTTATAGCATTATTCGCCTATCAATTACCAATGAAGGCGTGATGTTATATGGTCGCTCTCCGGAATTAGGGAAGGTAGAAGAACGCTTATCTTATGAAAAAGTCGAAGGAGAACCGCTAGAAATTTCCTTCAATCCAGAATATATGAAAGCTGCCTTACGCGCGTTTAAAGACAGCCAAATCGTGATCCGCTTCTTATCTGCGGTCCGTCCATTTATCTTAGAACCAGCAGAAGACAACGGCAACTTCGTCCAACTCATCACACCCGTCCGAACGAATTAATCAAAGGATGTGAGCCGGGTCGGTCAGCTACGAGTTTAGAAGTAAATAAAGATAAACCCCAACTACGCTAAGCATCAAGCGTGTAGTTGGGGTTATTTTTTATAGGGTTGAATAAACACAAAAAGAATTAGGATATTTATCATTGGATATTTATCATAATTATGCTAAAATCAGGGGAGAGGAGTGATTTATTATGAATCTTATTAGACCCGTTTCTGATTTAAGAAATAATTTTGCTGATATTTCAAAAACAGTACATGAAACTGCTCAACCCGTCTTTCTGACAAAAAACGGTTATGGTGACATGGTTGTTTTAAGTATGGAGGCATTTGAAAACTTACAACTTGAAAGTGAAGTATACTTTAAGCTACAGGAAGCAGAAAAAGAGGCTGAACTAACAGATAAGCGTTATTCTTCAAAAGAGGTTTTAAAGGCGATGAAGGACGCTATTGGAGGAGAATAAATTGTATAAATTAGAATATCTGCCTATAGCAAAAAAAGATATGGTTGAAATAGTTCAGTATATTAGTAAAGAGTTACAAAATCCTGAAGCAGCTACTCGTTTGGCTATGAATCTGACTGAAGCAGCAGAAAGTTTGCTTACTTTTCCATATTCAACTCCAGTTTACCAACCAATTCGCTCTGTGAAACATGAGTACCGAAAGATTTTGGTGCAAAATTACTTGATTTTTTACTGGATTGATGAAGAAAAAAAGTTAGTAACAATTGCTCGAGTTATTTATGCAAAACGAAATTATAATAGATTATTAGATTGATTCATTTGAATACTTGAATAGAAGTAACATAACTTGTTCAGTCATATTTTAAGTATGATTGACTATCAAATAAACCCCAACTACGCCAAGCATCAAGCGTGTAGTTGGGGTTATTTGATATCCAGCATTATGAATGCGTTTTTTCAAGATAGTGTTTGAAAAAAGTAGTTATGAGAGCTAAAAGATACTGTCGCGATAGATTTACTTATTTTGCAAATTTTATCTTGTATTTGGAAATAAAATATGTTATCCTTTTGAAACATTAAAAAAAAGTGAGAAGAAGGTGAAAGAATGAGACAGAAAAATGTGGATTTGCAAAACTCGAATCGTATCATGCTGTCGAGTATTACTTCAAGGGTAGGAAATGCGGTATTTGATTATGCCAACAAGATGATTTTGGTCTCCGTTTTTGCGAGTAGGCCGTTGTTGATGTCTTTGTATCAGTCCTCAGAAACAATGATTGGGATTGTCTTTAATTTATTTGCAGGTGCTTTTGCTGATAAAGTGAACCGTAAAAAAATCTTGATCGTCACTGACTTTTTGAGTGGGATAACTTGTTTGATTGGCTTTTTATTCTTAGATACGCCTTATTTGTACTTGGCGATGCTAGTTGGTAATATCGTACTTGCGATTTTGTCCACGTATAACAGCCCGAGCTACAATGCGATGATTAAGGAAAGTATTACCGAAGATTATATCGAGACGCACTTTTCACGTTTTACGCTGGCGAAGGAAATTTTCTCGATTGCCTCGCCAAGTATTGGGGTCCTCGTCTGGCAGTTGTTTGGCTTAAAAGTTTCTTACCTGTTTAATGCGGCAACGTTTCTGTTCTCGGCTTTCATCTCTAGTAAAATCGTGATTCAGCTACCTCCAAGCAAGAAAAAGCCCCAAGAATCTATCTTCAAACAAATTGCAGAAGGGTTGCAGTACATGTTCAAGCACAAAACGATTATGTATCTGTTAATTATTTCGGCGATGGTGAATTTCTTTTTGAGTGGGTATAACTTAAGTATGCCTTATTTAAATAACTATTTTGCTAAAGAGATGAGCAACTTTTTCGGCGCAGCGTTAATTGCTGAATCGGTTGGAGCGATTGTCTTTTCAGCTGTGAATACCAAACTTTCAAAAAATAAACAAAAAGAAGTTTCGCAAAATAAAATGTTATTATTCTTAGTTTTGTGTGGCTTATCAATTGCACTTTTACCCTTGCAAGATGCCGTGTTCAAAAATGCTTACCTATCCTTGGTGCCGTTTGCTTTGATGGGTGGTTTTTTAACTATGTTTAATATCCAGTTCTTTACGATTGTTCAAAAGAGTGTTGATAGCGAATATGTTGGAAGAGTATACTCTGTTATTTTCACAATTGCCATTCTCTTTATGCCAGTCGGATCGATTGTATTTGGCTTTATCTTAAATCCGGCCAATCTGCTTGTGATGCTGATTTGTGGCATCGGCGTCATCCTTTCAGTGGTCTTATACAAACTACTGCTGCTAGGTAAATAATCATGAAAAGTACCGTCAAGTAAGGGTTTCTTGCTTGGCGTATTTTTTTGCTTTCAATCGGTGGGTGAAATGGCCGCTTTTTTGTTATGCTTTGGCTATTTTCAGAAAAGCTTTACCAAACGTACGAGCGGCTAGTTTTATGTTTAAGCAGATTTGGCCGAAAGCAAGCAAAAAACCTTAAAAGCACTAAAATAGCTGAAATCGAAAAATAACCGTTTAAAACTGGATATTCATTTGTTTTCTGACCGCAAAAAAGGTATAATATCTATGTACGCCTTAAAAAGAATTGAGGATGAAAATGAAACAAAAAATTTTCTTACAAAGTGAATTTATGACACTTGGGCAGCTATTAAAAGAAGCCAATATTATCGCAAGTGGTGGACAGGCTAAATGGTATTTGGCGGAAAATGCGGTGTATGTCGATGGTGAGTTAGAAAACCGCCGTGGCCGCAAGCTGTATGCCGGAATGATGGTCGAAACAAGCGAAGGGACGTTCTTTATCAGCGAACCTGAGAAAAATGAGGAAGCAGATCATGTTTCTGAATAAACTACAATTAAAGCATTTTCGCAATTATGAGGAATTAAGTCTAGATTTCAAGAAGAATTTAGTGATTTTTTTGGGAGATAATGCGCAGGGCAAGACCAATATTTTAGAAAGTATTTATTGCCTGGCGCTTACCAAAAGTCATCGTACCAACAACGAACAAGAGTTGATTTCCTTTGAGGGCGATCAGGCTTATTTATTTGGTGAAGTCAAAAAAGGTCACCAGCAGATACCTTTAGAGTTATTTTTAACCAAGAAGGGCCGCAAATGCAAGGTCAATCATATCGAACAAAAACTTTTAAGCAGCTATATCGGACAAATGAATGTGATTTTATTTGCCCCAGAAGATCTTTCCTTAGTCAAGGGTAGTCCTCAAGTTCGCCGCAAGTTTCTCGATATGGAGATTGGCCAGATGAATCGGGTCTATTTATATGAGTTGCAACAGTATCAAAAAATCTTAAAGCAGCGCAATCAATATTTGAAACAGGCAGCCATCAACCAGAAATTTGATGCTGTTTATTTTGAAATATTGACCGAACAACTCGTCGAACATGGCAGCAAAGTGTTATTGACCCGCGCGCAGTTCACGAAAGAATTGGAGCATTGGGCAAATGGTTTGCATCAAAAAATCAGTCATGAAAAAGAAACCTTGACCTTGCGCTATGATAGCACGCTGAAATCATTGGATACGCTGGATTTAGCGCAAATTCAAGCGGAATACCAATCCAAGTTAGCTGAACAACTCGACAAAGAGCGTCAACGCCAAAGCACGTTAATTGGCCCTCATCGTGATGATTTGTTATTCTTTATCAATGGCAAAAACGTGCAAAACTTTGGCTCACAAGGTCAACAGCGTACCACAGCTTTAAGTGTCAAATTGGCAGAGATTGACCTGATGCATCAAGAAACGGGTGAATATCCGATTTTGTTATTAGATGATGTGATGAGTGAGTTAGATGATTTAAGACAGCTCCATCTTTTACAGACGATTGAAAACAAGGTGCAGACTTTCTTAACGACCACGACTCTCAATCATTTAAAAGATAAAATGACATTAGAACCAGAGATTTATTATGTTTCACATGGAACAATTCAAACCAAAGCAAGTGAAGAAAGGAGCGGACTTTAGATTTTTCTAGAGTCAAATGTGAGTAAATGGCAGATGAAAAGAAAGATTTAGCTGAATTAGCAAAACAATATGATGCCAGCCAAATCCAAGTATTAGAAGGCCTGGAAGCTGTTAGAAAACGTCCAGGAATGTATATCGGCTCAACCAGTTCAGAAGGTTTGCATCACCTTGTCTGGGAAATCGTGGATAATTCCATCGATGAAGCCCTAGCTGGTTTTGCGACAAATATTCAAGTCATCGTAGAAAAAGATAACAGTATTACCGTAATTGATGACGGTCGGGGGATTCCTGTAGATATTCAAGAAAAAACGGGCCGCCCTGCAGTGGAAACCGTCTTTACTGTCTTGCATGCCGGTGGGAAATTCGGCGGTGGCGGATATAAGGTATCTGGGGGACTACACGGGGTAGGTTCCTCCGTTGTGAATGCCTTGTCCACTAGCTTAGATGTCAAAGTCTACAAAGATGGCAAAATTTATTATCAAGAATATCGCCGCGGTCATGTCGTGGATGATTTGAAAGTAATCGGTGAGACTGAGCGCCACGGGACGACGGTTCATTTCGTGCCAGATCCTGAAATTTTTACCGAAACGATCGAATATAATTTTGATAAATTAGCCACACGTATTAGAGAATTAGCCTTTTTAAATCGTGGCTTACACATTTCCATTGAAGATACTCGCTCAGAAGAACCTGAAAAGCGCGAATATTATTTTGAAGGTGGGATTAAGAGTTATGTCGAATATCTCAACCAAAATAAGACCGTGTTATTTGATGAACCAATTTATTTGGAAGGCGAGCAACAAGATATTACCGTTGAAGTTTCCTTACAGTATACGGATGGCTACCACAGCAATCTTTTAAGTTTTGCGAATAATATCCATACGTATGAAGGGGGCACGCACGAGTCAGGATTCAAGACCGCTTTAACACGGGTGGTCAATGATTATGCCCGCAAGCAAAAGTTGATGAAAGAAAATGATGAAAACTTAAGCGGGGAAGATGTGCGTGAAGGGATTACCGCGGTGATTTCCGTGAAGCATCCTGATCCACAATTTGAAGGACAAACCAAAACAAAATTGGGGAATTCCGAAGTTAGAGCTGTAACCGATCGTCTATTTTCTGAGCATTTATTGAAATTCTTGATGGAAAATCCAACGGTCGGCAAGCAAATCGTCGAAAAAGGCTTACTAGCTTCCAAAGCGCGCTTGGCAGCCAAACGTGCACGCGAAATGACACGTCGCAAGGGTGCGCTAGAAATCAGCAACTTACCAGGTAAATTGGCGGATTGTTCAAGCAATGATCCAGAGCAATGCGAATTATTCATAGTCGAAGGGGATTCTGCCGGTGGTTCTGCTAAACAAGGGCGTAACCGAGAATTCCAAGCCATTTTGCCAATCCGCGGGAAAATTTTAAACGTAGAAAAAGCTAGCATGGATAAAATTTTAGCCAATGATGAAATTCGCTCGTTATTTACAGCGATGGGGACTGGGTTTGGCGAAGATTTTGATGTCAGCAAGGCTCGTTATCATAAATTAGTGATTATGACCGATGCCGATGTCGATGGCGCCCATATCCGTACACTTTTATTAACGTTATTTTATCGTTATATGCGTCCGGTGGTGGAAGCCGGCTATGTTTATATCGCGCAACCACCTTTATATGGGGTGAAACAAGGCAAGAATATTACTTATGTGCAGCCAGGAAAAGATGCGGAAGAAAATCTGAAAAAAGTCATTGAAAGCCTACCGCAAACACCTAAACCAAGCGTTCAACGTTACAAAGGTCTAGGGGAAATGGATGATCATCAACTTTGGGAAACTACGATGAATCCAGAAAACCGCTTGATGCTTCGAGTGAGTGTGGAAGATGCGATTGAAGCGGACCAAATCTTTGAAATGCTGATGGGTGATAAAGTCGAACCACGGCGCGCCTTTATTGAAGAAAATGCGCATTATGTACAGAACTTAGATATTTAATCAGGAGGGAAGAATCGAAAATGGAAGATAAAAATCAAAATATTCATGACGTCAATCTAGCCAGCGAGATGAAAACCTCTTTTATTGATTATGCCATGAGTGTTATCGTTGCCCGGGCTTTACCAGATGTTCGTGACGGATTAAAGCCGGTGCATCGACGTATTTTATATGGAATGAATGAACTAGGAGTTACCC
Organism: Enterococcus cecorum; assembly: GCF_052119425.1. Lineage (GTDB taxonomy): Bacteria > Bacillota > Bacilli > Lactobacillales > Enterococcaceae > Enterococcus_E > Enterococcus_E cecorum_C. The sequence continues at coordinate 24,355 of NZ_JBQKFH010000007.1, forward strand.
CAGATAAACCGCACAAAAAATCAGCGCGTATCGTCGGGGATGTTATGGGTAAATACCATCCACACGGGGATAGTGCGATTTACGAGTCAATGGTGCGGATGGCGCAACCATTTAGTTATCGAAATATGCTTGTCGATGGTCACGGAAACTTCGGATCAGTCGATGGCGATAGTGCGGCGGCGATGCGTTATACCGAGGCCCGCATGAGTAAACTCGCTTTGGAAATGATTCGTGATATTAATAAAAACACCGTTGATTTCCAAGGCAACTATGATGATAGTGAAAAAGAACCCGTTGTCTTGCCTTCTCGTTTTCCAAATTTATTGGTCAATGGGACGACCGGGATTGCCGTGGGGATGGCGACGAATATTCCACCGCATAACTTACGCGAAGTCATCGGGGCGTTGAATTTATTAATGGACAATCCTGAGGTGACGACCAACGAATTGATGGAAGTCCTACCTGGGCCAGACTTTCCAACGGGTGGTTTGGTGATGGGCAAATCAGGTATCCGCCGCGCTTATGAAACAGGTAAGGGTACGATTACGGTGCGTGCCAAAGTCGAAATCACGCAGATGCCAAACGGAAAAGAACGCATCTTAGTGACCGAGTTACCTTATATGGTCAACAAAGCCAAATTAATTGAACGTATTTCTGAATTGCATCGTGACAAACGCGTCGAAGGGATTACTGATTTGCGCGATGAATCCAACCGCGAAGGCATGCGAATTGTCATCGATGTGCGCCGCGATGTGAGTGCTTCAGTGATTTTAAATAACTTATACAAACTCACTGCCTTGCAATCTTCATTTGGGATTAATATGCTAGCCATCGAAAACGGGGTGCCAAAGATTTTAAGTCTAAAACGCATCTTGGTCGATTATCTAGAGTTCCAAAAAGAAGTCATCACCAGACGTACTGAATTTGAAAAGAAAAAAGCTGAAGCCCGTGCCCATATCTTAGAAGGTTTGCGCATTGCTTTAGATCATATTGATGAAATTATTCATATTATTCGTAGTTCGAATTCCGATGATGAAGCGAAACAAACAATGATTGAACGTTTTGCTTTCAGCGATCGTCAAGCCCAAGCGATTTTGGATATGCGTTTGCGTCGTTTGACCGGTTTGGAACGTGAGAAGATTGAAAATGAATACCAAGATTTACTTGCTTTGATTGCGGATTTAGCCGATATCTTAGCTAAACCAGAACGTGTCGTAGAAATTATCAGAACAGAACTAGGTGAAATCGGTGCGCGTTTTGGCGATGACCGCAGAACCGAATTACTAGTCGGTGAAGTCTTGAGTTTAGAAGATGAAGACTTAATTGAAGAAGAAGAAGTTGTTATTACATTAACGAATAAAGGTTATATTAAACGCCTGGCGAAGAGTGAATTTAGAGCTCAACGTCGCGGCGGTCGAGGGGTACAAGGAATGGGCGTCCACGATGAAGACTTTGTGAAAACACTGGTCTCTTGTTCAACACATGACACGCTCTTATTCTTTACTAACCAAGGAAAAGTTTATAAAGCAAAAGGTTACGAAATTCCAGAATACGGTCGTGCTGCCAAAGGAATTCCAGTGATTAACTTGCTAGGCATTGATTCTAATGAGTTGATTCAAGCGATTATCCCAGTCAGCAGCCAACCAACAGCCGGTCGTTACCTATTCTTTACTACTAAATATGGTGTGGTAAAACGTACCGAAGTGACTGCCTTTTCAAATATTCGCAGCAACGGTTTGATTGCGATTGGCTTAAAAGAAGGCGATGAACTGGTTAATATTGTCGAGACCAATGGCGAAAATACAATTATTATTGGTACGCATGATGGTTATTCCGTCCGCTTTGAAGAAAGTCAAGTTCGTGATATGGGACGTACGGCTGCTGGGGTACGCGGAATTAAGTTGCGTGAAGGCGATTATGTCGTTGGAAGCTCAGTCATTAGCGATAACCAAGAAGTGCTGGTCATTACCGAAAATGGTTATGGCAAACGCACCGCAGCGAGTGAATATCCAGTCAAAGGCCGCGGTGGTAAAGGAATTAAGACGGCCAATATTACCGAGAAAAATGGCCCACTTGCTGGACTGACAACCGTTGATGGTAGCGAAGACATCCTATTGATTACCGATAAAGGGGTTATCATCCGCTTTAACGTTGATTCTGTCTCACAAACCGGCCGTGCGACTTTGGGTGTGCGTCTAATGAAGATGGAAGAAGATACCAAAGTTGTAACCATGGCAACCGTTGAACCAGAAGAAGACGAAGATGTGTCAGAAGATCAAGCAAATACTGAAAGTTCAGAGGCTCCGGATACACCAGACGAAACAGAATAAAAAGTTCCACGTGAAACAATGAAAAACTCACAGCTAACTCTTGTATTGGAGGAAGCTGTGAGTTTTTTTGCGTTGTTGTATGCCTTGAAATCAACTAGTCTCACTATTAGACAGGAAGCGTTTGATTGCCTATTTTTCGGATATTTAGGTTCAATTCATTGCTTTCAAAGGATTTTTTCGCGTATAATAAAGAAGTTCATGAAAGAAAGAAGGGCTGAAAATGGAAAAAGCAGCGTTACAATCCTGGGTAAAAGCGCAGTTTGAGATTGAAGGCGAGCGGATTTTTAACAAACATCCTGAATTTTTAGTATTCAGACATGCTCGCAATCAAAAATGGTTTGCCTTATACATGAAAATCCCTCCTGAAAAACTTGGACTAGCAGAAGATGAGATATCTTTTCCAAAAGACTCGCTACTTGAGATTGTCAATGTCAAAGTCAATCCCGAGGAGCGTGAAATCCTGACCAGTCAAACAGGGGTTTATCCTGGCTATCATATGAACAAAAAATACTGGATTAGCCTGGATATTCACAAAGTTCAGGAACCTTTACTCAAAGATTTAATCCAAGAAAGTTATCTGAGGACCTTATGAAGAAAAAGAAAATATTACGTGTATTTATCGCTTTAATTTCGTTATTTTTGTTTGTGTTTATTAGTTATTTAGCTTATCTCTTTTTCAGCTATCATCGCTTACCAGATAATCAAGAAATAGCAATCGAACAAGCACAGAAAGCAACAAATAAAAATAACGTTAAAAAGAAATATAAAATTACAACTTTTAATATTGGATATGCAGCCAACCCCCACAATTATAGCTTCTTTATGGATGGTGGAAAGTATGCACGTGGATTTAGCAAAGAAAATGTGCAACAAAACTTGGAGGGAATCATTCGACAGGTTCAAAAGACGCAGCCAGATTTTGTGTTACTGCAAGAAGTAGATTCAGATGCCACGCGTTCTTATCATATTCCTCAAGAAAAGCAAATTATGCAAGCCATGCCCGAAATGAATGCCGCCTTTGCATTAAACTATGATTCGGCGTATTTGTTTTACCCATTTACCGAACCCATCGGCAAGAGTCAGAGTGGTTTGTTGACACTTAGTCGCGAAACGATTCATAAAAGTACGCGTTATCAATTACCGATTGAAACCAATTTGAATAAATTCACCGATTATGACCGTGCCTTTACGATTAGCTTAATAGCTACCACGCCTAAACCACTGGCATTAATCAATGTGCATTTGTCGGCCTTTACTAAAGATCAGTCCATCCAAGCAGCCCAAATCAAAAAATTAGCCAAATACATGCAGCTTTATCAGCAAAAAGGTTATGGAGTGATTGTCGGTGGTGATTATAATCATGATGTATTAGGAGATACCCCAAGTCTGTTTGGTACGAAAAAACAAACACTGACTTGGACGCATCCCTTCCCTAAAGCCGACCTTCCAGCTGGTTTTACCTTGGTGAATCAAGATATTGTCGCCGCGAAAATTCCTTCCGTCCGCGCCAATGACCGTCCCTTTACCAAAGATAGCTATGTGAATTTGGTCGATGGCTTTATCGTGTCAGAAGATATTCAAGTCAATCACCTCAAAGTTTGGGACCATCATTTCCAATATTCCGACCACAACCCAGTAACGATGACATTTGAAATTAAGTAAAATGCAACACCGCCAACACTTAAGCGCGCTATGCAAGTGCTGGCGGTGTTTTTTATTAGGAAGAATGAGCGGTGTAGAAATTGAAAAAGATATCTTGTGGATGGTTGCCCCAATGTTCCCCAAAGATTGTCAACCCACCTGCATTTTTGGCTTGCTTATCAACTGCAATTTTAAAAGTAATAAAATCTAAGTGATCAATGGCGACTTCATTTAAGTTACAATTCGAAACTTTTTCCCCATCAATCGAAGTATCATAGCGATTAATACGAATATGTTTCAGCAAGCCGTATTGACTGAAAGCATCATTCCACCAAGCTGGCGTATATTTCCCACGGACGTCAGAATAATTTCCAGGTACGGTATACGAACCAATTTTGATATCATTTAAATAAAAATCGATATCACTCGGCCAGTAGTTATTGGAAATTGGAAATTCCGAAGCCAACTCTAAAGAAATATCCAGCATTTCTACACGTTCTTGATGACTGAATGGATTTGGGATTTTATATTCTAAAAAGCCGTTGTTCAGCCAAATAATACTTGCATTGACACGATCCTGGTCTAAAAATGATTTCGGTTCATCTAAAGCACCGATGACTTGTTGTGCAGTGGCCATGCCGCAAGAAGGCTCAGCATAAAAATCGACAAAATGCCCAATTTTTACTTTCACCGATTGCAAAGATAAATCAGGGAATATTTTTTCAGGAAAATGAATTTGAATTTGATCCACTTTTAAGCGAATGTATTTTTTGCGCCATTCTTCGCCGATGCCTTGCTCGATGACAATCAATTGCGCTTTTTCTAATATTTTAATATGTTTCGTCATCACAGCATTTGAAATATTTAATTCTTCCGCAATATCAGAAATACTGCGCCGATTTTTACCGATAATATTTAAGATTTCTAAGCGCGTTTCGTTGGCTAAGGCTTCGTAAACGGGTAAAGAAGTATTGTCTAATGATAAATCCATAATTATCTAACCTTTCTATGTTCCTCCGTATGTTTGTTCTTAGTATAGCGTAAATTATCTATTTTTTCAATATTGTAAAATGATACTTTGCTTGTTTTTTAACAAATTTCCGTTTATGATTTTACATAAACAAAAAATGATTAATTGTAAAAAATACTTTAAAAACAATGTTGACAACGTTTTCTAAGTATGTTAATTTTAGCGTGTAAGGGATAAGTTGTTGAATCGTTCGTTTAAATCGTAAAATGACTTATCTAAGAAAATAAATATCGTTTTACGTTTTAGTAAAATGAATTACGGAGGCAAAATTATGAAAATCTCAAAAGCAGTCAAATTATTAGGAACGATGTTAGTGTGTGCAAGTTTCTTAGCAGCATGTGGCAAATCAGATGACAGTGCTAAAGAATCTAAAGAAATTTTGCTTTGGTCTTCTACAACTGGTCCTGATGGTGAAAAAATTAAGAAAACCATCGATAATTACAATGCGACGAAACCAGCTTATAAGGTGAAAATTGTCAGCATGCAAGCCGATACTTTTAACTCTAAATTAACAACAGCAGGAAAAACTGGAAAAGGAGTCCCTGATTTAGCACTTGTTGCTTCAGAAGCCTTGCCTAGTTATCAGAAAAAAGGCATGCTTGAAAGCTGGGATAGCATGATTAAAGGGACAGACTTAAATGAAGATAAGTATGTAAAAGCAGCTTGGGAAACCGGTCAAGTAGACAAGAAACAATATGGCATTCCAGCGACCATGGGTTCTTGGGTGATGTATTACAATCAAGATTTAGTAGATAAATACGCTCCTGGTGCAACAGATGACGGGATTGTGACTTATGAAGAAATCGAAGCAGCAGGCGCCAAAGCTAAAGCCGATGGTATTTATAGCTATGGATATACTTGGGGCATGCAAAATTACTCCAACCTATACTTACAAATGGGCGGTCAATGGTTAACCGATAAGAAATTAAATATCAATAATGACTACTCATATAAAGCTGTAGGTGAATTCAAGAAATTATTCGATGAAGGCTATATGGTTCCAGATGGAGAAGATGCCAACAAACTATTTGTCAACCAAAAATTAATTTTCTTACCAGAAGGCACTTGGATGTTGAGCAATATGCAAAAAATTACTGATTTCAAATGGGGCGAAACGTTCACTCCGCAATGGGATGCCAACCACATTGTCCAAGGTTCTGGGGTTGACCAATTTGCAATGTTCAAGACAAAAACTAAACGCTCTGAAGACAAACAAAAAGGTATGGTTGATTTCTTAACATGGTTACAATCGAATCAATTGGAATGGATTAAATCAGGTGCCAACCCAACCGCTTTAGCAATGTTAGAAAATGAAGAATATACGAAGATGCCTCAATCTTTCTTGCTAAAAACACCAAAAGGACAAGATTCACTTGCTATCAATACCCAAGATGGTCTAACTTATGTGTTCTCAGAATATGACAAACGTTCATGGGATATGATTACTGGTAAAGCAGACATTAAAGATACCTTTGGGGAAATTCAACAAATTGTAGATCAAAAAATGCAATAATCGCTAAAAGGTAAAGAGGCTGCATCATCTATCCTGCAGCCTCTTTTTAAAAATATTTTTACATAAAGTTTCAGCAATCAGAAAGGGGAAAAGAATCATGAAGTCAAAAGCAAAAATGAATCTGTGGCCGGCCTTATTTATCGGTCCGCATATGTTACTGTTTTTAGTCTTTTTCTTAGCACCTGCCATTATCGGGATTTATGTCTCTTTTACCCATTGGGATTTGTATAATAGCCCAGTATTTACGGGATTAGATAATTATAAGACGATTTTATTTGATAAAACATCCATTTACCATACGCAATTTATGAATGGGATGAAAAACACCTTACTTTTTGTACTTTTCTCCGTTCCAGGATGTATTATTATTCCTTTATTATTAGCAGTTGGCCTACATGCGAAGCCAAAATTTAATCGCACTTTTCAATCTATTTTATATTTACCGACTTTATTTGCGATTTCAGCAGTCATGATTATTTGGAGTTTCTTACAAAGCCGTTCATTCGGTCCTATCAGAGCTTTGTTTGGTGTCGATATTAATTTTGCCGGTACACAACCATGGGCCTGGATTTTATTAGTGTTAGTTACGATTTGGTGGACTTCAGGTGGTAATTTGATTATCTATGTAGCTGCATTAAATGGCGTGGCAAAAGAGCAATTAGAAGCAGCGGATTTAGATGGTGCGAATGTGGTCATCAAATTTTTCAAAATCGTTTTACCAAATATCAGAAATCAATTAATTTTTACAACGGTGATGACAACCATTGCCCAGTTCAATATTTATGGACAACCATTGATGTTAACGCAAGGGGGACCAAATAACTCAACGCGTGTGCTGATGATGTATATTCAAGAAAACGCCTTTGGTAGTAGCGATTCTTATGCAGGTATTTCTTCGGCGATGGCGATTTTATTAGGGTTAGGAATTATGGTTGTGTCAGTGATTCAATTTATTATCATGCGTAGACTAGAAAAATAGGAGGAAAAGAGAATGAAACAGAATCGAGTAGGAAAAATTATCGCCTTTATTATTTTAGCAATCGTCTGTCTCGTTTGGATTTTTCCATTAGTCTGGGCGGTACTCACTTCCTTTAAATCAGATGTTGAGATTCAAAAGGTCGGTTTTAGCTTACTTCCAAAACACTGGACAGTAGAAAATTATTTGAAATTACTCTTTGGAAATGATTCTTCCCCAGTTTTATCCTGGTTTATCAATTCATTAATTATTTCATTGTCACATACCGTTTTAGTATTGTTTATCGTTTCTTTTGCAGCTTATGGCTATACACGTCTGACTTTTAAAGGTCGCGATGTCTTATTCAGCATTCTTTTAGGAACGATGATGTTTCCCAGTGTGATGAATTTGATTCCAAACTTCAAAATTGTCGATACGTTAGGTTGGACCAATACCTTCTTATCAGTTATTGTTCCAGGTGCTGCGGGGGTTTATAATATCTTTCTTGTTCGTCAATTTATTTTAGGTATTCCAAAAGAGCTAGATGAATCAGCCGTGGTGGATGGCGCCAATGAATTTCAAATTTTCTATTACATTATCTTACCGTTGATTCGTCCGGTATTAACGGTGGTGGCGCTATTTAGCTTCACAGGTTCATGGAATGATTTCCTATGGCCATCTATTGTGATTAGCGACATTGATAAATTACCTATCACACCAGGTTTACAATTATTACAAGGACAATACTTAACTTATCCTGGTATCGCTACAGCCGGTGCCTTGTTAGCCTTGATTCCAACCTTTATTTTGTACTTAATTGCGCAAAAGAGTTTTATGGAATCCATGTCGCTACAAAGTGGGATTAAATAAGGAATTCAGGGGGAAAAGAAATGACAGAAAAAGGTTATCCACGTCCACAGCTTGTCAGAAGTCAGTGGGAAAATTTAAATGGCAGTTGGCAATTTGCTTTTGATGATGAAAATGTTGGGCAAAAAGAGCGATGGTATCAAGACAATCAAGCATTTGATTTAACGATTGAAGTGCCGTTTGTCTATCAAGCCGCCTTAAGTGGGATTCATCAAAGAAAGTCTCATCCAGTGGTATGGTATCAAAAAGAACTTTCTTTAGTAAAAAATCCTAAAAAGCGTTATCTATTGCATTTCGGAGCGGTCGATTATGAAGCTGATGTATATGTAAATGGCCAACATGTCTGCAACCATATCGGTGGGCATACCTCTTTTGAATGTGATATTACTGATTATTTAAACGATACCGCAAACCAACAATTGACAGTGCGCGCCTATGATCCGTTGCATGAAGAATCAATCCCTCGGGGCAAACAGTTCTGGGAAGAAGAATCTACGGGCATTTGGTATACCAATTCTACAGGGATTTGGCAGACAGTTTGGTTAGAAGAAGTCCATCCGCTTTATCTCACTCGCTTACAACTCACTCCTCATTTCGATGAAGGAAAGGTGCAAATTCAAACAACCCTTTCGCAAACAACAGGTACAGAGGATGTAAAATTAGCTTATCAGATTTATTTTAAAGATATGTTGATTACAAGCGGTACACAAAACTTTCACCAAGGGAAAAATGACTTCTGCGTAGATGTGATTCAAGAACATATTTTTAGAACGAATTTTCACCATGATGGTTGGAGTTGGACACCAGAAAATCCGAATTTATTTGATGTACAATGCCAACTTTATCAAAATGAGCAGCAGATTGATGAAGTGCGTTCTTATTTTGGGATGCGCAAGGTTCACACAGCCAACGGTATGGTCTATCTCAACAATAAACCATATTATCAAAAATTGGTATTAGATCAAGGTTACTGGCCAGAGGGATTACTAACGGCGCCAAGTGATGATGATTTTGTGAAAGATATTCAACTAGCCAAAGAAATGGGCTTTAACGGTTGTCGGAAACATCAAAAAACGGAAGATCCGCGCTTTTTATACTGGGCAGATCAACTAGGTTATCTTGTCTGGGGTGAATGTGCGGCCCCTGCTATTTATAATTCAGATGCTATAACACGCTCGATGAAAGAATGGATGGAAATCATTGAGCGAGATTATAATCATCCATGCATTGTAACATGGGTGCCAATCAATGAAAGTTGGGGCGTTCCTAGGATTTCATTTAACCGTCAAGAACAACATTTTTCACAAGCGATGTATCATTTTATTCATTCATTAGATACGACGCGCTTAGTCATTTCTAATGATGGTTGGGCCGCGACTGAAACCGATATTTGTGCCATTCACAATTATATGCATGGTCAAAAAGAAGAAGTCAGCAAGTACCAGTATTTTAAAGAAACTTTGCATACAAGAGAAAACCTCATCCATCATCATTCTACAGCTTGGCCAATTTTTGCAGAAGGCTTCAGCTATCAAAATCAACCTATTTTACTCACGGAATTTGGTGGAATTGGTTTTGATGTGTCTGGACAACCTGGTTGGGGCTATACTTCAGTCAATAATGAGGATGAATTTATTGAAGATTATCAACGGATTATGACGGCGGTCTACCAATCACGAGGCTTATGGGGCTATTGCTACACACAAATAACCGATGTGGAACAAGAAATCAATGGCTTATTGACCTATGATCGTCAACCAAAATGCGATTTAAGTAAGATTAAGGCCATTAATGATCAATATCATATTCCAGTTGTTGAATAACTTATTCCCCTCTCAAAGTAGCCAATCCAGGTAGTGGGTATTTTCTTTGAGAGGGATTATTTTGTTTATTAGGGAGGAATTCAATTGAAAAAATGGCTGTTACTCAGTGCGATTTTAACGAGTGGCTTGCTTTTAGGAGCTTGCCAATCAAAAGAAGTAGCAACTTTTACGCCAACCAAGGAAATGACCAATATCGTGGATAATAACGGTGCGGATCCATTTGTTTGCTACGAAAATGGCATGTACTATTATACGAAAACAACCGGCGACTCAGTGGTGCTTTGGCGTAGCAAGGATTTGGAGACTGTTTTTACCGGTGAAGAGAAAACTATTTTTAAAATGCCAAAAGAACTAGAAAGTATTTGGGCTCCAGAACTTCACTATCTCAATGGACAATGGGTCGTTTATTTTGCTGCCAATCGCTCCAAGGAAACGCACCGCATGTATGCTCTAACTAACTCTTCTAAAGATCCTTATAAAGGTGAATGGCAACTTTCTTTAGTTAAAGGGATGGATGATAAGTTTGCTATCGATGGCACTGTATTAACTATCAAGAATCAGCATTACTTTATTTGGTCTGGATGGCCAGGGTATGAAAATGTGACGCAAAATCTATATATTAGTCCCATGATTTCACCAACCGAAGTTCAAAAACAAAAGATTGAACTCTCTCATCCTGAATATGAATGGGAAATGCGTCAAAAACCTTTAATCAATGAAGGACCACAAGTAACTATCAAAAAGGATACCATTCATCTGATTTATTCAGCTAGCGGAAGTTGGGATAATGATTATTGCTTGGGTGAATTAACTGCTAAAGTAGATGCTGACCTTTTAAATCCTAAATCTTGGCATAAAGCAAACCAACCTATTTTAAAGAGTAATGCAGAAGTCTATGGGCCGGGGCATCATTCTATTGTTCCTTCAAAAGATGGCAAAGAAGATTGGATTATCTATCATACAGCACGTTGGGATCACAGTGGTTGGAATCGTTTGATAAGAATGAATCAAGTCCATTGGCAAGCAGACCAAATCAAGCTAAGTTCACCAACTGTTGATGACAAACGAATCAAGCGTCCAAGCCCACAACAATTATCCCGTTTTGTTTTAGCTGCTACTCAAGCACAAAAGACAAAAGGTTTATCTCAAATAAAAGATGACTATGCACTTAATCATCAGGTCATTACAGGCTTTGAAGATCCAGAAGACAAGTTGATCTTCACTTTTAAGACACCCAAATCAGCAAATTATACCTTGATAGCTTACGTCAAAACGGAGAATTATGAAGATCCAGAAAATATTTTGGAAGGAAAATTTACTGTGAATCAAGAAGAAAAAATCGCCAAAATTTATCCTTCACAATATTACCAACCCGTGCAAGTCAAAGTGAAATTGCAAAAAGGCACGCAAACCATTCAATTTCAATCAAATATTGGGGTAGATACGTTGAGTGTGGATCGGATGGAAATTATCGAACATAAAGGATGATGACAATGGAATTAAAAAACTATTTATTAGAAAATGAATATTTGAAACTCGAAGTGCTAAATATCGGCTGTGCCATTCATCGACTCTGGGTAAAAGATGCTAGTGGGCAATTTCGAGATGTTGTTTTAGGCTATGAGCATATGAAAGATTACTTAAATAATTCCAATACGTATTTTGGTGTTGTTGTTGGACGAAATGCCAATAGAATCGCCCAGGCTCAAGTTGAAATTGAAGGAAAAAACTATCAACTAGAGGCCAATGAGGGAGAAAACACCTTGCATAGCGGACTTCATGGCTTTCATGAACGGATTTGGCAAGTGGCAAAGCAAAGCCCAACAGCAATTATTTTTGTGTTGCACAGCCCTCATCTAGACCAAGGTTTCCCTGGAAATTTAGACATGAAGGTAACCTATCAATTAAATGAGAATCAAATAATCATTACTTATGAAGGAGAAAGTGATGCGACGACCATATTTAATCCAACCAACCATGCTTACTTTAATCTAAATGGGCATAATAGTGGTGATATTGAGGGACATCAGCTACAAATCCCAGCCCAAACCATTACCCCGATTATGCAAAATACTCTGATTCCAACAGGTGAATTCATGCCAGTCATCGATACCCCATTTGACCTTCATCAAGGAAAAACAGTGAAACAAGCCTTAAGTCAAACGCATGAACAGTTGACCTTTGCTGGTGGAATCGATCATAATTTCATTTTGGATCAATCCGCAACAATTAGATTATTAGGTGATGAAAGTGGCATTGAGTTATCGGTTTGTACAGATTTACCAGGCGTGCAAGTGTATACAGGCAATTTTATTGAAAATGAATCAGGCAAAGAGGAGGCTGTTTATCAAAAACATGCAGGCATTTGCTTAGAAACCCAATTTTTCCCAGATACACCACATCATGCCAAGTTCCCAACAAGTTTGATTGCCGCTCATACACCAACAAAGCATTGGACGAGCTATACATTTACCAATCAAAAGAATAGCTAAATCAAAAAAATAATCATAAAAAATTTTTAAAGAAAAAAGCTTTTGTCCCTTTTTCGCGTATTTATTAAGTAGCAAGGTAATTTATAAAAAATGCGTGAAAAACCTTTGCAATTCTTTGAAAATCTGTGTATAATAAATCATTGTGAGTAGCTAAGTCTGCTCTCTCTGCTCTTGATGTGAATACAAGGGCCAAAGTCCATAGGGAGGTGAACATATCAATGGAAAATACGAAATATGAAATTCTTTACATTATTCGTCCAAACATTGATGAAGAAGCAAAATCTGCTTTAATCGAACGTTTCGATGCAATCTTAAAAGATAACGGAGCTGAAGTTCTTGAATCTAAAGATTGGGAAAAACGCCGTTTCGCTTATGAAATGAATGGATTCCGCGAAGGTATCTATCACATCGTTAAAGTATCTTCTCCATCAAGCGCTAGCGCTGTTAGCGAATTTGATCGTCTTGCTAAAATCAATGAAGACATCATTCGTCACATGATTGTTAAAGAAGAAGCTTAAGAATGTTTCACGTGAAACAAAAACGATGGGAGATGAATAGCCTTGATTAATAATGTTGTATTAGTAGGTAGATTAACAAGAGACCCTGATTTACGTTACACTTCTTCTGGCGTTGCGGTGGCTACTTTTAGTTTAGCTGTGAACCGTAATTTTACCAGCCAAAATGGAGAAAGAGAAACGGACTTTATCAATTGTGTCATTTGGCGTAAACCAGCTGAAACCTTAGCAAATTACGCTAGAAAAGGGACATTAATTGGTTTGACCGGACGTATTCAAACGAGAAATTATGAAAACCAACAAGGTCAACGTGTATACGTAACTGAAGTGGTTGCCGATAATTTCCAATTATTAGAGTCTAAAGCAGTCAACGATCAACGTCGTCAAGCTGCCGGAAACTTTGATAATAATGTCTCACAACCATTTAACAATAATAACAATAGCTTTGATCAGCCAGCTTCATCTCAACCATTTAGTGGAATGCCTGGCTTTGACCGTGATGCAAGTAACACACCACTTGGCGGATCAAGCATTGACATTTCAGATGATGATTTACCATTCTAATTAATTTTTGTAATAAGGAGGGAAATAGAATGGCACAACAACGTAGAGGCGGTCGTAAACGTCGTAAAGTAGACTATCTTGCAGCAAATCACATTGAACATGTTGATTATAAAGATGTTGAATTATTAAAGAGATTTATCTCAGAACGTGGAAAAATCTTACCTCGTCGCGTAACTGGTACTGGTGCTAAAAACCAACGTAAATTAACAGTTGCTATCAAACGCGCACGTATCATGGGATTACTTCCATTCGTTAACGAAGACTAATATAAATACCAACACCTCAGAACCACTTCGAATGGCTCTGAGGTGTTTTTTTTCGCTTTTGAGGTAGTTTTTGGGTCATTTAATCCTTATGTGAGAAATTCATCCATATTTTTTGGATAGTTTCTCCATTTTACTTAAAATCATGCTATAATCGTTCTTACTGAAAAAAACGAAACGAGGGATGCACATGGAAAATCGGCTAATTGCGCATAGTTTAATTGGAAAAAACGAGAAGTATTTGTTGATCAAACGTAGCGAAATCAAGCGCGGTAAGAAAAATTTTTATCCGTCTTATTGGGACATTCCTGGTGGGACGGTGGAAGATGGCGAGCTTCCTAGACAGGCGGCGATTCGTGAATGTCAAGAAGAGGTCGGCTTAAGGATTGTGATTGACAAAGTTATTCATGAAGATAGCAATGTAGATAAGGACAAGGTTTTTACGCGCCTGGTGTATCGTGGACAATTATCGGAAAACAACGAAGATTTAGCGATTACTTTAGACCCGCAAGAACATACGGATTATCGCTGGGTGACAAGTTTAGCGGATTTACCTGGTGAAAAAATTGTGCCCTATTTGTATGAGATATTGGGAGAAACAATGGAAAGGGGAAATTAATCTTTGCTAGGCATATTACAGTCGATGAAGTATTAAAGCCGATAGAAACCATTTCGTATCACACTGGCTTGAAGTTCCTGGCTCCATTTGTCATTACCGGTGCAATGCAATTAGATGAAGAAAGTCTAGTTGGACGAGCCAAATCATTTGTAGAAATATTAAGTGAAATAAGCTAGTTAATCATCAGACCTTCGCTTTTCGGAGGCCTTTTGTTTCACGTGAAAATAATAAAATCACAAACCAAAAATAACAAAACAACCTAATTAATCGATCTTTTGTGCAAAATTTGACGCAGTGTGGTAAAATAATAGCATTAGGACTAGGAAAGAAGAGTGAAACGTACTTGGCAGCAAGAATGTCACTAAGTACGAGTGAGGGTGAAAAATGACTGCAATAGGAATAATTTCCATCGATAATTATGACGATGTGATTGATAAGCTAGATGATAAGGAAAGCTCGTATCTCAATACTTTGATTACTTCGGTGATTTCCGATTGGGCGAGTGAGCATGAAGTCTATTATCGCCGAATCAATGCTGAGCGTCATTTATTTATTGCGCGTGAAGCAGATATTGAGCAGATGAAGACGCAAAAATTTGACCTTTTAGCCACTTTTAAAAATAAAGCTAGAGAACGTGAATTGTTATTGACGATGAGTATGGGGATTGCTTATGGTCAGGCCTCGCTGAAAGAAATTGGTGAAGTGGCACAAGATAATCTTGATTTGGCCTTAATTCGTGGTGGCGATCAAGTTGTCGTGAAGGATGCTGATCCAATGAGTAGTCCACAATTTTTCGGTGGCGATAGTGATGCGACGATTAAAAGAACAAGAGTCCGTTCGAAAGCCATGAGTACTGCGCTAAAACGAGTCCTTTTAGAAAACGATAAAATCTTTGTCATGGGTCATCGTTTCCCAGATATGGATGCCTTGGGAGCGAGCTTTGGGATTGCTTGCTTTGCCAAATTAATCCATAAAAAATGTTGGGTCATCATTAATCCTGAAGAAGTCACACCAGAATTGCAGCGAGGACTGAGAGAAATTGAACAATATCCCGAACTTTCCAGTCAATTAATTACCAGCGAAGAAGCACTAGAATTATTAGATAACAAAAGCTTGCTAGTGATGGTGGATTATCATCGTCCGTCTATGTCGATTTCGCAAAAAGTTTATGATGCCTTTGAGAAAATTGTCGTGATTGACCATCATCGTCGGGGCGAAGAATATCCAGCCAAGCCATTATTAAATTACATTGAAGCCTCTGCATCTTCTGCTAGTGAGTTGGTTTCTGAATTGCTAGAGTATCAGTTAAATAGTGAAACACGGATTTCGAAGTTTGTCGCAACGATGATGTTGGCGGGAATGTATGTCGATACGAAGAATTTTACGTTTCGTTCTTCAGCAAGGACTTTTGATATTGCCAGTTTCTTAAAATCAC
Organism: Enterococcus cecorum; assembly: GCF_052119425.1. GTDB lineage: Bacteria > Bacillota > Bacilli > Lactobacillales > Enterococcaceae > Enterococcus_E > Enterococcus_E cecorum_C. Next base: position 40,402 of record NZ_JBQKFH010000007.1, read on the forward strand.
AAGGTGCCGATGAAAGCAAAGTCCAATATCTATTGAGTTCGGATTTGGATTCGTATTTAGAAATGAGCGAGTTAATCAGTACTTGTCAAAATAGCGCACCAGGCATTGTGTATGCGATGGGCAAAGAAAACAAAATCTATGGTAAGGTGACAACGGCTAAGGCTGCGGATACCTTGATTTCGATGATTGGTGTCGAGGCCGCTTTTGTGATTACCCGCCAAGATGAGGAAGTTATTGGGATATCAGCACGCAGTAGTGGCAAGGTTAATGTCCAAAAAATTATGGAAGCATTGGGTGGCGGTGGTCATTTTACCAATGCTGCGACGAAAATTTTGGGCGAATCGCTTGAAAAAGTTGAAGAAATGCTTTTAAATGAAGTTAAGCAAATTGAAATAGAGTAGGAAGTGAAACAGATGAAAGTTATTTTTCTAGAAGATGTGAAGGGTAAAGGTAAAAAGGGCGATGTGAAAGAAGTCCCAACCGGATATGCCCAAAACTATCTAATCAAGAACAAATTAGCCAAAGAAGCCAACAAAGAAAACATGGCGGAATTAAAAGGCAAACAAAAAGCTCAAGCCAAACACGAAGCAGAAGAATTGGCTAAAGCAAAAGAATTAAAAGCTTTTATCGAAAAAGAAGAAACAGTGGTCGTAATCAAAGCTAAAGCCGGAAGCGATGGCCGTTTATTTGGATCTATTCCTTCTAAACAAATCACGGATGCATTCTTTGATCAATACAAAATCAAAATTGACAAACGTAAAGTCGATTTGAAGCAACCAATCCGTGCATTAGGTTTTACCAATGTGGAAGTGAAATTACATCATGATGTGTCAGCGAAAATCCGCGTACATGTCGTGGAAGAATAATCCAGCATACGATGAAAAAATTGGAGCGTCGATTCAATATGGGCGCTCTTTTTATGTTTAAGGAGAGTTAGATGAAGATTTCAGAACATTTTGGCGTGTACGGTGTTTGTATTCGTAATAACCAATTGCTATGCGTAAAAAAACATGGAGGTCCGTATAATGGGCGCTATGATTTACCTGGTGGCAGTCGCAAAAATGGGGAAAGCTTGTTAGATACACTTTATCGGGAAATGAGCGAGGAAACTAGTTATCAAGTGAGTCAAATTTATGACAGTGCGCTCTATGACTCATTTGTAAAAATCAACGAGGATGAATTCAACCATCATATTTTTGGCCTATATAAAGTTGAGTTAGAAAAAGCCAATCATCAAGCAATAGAAAAATATCTTAACGGTAATGAGGCTAACGATTCTTTAGGCGAAGAATGGGTAGAGCTGAATGAACTAAATGAACAAAATGCTTCCCCGCTAATCTTGAAAGTATTGGCAACGTCAGAAGATTTTCAAGCCAAGCGATATCCAGACTGGGAAATATATTAAAGTGTTTGTAAATTGGTAGTAGTATTCACGCTACCAATTTTTTATTCATATATTTATACAAATTCCTGCTAATCTTTGCTATACTATTAGTTGAGAAAAATTCAAAACGGAAATCAATTTAACGTTATTTTATAAATCTTTAAGGGGTGTTTTTGATGAATGAAATGTGGCAAGAAAATGTACCACCACAAGATATTGAAGCAGAACAAGCCGTCTTGGGTGCCATTTTTCTAGATGCGGAGGCCTTGGTCGAAGCGATGGCCGTAATTGAGCCGCAAGATTTCTATCGACGCGCCCATCAGATTATTTTTCGGTCGATGATTGCCTTAAATGATCGCAACGAAAATATCGATATTATCACACTAAAATCACAAATCGAATCTGAGAACACTCTGGAAGATGTGGGTGGAATTAGTTATTTAACCGAGTTATCGCAAGTCACGCCGACTGCTTCTGGGGTGGCGCATTATGCGAAAATCGTGAAGGATAAATCGACTTTACGGGAATTGATTCAAGCGGCTACCAAGATTGTCAAAGAAGGTTACAGTCAAGAAGGCAGTGTAGAAGAAATTGTCGAGGCGGCCGAAAAAGGAATTTTAAATGTCTCGGAAAAGCGTAATAGTACAGGATTTCAGGCAATTGCGGATGTCTTGAATAGCACCATGGAGCATATTGATAGGTTATCCCAACAAAATGAAGATATCACTGGTCTGCCAACGGGATATCCAGAGCTTGATAAGATGACTGCCGGCTTGCAACCAGAAGAATTGATTATTTTAGCGGCTCGTCCAGCGGTGGGGAAAACAGCTTTTGCCCTAAATATTGCGCAAAATATTGGTACGCGGACCGATCGCAGTGTGGCTATTTTTAGTTTGGAAATGGGGGCCGAGTCTTTGGTGAACCGGATGCTGTGTGCGGAAGGAACCATTGAGGCTGGGCATTTGCGAACAGGACAGTTGACCGAACAAGAGTGGCATAACTTGATTATGGCGATGGGAAGTTTGTCGAATACGAGTATTTTTATTGATGATACGCCTGGGATTAAAGTTTCAGAAATTCGAGCAAGATGTCGGCGTTTAGCACAGGAAAAAGGGAATCTCGGTTTGATTTTGATTGATTATTTGCAGCTGATTGAAGGTTCTGGTCGAGAAAGTCGCCAACAAGAAGTCTCTGAAATCTCTCGTCAATTGAAAAAATTAGCCAAAGAATTAAAAGTACCGGTTATCGCGCTTTCTCAGTTGTCTCGTAGTGTGGAGCAACGTCAAGATAAGCGGCCGGTATTAAGTGATATCCGTGAGTCGGGTTCCATTGAGCAAGATGCCGATATCGTAGCCTTTTTATACCGTGAAGATTATTACCAACGTCAAGGCACCGAAGAAGATAAAAATGAAGAGGAACAAGCTGTTAACGACGTGATTGAAGTCATTATTGAGAAAAACCGTAGTGGCGCGCGCGGTACAGTAGAGCTGCTCTTTAAAAAAGAATACAATAAATTCGCTTCTATCTCCAGACGCGATGATTACTAAAAAAGTCCAGCACAACCCAAGTGAAAAATGGGAAATGCTGGGCTTTTTTCTACGGTCCGGTAACACCACCCACACAAAAATACATAAACCCCACTCTTCTTACTTGAAAAACTTCAGTACATCCTTGTTTGGCATCATGGTAGGTTACTTGATAATTTTTTTAATGAATATAGGGATTATCAGAGGGTGTATATAGTCTATCAGTTGGCTCAATCTTCATCATTATTGTATGGTAAACATCAAGTGTAAAAAAAGTAAATTCAGTACGTATCGCCATCTTTGTGAAGTGAACGTTTTGTTTGGGCGGACCTTACCTCTTCCATAAGTAGCACATCCATATTTCTTTTCTATGTGATAACAAGATTTTTTTATGTAAACTATCAAGAAAATCTATTCTATCTCTTCCAATCTTCAATTTGTGAAATAAAAGCGAAATCGGTTGCGCTGAACAAACCCATAATGTTATAAACAAATAAAGTGTTTACAAATTTAAAAATCTAGTATATAATCTTGTTAACGAAATCGGTTGCGTAAAGGCAATCAGAAAAAAGAGAGGTTATAAAATGAAAAAATTATTTAGTTTTGAGTTTTGGCAAAAATTCGGTAAGGCCTTGATGGTGGTCGTTGCCGTAATGCCAGCTGCAGGTTTAATGATTAGTATTGGGAAAACCATTCCTTTAATTAATCCAAATGTAGCCGCTTTAGTCACAACAGGCGGTGTCATTGAAAACATCGGTTGGGCTATTATTGGGAACTTACATCTATTATTTGCCTTAGCCATTGGTGGTAGCTGGGCGAAAGAAAGAGCTGGCGGTGCATTTGCGGCTGGGATTTCTTTTGTCTTAATTAACCGGATTACTGGTTCGATTTTTGGGGTAACCAGTGAAATGCTCAATGATCCAAAAGCTTTCACCCACACATTATTTGGTACCAAAATCATGGTCAAAGGTTTCTTTACCAGCGTATTAGAAGCACCAGCCTTAAATATGGGGGTATTCGTAGGGATTATCGCCGGATTTGTCGGAGCGATGGCCTATAATAAATACTATAATTACCGTAAATTACCAGATGCTTTATCTTTCTTCAATGGTAAACGCTTTGTTCCATTTGTCGTGATTTTATGGTCAGCTATTTGTGCGATTGTTTTAAGTTTTGTTTGGCCAGTCATCCAAGCAGGAATTAACAATTTTGGACTATGGATTGCTCAGTCACAAGATACGGCACCCGTTTTAGCACCATTCTTATATGGTACTTTAGAACGTCTATTGCTCCCATTTGGCTTGCATCACATGTTGACAATTCCAATCAACTATACAGCCTTAGGTGGCACTTATGAAATTTTATCTGGCGCACAAGCAGGAACAAAAGTATTCGGGCAAGATCCACTTTGGTTAGCTTGGGCCACTGATTTGGTGAACTTAAAAGGTGCTGGCGATATGAGTCAATATCAATATGTGTTAACCCATTGGACACCAGCGCGTTTCAAAGTAGGTCAAATGATTGGTTCTACAGGTATTTTGATGGGGATGACTTTAGCAATGTATCGCAATGTAGATGCAGATAAACGTCATTTGTATAAATCAATGTTTGTATCTGCCGCTCTTGCAGTATTCTTAACAGGGGTTACAGAACCAATTGAATTTATGTTTATGTTTGCGGCCGTCCCATTATATGTGGTTTATGCCTTTATCCAAGGGGCTGCCTTTGCAAGTGCTGACTTGATTTCGCTACGTGTACACTCATTTGGGAATATTGAATTACTCACTCGTACACCATTAGCCATCAAAGCAGGTCTAGGCGGCGATTTAATTAACTTTATTTTAGTATCCATTGGTTTTGGGGTATTCACGTACTTCTTAGCAAACTTTTTAATCAAGAAATTCAACTTTGCGACACCAGGACGTAACGGAAACTATGATTTAGACACAACAGATAATGCAGAAACACCAACCGCAGTTCAAGGAAATGATCAAGCTTTTGCGATTATCAACTTACTTGGCGGCAAACCAAATATTGTCGATGTAGATGCTTGTATGACCCGTCTAAGAGTAACGGTCAAAGATAATACGAAAGTCGGTAAAGAAGACCAATGGAAAGCAGTCGGAGCGATGGGCTTAATTGTAAAAGACAATGGCGTTCAAGCGGTTTATGGTCCAAAAGCTGATGTATTGAAATCTGATATTCAAGATATTTTAGACTCAGGCATGGACATTCCTGAAGTGAACGTCGCTGCCAAAGAAGAAACGAAAGCGAAAACCGCAGCTACAGGGGAAAGCGTGGATTTAGTCGCAGTGGCTAACGGAGAAGTCATCGCGATTGAAGCAGTTGCAGATCCAGTCTTTTCAGGTAAAATGATGGGTGATGGTTTTGCGGTGGAACCAACTGATGGCACAATCGTTTCTCCAGTAAATGGTACGATTAAGAGCGTCTTTCCTACTAAGCACGCTATCGGAATTGAAACCAAAGAAGGTGTCGAAGTCTTAGTACACATGGGAATCGATACGGTGAGTCTTGAAGGGAAACCATTTAGTGTTAAAGTCAAAGAAGGCGATCAAGTACAAGCCGGACAAGTCTTAGCACAAGTGGATCTAGAAGCGTTACAACAAGCGGACAAAAAAGCCACGATGATTGTCGTCTTTACCAATATGGATAAAATCCAAGCCTTTGAACTTACCCAAAAAGGCAGTCAACAATCAGGAAATACGATTGGAAAATTAAGTATATAATCTCGTATAAAGCAAGTGGTAAGTTTTTTAGACTAGCCACTTGCTTTGTTTTTTTAGTATAATTTTAGTGGTAACCTATGAAGAATTGAGGATATACATATGAAAGCAATCACTTTAAATACCCACAGTTGGATGGAAGCAGAGCCTAAGGAAAAGTTAGCACAAATCGTGGACTTTTTGGCCACTCAAGAGGCGGATGTTATTGCCTTACAAGAGGTCAATCAATTAATCAGCGCAAAAGAAATCATTCCGGATGACTATTTTTGCCCGCAAGAAAAGCAGCATCCTATCCGTGAAGATAATTTTGCCTATCTCATCGTCCAAGCATTGCGTAAACGAGGCTTAAATTATTATTGGAGCTATAGTTATGCCCATGTTGGTTATGATATTTATGAGGAGGGCTTAGCGATTCTATCTAAAGAGGCGCAAACACCTAAAGAAGTCGTTACCTCCAATGAAGAATATGTTAAGCACTTAACTCGTAAAATCTTAATTGCCCAAACCCAAAGTGCCATCGTGGTCTGCGGTCATTATTCCTGGGCGGGCGAACTAGGCTTTGATTACGAATGGCAAAAGACAATCGCAGCCTTAGAAAATGCGCCATTACCCATCATTTTAATGGGTGACTTTAATAATCCGGCGGGAAGTTCTGAGCACGCGCAAATCTTAGCTTCTCCTTTGAATTTGCAAGATACTTTCTTACAAGCCAAAGAACGCTATGGTGAATTTACCGTGGTGAAAAAAATTGACGGTTGGCGCGAAAATAATGATTTATTGCGCATCGACTTTATTTTTGTCGCAAAAGAGTTTCACGTGGAACAGTACCAAGTCATCTTTGACGGCCATCGTGGCAGCGTAGTCAGCGACCATTTTGGGGTTCTTGCGGTTTTTGAATAAGTACAGAATAGATGAATTCTTGGCAAATCAAGCGAGGGTTCATCTTTTTTTGATTTTTCGTCTTTTTGTGTAAATTTAGAGGGGTTAAAAATAAATGTTCGGTTTTTAGTCGTAAAACAAAACGATTTTAAAATATTATTCGAATTTTCGTTGCAACTCCTTTGAAATCTTGTTACAATGTACATGAAGTGCTTTTTGGCACAGCTAGGTTTTGAAGGATTCAAAGCAAACTTGCTAGCATATTTAGGAGGAATTCATATGTCATCTGTAGTGGTTGTAGGTACCCAGTGGGGAGATGAAGGTAAAGGAAAAATTACTGACTTTTTAAGTGAAAATGCGGAAGTGATTGCCCGTTATCAAGGAGGAGACAATGCCGGTCATACGATTAAGTTCAATGGTGTGACTTACAAATTGCACTTGATTCCCTCTGGTATTTTTTATAAAGATAAGATTAGCGTGATTGGTAACGGTGTGGTCGTCAATCCGAAATCATTAGTGAAGGAATTGGCTTACTTACATGAACGCAATATTACCACGGATAATTTACGTATTTCTGACCGTGCGCACGTGATTTTACCTTATCACATTCAGTTAGATGCCCTACAAGAAGAAGCAAAAGGCGATAAAAAAATTGGAACAACGATTAAAGGCATCGGACCTGCTTACATGGATAAAGCGGCTCGTGTGGGGATTCGTATTGCGGATTTATTAGACCGTGAAATCTTTGAAGAACGTCTGCGCATAAATCTAGCAGAAAAGAATCGTTTATTTGAAAAAATGTACGGGGCTGATCCAATTGCCTTTGAAGATATTTTTGAAGAATATTATGAATACGGTCAACAAATCAAACAATATGTCTGCGATACTTCAGTGATTTTAAATGATGCGCTAGACCAAGGTAAACGTGTCTTGTTTGAAGGAGCGCAAGGAGTTATGTTAGATATTGACCAAGGAACGTATCCATTTGTTACGTCTTCTAATCCGGTTGCTGGTGGGGTAACGATTGGTAGCGGGGTTGGCCCATCTAAAATTAATAAAGTCGTTGGGGTATGTAAAGCTTATACTTCTCGTGTGGGCGATGGACCTTTCCCAACAGAATTATTTGATGAAATTGGTCACCAAATCCGTGAAGTTGGCCATGAATATGGTACTACTACCGGTCGTCCGCGTCGTGTTGGTTGGTTTGACTCTGTTGTGATGCGTCATTCTAAACGCGTATCTGGTATTACGAACCTTTGCTTGAATTCAATTGATGTCTTGAGTGGCTTAGAAACAGTGAAAATCTGTACCGCTTATGAATTAGATGGTGAATTGATTTATCATTATCCAGCAAGTTTGAAAGAATTACAACGCTGCAAACCAGTCTATGAGGAATTACCAGGTTGGTCTGAAGATATCACCAACTGTAAGAGCCTATCTGATTTACCAGAAAACGCGCGTAATTATGTCCGCCGCGTATCTGAATTAGTCGGTGTGCGCATCTCTACTTTCTCTGTCGGCCCAGACCGTACCCAAACCAACGTCTTAGAAAGCGTCTGGTCACAAATTTAAACCTATCCCAATACAATCATCAAAGCAGGTATCGTGCATTAAGGCGCTACCTGCTTTTTTTGAGTAAAGAGGAAAATTCTTTGACAGTTGCAAGGTATAAAAACCTCTGAAAACCTTGCGCGCCAAAGGATAGATGGATTTGATTCGTCTGAGAAAGTGTTGTATGTGATACAGAACAGAATAATTATTTGAAAAGTATGCACATGTCTAAAAGATAAAAATAAATGAACAAGCCTTCCAAAAATTTTGGGAGGTTTTTTCGCGCTTTTGAGATTTTTTTGCGTATTTAATAAGTAGCAGCAAAAAAATTATACTCCAGATACTATACTAGATGATTTTTGGATTTTTTGAGTCCAATGGCGAGTTGACTGTTCGTACTTCTTTTGATATCCAATGAAAAGGTTTTATAGTATAATAAATTTGTGGAGAAGAAAGGATATTTTCATGAAAAAAGAAAATAAAAATCCAGTGTATTTTGGATTGACCAACGATGTTATCTTTGGTTGGATTATGAAAAGTGAGGAGAACTGTTTAGCGATTATCCGTGCGATTTTGCCAGAACTAAACATTACCAGCATTGTTCATAAAGAAATCCAGCACGACATTACCCCAGTAACCTCCGCTCGCGGTGTCCGATTTGATGCCGTGGTTAAAGATGACCAAAAACGTTATTATGATATTGAAATGCAGGTGGAAAATACCGGCGACTTAGGAAGACGTGCACGCTATTATCAATCACAAATTGATAATGAAACCTTAATGAAAGGACAAACATTCCATGATCTGAAAGAAAGTTTTGTTATTTTCTTATGTGCATTTGATCCGTTTAGTCATGGATTACGCCGCTATCAATTCCATCAATACGAAGACACGATTCGGGATTTACGTTTAGATACGTATTCACATGTGCTATTTGTCAATTCAAAGGGTACGGAAGGTGAAGTATCAAATGATTTGGCGGGGATTATCGATGTGATGAACCAAAAGCCTAATCAAACCAATCCCCTAGCAAGCAAATTAATGAAGGAAATTGATTATTATAACCAAAATTCAGAAAAGAGGCGAGAATTGATGGATTACGCAACAAGACTTTTAGATGAACGCTTAATTGGTGAAAAAATTGGTGAGGAAAAAGGAAGGCAAGAAGGAAGAATAGAAGCAACAAATCGAAATGCAAGAAATATAATTATTGCATTTAAAGCGAATCAAGCTGAGCCGAGTTATATTTTTCAATTTGTCAAAAATGCATTTAAAGATGACTTTACTGATGAAGAAATCCAACAAATGATAGATGACGTGGAAGATAACGAGTAAGTAGTTATCACCTACGTTCACCAGTGGATTATTACAAAAACAGCGCACTTAGTTTCAAATAGTGCGCTGTTTTCGGTAATGGCGGATTTTTTTACCGTCTCTTAATAATCTATCGTATAGAGTGGAGAGTACTGTAAATTCTTTGACAGTTGCAAGTTTCAAAAATCGCTGTAACCCTTGCGCACCAAAGGATATCCGTGTTTAGTGGTCGCTCAAAAGTGTTGTATGTGGTACAAATAAACAGAGTCACTATTTGATATGAAAATAAATCAACAAGCCTTCCAAAAATTTGGGAGGTTTTTTCACGCTTTTGAAGATTTTTTACGTATTTAATAAGTAGAGGCAAAAAGTCGCTAAAAATACATATTCACATGATAAATACGATGAAAATAGTCTCTTAGTTGAAGATGATGCGCGTAATGTGTATAATATCTGATGTAAAGAACACGAATTAGGGGTATTTAACCATAGAGGAGTAGCTATGAGAGCAAGCATGTTTGTAATTGATGCTACAGGAAATCATGTTGTACTAATAAAAAGAGTAAAGGCTGGAAGAGAGTATTTTGTTGTACCCGGCGGAACTGTTGAAGAAAACGAGACCCTTCACTTAGCTGCAATTAGAGAAATACAGGAAGAATTAGACATGGATGTTAGCGTCTCAAGTATATTTGAGACGTTGGATGAGGAAGACAACACATTCTTCTTTGCTAAGACTGATTATCAGAAGGGAGAACTTTTTATTCATGGAGAAGAAAAGGGAAGAAGTAGTTCTGATAATATCTATAAACCAATGTGGGTTAAAATTAATCAACTATTAAAAATGGAAGTATTTCCAGAATTTGATAGTGCAGTAATATCACAAATATTTAGGAAAAATTTAAGATGAGTAAGCCGTTTTTTTATTTTGAAGGAGCCAATGAAGTTGGTAATAACGACATTATTAGAACTGCTTTCCAATTACCGGGAAACAAATGCTTAAACTAGCTAAAAAGAATGGTTGGAAAGAAGTTAGACAAAAAGGAAGTCACCATATTTTGCAAAAAGATGGCTTTCCTGTAGTGGTTGTTCCTGTGCATGGAAATGAAGATTTAAAAAAAGGACTTGAGCAATCATTATTGAAAGATTTAGGAATCACTCTAGATAAATAGTATTGAAAGGAAAATGTATGATGAAGAAAACGTATCCTGCAATTTTTATACCTGAGGAAAGTGGCTTTTCAGTTGTTTTTCCTGAATTTAGTGGTGGTACGCAAGGAAAGGATTTAGAAGATGCCATGTTTCAAGCAAAAGAAATGCTAGATGGTATGCTGTCTTATTATATTGAAGAGAATATTCCTTTGCCTATCCCCTCAGATATTCACGAGATTCAAATAGACGATGAAGCTAGTTTTGTGACTTTAGTGCAAGGTGATCCTACAAGATTCCTTGAGAAGAAGACAATTCGAAAAAATATTACAATTCCTGAATGGTTAGCGGTAAGAGGCGAGAGAGATGGTGTGAATTTTTCTCAGTTACTAACAGAATCACTATTTGAAAAGTATGCGCATGTCTAAAAGATAAAAATAAATCAACAAGCCTTCCAAAAAATTTTGGGAGGTTTTTTCGCGTATTTAATAAGGTGAGGCAAAAAAGTAATAAGACTTCTAGATGAACGCAGCGTTGGTAATCGTGAAGCAACTGAAAAAATGATTGAATTGATGAAAGATATTGAAAGTAAATAAGCATCTGAAAGATTTAGAGCTCCTACTTTCTTAATTGGATAAGTATAAAAAGCGCCCTGTTTTGAGATTTCGGGGCGCTTTTTCATATTCGATTTTTAAGGATACTATATTTTATTTGTGCTTTTTATAGTTTTATTCTAACTAGCAGCATCTAATATATTTAGGGAATATTCAAGAATAAAGTTCATTCAGGAATGATTTTGCTGTTGTTCAGGAATGATTTTCCCGCTACAATGAAAGTTATGGCACACTATTCCTGTAAATATTTATTTGGAGGAATGATGAAAATGAAAAAATTAAGTTTAAAATGGGAAAAATGTCCAAAAGAGAAATTAGAGAAAGTGGTAGGGGGAAAAAATGTGGGTTCTGTAGGAAAAGTTCCATCAAATTTAGCACAATGTATCTTCTCTTTTTTTAAAAAATGTGGATAAGGACGTAATAATATAGGGAGGAATAACTTAATGTTAATCGATACAAAAGCTTACTTATTAAAATTATTTTTAGAAAACTTTATATTTGTTTTTATATTTTATATGACAAATGCCAAAATATCTAAAAAAAAGTATTGGTTAATGGTGTTAATGGTTGTAATAAAATTTTTCTTAGATATATTTATTTTCTTTACAGAGTTTATTCCTATTGCATTTGGATACTATATTTTAAGAAAATCAAAAATAGATAGAGTAATAGCACTTAATAAAGCTTTATTATGTACATTATGCAGCTTTTTTATATTTATTTTTAGTTCAACAGTGCTACTATCTGTCATATCAAATCAATATAGTAATCTATCATATATTTTTATTTTCATACAAGTGATTCTTGATTATATGTTAGCGGGTCTATTTGTTTATCTTTACAAAAGGTTTAATATTGATACTTTGATAGAAAAAAACAGTTCTAATCTCACTATTTTTTTTGGTATGTATGTTATTATTTTCGTTAGTTTTATAGACTATACTGCACATAAGCGTGAAATTTTTGATCAATTTGTGTTAGGAATTCTAATATTTTTAGTACTACAAACACTTTTTGTATCGGCTTTGTTCATTTGGATGACGATTAAACAAAAAGAACGCTACGATCAAAAAATCAAAAACCAAGAGCTCATCTATCTGAAAAAATATACAGACTCTCTGGAAAAAGACCAGGAACAATCTGCGAGGTTCAGACATGATTATAAAAATTTGATTCTAAGTTTAAAAGAAAAAGCCGAATTTTCACAAGATATTGCGCTTAAAGAAAAAATTGAATCGTTGGAGCACTATTCTCAACCATATTTAACAGATAAATTTGCTTACCGCTATTTAAAAAATGTCAAAAATGATTATGTTAAAAGTTTGTTGATTTCTAAATTATATACAGCTAGTCAAAAGTATATTCATTGTACTTTTGAATGTCCTAATGTGATTCAAAACATACCGATGGATATCTTTGATTTTGTGAGGGTTCTAGGTATTTTAATTGATAATGCGCTAGAAGCTGCGGAAGAAAGTGAACAAAAAGAGCTAGCCATTGCCATTTATCAGGATAAAGAACAAATGGAAATCTCTATCATTAATAGCTGCAACCAAGCTAAAAAATCGATTAACCAATTAACACAAAAAGGGGTTACCACCAAAAAAGGGCATAGTGGTTTAGGTTTGTCGAATATAGAAGAAATTAATAGAAAAAATGAAAATATGTTTGTCAATTATCAAATGGAAGCAGAACAATTCATTGCCCATGTTGTTCTTATAGTAAAAGAGGAGGACTTATGAAATACCCAATTATTTTATGCGAAGATGACCTTTTACAATTACATCAGTTAGAAAGAGTGATTGATAAATTTATACTTTTCCATGATGAAATCTTTGAAGTCGTGTTGTCTGCGCAAAAACCTTCAGAAGTGGAGGCTTATTTAAAACAATTTCATCCCAAGCAAGGCATTTATTTTTTAGATGTAGATTTAAAAGCAGAGATGGATGGGATGGAATTAGCACAAATAATTAGAAAACATGATGTTCAGGCTAAAATTATTTTTGTAACTACGCATGATGAAGTACTGCCGATTACCTTCAAAAGAAAACTAGAAGCATTAGGTTTTGTTCAAAAAGATCAAGATTATGATGAATACAAAAAAGAAATTGTCGAATTATTATTGTTAGCGCAAGAAAGAATTGATGCAGCGAAGGTTTCAAAAAATCAAGCCTTTGTATTTTCGATAGGCTCACAAACCTTTACTTTTGACATCAATGACATTTATTTTTTAGAAGCGTCTTCTATGCCACATCGCTTATCTTTAACCACTAAAAATGGCCAGTACGAATTTTATGGTAAATTAACTGATTTTGAGGAAAAATACGAAGCGTTGACTAGAATTAATCGTTCATGTTTAGCCAATCTGAAAAATGTTCAAAAAACTGATTTTAAAGCAAAAGAAGTCTATTTCACTGAAGAGGTCCATCGAAGTTTTTCATCATCAAAAACCAAGTCGATTAAAGCGTTTCTGAATACCATGTTTTAGGATACTTCCTTTATTATTAATACGTTAAAAGAATATTCAATGCTCATTTGTTTTGGCTTGAATATTCTTTTTTTATTCTCTAAAAAAATTTTTTTTATTTTTTTTGAGCAAATTTGGGCAACTTTCCTCTACCCCCCAAAAAAAGTTCATAAAAGCATTCCTGAACACTCATAAATCTATTCTTGAATTAATAATACAAAAGTTCTTTTATGTGGAAAGAAAGATTTTAAGCAGTTTAAGAACGATTTTCCCACTCGCTTAATAACTATGCAATAATATGGTTGTCAAAGAGACAATACTATAGATAATGGAAGATTATATTATGAAAACAAGAGAATTATTAACAGAAAAACAAATGAAGAGAGTTGTAGGAGGAGGTCCTGCAAAGAATTTTATTTATGGAATGGGCCAAGGTGCGATGGGAGGTGCTAGTTTAGGAGCTGCAATATGTGCCCCGACAGGAGTAGCAGCTGGAGCTTGTGCTGTAGTAGGTGGTTTAGTAGGTGGTGTTATAGGATATAATGCTCCATAAGATAATAAAGTATTTACTTTTTTTAAAATTAGATAAATTAGATAAATTAGATATTTTTATAATTTCTTATACTTTAATCGTTTTACTAGGATTATATAATCCTTTTAGTAACAAAGAACATTTTTTAACGTATTTATTTTTTGATTTATCAATACCGTTATTAATAATGGTTGGGCTAATTCATAGTAAGAATAAATATAAATAATAAAGTCAAACTCCTTGCTACCATTCAAGGAGTTTGATTTTTATGGTGTACCAAGTATGGTGCACTTTCTTTCTGGTGTAAGTACAGACACGGGTATTTACTACCAAGTATAACGAATCACAAGCCGACAGCATTAGTGTCTAAGGGTAGAAAGCAGTATAGCAAAGTCTACAATCCTGCGAACAGAAAATGAAAACAGGCTAAATGGTGGATGAGATTGCTTAATAAATCGAAGTCTTGAAGGTAAATATAAAAACAAGACAGGTCGTGTGACGAAAGAATTATATCTTACCTTGGGAGATTCAGATAGCATGAATAATTTAGAAATGATGTTTCAGGGATTTTGAGTGATAACATACAAAATTGTTCAAAGTGGAGTTATATTTTATTAGCTAATACAGGATTTTATAAAAAATTTTTTTAAGCAAATTTTGGCAATTTTCTTCTAAATCCCCCAAAAAACTGCATAAAAGTATTCCTGAACGCCCATAAATCTCTTCTTGAATGAAAAACTCAGAGAATGATATCTCTTAAAAGAAAGATTTTAAGCAGTTTAAGAACGATTTTCCCACTCGCTCAATAGCTATGTAATAATATGATTGTCAACGAGATAAATGTTTTAGCGAAATTTATTATGAAAAATTATCAAATTTTAACAACAAAACAAATGGAGAAAGTTGCAGGAGGGTATACTAGTAAACAATGTCTAAAAGATATTGGCAAAAGTGTGCTTACAGGAATTGGCGCAGGTGCAACATTCGGCTTAGCTACTGGCGGATGGACTGCAGCACCTGGAGCATTTGTCGGTGCTCACGTTGGAACTATTGCTGGAAGTTTAATCTGCATTGGCGGTATGTTAGGAAACTAATAAAACGAAGGGGAGATAATAAATATGAATCAAATCAAAAGTACCAAGTTGAGTAATATGGAATTACAACAAATTATTGGTGGAAAGATTAACTGGGGTTATGTGGCCGGTTATGCAGCAGGTTCATTTACACTAGGATTATTTGGAGGACTTCCTGGTGCACTAATTTCCGGAGCATGTGGAATTGGTATAGGTATAATAGACGAACTATGATTATGAATGTTATATATAAAGAATTATTTATCGCTCTAATTTATTTAGTTTCTCTTTTATCTACCTGCTATTTTATAAAAGATAAAAAAAAGAGAAAAATAACTATAGCGACTTTAACAATGATATATTTGATGAGATTTATATAGACTAATTCTTTGATATAATCTAGAAATTAGAAATAATTAGCTTTAACAATATCAATATTTACTTCTTTTTCGATGAAAATTTAACATTGAATTAAGTCACTTAGGTAAATCAATTGATATAATCCCCATAACTGTAAAAATTAATTGGAGTAGTTTAAGATGAAATTCTTATTTGGTTTATTATATTTAATGTTTGCCATCGTTGTTTTAGTACAGATGATAAGAACAGAAAAAAAGTTTCAATATAAGCCTTTAATTGTATGTCTTTATTATGTATTTTGCACTATAATTACAGTATTTGTAGCAGAAAAATATTATGTCTTTGGATTGATGGGATTTCTAGTTATTTACGGATTAAATAAAATAAAAATTAGATAGCTGAGAATTGTTGGCTTGCTATTGATATTGTCAAACTAAGAAAAAAATAAAACAGTATGTAAGAGCTGCTAAACATAGTAGCTCTTACATATAAGAAAAGAGGAATCATATTGGAAAGAATAAAAAAGTGTCTTTATTAATTATATTAACTGTTTTTTGTAGTTTTATGAGCTTCGAAACATATTTTGATTTAAATGCAAAAGAATTAGCAAATCAACAGTTCAAATGGCTAATCATTGATAGTATATTTGCAATTTTATTATTTATACTAACCTATCTTATTTATAAAAAAACAAAACATTCAGAACTGGAGGTTACACTTAAAAATAAAATAGTTATCACCATTGGATTTACATTTTTAGCACTATTAATTAACCATTCTTATGGACTATTAATCGATACCACACCAAACCAAGAATTGATAAACGATGCAATGGCTAAAGTACCTATTTTAGTAGCTTTTCAGACGCGATTATTTGCTCCTATTACAGAAGAAATTATTTGGCGTGGTATTTTTATGAATTTATTTTTTACACAAAATACTCCGTTAGCTAAATTCATGCGCGTGTTTTTATCTGGTCTTCTATTTGGTTTTGTGCATACATATAGTTTTGGAATAGAGTTATTACTATACAGTATTATGGGATGGGTATTAGCGAGCGTTTATCACTTTACTAAAGATATTCGTTGTCCAATCATTGTCCATTTAGCTTTAAATAACATTTAATCATGAACTTAAGGTAAAATTTTTTTGAAATTACGTGGAGAAACGAAAAATGAATATTAAAATAGACTGTAAATATATAATAAAAGATTTTTTAGTGAATGTAGTGGCATTTATTATTTTGTCTCCAATAATTAAGTTTCATTCATTTTCTAGTCTATTGCTTGATTTTCTTATATGGACAATCAACTGGTATGCTATGTCAATTCTCATTTTTGGTAAACTAAAAAAATATAAAGGAGAATAGTAACAAAAATTAGATACTTAGGCACTATGCAAGCATGATGCGACTTCTCTTTAGTACCTGCAAGTGTAGTGAACCGCAAGCCGACAGCAATAATATCTAGGGGAGAAAGCATGTAGCAAAGTCAACAAGCCTACGAACAGAAATGGAATACAAGTCTAAATGGTGGATGAGATTGCTTAATATATCGAAGTCTTAAAGGTAAACGTAAAGCCAACATGGGTTAAGTGATGAAAGAATTGTATCTTTACTTGAGAGTTCTAGGTAGCACGAATTATTTGATGTGTGTTTCCATTAGTTACAAATGTTTAATGAGTTTTAAAAAGAAAGGGGAGTTAGGATGAATATTCGCAAATATTTACTAGAAATGATTTTGTTTATAAGTAGCCTAGGTCATTTTATTTTATCGATATTAAATGATCTGAATATCTTTCATGCGCCAAACTGGTTGCTTTCCATTCCTGTAGCTTATATAGCTTCGGTTTTGTTTTTTGTTTTACTTGTCTATAAGGAAAGTACAGGGCATGATTGAGAATTAAGAATAGGAAGTGGAGGATGTCAAATAATGAATGGAAAAAATTTAGTAAATATATTGCTATTGGTAAATATATTTCTTCATCCAATTTTTATTGGGTATAGTTTATTAGTGAATCATCCAATCAGCAAAAGTTACTTATTGTTTACATTTTTAACTACTTCATCTTGTTTGCTGATTTATTTTATACTTCACAAAGAAAGGAAGCGTGATTAAATTTGGAATATTTGTTTAATAATGTCATGAAACTTAATTGGGATTTTAAGAAACCTAGTACTTATTTGAAAGTTTTTGTTTTCTTTTTCATAGCATCATTTATTTTTCAATTCATAAAAGAGCATCTCTAAAGAATTGTTTTTATAGCAGGAAATCTGATTTATTATCTGTGTAAAAGGATATCTTCCAGGTAAAATAGACCATCCAGGAATGATTTTGGGCCATTCAGGAAGGTTTGAACACGGATCGTCAAAAATATGTCATAATCGTGTTAGCAAGAAGCGAAATTTTTAGGAGGAATGGATAATGATTCATCGATGGTCACACCAAAAGAAAAGAGCGAGCAAAGTTGACCGCTATTTATTTGTTTATAGTTTACTAACTGTGTTATTCATCTCTAAAACATTTGTCTACAATGATATGATTTTGATAGATAAAGTGATGCTACTATTGATCCCTATCCTTATCTTCTATGGGATTATTTTATTTGTTAAGGAAGGATAAAAGCCGCTGTTTATAAATGTTGGGTATTCATGGCACAGGTGAATTTAACAGATGAACCTTTTGAAAAAATAGTGATAAATAATAAAGAGGAGAATGAATATGAACAAACCAAACAAAATTTCATTAAAAACTTTTTTCTTTGAATCAGATCAGAATCCAAAATTATGGGAGACTTTTACAACAATTGTACTTTGTGCAGCAGGGTTATACCTTCTAGGTGAAGCGATTGGGAAAGCAGTTTATTTTATGTTACATTAATGAATAACATGGTGTTTACAAGGAGAAAGATGGAATGTTCAAGAATATAAAAGAAAAACCAATGAAATATTATGGACTTGTGGCTGTGGGAGTGCTTATTTTCATATTGTTTTTAGCCATTTATCCAACGCTTTTTGCGACGATTTACGAAAGTGGGAAAGATTTTGGTAGGAATTTAGCCCAAGCTTTGTTATCATAATACAACTTACCAATCAGTCATTTGTGCTAATGGCTGATTTTTTATCGTCTCTCAATAATCTATCGTATAGAGTAGAGAGGACTGTAAATTCTTTGACAGTTGCAAGTTCCAAAAACCGCTGTAAACCTTGCGCACCAAAGGATAGATGGATTCACTTCGCCTAAAAAAGTGTTGTATGTGAAACAGAATGACTATTTGAAAAGTATGCGCATGTTTAAAAGATAAAAATAAATGAACAAGCCTTCCAAAATTTGGGAGGTTTTTTCACGCTTTTGAGGATTTTCTGCGTATTTAATCAGTAGAGGGAAAAAGCAAAACAATTGAGGCAAGAAAAACTAGATGGGCGAATTGTTAAAGCACATAATATTCAAGCCAAATATATTGAAAACATCCAGACACGTATTGCTAGCACAAGAATCTCAATGAAATATAAAATCGAAACAATGGTATAAAAATTTGTTCGTATAAAGGAAGCTAAAATTATTTTGTCGTAGAAGTTAATATATAAGGGTTGAAATGAACAAACCAACAAAAAGTTTACGCTGTCCGACGTATGTTTATATATTGTATTTTAAAGCTAATTGTGGTATCATGAACATGGATGTAGGAGCTATATCTCAATGACAGGCATTGTAAAAACTCGATAGTAATATTGAACTTTGGATCAATAGTTGGCGAGCAACGGAAAAACTCGATAGTAATATTGGACTTTGGGCCAATAGTTGGCGAGCAACGGAAAAACCTGATTATTCTGTTTTTGAGAGCCTTTATGGCTCTTTTTTTCTATAAATTTGGAGAATACATGATTAATCAAAAACAATTCAATATTATAAAAGAAGCTTTTCTAATCTATGAAAGAGACTTTAACGATTATGAATTTACATATACATATAGACATAGAAAATCTAACAAATTATTAAAGTTAAGGATATCTTTTACTGCAAAAAATTTTATGCATTTATGTGGAGTAACCTATAAAACAAGAGCTACGCAATTCTATCGTGCACTTAAAAATAATCGGATATCTTTAAAGGATATTTATCCTAAAAACGATGGATCTACCAACCAAAAGCTAGGAGTAATTTCTCTAATGCATTTATTAACTTCTCCTGGTGTTAGGATTTGTGATAAAGGCTCTTTTTACAATCTTCAATTTAATAAAGCAATTCGTTCCGGTAAATTGATTATTGCTCTAACTTGCGTTGAAACTCCAAATAATTATCAACCACAATCACTGTTAGCATTAAATACTTCCAATCAAAAAAGACAATCTAAAGCTTTCAGTCATTCACATGAAGTCATTAAAATTAGTAAAGTAAAAATAAATTCAGAAAACGAACCACTCATTATATTTGAAAAATAGTAAAAAGCATTATAGTCAACTGATAGCCATTGACTATAATGCTTTTTTGTGTGCCAAGTATGGTTCAATGAGAGAGTGGGGCATAAGAACTCACCCTACTCTATTACTTTAATCAGAGTGAAATAATTTTTTTCAATTGAAATATTATGGACTTGTGGCTGTGGGAGTGCTTATTTTCATATTGTTTTTAGCCATTTATCCAACGCTTTTTGCGACGATTTACGAAAGTGGGAAAGATTTTGGTAGGAATTTAGCCCAAGCTTTGTTATCATAATACAACTTACCAATCAGTCATTTGTGCTAATGGCTGATTTTTTATCGTTTCTCAATAATCTATCGTATAGAGTGGAGAGGACTGTAAATTCTTTGACAGTTGCAAGTTCCAAAAATCGCTGTAAACCTTGCACACCAACGGATAGGTGGATTCACTTCGCCTAAAAAAGTGTTGTATGTGGTAATCAAAAATGAGATAAAAATAGCGGATAATCACGAATATAATCGTTTCAATTATCCGCAAGTTATTCTTTTTAAACCCCTAATTTTTCAATCAAAGCATCAGATAGGGTTTTTGAAAAATTAACATTTGCTTTAATCGCCCGTACATTTAACCAATGAGGGATTTTGACAGTTTTTTTATCAAGTTTAGTTTCTTTTAAGTAATCAGCTAAATCAACACTAATTAATGTTTTAAATTGGGTATTTTCATCAATTTTAATCTCATTTATATTTGTTGGTTGAGGTAAAGGAATTTCATTTTCAATTAAGTCTGCCAACATCATTCCTAAAGCGTCTGAAGCATTATCGATTCCTTCTTCTATTGTTGTTCCTTGGGTTACTGCGCCCTCAATATCAGGAAAATAGATTCCATAGCCAACAGGATCTTGTTCAAAAACTGCAGAGTATACTTTAATCATCACATTTTCCTCCATTTATTTATTTGTGTAAGACAGCGGACTAATTTTCCACTGCCTTACGTACTGTTTTCTCTACTATCCGGGAGAGTTCTTTGCCGTGACTAGGAAGGATTACAGGTCTTACATTTGCTTTTTCAAATTTTCTATGCGAGCCTTTCCCACCTTTTACCTCAACAAATCCTGCCGTGATAAGTAGCTGAACAGCTTCTCTAACTGTCATTGGCATATAAAATACCACCTCCAGTTAAATTAATTATAGTACGTACAGGGCGTGTTGTAAATAAAAAGAGATAAGTGATAAAAAAGTTTGACAGTTGCACGTTCCAAAAACCACTGTAATCCTTGCGCGCCAAAGGATAGGTGGATTCACTTCGCCTAAAAAAGTGTTGTATGTGGCAAACAAACTCCGACAAAGCACCAGACTTCATCGGAGTAGCGATTATGAAAAGATGTTTTCTTTTGGACGCTTGGGAATTTTGTAAAAGATGAGCAATACCAAAGCTACACTCAAAGTTAAGGCTGCAAGTGAAAACATCACCTGATAATTACTATGTTCTAAAATCACGCCAAAAATCGTTTGGGCAAAAATAGAAGCCAGGTTGCGCACGGTTTGAATCAAAGCCAGTGCCGTCATTTGGTGTTTGGCCGGAATCAAGGTAGCGACCACTTTTAAGTTCATCATCACCACGACCATACCCGCGGGATGTTTGGCAAGAAAAGTCCAAAAAATTTGAATCGGCAAGTAGAGATTTAGCCCGAAACTTAAAAATTGCGCCAAAACAATACAAGTGGGCACGATTAAGAGAACTTTATTGCTGAAACGGTCCATAAATAAATAAGAGAAAAAGACTACCGGCACTTCACACAGAACCGCCCAAAATAAAATATTAGACACTGTATGAATGGCTAGTCCCCGTGCTTGAAACATGGCTGGAATATAGGTGTTAGCCATATTCATCAAGCTATAAAATATCGCACTAATGAACAGATACTGTACAAATAAGCGGTTTTTAAATAACGATAAAAAGTGACTGTTCTCATGATTTTCTTCCGTTTGCTTGGCCTTTTCCAGAGCAGCCTGCTTGCGGTCATCTGGATGAGTGAGAGACAGTCCCCCGATAGAAATCAGCATGGTTATCACAAAAATAAAGAAAATTGCGCGCGGACTAATCCAATCATAGACTAGACCTGCCGCCTGCGAGCCCAGTGCATAGCCAATTGTTCCCCAAACTCGAATTGAACCGTATTTGAAAGGACTGATGGTGGCGAATTTTTCCAAAACAGGATTACTGCCATTAATCAGTGCCAAGACCAAACTATAGCCCAATATCAATTCCCACAGTGTGTCGGCATAAGCAAAACACAATCCGCCAACTGCTGCCAAGAAAAAGGTGACGCTATTGACCGATTTTAAGGAAAAGCTATCACTTAACGAACCAATAATCGGCTGGGCAATCATCGAACTCAAAAAAGAACCCGAAACCACTAGCGAAGTCTCACTCGCCGAATACCCTTTATCCATTAAATACACAGCAATCAAGCAAGAAAAAATTGCAAACGAGAAATAATAAAATAAATAAGCAACAACAAAACTCAGATAATTCCGACTGGTTTTCACAAAATAAAGCCTCATTTCTAACATATTCTCCATTCAAGATAGCACAGTTTGAAAAAAAGCAAAAGCCTAAGATGTAACTAAATAGGATAGGGATTTCTCTGTAAATAAAACAAACTCCGCCAGAAACATACTGACGGAGCTTAAAAAAAGGAGTTTGAAAATGAAAAAGTGTTTCATATTAGGGTTGTTTGTTTGGGATGCTTTTATGATAAGCGATGGATGTGAAGAAAGTTTGAAGTAACTAAGAGAAAGTTGTAAAAAAAGGAAAAAGCTAACGATAAGTATACCTACCGTTAGCTGCATCAATTATAATCTAAATTTAGCTACTTCTTGTCCTAATTGATGGGCAACTTTTTGATTGTTTGCTACTTCTTTAGTGATTTGATGCATGTTATTAGAAGTTTCCATCATAGATTCCGTTACATTTACAATTCCTTCAGCACTTTCTTCGCTAGCAATTCTTACAGATTCAACGGCGTGCTTAATTTCATTCATTAACTGATTAAGATTTTGGCTATCTGTTGCGAATTGTATCATGATTTCTTGAACATTTTCAACAGAGTCCTTGTACTGTGTGCTAGTGAGCATTAATTGCTGATAGCCAT
Source organism: Enterococcus cecorum (assembly GCF_052119425.1). GTDB lineage: Bacteria > Bacillota > Bacilli > Lactobacillales > Enterococcaceae > Enterococcus_E > Enterococcus_E cecorum_C. Next base: position 63,569 of record NZ_JBQKFH010000007.1, read on the forward strand.
CCATTGCGTGTTCTTGAATAAAAGTGAGCATTTTTTCTGCTTCTTGTGCTAAATCATTGACAGCTTGGAGCACTTCGGAGGTAATTTGTTGAATGTCATTAGCTGTATTAGCCGAGGTTTTAGCTAGTTGTCCAATTTGATCAGCTACGACAGCAAATCCTTTGCCTGCTTCTCCGGAACGAGCGGCTTCAATACTTGCATTGAGTGCTAATAAGTTGGTTTGTTTTGTAATGTCGATAATGTTATTGGTCAACATTTCGATTTTTGTTACCGATTGTGAGTCCTCAATTTTTTGATGAACAGCCGTAATCAATCTTTCAGCTAGTTCTTGCGCTTGCTGATGCTTTGTTTCTGCATTTTGATAGATTTCACTAGCTTTAAGCGCAACTTCTTGGCTCTTTTGTTTTTCTAAATCTGCATTTTGCGCGGTTTGTTTTACGATTTCATAGACACTTTGAATAGAATGATCCATCTCACTCATGGAAGCAGAGGTTTCTTGCATCGAAGCACTCATTTCTTCCATTGTTGAGGAAATGTCTTCTGTATGTTCATTCACAGTATTAACCGATTGTTGCACAGTGATGATAGAGTTTTCGAGTTGATTCGTATTGTGGTGAATATTACTCATGATATTGTGCATATATTTTAGTAGATGATTGATATTTTCCGCGATTTCGGCTAGTTCATCATTACTAGTAACGGTTAGATGCTGTGTTAAATCACCTTCGTTATGCACTAAATCATAAATTTTTTCATTAATGGTTTTCAAATTTTTGGTTACTAGGTTCACTACGAATAGCAAAATAAGAATCGCTAATACCGTACTGAATAAGGTAAATAAAATGGTTTGAATGAGTAAGTTGCGTAATTTTCTAACTAAGGAAGCTGCATCGTAATCACAGCCTATAAGTGCTACAACTTTTCCATTATCTTCAATTGGCTGATAGACAGTGATTAAGTCTCCATCTTCACTATGCTTGATGGTAGGACTGCTTTGAATTTGTCCACTAAAGGCAGGGGTTAGATAGGCGTAGTTCTCATCAAATTCATCCCCAATTTTTGCCCGATTACTCGTATTATCTGTATCTATACCGTAATAGACCTTGTTGTGGTCAGTTGTCAGCGTATAAAGATATTTAATTCCACTATTTTCTTTCATATTCCGCATGAGTTTTAGAATATTTTGATACTCAGCGGTATGTTCATCCCCTTTTTGGATATTTTGTAATTGTTTGGCATCAATCACTTTACTAACATTATTTGCTGCCAAACGAGCTTCTTCAATCCCCATCTGAATCATATTTTTTTGTAATTGATGGTAGGAGACCCAGCCAATCCCGATGCAAATGAAGGTAACTAATAAACTGATAGGTACCAAAATTTTGACCTTAATACTTCTTTTCGCTTTCATGTAATACACTCCCATTTAGGATTTGTTCATAAAATATTAAATTCAAAACTTATATCGGATGAATTCTACATTTATTAATAGGAAGGAAGATATTTTGCAAAAAACAAACTCCGCCAGAAACATACTGACGGAGCTTAAAAAAAGGAGTTTGAAAATGAAAAAGTGTTTAATATTAGGGTTGTTTGTTTGGGATGCTTTTATAATAAGCGATGGATGTGAAGAAAGTTTGAAGTAACTAAGAGAAAGTTGTAAAAAAAGTACGAATCAGAGGTGAACCGACTATAAAACGTCAAAAAAGCTGGTAAACGACTTACCAGCTTAAAGTATATTAAATATTGCGTCCGAGCATTTCTTTGACTTGGGCTTGGACGGTTTCATTTTCTAAAAATTCATCAAAGGTTGTTTCCGCACGATCGACTACCCCTTTATCAGAGACGACGATGATCCGGTTGGCCAAGGTTTGGATGAATTGATGGTCATGAGAAGCAAATAGCAGTGAACCAGTAAAACTCATCAAGCCATCGTTTAATGCTGTAATGGACTCTAAATCTAGGTGGTTGGTTGGATCATCTAGCACGAGAACATTGGCTTTAGATAACATCAACTTCGAAAGCATACAGCGCACTTTTTCGCCCCCGGATAAGACATTGACTGGTTTTAAGACTTCATCCCCAGAGAATAACATCCGCCCTAGGAAACTACGCAAGAAGGTATTGTCATCTTCTTCCTTGCTGGCATATTGACGCAACCAATCGACAATGGTTAACTCGTTATCGAATTCTTTGGTGGTATCTTTTGGTAAATATGCTTGGCTAGTTGTCACACCCCAACGCACAGAACCCGTATCAGGCGTGATTTCACCCATAATTACCTTAAATAGTGTGGTGGTGGTGATATCATTATTGGCAATAAACGCGACTTTATCATCCTTATTAAGGGTAAAGCTAATGTTATCTAAAATTTTCTTGCCATCGATAGTGACACTCACATTATCCACTTGTAATAAGTCATTGCCGATTTCGCGCTCTGGTTTAAAGCCAACGAAAGGATAGCGGCGAGAAGAAGGTTGGATATCTTCTAAGGTGATTTTTTCCAACATTTTCTTTCTAGAAGTCGCTTGTTTTGATTTTGACGCATTAGCACTGAAACGCGCGATAAATTCTTGCAATTCCTTGATTTGTTCTTCTTTTTTGGCATTTTGTTGGGCTTGTAATTTGGCAGCTAATTGGCTAGATTCTAACCAGAAATCATAGTTCCCAACATATAGCTTAATCTTGCCAAAATCAAGGTCCGCCATGTGGGTGCAGACTTTATTTAAGAAATGACGGTCATGGGAAACGACAATGACGGTATTTTCGAAGTTAATCAAAAATTCCTCTAACCAACTAATCGACTGGATATCTAAGCCGTTGGTCGGTTCGTCTAATAGTAACACGTCAGGCTTTCCAAATAGCGCTTGAGCCAAGAGGACTTTCACTTTTTGCCCAGCCGCTAGTTCACTCATCGTTACATGGTGCAGTTCATCTGGGATATTCAACCCTTGCAATAATACAGCTGCTTCCATTTCAGCTTCCCAACCATTTAGTTCGGCAAATTCGCCTTCCAATTCTGCCGCGCGAATCCCATCTTCATCAGAAAAATCAGGCTTCATATAAATGGCATCTTTTTCCTTCATAATGTCATAGAGACGTTTGTGCCCCATGATGACTGTTTCAATCACTGGATATTCTTCGTAGTCAAAGTGGTTTTGCTTCAAGACGGCAAGACGTTCATCTGGCCCAAGCGTTACCACACCAGTTGAAGGTTGTAACTCACCTGCTAAAATTTTTAAAAAGGTAGATTTCCCCGCGCCATTCGCACCGATTAAACCGTAGCAATTCCCCGGGGTAAACTTAATATTCACTTCATCAAACAATTTGCGATCTGAAAAATGTAAACTAACATCACTTACTGTTAACAAGGCATTCCCTCACTTTTTTATTTAGTCAATTCATTATAGCGATGAATGCAAGAAGTTGCAATGAAAAGTAAACGAAAAGCAAAGTAGATGTCGATATCAGGGTCAAAAAGAGAGTATAATGATTTTATAGAAGTATAGTAAAGCGAGGCAAAAGCAAATCAACAAAAGAAATACAGCATCGAAATTCAAGGGAGTTTTCGTTTTGGCAGTGCGAAACAAACCATTCGCAAAGTATTCAAGAAAATCTTCAAGTTCTAAGTGGAAATTTAATAAGTAGGAAAATCAGCTAGCTATCTGGGTAAAGAGTAGGTAGCTGATTTTTTTTGAAATCATGTGTGAATATTTTTATTTGTTCCTACTTGAAAAATTTGTACCAATATGTTATAACTATGGTGTAATTAGAAAACGTTTGCATCTTAAAAAAAGATGTGCGTAGGAGGAATTATTATGGCAAAAGAAACAATTATGTTATGTTGTGCAGCAGGGATGTCTACAAGTTTATTAGTGACAAAAATGAAAGAAGCTGCCGAAAAACAAGGTAAAGACGCAGAAATTTTTGCCGTTTCAGCAAGTGAAGCGGATCATGAATTAGATTCAAAGAAAATTGACGTGGTATTATTAGGCCCACAAGTTCGTTACATGCAAAACGACTTCAAGAAAAAATTAGCTGGCCGTAACAATGGCGCAGATATTCCTTTAGCAGTCATCGATATGCGTGCATACGGTATGATGGACGGTGCTGCAGTCGTTACTCAAGCCTATGAATTAATGGGTAAATAATTAGGTAAAGAGGGATAAAATGGCAGAGGAAAAAACAAAAGAACAACGTGACCAAGAACAATTAATGGCAACCATGGGGCTAATTATCAATGGTGGGAATGCCAAAAGTTTAGCATTTGAAGCGATTTATGCAGCAAAAGAAGGCAAATTTGACGAAGCACAAGAAAAGCTAAAAGAAGCTGATGAAGCTTTAGTAGAAGCACATAATTCCCAAACAGAAATGCTAGCTCAAGAAGCAGCTGGTCATCCAGTAGAAGTGCATTTATTAACAGTCCATTCACAAGACCATTTAATGAATGCGATTACTTTCAAAGATTTAGCTGGTGAAGTGGTGGCTATCCATCAAGAATTAGCTGAAATTAAAGCCAAATTAGCAGAATAAAATCATCAAAAGGGGGCAAGTTTATAAGTCCCCTTTTTTGTTAGGAGGTATGATTTTGAAACGCGAATTAGGAGTTTCTCTCTATCCAGATCACAGTGATGCCCAAAAAGACCGCCAATATCTGAAACGCGCGGCTGAATTAGGTTTTACGCGGCTATTTATGAGCATGCTAGAAGTCAGCGAAGGCAAAGAAGCAGTCAAGGCGAAGTTCCAATCGATTATCCATTATGCCAAAGAGTTAGGCTTTGAAGTGAGCTTGGATGTTTCACCGGCGATTTTCTCTCAGCTTGGTATATCTTATCAGGATTTAGGCTTTTTTGCGGAACTAGGCGCAGATATTGTCCGTTTAGATGAAAGTTTTGATAGCGCTACCGAGGCGATGTTGACGTATAATCCATACCAATTAAATATCGAATTAAATATGAGCAATAATGTTCTACAACTGGAAAATATGCTTTCTTATCAAGCCAATCGCCCATTTATTTACGGTTGTCATAACTTCTATCCGCAACGCAATACCGGCTTAGGTTATGATTTCTTTATCGATTGTTCGCGTCATTATAAAGCGCAAGGCATTAAGACCGCAGCGTTTGTTTCTAGTCATGTTGGCAATCTAGGCCCTTGGAATGTCAATGATGGCCTACCTACTTTAGAAATGCACCGGGATTTACCGATTGACGTCCAAGCCAAACATTTATTTGCAACTGATTTAATCGATGTGGTGATTATCGGCAATGCTTATGCGAGTGAGGAAGAATTAGTGGCCTTATCACAAGTCAATCGTTATCAAATCGAATTGACAGTTGAAACAGTAGCGGACATCTCACCAGTTGAAGAAAAAATTATTGATTATCCGCAACACGTGCGACGCGGAGACATCAATGAATTTGCGGTCCGTTCTTCTCAACCACGGGTCATTTACAAAGATGTGGCTAATCCTGCACATGATCATCAAGTACCTTTTGCTTATGGGGATGTCGTGATTGGCAATGATGACTTCGATCGTTACAAGAATGAATTACAGATTGTCTTGACCGCGCACGAAGATTCTCGTAAAAATAAAGTCGGCCAAATCGCCAAAGAAGAGCAAATTTTACTACCATTTATTCAACCATGGACAAAATTTAAACTCAAACGCAAATAAAACCATTCCGGAAGCTTCTTTCAATAGAGGCTTCTTTTTTTGTACTGGGTGTTGTGAATTTTATTTACAAAAAACACTATTATTCTGCGTATGTTTTGTAAATGTTAGACGAAAATCTATGAATTCGCTTTAACAAAACACTAAGGAGAGATAGACTGAACTTGAAAAAAAGAAATGGAGGTAGCACAATGAAGAAAATCAAAATAGCAACAATTGGTGGAGGTAGTAGTTATACCCCAGAATTAATGGAAGGTTTTATCAAACGTTATGAAGAATTGCCTATCAAAGAAATCTGGTTAGTGGATGTGGAAGAAGGCCGTGAAAAACAAGAAATCGTGGGCGCAATGGCACAAAGAATGTGGGATGCTTCTCCTTATGATGTCAAAGTGTATACGACTTTAAATCGCGAAGAAGCCTTAAAAGACGCTGATTTCGTGACGACACAATTTCGAGTGGGTCAATTAAATGCTAGAATTAAAGATGAACGTATTCCTTTCTCTTATGGCATGCTTGGCCAAGAAACCAATGGTGCAGGTGGCATGTTCAAAGCTTTTCGTACGATTCCAGTCATTTTAGAAATCGTAGAAGATATGAAACGTTTATGCCCAAATGCTTGGTTAATTAATTTTGCTAATCCAAGTGGTATGGTTACGGAAGCCGTTTTAAGATATGGTAAATGGAAAAAAGTCATCGGGTTATGTAATGTACCAGTAACTGCTAAGATGGGTGAATCAGAAGTCTTAGGAGTACAGCCGGAAGATTTAATCTATAAATTTGCCGGAGTGAACCATTTCCATTGGCATAAAGTAGCGAACAAGCAAGGAGAAGATATTACCCTTGAGTTGATTCATCGTTTAATCGAAAAAAATAGTGGGTTACCTAGCAATATTTTTGATGTGCCATTTGAGTTAGAACAATTAGAGCAAATGAAAATGATTCCGTGTGGTTATCATCGTTACTATTATCGTTATGAAGAAATGTTAGCCCATGGTTTAGAAGAATACCGTACGATTGGAACGCGTGCTGAACAAGTCAAACAATTAGAACATGAATTATTTGAATTATACAAAGATCCACAATTAAATTATAAACCAAAACAACTAGAAGAACGTGGCGGTGCTTATTATTCTGATGCAGCATGTGAAACGATTGCCTCTATATATGCTAATAAGAATACAGAAATCGTGGTTTCTACCTTAAATGATGGCGCTGTTCCGGATTTACCTGCGGATTGTGCGGTTGAAGTGACTGCTTACGTTGGTGCCCAAGGAGCTAGAAATGTTGCGTTTGGCTCATTACCAACAGCAGAAAGAGGCTGGTTGCAAGTGATGAAGGCGATGGAGCTATTAACGATTGAGGCTGCCGTAACAGGTGATTATGGAACTGCCTTACAAGCCTTTACAATTAATCCACTAGTCCCATCAGGAAAGACTGCCAAACGAGTGCTAGATGAACTACTTTTAGCACATAAAAAATATTTACCACAATTTGCAGACAAGATTAAAGAATTGGAAGAAGCAAATATCGAAATCAAGGATGAAGTCGTTCGCAAACTTTGTCAATAAGCTAAAGCGATGTAGATACGGGAGAGATTGCAGGCTCTCTCGTATCTATAAAATTGAAAAAATTTGACAAAAAAATAGCTTTATACCAAGGCATAGAGCGAAAATATTTCAATTCAACTGTAAAACTCCCGATTATCCGCAACACGTACGACGCGGAGACATCAATGAATTTGCGGTCCGTTCTTCTCAACCACGTGTCATTTACAAAGATGTGGCTAATCCTGCACATGACCATCAAGCGCCTTTTGCTTATGGGGATGTCGTGATTGGCAATGATGACTTTGATCGTTACAAGAATGAATTACAGATTGTCTTGACCGCGCACGAAGATTCTCGTAAAAATAAAGTCGGCCAAATCGCCAAAGAAGAGCAAATTTTACTACCATTTATTCAACCATGGACAAAATTTAAACTCAAACGCAAATAAAACCATTCCGGAAGCTTCTTTCAATAGAGGCTTCTTTTTTTGTACTGGGTGTTGTGAATTTTATTTTTAACCCTCTAAATAACGAAAACTGTTTTTTTATATTATAAAATACATTATGTAAAGTCTAAGGATAAACACTTGATTGAATATTGTTTTAGAAAAATAATATTTTTAATTGATTAGCACTTGACTAATTTGTACCAATCAATTAAACTTATGGGTGTAATGAGAAAGCGTTTTACAAAAAGTGCTTAAGGAGCGAATCGCAATGACAAAATTACCAGAAAATTTTTTATGGGGCGGTGCGGTGGCTGCCCATCAATTAGAAGGCGCTTGGCAAGAAGGCGGAAAGGGAATGAGTGTCGCCGATGTGATGACTGCGGGTCGTCATGGAGTACCACGTGAAATTACGGATGGCGTCTTACCAGGTAAATATTATCCAAACCATGAAGCGATTGATTTTTATCATCACTATAAAGAAGATATCGCCTTATTTGCAGAAATGGGCTTCAAGTGTTTCCGTACTTCGATTGCTTGGACACGTATTTTTCCAAAAGGCGATGAGTTAGAGCCAAATGAAGCGGGTCTACAATTTTATGATGATTTGTTTGATGAATGCTTAAAACACGGCATCGAACCAGTCGTCACTTTATCTCACTTTGAGTTGCCATTCCATTTAGTCAAAGAATATGGTGGCTTTACAAACCGCAAGACCATTGATTTCTTTGTTCGTTTTGCAACGGTTTGTTTTGAACGCTATAAAGATAAAGTGAAATATTGGATGACTTTTAATGAAATCAATAACCAAGCAAATTATCAAGAAGACTTCGCCCCATTTACCAACTCAGGGATTGTCTATAAAGAAGGCGATGACCGTGAAGCGATTATGTATCAAGCCGCACACTATGAATTAGTGGCCTCCGCATTAGCAGTCAAAGCCGGTAAAGCAATCAACCCTAATTTTGAAATCGGTTGTATGATTGCGATGTGTCCGATTTATCCAGCTACATGTAAACCAGCTGATATCTTGATGGCGCAAAAAGCGATGGAAAAACGTTATTACTTCGCTGATGTTCATGTCCATGGTTTCTATCCAAATCATATTTTGAAATACTGGGAACGTAAAGGTATCAAGGTCGACTTCACTAAAGAAGATGAACAAATCTTACGTGAAGGTACGGTTGATTATATCGGATTTAGTTATTATATGTCCTTTGCGATTGATAGTCATCGCAAAAATAACCCACACTTTGACTACCTTGAAACAGAAGACTTAGTGAAAAATCCATATGTCAAAGCGAGTGAATGGGATTGGCAAATTGATCCACAAGGCTTACGTTACAGCTTGAATTGGTTTACGGATATGTATCATTTGCCATTATTCATTGTTGAAAATGGTTTTGGTGCGATTGATAAGGTCGAAGAAGATGGTATGGTGCATGATGATTATCGTATTGAATATTTAGGTGCCCATATTAAAGAAATGATCAAAGCCGTGGATGAAGATGGTGTTGATTTGATGGGGTACACTCCTTGGGGCTGTATCGATTTAGTGTCAGCCGGTACAGGAGAAATGCGTAAACGTTATGGTTTTATTTATGTAGATAAAGACGATGAAGGTAACGGTACTTATGCGCGTTCACCTAAATTATCTTTCAACTGGTATAAAGAAGTCATTGCTTCAAATGGCGAAAATTTATTTTAGGTTTTAAGTTGCTTCTATTTTTAGTGAAGTAAACAATGATAAATGCTACTGGAGGAGTATGAGAATGGTTAATCAAGAAAAGATTGCTTTAAAACAAAGAAGACAGGAAACGAGCTTGAACACCATGTATTTCAATCGTTATTTGCTCATTCGCTACATGACGGCTGCTTACTTCTTCAGTAACATGCATTGGGCGTTTTTACTAATTGGTTATCATCAAATGACAGCCATTATACCAATCACGCTATTTTTAGTAGGGATTTTGGTGGTAATTGAACAAGTGAAAAAATATTGGCACAAGGAAAGTCGACTACCCTTTGCAAAATATTATTATTACGCTCAAGGTTTAGTCAATCTTGTGGGGATTTTAAGCTATTTGACGCCTTTTTCTGACCAACTATTTCCATTTATGTCTGCAAAAGGTATGCTACCGATGATTTTATGGCTTGGTTTAGGATTAGCTGGCTGTGTCATTTTAGAAAAAAGAATCCATGCGATTGAACAAAATAAAGATCGTGCGTTAACTATCATCAAAGAATATGAAGCAACTTTAAAATAAAAATTACAAAGGGGATTTTTTTATGGAAAACAACAAGGCTTTTGCATTTTTAGAAAAGTACTTAATGGGTCCTATGGGTAAGATGAGTCAGTGGCGTATTGTACGTGGTGTGATGGCCGCTGGGATGGCGTCTATTCCATTTACAATTGTCGGATCGATGTTCTTAGTATTGAATATTTTACCTGATACAATGGAATTTTTACGTGGATTTTTTGAAGCAACATTCTTCAAAGTAAGTTCGCTATACATGGTTGCCAATACCGCAACTATGGGTATATTGGCATTATATTTTTGTATTGTTTTCGCCTATGAATATACTAAGATTCATCATGATGAAGAAAAAATCGATGTAAACCCATTGACAGGGGCTTTACTAGCGATGTTTGCATTCTTTATGTGTATTCCAGAATTGGTTTTCAAAGATGGTACGATGACTCTATTACAAATTGTCGATGAAAAGAATGGAGCCTTCACCATTAACGGGGTAACAATGGGAAATACAATTTCTCGCTTAGGTTCAACAGGTATCTTTACAGGAATTATCGTGGGTATTATTGCTGTTAAAATTTATGTATTCTGTGTCAAACGTAATATCATTGTAAAAATGCCTGATACCGTTCCAGCAGGGGTTTCTCGTTCATTTACCGCTTTGATTCCAACATTCTTTATTGCTTTTGCGATGATACTCATTGAAGGAATTTTAGTCTTCTTCCAAACAGATGTATTCAAATTAGTAGCCATTCCATTTGGATTTGTTGTTAATTTAACCAACACTTGGATTGGAGTAATGGTTATTTACTTTATTATCCATGCTTTATGGATTGTAGGGATACATGGTGCAAATATCGTAAGTGGACTATTAACTCCAATTGTTTTATCAAATATGGAAGCAAACCAAGCAGGTGCACACATTCCGTTTGCTGGTGAATTCCAAAACTCATTCGTTGTAATGGGTGGTTCTGGTTCTACTTTAGGATTATGTATTTTTATCGCATTCTTTGCAAAATCAGCTCAATTAGGTGCGTTAGGTAAAGCGGCATTAGTTCCTTCATTCTTTAATATTAACGAACCAATTATTTTCGGTTTGCCAGTAGTCTATAACCCATTTGTTGCTATTCCATTCTTCTTAGCACCAATGACAGCTGCTACAATTGGTTATTTTGCAATTAAATTACAAATGATTGCTCCTCCAATTGCGCAAGTGCCATGGCCAACACCAATTGGTATCGGTGCATTTATTGGATCAGGTGGTGACTGGAAAGCGCTAGTCGTATCATTTATTTGTGGTATCGCAGCCTTCTTAGTATACTTCCCATTCATTAAATTCTATGACAATAAATTATACAAAGAAGAACAAGCTGCAGCATAATGCTGAATTTGTTCAATAATAAAAGAGATAGCTCAATATGTACCGACCCCCAAAAGTTAGACCATAAAATCTAACAATTGGAGGTCGGTATTTTTATGGCTAAATACAGTTATGAACTAAAAAAGAAAGTTGTTAATGCATACTTAGCT